>NZ_JAPELK010000005.1:0-548107 GCF_029813005.1 Hahella sp. CR1
TATTCGAGAAGGAAGCCAAGTAGATTCGACGTTATTTTTCGATGTGTTTGATACAGCAATTGTGCCTGTTCATATACTCTAATGCTGGCTATTAGGCATCTGTGGCGAAAGCTAATATTGCTGGAGGTAGGAATGAGTCTCTGAAAATTCCGTTAAACGAGAACGGCGACCCTCAAGACTAATATCGCCTTCTGTTTTTGGCCAAGTCAAGAAAGCTGAGCTTGTTATAATCAAATACCTGCCTGAAGCACCTAAATCAGTGTTCCACTTTTTGGTGGCCTTTATTCCATGCTCGACATTCCTCCATGTAGCGAGACTTAAGTTGGCCTTATCAAGCCGGAGTTGAGGAGGTATTCAGAATCTCTTTAAATTTTTAAAAGTGTGGTGGCTATTTCAGACTACACTTACAAGGTAAGACAGAGTCCCCAACTCTTTGTCTTGTACCGATATCATTCTCTTGGGGAGGTTCACGATCACACCTCCCTTTTTTTGGCTTTCGTCTTACTCCACGCCCAATCTCACCAACTGCGCAGCCATTTTGAATTTGGTTTCCGTAACTAACGTCTCGTTAATTCTGAAGCGAATATTTTCCTCTTTTTGATACAGCTCGATTAATCCTCCATAGGTGATAAAGGGCGAATACTCACTGATCGTCATTACTTCCCGAACATCCACCATGCGTAAGATCTGCTTCGTGTAGTCTTCCTCTGACGAAGAGAGGAAAAGCACGTTACAGTCATAAACTGGCAGGTCTGGCCGATAGCGCCCTAATTTATTGACGACGACGGAACCCTGAGGCGCTTTGGCCCCATCAATTTCATCCAAGGCTCCTCCAAAGCGATTGACGCCGACAATGCAGAGAGTGATTTGGCCGGCGTGAGCGAAGGTGTCCTGTGGGAAGCGCACGAACTGCATAAAGTTGTAGAGATAGGAGGCTTTGATTTGATACTCAATGTCCACGGCCGATGTGACGGAAGACGCCAACAATACAGCCACAAGCGCTTGTTTCACCCAGCGCAAACAGGTTTGTCGAGACATCATTGGTCAGAGCTCCCAGCCCAAATAGAAGCCGGTATAGGCTTCCTCCTCGCCACTTAATTCCTCTGAGGTTGTAAAAGGGTTATCCCAAGTGGCGAATCTCCCATTCTGTGTGGAAATTCTCTTTGGTGTTAAGGTCTCACTGAATTCAGTGCTGTTTGTATTTCATCAAAACTTGAATCCAATATTTCCAAATCTCACTTAATCCTGACTCGCCCTTAACGTGGCGGCATATCTCAATAGCGACGGAGTACTCGCCTAACAACATGAAAACACACGCCACTTGATACCTTCGTGATGGAGTCAAACCGGCTGTATAAAACGTTTCCTTGTTAAGAGCGAGTCGTTCACCAGTGCTTTGAACGTAATTAATAAGTTCAAGCTCTCCCTTACTTTCCAGGTAATCCTTCAATTCCTCAAAAGAGAGCTGGCCTTTTCGCCCTGCGTTCATGCTCCTAACTTACTTCTTGGATACTCATAAGAACGTCAAGCTTCTTAAGCTCTGTATTTGCGGCGTAGTAGAAAATGTAGTACTCACTTTTTCCTATTTGCGTTTTGAGGTTGTCTAGAGCCTGTCGGCTTTTGCGCAGTTGCAGCGTTATATCAGGCTTATCTTCCGCATAAAGCTCAAGTTCCTTCAGCATGAAGAGCTTTTTAATAATGCACTCGAAAATCCTTGTGTAGCCTGCTTTCCTGTTTCCAGCACTGACCCAAGTCGTGTCGATGAATGGTTGTGTCATATGCTCACCAGTCTGTTATGCGCTATTGACGCTTGTTTATGTCGTGCAGAGGTCTTTTTTCAGGTGCGGGAAATCATCCCAATCTGCATGCCATAAACTCCTGGAGTCTACGCTAAGCTTCCTGCTGCGACTGCTTGAACTCATATTTTTAAAATAGACAATTAAGGGGGAGATGCGAGGGGCAGGTTATACAATTTCGTTATTAATCCCTCTCATTGGTTAATGACCAAGAGATATTCTCTGGCTAACGCCGACCGTCGTTATCAGATTTCACAAAAGGTTTTGTGATTTGCCCGAGACGAGCGCCTGTCGTGGCCTATACCCGTAACTGGTATGGATCACAACGGCACAGGATACTCCCCACACTGAAAGCACGGATTTGACGCAGCGCTCCTCTAAGCGATAGCATGGTTAATTACCTTAAAGATAGAAATATGCCTGTAGTATCCAGCTCATACATTCGGCGAACTCGATCAAGCTCGGTAGTGACGGTGACACTACTGTGGTTGATCCTTGCCTTTCTATCTTTCCTGGTACATCAGACGTCAATGGCGTCTTCCGCCCAGATTGGATACATCAGCAAGCTTGAGCATGTTCTGGTCGGTTCGCCCAGTGAGTCGTTCTCTATTCCCCTACGTGAGGATGAGGACGATACCTCTCCGGACCATCCTTGGAATCTGCATTATTGGCTGGTAGTTGCCTGCCAAAGTCTCTTCTTTGATGAAGCTGCACCGAAGGTCTTTGATTCGACTTCTGAGGTGCGCTCGGTTTCATCGGGTTACAACCTCCTCGCTCCGCCACCCCGTGCGCCACCTATCGCGTAATCATCAATGTTTTAACCCATTGTCGTCATAAAGGCGTCATTCGTTTACAACTTGAGAGTTACGCATGAAATCCCTACGTACCCGAGCCGTTATATACGGTTTGGTAGTTGTGCTTGGCTTGCTGAGTGCGCTACCTAGTATTTTACCTAATAGAATTTCCAATTATTTACCCGCCTGGTACACCCAGAGCACAGTGTCGCTAGGACTCGATCTGCGAGGTGGATCACACCTGTTGCTGGCTGCCGATAAGGAAGCCCTGGTAACAGAGCAGCTCCAGTCCACACTGGATGACCTGACTAATCGGCTGCGCGAGGCGCATGTTTATTACATGCCGCCCTCGTTCAACGATGGACGGGCCGAATTGACGTTACGTAAGCCGGAGCACATGTCGAAGGCTTTGAGTATCGCCACTGAGCAGAATGCGAAGAGCGCTGATGGCATTCGGCATTTGGTAATTAATCAGAGCGATGACCGATTGGTCCTCACATTGTCGAAGCAGTGGCAGAAGGCGCTCTTCGACGATGCTTTGGAGCGAAGTTTGGAAGTAGTCCGCCGCCGCTTGAACGAAACCGGATTGGTGGAGCCAAGCATTACCAAGCAGGGCGATGACGGTATTCTGGTTCAGATGCCAGGTGTCGCAGATCCAGGTGAAGTCCGCAAACTGCTTGGAACTACGGCCAAAATGTCCTTCCATTGGGTGGATCGTGCAGGTGCTGGAGCGACCATCGATGTGCCTGCAGCCGACCAGCCACGCACTTACCACCTGGAGCAACAAGTGGCGATGGAGGGCAAACACATTCGTGATGCCCAGTTGTCTTTCAAACCGGATACCGGCGAGCCGATAGTAACGTTCAAGCTCGATAACGAAGGTGCGCGGCTCTTTGGTGATATAACCCAGGCCAACATCGGTCGTTCGCTGGCAATTGTTCTGGATAATAAGGTGATTACTGCACCTGTCATTCAGGGTGTGATAGCCGGTGGTAGTGGTGAGATCAGTGGACAGTTCACCTCAGTGGAAGCGAGTAATCTTGCCCTTCTTTTACGTGCAGGTGCGTTGCCTGTACCTCTGCATGTGATCGAGGAACGCTCAGTGGGACCTGATCTTGGTAGTGACGCTATCGAAATGGGGCTTATTACCGGCCTGATCGGTGCAGCCATGGTGATCGCATTTATGCTGGTGCTCTATGGGCGCTGGGGGCTGATTGCCTGTGTTGGTCTGGCGGTCAATGTTGGTTTGGTATTTGGCATATTGAGCCTGCTGGGGGCCACACTGACGTTGCCAGGTATTGCGGGCATTATATTAACCATTGGTATGGCGGTGGATGCCAACATCCTTATTAATGAGCGCATTCGGGAAGAGAGCCTCCGAGGTCGGCCAGCGGGCATCGCATTAAAAGACGGCTTCGACCGGGCTTACAGTACTATTCTCGATTCCAATATCACCACGTTGATCGCCGTTAGCCTGCTCTTCTTCGTAGGCAGTGGGCCGGTAAAAGGCTTTGCTGTGACTATCGGTATAGGCCTGCTGACCTCTTTGTTTACGGCGATTGCTATCACCCGTGTATTCATGGAATGGAGCGTTCAAGGGAATATGCGTAAACCACTTAGCATGGGGGGAATTCTGTGGCTTACGCAGCTAGCGGGTAAACGGCTGGATTTTTTGCGTGGACGGGTGATTGGCTTGGCCGCCTCGGCGATGTTGTCACTGGCATCCATCGCACTTTTTCTTCAACCAGGGTTGCACTATGGCGTTGATTTTACCGGTGGCACAGTGATTGAGGTTGAAGCGCCAAGTGTGACGGTTGACGACCTCAGGGGCTCACTGCAGAGTGCTTCGATGGGGGAGGCTGCGATCCAAGAGTTTGCAGATAACGGACACTTCTTGATTCGCCTTCCTGCCGATCCAGATAAGCCCGGCAAAACCGCTGAACAGGTCGAAGCAATTAAATCTGTAGTGACTGCCATTCAGCCCGAAGCGGAGTTTCCGCGGGTTGATATGGTCGGGCCTAAGGTCAGTGGTAACTTCAGTGATATTACCATCCTGGCCATTCTTGCTGCGGGAGCGGGCATGCTGGCCTATCTCTGGATACGCTTTGAGTCGCATTTTGCCTTAGCAGCGACCCTGACCATCGGCCTGGACCTGACCAAAACCATAGGCTTCTTCGCGCTCACTGGCATTGAGTTCAATCTGACTGCTGTAGCGGCCCTATTGGCGCTTATCGGTTACTCGGTGAACGATAAGGTGGTGGTGTTTGACCGAATACGCGAAGGTTTGAGGCAAACACCGGACAAACCCATCCTGGACATTCTGAATGAAAGTATCTCATCAACACTCAACCGCACAGTGTTTACATCAACCACCACATTTCTGGCGTTAGTCCCGATGGGAATTGCAGGAGGAGCCGCAGTTGCCAGCTTTGCCTTACCCATGCTGTTTGGGGTCGTCATAGGCACAAGCTCATCCATATTTATAGCTTCGCCGCTGCTGTACTACCTGCACCAGCGGCGCATCTGTAAAGGATTGCCGCCACTAAGACCTACTGCAGAAGAGGTTCGTGAGGAACTGGCGCTGCTGCCCTAGAATCGTGAGGGTTAAGCCATGAAAGCCTCACGTTGTCCCTGTTCACAGTGAAGCAAATGGAGCACGGCTTCATACTGTCTATGACCACCCGCATCGGAAGCGTCCCCAAGCGGGTGGCCGCAATCCAATTAGTTCAAAAAGGACACGTTAATGTTCGCTATTGATCAGATAATCCTTCTGGCTGCCATTTTGCTTCTGCTCGGCATCCTGTCCAGTAAACTATCAGCCCGAATTGGGCTTCCTGTCCTGGTGCTGTTCCTTCTAGTTGGGATGCTGGCAGGTGAAGATGGAATAGGGATTGCCTTCGACAATGCGGTAGGCGCTCATGCACTGGGTACCTTGGCATTAGCGATGATACTGTTTGATGGCGGGCTACAGACGCCCTTGTCCTCAATCAAGCGCGTATGGAAGCCCGCTTCGCTATTGGCGACAGTGGGGGTGCTGATAACGGCGGCCATTACCGGATTGGCTGCGTCTCTAATACTGGGTCTTCCCATGTTGGAAGGGATGTTGCTGGGCGCTATTGTCGGATCTACAGATGCCGCAGCAGTGTTTTCTTTACTTCGTAATGCCGGGATTCATATAAATCCACGGTTAAAATCAACTCTGGAAATTGAAAGTGCCTCTAACGACCCAATGGCAATTTTTCTTACGGTCGGGCTACTTGAGATCCTTGTCAACGGTATGAAACCGGGCATAGGTCTGCTGCAGCTCTTCGTGATGCAGATGGGCGTCGGTGCACTAGTCGGGCTTTCAATTGGTTGGTTTGCAGTCAAGGTTATCAATCGTATCCATTTGACTGCATCCGGATTATATCTGGTAATGACCACCGCTTTTGGACTGCTTGCATTCGGAATTGCAGCCAACCTTGGTGGTAGCGGCTTTTTGGCAATATTCATTACAGGTGTCATGATCGGTAATAAGCGCTTCGCTTTCCAGCGCAGTACCTTCCTGTTTCATGATGGCCTAGCTTGGCTAAGTCAAATTGTGATGTTCGTTGCTCTTGGGTTACTTGTTAACCCAGAGTCATTACTTGATGTATGGCTAGAAGGCTTGCTGATTGCTGCAGTTCTGGTTTTGATTGCTCGTCCCCTGGCAGTGGCGCCTATCCTGAAATTTTTTGGTTTCAATAATCGTGAGATCGGTTTGATTTCATGGGTTGGCCTACGTGGCTCCGTGCCGATTATCCTGGCGATCTTTCCATTGTTATTTGGCTTGCCCGGAGCCGAGCTCATTTTTGACGTGGTGTTCTTCGTCGTTCTGATTTCAGCGACCATCCAAGGCTCATCAATGCCATGGCTGGCAAGAACCCTTCGATTAACCGAAGTACCACCAACCACCTCTGCTGCAACCCTTGAAATCACATCTTTGGGGGATGTGGATGCCGAAATTGTCGAATACACGCTAAGTGAAAACCCACGGGTCGATGGCAAATTACTGTCACAGATGGCACTACCCGATAGCGCACTTGTTGCCATGATTAGCCGTGACTCGACTATTATTCCGCCGCGAGGCTCAACGCGACTCAAGCAGGGCGATCATCTTTTTGTTGTGCTGCGCCCAGAGCTAAGGCCGTTTGTAGACTGTGTATTCTCGCCAACTCCGGTTGTAGAGATAAGTTTACTTTTACAAACTCCGGTTGATTTGAAAGGCAGTACTCGCGCAGGAGATATTCATTGGGCATATGGAGTCAGGCTGTCCGATGACTTGGCTATAACGCTGGAACAATTGGTTAAAGATGCCTTGGAGACTGATGCCGTATGCGGGGTGAAATTGAGAATTGGTTACGCTCAACTAGAGGTTGTGGATGTTATCAATGACCGGATCAAGACGATACGGTTGTCGGTTGATACTAATCCGTAACAAAGTAGGCGTACACAGAAAGAGTCTATGTTCAAGCATGTTATGGACCTGACTTTAGATAAGGAGAGTGGATGCTATGTCCTCAAATGATGGAAGAAAGCTTGATGATAAGACGCTAGAAGTCATTCGCATTCGCGCAGTACAGCATGTCCAGGCGGGAGAAAGCCCGGAGGCAGTTATACGGGCCCTAGGCTTCAGCCTGCCGCGTATTTATGAATGGCTGGCGGCCTATCGGGAAGGCGGTTATGACGCACTTAAAGCTAAACGCCCATATGGCTGTCCCAGCAAATTAAATGGTCGACAGCTACGCCAGATCTATACCTGGGTGGTGGGATATCAGCCTCAGCAGTTTAAGCTTGAATATGCGCTGTGGACTCGCGGGTTGGTGCGGGATCTGATCAAGCGGAAATTCCGGGTTAGCTTGTCTGATGTATCAGTGGGATGACTCCTAGGCTATGGGGTTAACGCCTCAGAAGCTACTTTTTCGCGCTTACCAGCAATATCCTGACAGGGTTGTTCGCTGGACAAAAGAAGAATACCCGCGTACTTGATGGCGAGATCTGAAATAAAGGAGCAGTGCCTGGCATCGGTAGCGGTGCTTTTGGCTCTTCCTTCTTCCATTACAGACACAAGCACACGGGCTTTACTAGCCAGCCATCAGGATCTACTAAGACATGGACCGCTATTTTTTGCCTGATCTTCAGGCACTGAAAGCTTTAGGGTTTCTTCGCCAGTTTCTTTATCGACAAAAAGGGTTAATGCAGGATCTCGATAAACTCTGACTTCCCGAATGCAATAATCGTTAACAATCACAGTGATTGAATATCTCCTTATTGTCTTGCAGCAGAAGCATGCTAAGTACTACTAATTTGGGAGTACAACCACCAAGGTTAAGGGGGGGAACCAATTACCCCAGGGATAACAACTTTATTACTCTCTCTGACATTAAAGGGGGGCATGCGAGGGACAGGCTATACAGTGTCGTTATTAATCCCTCACATTGGTTAACGACCAAGAGATATTCTCTAGCTAACGCTGACCGTCGATTTTAGGTTTCCGCAAAAGGTTTTGTGATTTGCCTGAGACCAGCACCTGTAGTGGCCTATACTCGTAACTGATACGGATCACAAAAGCACAGGATACTCCCATGAAAAGGATGCGGACATGGAGGCTTGTGCTGGGAATCAGTTATTTTGCAGTATCAACACCAGCACTGGCGGCAGAGGCGAAGTTTGATATAACAAATTACAGTTTGGTGGACCTGATGAACACAAAGGTCACCTCTCTCGCTAAACGATCAGAGACGCTGCAGGATGCGGCAGCGGCCGTCTTTGTCATCTCCCGCGATGATATCCGCCGCTCTGGGGTCACCAGCATTCCAGAAGCGCTCCGTCTGGCGCCTGGCGTTGAAGTCACGCGCAAGGGCGCCAACTCCTGGGGTGTCGCCTTACGCGGCTTTAACCATGACCTTTCCAACAAGCTGCTGGTGTTGATCGACGGGCGCAGTGTCTATTCGCCTCTGTACGCCGGCGTCTTTTGGGATGCGCAGGATACGCTCCTGGAGGATATAGTCCGCATTGAGGTGATTTTTGGTCCAGGCGGGACGTTATGGGGGGCCAACGCCGTCAATGGCGTCATTAATATCATCACTCGGTCTTCACAAGACACTCAGGATGGCTTCGCTGAGCTCGGCGGAGGAGATGAAGAAAAAGGGTTTGCCGGCGTACGCTATGGCGGGAGGCTGGGGGATTATACTGCGCGCGCCTATGTGAAAGCGTTCGATCGCGACGACTCGCTGTTACTAGATGGCGAAGACGCCCGTGATGGCTGGCGCATGGGGCAGGGTGGATTTCGCATTGACCGGAAAACACCACTGGACCACTACACTTTGCAGGGGGATATCTACAGCGGCAGCGAGGAAGGAGAGTTTCGCGACGACTTCACGCTAGGCACTCTGCCTGACGATCCGCAACCAGGTAAATCAACCTTCGTTGGAGGCAACCTCCTTGCACGCTGGGAAAGGGAAAATGTCGATCGCTCCGGGCTGCGTCTTCAAAGCTACTATGACCATACTCGCCGCAATATCCCTGGAGCTTATAACGTCAAGGTTCATACTCTGGATGTTGATTTCCAATACCATTTTCGAGCGTCAAGCCGGCAGGAGGTCACGTTGGGAGCTGGCGTTCGCGTAGTGCAGGATCAACTGGACAACACCCTGTTTGCTACCTTTGAACCGGATCAGCGTACCATGAAAACCTATAGCGTATTCGCGCAGGACAAGGTCGACCTTTGGCGCGAACGGCTGTATTTAACGCTGGGTTCCAAGTTTGAGTATAACGACTTCACAGGGTTTGAAAGCCAACCTAACGCACGACTGAGTTGGAGTGTCAGCGACGATCAGATGCTTTGGGCGTCCGCGTCGCGAGCAGTGAGGGTTCCTTCACGCCTGGATGCGGACCTGACCCTGACTGCGCCGCTGGCGATCGAGGGCATTCCACTTCCGATATACGTCAATGTAAACGGCAATGAGGACTTTCATTCAGAGACGCTGAAAGCGTATGAAACTGGTTGGCGCTACCAACCTCTGGATGAGCTTTCCTTTGACCTGGCGTTCTTCTATAACGAGTACGACGACCTGCAAACAATGGAGCCGGAAGCGCCATTGATTATTCCTGATCCGACGATTCCCTACATTGTGCTACCCAACGCACTGGCTAATGGCATGGAGGGACGTTCACACGGAGGAACTATGTCGACACAGTGGCAGCCGGTCTCGTTCTGGCGACTGCGTTTTCAGTATGCCTACCTGGACCTGGATTTGAAGAGCAAGCCGGAAAGTAGCGACGTCAGCGCGGAGAACATTGAGGATAACAGCCCACGCAATCAGTATTCGGTGCTCTCTTTTTTAGACCTACCGCATAACCTGAGTCTTTACACAGGGTTTCGCTTTGTCGACGAATTACAATCTCTGGGCGTGGATGATTATACGGCTTTAGATATGAGTCTCGGCTGGAAAGCAAGTAATGACATTGAGGCCTTACTGACCGTGCAGAATTTGACGGATAAGGGCCATCTGGAATTTGGTGGAAACAAAGAGATTGAGCGCAGCGTCTTTGCGCGCCTGATCGTTCGGTTTTAGCCGAGCCTCGTAGGACTTGCTCCGGTAGTAAAGTTTCAGCTAGGATTTTCTTCAGGAACAAAAGAATCCCTGGCTTGTCGCTGAGCAGAACTTCTTTTCTAGTCACAATACAAATTCGAAATTTTCAAATCGAAAACTGACCCCAAATCGGTTTTGGGTTTAAACGGCGACCCCGAGACCGAATATTTTGGAGTGAGTTATGAGATTTGAGCAGCGAATTTTGCATTCGACTTCCCGTGATTTTGCGAGCGCCCTAAGAGTCCATGGAATACAACTACAGCCATCTTCAGCCTATACGGTATGGGCTAGAGGGCTGTCAGGAAAAGATTACCCTGGGTTATACGCTAGTCTTCAAGACAACCGCACTTTAAAAATCAAAAACTTTTCTGATGTGGTTGAGCGGCTAATTAACACGTTAAATTTTCGAGGATATGCAGTCAGTAGAGAAATCGTCATCAGTCTGTTTGCGACTTCCACGGTCAAGTATTTAAACGATATTGACGAAGACATAAACGAGCTGGTGTTGTATGGCTTAAAACGTGACCTCTTCTTTATGGCGTCCGGGGCGCGGCACAACATTGATGCCAACATGCCGTTTACCATTGGAATTGTCAAAGCCGATGTGCCCGGTATTACTCCCCTTGATAGACACGATAATTTACTTTTCACGGAGCCAGAGGCTGAGGTAATTACCCGCCTTCTGAATTGTTATATAGGCAAGACAGGGGTGTCTAAAAAAGAAGACGACACACTCCGCATCTTTGGCTCTTCTTTAAAAGCCGCCGATGATAGATGTGATGAGAATTTATTGAGGCTAATTACGACCTTCAGAAAAGATCTGATATCTCGTTTGTCGTCATGCGCATGGAAAGATGATGGAGACTTGATTTTGTCTCTGAACTCCATAGAAGACTTGAAGACCTTGTCATTCTATCTGAAAGATGAGTTAAGCGCTTTTATATCGGCTCACGAAAAACATCATGCTGATGCTTTTTATTCAATTGACTGCCCGCTTGCTAATGACCTCATTGAACTGATTTTGAGTGATGTAATAGAGCACGTATCGTACTACAGGGATGAGGATGAAGATCTCAGTATGATTAACTACCAGGCAATCGAAAGCATAATCGAAATGCGGATATCGAGAATGGTCAGAATACATTCACGCTCAAATGTAAACTAAGGAACGTCATGCGCCCAAGTGTCATGGGCTATTGAGGCAGAGCAGCCTCACAGATTGAGGTTGCTCTTTGGATTATAAGTCGGCGTTATCTTGTTGATCCCACAGGGCTAGCGACTAAAAGGGGCTAGCCGAGATTAGGATACCAGCCAGCTTTCGACTTTTTCTTTGCCGAACTTCTCTTTCCACTCATTCAGCACTTTATGGTTTCCGCCACGAGTCTCAACGGTTTCCCCTGTTTTGGGGTTCTTATATACTTTTAACGGACGAGTGCCGCGACGTTTATCGGACGCTGACGCTTTAGAAGCCACTTTCCCGCCACCGCCAAGCAAGTTGATCACTTCATCCGGTGAGACTTCATATTTGGCCATCAAGTCTTCCAGCTTCTTCTTGAACTCCAGACTCTTCTTCAGGCCTTCATCATTTTCAAGCGCTTCAAGCTTCTTCTTGAGGGCTTCAATTTCAGCCAGAGTATTCGCATACGCATTTATTTTTTTCATTTTTTCCCCAAATTCTATACGGTGAACTAACAGTTTAATGTTGACTATCAAGCTCATCTATTACGAGTTGAATAACGAGTATAGCCCACTTAATTTCAGCAATATACCACTGGGAATATCAAAATATATGCGATGGCCAAGTGTGGGTTGGAGTGTGAGCAACAAGTATTAAAAGACTCGTTTCTCTAATTTATTAAGCCTGTTCTGTTGCCGCCACGGGCTTCTTTACAGGCGTCCTCATAGATAGAAATATTCCTGAAACCGTGACCAGCATAGCGACCAAAGCAAGCGCGTCCTGCTCTTTACCTAAAAATATCCAGGCCATTATGCTTGCGGAAATAGGCGTGGCGCAAAGAAAGCTGTAAAGCATCTACCTGTCCTTGTTAACGATGACTTCGTGATTTCGTTTATTCAGTAACTGAACAAACTTTTCATATGCTTGAGTGGGTTAGGCGTCCACCATGCGCCTTATCACCGAGTCCGAGTGTTAATAAATTTTCTGTCGAATCGTCCTTGCCATCTCGGACGGCATATCCAGCCACTGTACCGGCGCTCCTTCCCAATGAAACGCGGATTCCGCCATTTCTCGTATAAGGGAAATGTTTATCAGCGGTTTGCCGGAAGCGATGCTGGCGGCGGCCAGTCTCAGCAGCTCAATCTCCTTGCGGCTTCCTTTTCGCTCGTGAAGGAAGCAAGCCAAGAGGGCGCAGCGCTCCAGCCAGCTTTCTCGTTGCGGCTCCAGGCACTCAAGGATTAGCGCCTCACTTGTTGTGTGCTGGCCTGTCCATTCCGACCTTAACCAAGGCTGCGTCAGACGACGCATGTCTTGCGCAAAGTCCCATTGATCCGCAGGCAGTTCTCCCGCATCCGTCAGCGCTTCAATGAGGTCGTCCATATTCATGGCGTCTGGTAGCGCCCATTCCCCCTCAACATGGCTGATCAGCCATAACAACTCTGGCGTTGGTAGCGTCCCCGAATCACGGTTCTTCAGTAGAAAGTGGCGGACGATTTTTTGCAGGGTCAAAAGGGCGAGTTCACCAAGGTGAAAGTGGTGTTTGCCGCCCTCAATGTGGTGTTCAAGCGACTCGAAATCTGGAAATATCAGCAAGCCGCCCCTAGTGACGCCAACGCCCTGTTGCAGACGAGCGCTCCAGATCTTCCAGGCGTCTTCATGACGCAGCGCCAGGACGGCATAGAACGCCCCCTGAGAATCAAAAGGGGAGACGTAGGCCCCTAGTATCTCCGCCTTGGTGGAAGGAGCCACAGCGCCCCCCACACGAAGGCGCTGCAATCCCTTAACCACGATGTCGATAAGCTCTCTATCCTCCTCAGGCAACCATTTCCGCGCAGCCACCAGCCGGGCTAGGTCCGTTTCATTGGCGAGCGCCTGACACTCGGGCAACAACCACGCCTCAATGGCGCACTGTCGGTTTTTCCTGACCGGGTCCATGGTCAGCAACGCCGCGCAGTCGCGCCAAGGCGTTTCGAGGCTTAACAGCGCAGGAACATAAAACGCCGTCGCGCCTTCGGGCATTTGCGCCCCCAGATGGGTCAACACTTGCAGCAAATCCCACTCGGTTTTGCAGGCATTCATCGCAACCAGTTCCAGGATGGCTCTCGCCATCGACTCAGACGTGGGGACGCCAATGAACGGCGGGCTGTCTTCAACTTCTTTCTCGTTGATTCGAAATATCACGTCTTCGCTGATTTCGAGTCTGGCGTAGGTGGCGCATTGAATGATTCTTCGCAGCCGCACCGTATCAATATCTGCTTCCAACGCAAGCAATAGTTGCCCATCGATCCAGACGCACATTTCCGTCAGCCGGTCAGGGCTTGGGCAACGGTCTGTCACCGCATTCATTACCACCATAAGCGAAGCAAACGCCAAGTCAGCAATAGCCTCGCTCTCATCCAGGCAATCCGTGGCGCAGATGACCGCCATCAGCACTTGCAGCATGTCTTCTTCGTTGTCCGTCACCTGTTCCAGCGCGCGCAGCGTGATCATTGAGAGGTCCCGTATTCCGCCTTTCTTGTGCTCGTTGGCGAAGGTTCTGAGGATGTCGCAAATAAAGTCCTGTCTGGAGTCTGTCACGGTGGCGGTCCAAAAGTGTGGGAGTGAAGGCGGAACCTAAATTAAGTCGGTGGAACCGTACAATACGGAGCCAAAAAGGTTTATTCGTGTCGCCAGCATATGTGGCGATCGTTAACCATCTTTCCACCCTTTCATCTCTGTTAGGCAAGACCAACGCATTTCTTATAATATGCCTGCCCGGCGGAAAGTTGTTTCGCCATCTATCGTCATGCACCACAAGGAGAAAGTAAGTGGCTTCCTACGTTAATAATAATCTTATCAATGGCGAGTATGTGATCTATGAGGGCAAGGTCAGCGTTTGGTCGCTATGGCCTCGAATAGTAATCGGTTTAATTTTGCTTGGCGTCTTTGGATTAGGCTTGTTGTTCTGGCTTTCCGCCGCGATTAGCTATCTAACGACAGAGTTGGTAATCACCAACAAGAGAATTATCGCCAAATTTGGCTTCATCAGGCGCAATACGATTGAGATGGCGGTGATTAAGGTCGAGAGCATCCAGGTCCATCAAAGCATACTGGGGCGATTGCTAAATTACGGCAGCATTATCGTTTCCGGCGCTGGCAATCCCAAAGCCCCAATTCCAGGCGTTTCCAAGCCGCTGCTGTTCAGAAAGGCATTTTTTGAAATGCAGGAAACAAAGCAGGGCGAGCCATTAGAATCTCCTAGGCTTATTGCTTCCTAAAATCATAATTCTTGTTGGCGAGCCTGCACCTTGGCGCGAGTGTCATAGGCCTTTTGCAAAACATAACCCAGTTGCATTTGTAACTGTGGTTCGCTCGTTAGGTAGCGAATAACAAGATTGGCGGTTTCCGGCTTTTCCGCCAGAGCCTCAAGGCGGGACAACTGATACTTAAGGTCTTCGATATTAAGGAATTTATTGAGTAAAGACGGTGACATGAACGGTCCTTTGTTGCGCAACATCAGCAAGCGGACACTGGGCGAGCGTAACCATTCACCTGAAACATATAAGTCAGGCTTACAACGAGGTAAGTAGACGATGAGGGACAAAAAGCCGAGGTAAAGATCGATATCATTGCGATGGTCTATCCGGGACGCTGGGAACATTTTCCTTTTGCGCGAGAATATACTCCCGAATATTGGGAATCAATACCCAGATTTTCTAATTCCCTGTTACGACGGGAGAAAAGCAACACGTAAACTTCATTGCCCAGTTACGAACAAGAGCAACGAATTACCGATTCAGGAAGACAGTTTAAGGATACATATGGATTTCTTTCATATTACGGATCAGCAGTTATACCAATCTCATTCCGGCGATTTCACTGATGACCTGGATTTCTATCTGAAGTTTTGCCAAGGGCATTCAACCCTAGAGTTATTCGCAGGATACGGGCGAGTCAGCAATCATTTAAGCAGTCATGGCGTGGAGCTTGAGACGGTAGAGATCAGTCCCTTCTTCTCGGATCAAATACAACTGCCGTCATCGAGGAAGCATGTCTGCGACGTCAGGACTTTCAGCAGTCCCAAGCGATTCAGTCGGCTGTTTGCCGCCTACAATTCATTTTGTCTATTCACCAATGACGTTGATTTGCGCGGATTATTTCGGCTGATCGATCAACACCTGGAGCCGGGAGGGCGCGCATCCCTAAACTACTATCACCCAGATTATTGGGGAGAAGCCGTGGAAGGCGACTTTGAACTAAATGGTCAGCGGGTGAATTATATTCCTGCGTTTGACTTGTCCCGACGTAATGAAAATCAAGGCATTTGGACGGACATTTATTCCGTTGATGAGGGCGCGCGTGAATGTTCGCTCTCCGTCAGAATCGTCGAGGACGAGCGAGACCTGCTCCCCTTTCTGGAAGGGCTTAATCTCACCCTCATACAACGTGTTGAGAATTTTAATAGAGACAACGTAGTTGAACCGGGATGGATAGATTTCATATTCGAAAAGTACTGACCTTCACGCTGCTGCTCGGCGTACTGATAAGTCACGCCAACGCCCGCCCCGTGAATATTCTCACGTGGTGGGGGTATCTCAATGCGCCAGGTTTGATGGATGAAATTGGACGCGCCTGCGGCGCAGAGATTTCCTATGATGATTACTACACCAACCAAGAGTTTCTATCACGCCTGGACGGTGATCGCTATGACATCATTATTCACTCGGATGTGGTTTACGACTTCACCAAAGATATCGTCGCCCAAGCGCCACGGGTTAACCTGAGCCAAATCAGCGATCGCTATCACCCAGCTGTCAAGCAGCGCTTCATTGGGGATGGATATACCGAAAATACTGCGCTGTTCCAATTGTCCTTAACTGGTTTTTTGTGGAACCGGAACACTTTCAGTGTTGATGAGTCACAACAGATTGAAGATATATTTCAAGCCGCCAAAGGGAAACGCATCGTTGTGATTGACGATGCGATTGAAGTGGCGAATCTTGTGGCCAAGGCTCACAGTCCCAATGGCTTACGGCGAATAGAAACGCTGGTGGGCGACTCACAGTTCGTTATTACCAACAGCCTTGGAAAAATCTTTTCCGATGCGAGTTTCTCTTTCGCTTACACATGGAGCGGCGCGGCGCTGAGCAAGCTGCGCAACAATCCTCATTTGCGCTTCACTATACATCCCTCGTTATCGCACATCTCCCGCGATTTGATTACCGCACTTAGCGCTGACAAGGCGGCTGTGTGCGTGGCGAAAGCGCTCTCCAGCGAGTCTTTTCTCAATGGGTTGATGTTAACCACCAAATACTACTCGCCCTTTCTGAGCGTTAGGCCAGACGATATTGAGGACAAACTCTTTGCGCACGACTACACGCAGTTCTTACAGCACATTGATGCACTGCCCTGGCTCCAGCGTTATCCCACAGAGCAATATAACCAACTAGAGGAAGAATGGTTGATGATAAAACTGCAGTTGGGGCATACGCTTTGAAAAGAGAGAGGACGCTCAGCTCGGTTGAAAATGAATTATCGCTTTCCGTATTGCTGTTTGGCGCGTCGATTTCGGTTATCTCCATCGTCATCTATGCCTTTTTGTATTTCGAATACCGCGCCTCGGCGATAGATGACGCCCAAGAGGATTTGACCTCTTCCGTTCAGATCTATACCAACAACCTGCTTAACCGCATGGCTATCATCGCCAGCTCTTCAGAGTTTATTGAATTTGTGCGCTCTGGACCGATCACCCGCAGTCAACGTAACAAGCGTTTTATCGAATTGATGACGCGTATCCCCAGAGACGATATCAGTGGTTTTCTGATCAAGAACCAGGGCGATGAAAAAATCTTTTCATTCGGGACCGCGACCAGCGATTACCTCTCAACGGAAATTTGTTATTTAGGCTATGTATTGAGTCCTGCCTTTGGGCAATGTGAAGCGACCGTCACCCTGTATTTAGACCGCAATAATGTCATTGATAAGATTAAGAGCATTAACTCAAACATCGCCCTGTGCGACCACTGTGATGGCATTGAGACGCTAAGCTATGACAGCGAATTCGGATTGATTGTCGAGTCCGCCGTAAATCTTCCCATAGAAATAAAACCCGATTTCGATTGGCGCTTCTATCTGTTCGTCGTTATCACTTTCATTGCGCTCCTGATATTCGCCATCTGCTCCCGCGCGATGATCGCCAGTGTATTTCGCAGAGAAATCATCGCGCCCCTCACGTATCCCTTTAACCTCAGCAACGACCCGCGCAAGTTGCCGGTGAAGGAGATCCTGGATATCCGGGATGCGCGAAACCTGCTGCATCTGCAGAAACATATTGAAGACACTGAAAAGCGCAAAATTGCTAATGAAATTCATGATCTGCTTGGCGCTTCGTTAATGCGCTTACGTTGGGACGTAGAGATCGCCGCCGACGGTGCCGATACACAAGCCGACGCTAACAGGCTTGCCGCCATCCTGGAGCGAGTGGACGGGTTAATCTCCACCACCACCCATATCATCGAACGGCTCAGACCTGAAATTCTCGATACGCTTGGCTTACAGGAAGCTATAAGGCGCACCATTGAAGAATGGCGAGAAAAGCTACCGACACGACGCTATGACGCGTATATCGACATTCCCGAAAATTTGCCTGACGCCGTCAGTCATGCTCTATTTTGCATCGTTGAAGAAGCCTTGGTAAATGTCGCCAAGCACTCCCAAGCGACGGAAGTTAGCGTTAGCCTGGACGTGGACAACACTGCTTCTCCACATTGCCTTCGCCTATGCATCAGGGATAATGGCGTTGGCGTACCTCCCGCAGGCGGCAGCGGCGGCCACGGTTTAACCTCCATGAAGGAGCGAGCGATAGCGCTAAGAGGCCAGTTCTGGATTGAGCAACAACCTGAAACAGGCGCCGCCATCCATGTACGCCTCCCCATACAATTACCTGAAATGATGGACCCTCAGACGATATTAACGCCATGACTAAGATAAACGTCTTTCTTGCTGACGATCACGATATCGTCATCAGCGGATTAAGGGATATGCTTTGCCAATATCCTCACATTGACGTCGTTGGGCACGCCTCAACTGAGGCTGATCTAATGGAGAACGCCAGCCGAGAGGATGTAAACGTGTTTGTTGTCGATCTCGGCTTCAAAGGGACCAAAGGGGATATCTCTCTTATCAGACGGTTGAAGGAGCGAAATGAGCACATTCGGGTTGTCATTTTTTCCATGCGAGAAAATATTCATACCATCTCCGGGTGCTACACCATGGGCGCTCAAGGCTATGTAAAAAAGAGCGCCAGCTTGAAACTGGTTGTAGAGGCGATAGAAACTGTTTCGCAAGGCGACGATTACTTTGCACCTGGTGTCTTAGAAAGCATCGGAATGAAAGCCGTGCGCGACCCATTGCGTAAGCTGGATGACAGGGAAAAGCAGATTTTCCTGATGTTCGCTCAAGGTAGCGACATGACTGAAGTCGCCAGCGAGCTGAACCTGAGTGAAAAGCGGATCAACAATCTTATCACTGAGAAAATCAAACCCGTGCTTGGCGTCAGTCGAACAGGCTTCAGGGAGTGCGCCATCAGGTTAGGGGTGATTGATGATATTGATGACTAACAGATTAGCCCCACTATATCGCTTCGCTAAGACGTGAATCGTTCACTACCGAGTATTTCTCAGAATTTCTTCTGAAAAGCTTAAAACCTTTCTTTTTCATCCTACTGTAATCCCTCTGACATATAGATCACGCGGCAGATACAGAAGGAAAGATATATAGAGATATCGCTGAGTCCGTTGCGTTCAAGGGTGGGCTTAAAGAAATTTATGGGATGTGGTTTGTCGACGATATCTGGGGCCTGATGCGGCCGCTGATTACTGTATATCTGCATATTCTGACGAATATTGTCATCCTGAATATTGGCTGTAATCTCGGTGGCGTTGACGTGCTGAGCCTAGGCGTTTGAATGATCCTGTACAAAGAAGCCATCGCACAGTATGAGTACAACTTCTGTCACTTGGTTTGAACTCAGGCCAAGTGGCACCAGAAAACATAGTTTTACCTTCCAACTACTATGCGTCGAAACAGAATGTGCAGGAGATTTTAGAAGTGCTCGATAGTAAAGCTGCTGTGGCGACGAACTTGGGACAAAATTGGGACAAACTTAGTTTTCCTGACTGTTTCGAAATCTTAGGAAACTATCCGGCATTTGTAGTTACTTACAAAAAATGAAGTATCAATGTGTTGATCCGCCCCATAGTGCATTAAATCAGTGCCCAACAGCAATTTGGTCACGCTTTAGAGATCGAAAACAATGGGAAAATAACGACTACCTTATGCTATAAATCTGTACGTATCACCGGCATTTCGCCACCTACCTAACGAGTATTGTTATGAAAAGTTCCTATTTACATGGTTTTGAGGATTGCGAAGATTTTCCAGATGCTCTACGATTCTTGGCCTGTTGTCATTAGTTCTATGTTTTTTGGTTAATAATACTTAGCGGTGAAACGGTGGAAAACGCCGTATCGCCTGTAGAAGGATTTGTGGTCACTGAGTATGGAAACTAGCTGGAATTCGTTATTAGACAGAACACTGTTCACTCAGGCGCTAACTGAAGTGAAGAACCTAACAAAGCTGGGATGCCAACACTGCCCAATCAGGTTTTTCACGGGCACCTTAACTTCTGTTATTAAAGACAAACATGCCTTAATTGCACTCTCATGTTTCAAGAGAAGCCTCGTTCTAGGCGATTCTTTAGAAGAAAAGAAAGCCACTCAATCTTGCGCCTATAAAGGCTTCAAAAGAAAACTTGATCAGCTCGCAGAAGGCTACTTCTTCCGTCAGGTTCTACTTTTATTTTTCACTGACTCCAAAAATCTCCTCGCTGACGTCAAACTGTGTCGGTTCGCTGAGTATTCTAGCAATAACACAACCTAACACTGAGCAGTGTTAATTAGTGTAATGGAGGGATTTTCCTCAATCATTCTTAACTGTTGAGATCTAGTCTATCTCTACAGCATAGGGCTAATGATTACAAAAAATTTGCTTCTTGAAAAAATAAGAAATGTATACATGGATAGTTATACTATGGAACAAGAAAAAATCTCTCGTATTTCTTTTAAAAATTGTGTTTTAAACACACTGGTTAAAAATAAAATAAAAGAAATAGCTTATAAGACTGACTATCAATTTTTTCTTTCTCAAAAATGGTGGGTTGCATATTCGTCCGAATTAAATCCAATGCCATTTCGAAAGAATAGGTACTTTCTTTGCCATTCACATTGTGGGTCAGATATCAAAAAAAGTGCAGTTGAGATAAATACTGCTATAGCCGCTTATACCATAAGCTGCATTAAAAACTCCTTCAATATTAGTTTTTCCAAATCAGCTTTTCTAATTTTACTCAGCCAGCGTTACCACACTCTTCCGAAAATTAGCGCATTTGTTGATATAAAAATTCAATAAAATCAGACAAAAAGGGATTAATAAAAATGGAAACTGTAGCTATTGTAGACCCTTACTCGACAGGCCAATATTTGGCTGGAGAGTTTATTTCTAGAGGCTATCATTGTATAGCCGTACATAGCTCCAATGAAATCCCCCCTCTATTTTCGGGGTCTTACATAAGAGAAAACTTCACTGATGAAGTGTTTTTAAATGATAACTATAAAGATATAGTCAAATTTATAAAAAGTAACAACTGTATTGCAATTGTTCCCGGCACGGAATCTGGCGTCTTACTGGCGAACACGCTGGCAAACGACCTAGAAATGCCCTGCTGTGACCACGAGAAGCTTCAGGGGTTACGAGACAAATATGTAATGCAGGAAATAATCAAAAGCGCTGGTATACGCTCCATCACACAATGCAGAACAAGCAGTATAAGCGAAGCACGAGAGTTTATAAAAGAAAACAAACTGGATAATGTTGTTGTTAAACCTATAAGTTCTGCAGGTACAGATGGTGTAAAGTTTTGCAAAAATATAGAAGACATAGAAATTGCACTAAACTCGATAATAAACAAAAAAGATAAATTGGGTAACACTAATTTAGATATTCTAATTCAAGAGTATATAGAAGGCAGTGAGTATGTAGTAGACACTGTGAGCCTAAATGGAAGCCATTACGTCGTAAACACGTCAATTTATAGAAAAGTAAAGCTAGAAAGTGGGTCGATAGTCTACTCTGAAGAAGAATTCATTCACCCCTGTAATCCAGAAGTTTCCGATATTATTGAGTATGCAAAGCTGGTTCTGGACGCGTTAGGTATTAGCTTTGGCGCCGCCCACTTAGAAATAATGCTAGACAAACATGGTCCTGTGCTAATTGAAGTTGGCGCTAGATTACATGGAGCGAAAGCCCCAAGGAACATTCAGTTTATATCGAATATCTCACAAATAGATTTATTAGTAGACGCAGCTATTAACCCGAAACAATTCTTTGAGAGAACTAAAGAGCCGCCAATCTGGACAAAGCATTCGAAAGCGGTTGCGTTAATAAATCACAGTAATGGGAAGGTTATTGGCATTCCGGGTAAGAAATGGGCGGAGACACTTCCATCATACATTATTTCGTTTTGGAACATTGAGTTAGGGCAAAACGTCTCACAAACGAGCAATCTATTTGATAGTCCTGGCTGTATATTCTTAGCGCACAAATGTAAAGACGTACTTGAGAACGATATCAAAAGGATTCGTGAAATGGAGCTTTCCAATAAATTATGGATAACACTATGAACAAAGGACTAATGTACGTAATTATATTTGACATCCTTTCTGCTGCGCAGTCTGTCTGGCTAGGGTCTCTATTACAGGGAATCAGTATTTTCAATATATTATTTATTAATTTTTCCATCATTACCATTGTGTTTGTTGGGCTAAATCTACTAAGCAAAAAAAACAGCGGTAAGTTGACGATCGAAAATGTCGTTTATTTCGTTATATTAAATATTTCCACGTTAGGTTCATGGTTCTTTCTATATAGCTCTTTGCAATACATGGAACCTGCGCTCTCAGCGGTAACTCTGTATGGAATAAACCCATTGGCCACATTGTTTGTAAGTGTATTGATATTCAGGAAGGCAAGCATAATGACAACGCCAAAGGTAGCCGTTGCATTCTTAACAATTATTTCGATGATTGTGGTTGGCATTACTGTTTCTGAAGGGGAGTCGGCCATCACTTCGTACAACAACAGTGAGGTAATGCAAGGCTTCATATTTGCAATACTAACTGGATTTTGTATGGCTGTAATAAACGTTGTGTCAAAGAAAATCTACGATAATGGATTCAACTTATATCAATTAATGTCATTACGCTTCTTCGCCTTGCTTATATTCTCTTTCCTAATGAGTAAAGAAATTTCTATAGATTTCCAGCAGAACATAAGCGCCTTTCTAATAATTGCAATAATTGGAAATGTGATCCCATTGTTGATGCTCCAAAAGGGAATTTCTATAAGTGAACCATCAAAGGTAGCTTACACCTTGCTACTTACACCAATTTTCGTATTTATGTTTCAGCAACTAGACGACAGGATTTCACTTTCCTTACATTCATTGGCGGCTATCTCCACAGTCGTCATTCTTTCTATTGTTGGAACATATATAGATAGAGCCAAGCCCATAACAAAGCGCGCGGAGGCAAGAGCAAATGGATAACCAAAGCACTTCAAGTGGAATTAATATCGTTCCTGTCAGACATGAAACAATAGACAAGCTATTAGAGTTAATTGCTGACTATCAACATTTCTATGGTATTGAAAATCCAGATGGCGCGAAGAATAAAGAGTTTTTTACAGCTATTTTAAACAATCCACAGCAGGGAAGGCAGTTTCTATATTTAAATCCTGCGGAAGAAGTAGTTGGGTTTATCACGTTATATTTCTCCTACTCCAGTGTAAGGGCTGTTGAAAATGTTGTGCTAAATGACCTCTATGTAGCGCCGAACCATCGTGGAAAAGGTATTGGGAGAGAGTTAATTAACTTTGCCTATAATTGGGCCTTAAAACGTGACAAATACTTTTCTTTGGTATGGGAAACTGAAAAAAGTAATAGAAATGCACAATACCTTTATGACTCGATAGAGAATCATAGGAAAAGCGAATGGATTCACTATCAGGTTGTTTGTTAATTATATTTACAAAGCAAGACAAAAGGACGTGACATATGAATTTTTCTATTTTCGAAAACTTTGAGTCGAACGTTAGAAGTTATTGTCGGGCATTTCCGAATATATTCTCTAGCGCACAAAATGCATTTATTTATAGCAAAGAAGGAGAGCGATATATCGACTTTTTTTCTGGTGCTGGCTCTGTTAATTACGGGCACAACGATTCAACGATGATGGAAGCAGTTGTAAGTTACATTAGGAACAATGGCTTACTACAAGGCTTAGACATGCATACGGAGGAAAAGGAGAGATTTATTTCTACTTTTCAAACAAAGGTGCTTCAGCCTAGGAATCTTAATTACAAAATCCAATTTACTGGACCTACAGGCACAAACGCCGTAGAAGCCGCGATTAAACTTGCTAGAAAAGTTACAGGTAGATATACCATCGCGTGTTTCACTGGCGGCTATCATGGCATGACACTAGGTTCTCTTTCATTAACTGCCAACTCAGAAAAAAGACTTACAACTGGCGTTCAGATTCCTGGTATTTTACGTCTTCCATATGACAAATTCTCCGTTCAGGATGTGGATCATCAATTGCAGTTCTTAAAAGATGTATTTGATAAACCTGGAAGCGGATATGACTTGCCAGCAGCTTTTATTTTGGAGTGCGTACAAGGTGAAGGTGGATTAAACGTTGCGTCTTCTATGTGGCTCCAAGGCCTCTCTAAAATAGCAGAAAATATTGGGGCCTTGATTATCGTTGATGATATCCAGGCCGGATGCGGTCGTACAGGTAGTTTCTTTAGCTTTGAAGAGGCAGGTATCACACCAGATATTGTATGCCTCTCTAAGTCAATTAGTGGCTCAGGAATGCCAATGTCGATTAATTTGATTGCACCACATTACGATTCATGGCTCCCTGGTGAACATAATGGCACGTTTCGCGGCAATAACCTCGCAATGGTTACGGCGTCCGTCGCGATAGATAAATACTGGAGTGATTGCAAGTTAAGCGAGAAAGTCACCAAAAACAGTAACTATCTACTAAATAGAATGTTATCCGAAATTGATCCACAAATAACGCCTTATTCCGTAGTTGGAAAAGGGCTGATGATTGGAATTAAGTTTGAAAATCCGTATCTAGCAAAGAACCTTAGTACAAAGCTATTTAATAAAGGCCTAATCATTGAGACATGTGGCCCTAGTAGCGAAGTTCTGAAGCTTATGCCTCCATTAACTATTCCTGAAGGAGTTTTAGATGAAGGTTTTTCCATGATATCTAAAGAAATTTCAAATTTGTCAAATATAGCAGTGTCTGCTTAATAGAGAGAGTTGGCTATAGCGCCATCAATATTAAAAGGAGTAGTTCGTGTATAAAAATATTGAAGAATACGACGTGGTTGGTATTGGGTTTGGCCCAGGGAACATAGCTCTCGCTATTTCTTTAGAGGAGAAAAACTTTACTAACTCCATTCTATTTTTAGAATCTAACACAGCTCCAGACTGGCAAGCTGAAATGTTACTTGATGGATCAGATATTCAGCACAATCCGTTAAGAGACTTTGTTACTCCTCGTAATCCGGTAAGTCGGTACGGCTTTTTGAGTTACCTAAAGTCAGAGAATCGGTTGTTTGAATATCTTAATTTGGGCTTAGAGTATCCGCTTAGAAAAGACTATGCACGATACGTACGCTGGGTTGCTCGTCAATTTGATAAGTGGGTTAGTTATGGTGAAAAAGTTACATCCATTGAACTAGAGAGCAAATACGGGAACCATTGGATAATTAAAACAAGCTTAAACCGAACCATCGCAGCGAAAAGCTTATCAATGGGGCCAGGTAGAACTCCTTACATTCCTCCTTCCTTTGAAAACAAAAAGTCTTCAAGGGTGGTCCATTTCACAAACTATACCAGTGCTCTTTCTAGATGGACCTCTGAGGAAAAACTTAAAAGTGTTGCGGTCATAGGTAATAGTCAAAGTGCTGTTGAACTGGTTTTAGATTTATCATCTAGGTTCAGTGACGTATCAATTCACAATTTGTTTAGAAGCTACTCATATCAATTAAAAGATGTAAGCCCATTTACTGAACAGATATATTTTCCCGAGTTTGTGGATGAATTCTACAATCTTGGCATCGAAAAGCAAAAAGAAGTTACTCAGCGCTTGTGGCGCAGCAATTACAGCTCTGCTGATCATGATGTTCTTCATAACTTACATGTAAAAATTTATGAACAAAAGCTCGATGGCAGAGAGTATATTCACCTCCACAATATGGCCGATATTCAGTCTGTTGAAGAAACATCTGAAGGAATAAAGATAGATTATCAAAGTACGCTGACAGGGAAGAAGAGTAGTATATCAGTAGATAGCGTTATTTTGGCTACAGGCTTTCGTAACTTGGGAGGAGAGGAGCATCAAGAGTTATTTCCTCCTTTGCTTAACAAGGTCGCAGGCTCCTTAAAAAGGCGTGAGGATAACTCTTTACTTGTTGAAAGAGACTATAAGCTGGTAGGAGAGAACTGCTTTATACCGCCTGTTTACTTAAATGGGCTATGTGAATCTACTCACGGATTTGGAGACGCGGGCTCATTTAGTCTGCTATCAGTTCGTTCTTGGACAATCGCAGAAAGCATTGAGCAATACTTTTGTAACTAGGATTTGTATTTTTAAAAAGGGATCACATGTCAGAAGCTATAGCAACTATAAGTAAAATTGAGACTTATATACGTCGCTTTAAAGATGCCACGTTTACAGATGAGTATAACTGTAAGCTTCGGAGACTATTTCCTTGGCAAGGCAAGGTTAATACTCATAGACCAATAACTGAGTTTGGGTGTATCTGGGTTGTTGTCGAGCCTCAAAAAGACGTTGATCGTCACTCTCATGATGAAGAAGAAGCATTTATCGTTATAAGTGGGGAGGCGGTTCTTGAAATAGATGGAGAGCTCACAACCATAAATCATGGCGACATTATATATATACCGAGATTTTGTGAGCATCAGCTTCGTAACATATCTACAACAGTCCCGTTCGTAATGCTCGATGTCTATTGGGACATGGGCGGGAAGTCAGACGCAAGCATTTAATGGAGTAAGGAAATTATTTATGGAACCATCAAGCTTTATTATCACACTACCTCCTCCCACTCCAAATGGAGGATTGCATGTTGGACATCTAAGCGGCCCATTTTTGGCAGGAGATGTCTTTTCCCGAGCAACTAAGATTCAGGGAAAACACTGCTTTGTAAGTTGTTATAGTGACATTCATCAATCTTATGTTCGCGTTACTGCTGAACGACAAGACTGCGATCCGGAAGAGCTATATCAATATTGGAGCAAGGACATCAATGAAACATTGAAACTATATCATGTTTCAGTCGATGATTACTTTGTCCCAGAAGCTGAGAGTGATGCCTTTATTAAGGATATATTCCTTAAGCTTTACAGTAATAAAACTCTAAGTAAAAAAGCATTTCCTTTCTTTTATAGTGAAGAGAATGATTACTGGTATGACGAAGCAGGAATTTCTGGTAATTGTCCAAAATGCCTGGCGTCGTGTAAATGCGGTATATGTGAGGCCTGCGGTGGTCTGAATACAGCTGTAACTATTTTAAACCCCAAAGTAACAAACTCGCCATCCACAACAATAAAACTAGCTTATTTAGATGTTTTAGTACTAGAACTGGAGAAATTTAGAGCGCAATTAATCGAGTTTTACGCTAAGAATCCAAAATTCCGTCAACGATATAAGTGGTTAGTTGAAGATGCTCTAGAGCAAGAACTGCCGGATTTTCCAGTAACTGTCCCAGGAAGTTGGGGTATAAGTTTTGATCATGAAGACTTCCCAGGGCAAGTAATTAACGCTTGGCCAGAACTCATGGCGCAACTGCTCTACAGCTATCAGCGTGCTCTAAACAAAGACAAAGAACTTGGTAGCTATCCGGTTCCAGTTAACTTTTTTGGTTTCGATAACTCCTACTTCTACGCATTTGTACATGCTGCGCTTTTGACACAAATAGATGAAGGGCGTTGGCTTCCATGGGCAACTGTAATAAATGAATTCTATAACCTTGATCACGCGAAATTTTCTACCAGCAACAACCACGTGATATGGGCTAAAGACCTAGCAGAAAGGTGCTCCGTGGATGCTGCCAGGTTCTATGCCGCTTTCAATTCTCCTGGCTTTGAAAAAGCAAACTTCAACGAGTCAGATATGCAAGGAGTGCTAAATCGTACGATAAACTCAGTATGGTCTAGCATTGCCCAACAGTGGAATATTGTTACTTCACAAATGGATATTGGTGCTAATTTAAATCTACCCAGTTTTCCTTTGTGTCAAAGCATTCGCTCTCAGATAATGAAGAGTTATTCTTTAGAGAGGTTTCATCTTAGGCAAGCGGCTGAAGACTTACTTCATTTGCTTTATTACATCGAAAAAGTGCTCATATCTAGAAGCGCTGACTCGTTACAGACTGCCTCGAACCTCATGGTGTGTTTCGCACAGTCAGCCTACCCGTTAATGCCCAATAGCAGCCTTAGGTTGTTCTGCGCACTAACAGCTAGACCAGAAATATCTCTGGAACCAGTTAATACTGTAAAACTTATCCAGCTCCCTCTTTCTCTTTTTTCAGAAGAGAATTTTGTAGTCGAGAATATTAACGAGGGAGTACCCGCTTCATGAACCAATACGTTTGCCTTATGACTTTTTCAGTACTACGAGCCCCTTACGGCGACAGTATTGTTCAGGAGTTTGATGATCGCACGCCAGATGTATTCTCAGAAGCTGAAGGCTCCCCTGGCTTTATAGCCAGGGCGAAGCCTGTTGAAGATATACAATGGATGACTAACTATCAGAAGGATTGGGGCGAGTGGGGCCCTTTCGCTGTGCCTCGTTTCTATCTTGATGGAATTACGCAAGGCCATACGAAGCAAGCGCAGACTATATCAATATGGAAGGATCTCGAGAGCGTATTCAAGTTTGCATATCACGGCCCTCTACATCAGGCAGCCTTAAGAAAAAGTGGTAAGTGGTTTGGTCAACAAGGCTGGCCAATTTATGTAGTTTGGTGGATAGACAAAGATCATCAACCTAATTGGCGTGAAGCGTGCGAGCGGTTAGAGCACTTGAATGATCATGGCAGCACTCCGTTTGCATTTACATTCAAAAAACCATTTGATGCTACAGGACAAGAATACAAAATTATCCGTCCGAACCCTCGTGAGAAGGTGCATCACTAATGTTTCCTGAATGGATGATTAAAGCCCCCTGTTTCCAGGGGGACTCTAACTCTCCGCTCCTAGCCCTGTCGGAGAGTGAGGGACCCAATAAACAGGATCTGATGATAGCCACTTTACTCGCAGCAACTGACAGCCAGATACCAATTCGTATTCGTTATTATGATAACGGTAGATCTGCCGAGAAAGCAGTTGAGGTGGCAAATCAGGTTGTTCAGGATAAATGCGATGCCATCATTGGACATTACAGTAGCGTTGTAGCTTTAGCTGCAAGCGAAGTATATGAAGCTGAAAAGCTTCTATTTCTTGCTCCTGGTAGCTCCCATCCAAGCTTGTGTGAGAAGAAAAATTACACACTACGCTTTTTTGGTTCTGATCTGGATCAGCTTGGCTGTCTAGCTGAAGCATGGAAGCCTTTAAAATCCGTGTTAATAATTGGGCAGCACAATAACTATGGCGAAAGGCTTGCAACAGACCTAAACCGTTTACTGGTAAGTCAGGGTGCTGGCGTAAAGCTAAAATACCTAGATATTGATAGCCCAAGTAATCAAGATATTGAGAACAATATTAAACAATCAGATTGCATATACTTATTAGGGTGTCAGTATTTTTCTTTACAATTGCTTGAAACATACCCTTTTAATAAAGGCTCCAAAATTATTCTTTCTGATGACGCTAAAGGGCCTGAACTGAATGGGGTTGGCTATGACAACATTTTTGTAGCTTATCCTAAAATTTTATCCGATTGCTTACTTGAGTGGCCTGCGGATGTACTCTGTAAGAGGGCGGCAATAATCTCAGGGCGTAATCCTGGGCCATATTTCTACACTAGCTATCTCGCTGCCCGTGTATTAACGCAAGCTTGGCATTCGACATACGACTGGTCCTCGTCGTCAGTGGTTGATATCTTGCGTAAAAAAAGCTGGCATACCCCATATGGTGATTTGGCGCTATCAAACCATGGCGAACTAGAAGGTATGGAGTGGACTCTATATGGTAAGTAATTTTTTCACAATCAAATTATTTCTCCATTTATGACTAACTTAACTTTGATCAGCCCTATTACAAAACTGTGGGACATAATCATTATTGGAGGAGGCCTAGCTGGTAGCTCACTGGCGTACTGGTGTAGCAAACATCAACTTAAAGTTCTTCTACTCGAAGCTGGAAAGTTAGGAGAGGAAGGGGCAACAGCACACTCTAGAGGGATTGTTCGTGTCTATGACCCAGACTACCAGCTTATGGCGCACAGCATAAAAGGCGTTGAGTGTTGGATGGACTTAAATCAAGAGAACCCGGGCCTATTCAGCCAGTGTGGACTTATTTATAGAATACGGCCTGAAAATGAAAATATAGCCAGATCGCGAATCCAAGAATTCTCATCAAGCGCTTACCCTATAGAATTGATAAGTGAGAAACAGGCAGCTAAGCGCTTTTCCTACCTGAATAAACAGGCTTTCCACTCTAGTAATCCTGTTATTTGGGAGCCTCGAGGTGGTTTTGTAAATCCGAGTCAGTCTGCATGCTATTTTGCTGGCAAAGCAGAAGAGTCGGGAGCTATTATAATGGAGAAAGCTCCAGTTACAGATGTGGTTTCTCATACTAATTTTGCATCTGTAAATGTTTCTAAAGGAGTGAGATTAAATGCACGAACAGTGGTAATAGCTGCTGGCGCACATACACCGTCACTTTCTCAGTCAGGACAAATAGTGAGCCGCACAATACCATTAAGCTTGCTTGCGACCTCAGAGAAAAGCTCACCGAAGCAGTGCATTATTGACGAGGTCACTGATAGTTATTTTAGGCCGGAATCTAGTACCCATTTTTTTTCCGGGGGCGCACCTTACTCCATTTCTAACTCACCAGAAACACTTCAGTGGGACATGCACACTTCACACAAGCATCACGTAAATGTCGCTCACAGAATACTCACTGATGAAATTACGTTGTCGGGAGAAAAGAAAGGATATGATGGTTATACACACAACTATCTTCCAGTCGCGTCAATAGATAAAAATATAGCTATATTTAGTGGGTTTTCAGGCAGGGGAGCGAAGTATATTCCGTGGGCGGCAAAAAAATTCACGTTTAAGTTATTTGCACATATAGAGTCCAATCGCACCAGCTAGCACATTATTTACAGACATCAGAATAGGAGAGTGAAATGAAACTTGACGTTAAAGAGTATGCGGACAAAAGTATTCTTTGCTGGCTTGCCACATCAAATATTAAGGGAGAACCAAACGTTTCACCTAAAGAGATATTTTTGGCAGTCAACCCCAATATAATCATTATTGCAAATATTGCATCTCCATGCAGTGAGAAAAATATCAGAGAGAATCCAAGCGTATGTGTAAGTTACGTTGATATTTTCGAGCAGAGAGGGTGTAAGCTGAAAGGTGAGGCTAGAGTAATTGAGCCGGCTGACAGTGAATGGGACAATTATATTGTAAGCCTAAGAAAAATTGCTGGTGACAGCTTCCCGATCAGAAATATATTTGAAGTAACCGTATCTAAAGCCTCAAACATACTTGCACCAAGCTACCAGATAAACCCTCAAATCCAAATAAACAAACAAATAGCCAGCGCAATGAATGCTTATGGAGTTAAGCCCGCGTAATAATCTTCAGTGAAACCTCACTGTTCGTGTCCACAGGTGTGCTCAACTCGCAGCTAAAGCACTATTCGGCAGCTCTCACATAGTTTTCAAGGCTTGGGGGTAGGGTGGATCGTTTGAGCTTTTTTGTCTTGATGTTTCCTTACGAGATAAGTTGCAGCAACGTGAGCTAGTATAAGCACAGAAACTAAAACATGGTTATGTGGTGGAGCAACTCAGGATAAGGTACCAACGTGGACTACGAGCTTATTATTAAGGATATTATTTTCGTTACATGCAATCGATATGATCAGTGTATGAAACTGATGGTTAGTTGCCTGGATATAGTGGAAGACTATTGTCCTAAAATTGGCATTGCAGGGATTAATTCTGCAACGCGCTTCTGGTCAGAAGGAATAGCAGATGCTGATGACTTGCTACAGGTAAGGGTAGAAAGTTGGAAATATCTAGACGATAGGTCTGCTTCAACTAATACGGCAGTTAGAGAGTTCTGCGCACTCCGAGCTGTCATCTGTGTCTTGTATGCTTCTCCGCCGTCAGAAGACAATGCTGAGATAGTCGAGTGCTTTCTAGGGTTTCTAAATATTGTAGAGCCAAACCATGAAGTGCTCTCAGAAAAACTGAGACAAAAAGTGGCGTTACTGTGTTGAACGGCAATGCGGTAGAGTTAGCTTGAGTCTAACGTTAAGTAAGCAATTTTAGCAGCTCCATTGGCCAACCTTCTCCGGGTTGGCCTCTTTACTTTCGTATGTTTGTGATTGCGCGAGGCGAGGTAAGAGGTTCAATTGGATCGCTGTGCCATTTCAAGCCATGGCGCTCGGACATTACCTTTGTGGTAAGTAACTAACAATTCCACGCTATAGTCAGCAACTTTCCACAATAAACTAGCAAACCGGTCTGATCCAAGTTGCTCCCCCCGTCCACAGCAAACGCCGGCTCTCGAGACGCATGCTATCGAGCGCTGCTCTGCTGAATTGTAGGGCATGGTAGCCCTCTGAAATAATCGGGCGACAACTACGCTGACACATGGGACAGAAGTTACCTTGGTTTGCTTTAATTGGCATGTTGCCTGTTGTTGTTTCGGCGGATCTGGCGGCTACAGGGACGTTCATAAGGTCATGAGATCGTTGTTAAGAGTCACGCACCTCGAAAATAAAGCATCCCGTCTCCAAGCTTTTCCAGCTCGCGGAGCGATGAGTCAGCCTTGATGTCGAGTGTTCTGCCACGGATGAATACAACTTTGCCGACCTTGTTCGGGCCTTGTGATGCCGCCAAATCCTCTAAGTTACAGACCCCTCCCCACTCTGGCTCCCATGCTTCCACCACGCCTGTTATAAGCTTTTTATATGTAGACAAACCTGACTCAGAAATTAATGCCTTTGGAATTGTTATAACAACACTATTCCGAAGCCCGGAAGATGCGTTATATAAAGCGCACCGAACACCGAATTCAGCCCCATCTTTATCATTACCTTTGTTCCACCAACCAACTCTATAGCCAAGGTCTTCTATAACTTCGTTGGAGTCATAATAGCGGCTTGCTCCATGTAACAGTTCAGATACAACATTGTCCTTATTGCTCGAATCAATTGGCTCTTCACTCAATGCTTTTTTCCTAGAATTGGCCTTTTTGTACCAACACGAAAATAACGGAGACACTTCCGCTAAGTTTGAGAACATCAAAATGAGGCGGTCGGCGCATTGGCCGACTTCCTCTTTTCGCGGTCCCCAATAGGAGACAACTTTCATTTCTTGAGTTCCTTGTTGAGTTTGGTCTGACCTATAGAGACAGCGCCATACCGATATTTGGCTACCAATGTCGTCCTTTGCTTCCCTCTTAGCAATTAACATCTGTGTAACGTCATTTCATGTCGCTAAATGCTGTACCCTGAGTACCGTAGGATTATGGGGAAAGGATAGCCAAGGAATAAAAATGCATTTGACATTGCGTTTAATGGCAACTTATATTGCATATTCCTTGTTCGACTAAGGAGACTTCTAATCAGGTTCAAAATTTATTAATATGTCGCTCGCTAAATGGAAACAGTGCTCAAATATTGAAAAATCGAGCTATTAAAGCCCGAATTTTGTCTTTGAGTATCTGAGAGAAAAAGAGACGGCAGGGACGCTATCGAAACATTCACTCCTTATTCTCCCTGCTTTCTTTTCTTCTTCAATCTAAAATGCAACTTTGGTTGCTTTGTGGTTCGCCTGCTTAATACTCAGTTCAACCACCAAGCACAATCATTGCTATCGCCTTTATTAACATGAAGTTTTATTGAGGAAGCTATGCTCAGGAACAAGCATATATGGAAATGGTTCGCCCCGCTGGTTATGACGACGGGAGTGGCCCTGGCTGAAAGCGATCAAATAGAAAACACCTTTCTTGCAGCGGCGGATACCGGCAATACGGTGATATCCGGCGAGCAACTAGACGAATTTACTGGGGACGTTAGATGGTCCGTCAAAGAGTTTTCCTTGCCTGGGCAAGGCGGTATGGATATCGACATTTATCGTTCCTTTAACTTGGCGGATCACGGGAAAGAAATACTGGGACCCTGGACCATTGACGTGCCGCGTTTGTCTTATGTAATCAAGGCGTGGAGCGAATGTCGGGATCATGGAGACAAAGGGCAGCACTGCTGGGGGGAACACGAAGTCAGTGGCATTACCTTGGAAATTCCCGGAAGCAAGGCGGTTCCTTTGGTCATAAAAGATGGCGAACTATTATCCGTTCGTGGCGAGGTGGGCTGGAAGGGTAGAATCGACGAGCTGAATGTCACCGCTTATTCCCCCGATGGTAAAACCTACGTCTTTGATCAGAACCAAAGTGCGGACATTAAGAGTAATTATAATGTTGGCGGCCAGCTATTGGTGTATGCCTCTTCTGTAACTGACGCCTACGGTAACTGGATCAAATACAAATACCACAGAAAAGTTTCCACAGACTATGTGAGAAACGGTCAGTGCACCAAATTTCCCATGTTAAAAGCAGAGCGGGAAAGCTGCGAAGGAAGCGATATCGCGGCGAAGGAGCACATATTTCCCAAGCAGATTACAACCAATGATGGACGCCTGATAGATTTCAATTATGGAGAGCCGACGCAAGAAAGCGTGACTTCAGCCTGGCGTTTTGGCGCGGCTTCACCTGCAGGCGTGATTCCTTACCTGAAGGAAATTGTCGTCCATGAGTCAACGGGAAACCGTGTCTGGAAGTATGATCACTATTTTAAGGAAGAGATGGGGCAGCAAATCCATGACGGTCTGAAAACCGTAACGCTTCCCGATAATACGACCTGGAACTTCACCTACATGGATAAGAAAGGCAAGAAGCTTCAATCTATCACTACGCCTACAGGCGCGACGATTACCTACGACTATGAGGTTATCTCCACAACCCACCACCCCAGGGGCGTAGGCCAGTACTCCCTTTCGAAAAGAACGTTGAAGGGGACGGAGTTAGAAGGGGCTGTCACTACTTTCAGTTATGCCGATGTATGGTTCGACAACGACCGTTTTTGGCAAACGGTCAGTGTTTCCCCTTCCGCCAAGACTGAAAAAGTATTCTGGCATACCAACAACAGCATCAACGATGATCGCAAGGCCAGAGAGGGACAGTTGTATTCGGTCAAGGTATTCGAACCCGCCGGCGGAAACCCTCTACGCACGATTGAATACACGTATGACACTTGGGGAAAAGTGGGCCGCTTCTATGGCGAGAATTTGAATATCAAAAACTTGTACGCCATCAAGAATGCGACGCCTCTAATGCAGACAAAAGTGGTAGTGGACGGCAAGTTTATCACCCAGTTTAGCGATTTCACTAACTACTATCAGCCCCAGACCAAGACTGAAATCACGGGCTCTAATAAACGGGTGACGCGTTATACCTATTTGAATCAACAATGGTCATCACCTACCAAGCCGCAGCTAATAGGCCTGCCCAAGCAAATTAAAGTTGAAGGTGAAAATGGAGAATACTGGAGTAGCAATTTCAGTTATCACGACTCCGGCAAACTCAAAGGGAGTAAGGTCGATAATCTGACCACTTGGTTTAACTATCATCCAAGCGGCGACATATCCGATAAAATTTATATCAATCATTTAGGTAATCAGAAGATCACGTATAGCGATCATTTTCGTGGGGTCGCCAGGATAGAAGCTTACCCAGACGGCTCTTCAATTACTCGGTCGGTCAACCCATCAGGAACCGTCGAGTGGGAAGAGGACGGCGAAGGTAATCGCACATACTTCAGTTACGATTCAATGGGGCGGATGACCAAAATGGCTCCCCCGGAAATCGCCGCTACCAGTTACACCTATGAGCCGAATAAATTCATTGAGACGATTGAGGGAACGGAATATCGAAAGGCTATTGCGCTTAACGGCCTAGGGCAGCCCTATCTTTTCAAAGAAAGCGGTAGTGGGCTTGATCCGGTCTACATCCGGCGTGAGTACGACAGCGCCGGGCGTGAAGTCTTTGTGTCATATCCATCTCTTAACAAGCGCGAACGGGAAGGCGTTGAGAAGAAGTATGACGCCCTGAATCGCCCGCTCACCATTATCAATACTGTTGACAATAGCTATATGAAATATTGCTATGGCGTTAGCTGTGTCAGCAATGTTGCGGGTTATGCCTTTGATTATGCTTATACGACCACAAACCTGCGAGGCTTCAAAACCACCCACTTGCAACAAGTGTTTGGGGCTACCACTCAGGCGTGGGACAGCTACTTGATTGAGGATATCTCCAGTAATGACAAGCAAGTCACTTCTATAAAGCGCAATAAAGTCGGAAACCCTATCTCCATTGAGCAAGGCGGGGTGGTTCGGACTTATAGCTACGCATATGACTCGCAACGCCTGAGCGGCGTAAAAGAGCCAGAGCGTAGCGACGTGACGCTAGCGTATGACGACGCAGGTAACTTGCGCACCAGAGCAGTTACTGGCGTGGGAATAACCACATATAGCTATGATGAAATGAACCGGCTTGTCGGTGTGGACTACCCTAGCGGACATGATGTCTCCTTCACCTACGATAGAAACGGACAAGTCAAAACGCTGAATAAGGGGCTCTCCACAAGAACCTATCTGTACACATCATTTGGCGAACTGGATAAAGAAACTCTGACGGTCACCGTTAATACGCCAAAAACGTTTGAATTGGGCTATGCGTACAACGAGCTTGGGCAGATTAAGCGTTTGGACTATCCAAACGGCTTCTACGTTGAATATGGCTTGAATGATCTGGGGCAGGTAACCCGTATTGATTCGCCCCACGGCACGTTGCTGGACCGCGCTCAATACTATCCAAATGGCGTTCTCAAACTATACGAGTATGGAAATGGCCAAGTCATTGAGCAATCGCTCAATAATCGACGTTTTGTAGACCGCACGACTAGCGCGAAAGGCTCCACGGTGGCCTCTGACCTGACTTACGCATTTCTCCATGATGGCAATATCGCCGGCATTCAAAATCACGTAGACAATGCTCAATCCATATATAGCATGGCGTATGACGGCATTGGCCGTTTGATCACTGCTAATGGTCCATGGGGAAGCGGAAGCTTCAAATATGACGCCAAAGGGAATTTGCGAACGAAAAACCTGGGGGCGATGGGGGAGATAAACTATACCTACGATCCCGTCACCAACCTCCTGAGCAACACAACAGGCTCCCTTTATTCTTTCCAATACGATGGTTATGGCAATGTCACCAATAACGGGCGATTTACGATGTCGTATGACCACTCGGGCAACTTAACCAGCATTGTCACTAATAGTAATCCAGTCGCCAACGTTTCCAATTTGGATATCGATTACGAATATGATGGCAATGGCTTAAGGGTGTTGGAGATTCATGACGATAAAGGCATTTACCAGATGCACTCCCAATCAGGTAACGTCATGTATGAAGAAGACCTCATTAATGATATCGCCACTAATTATGTCTACTTCAACGATAAGCTGATCGCTGAAGTAGAAAGAACAATCACGCCGGGTTACTACTGCGCCCCAGGCTGGACGCTGGATGGCGTTACTTGTACCCGCACGCTGATGAAAGATCCTGGTCAAAGCTGTCCAGATGGCTTCGAGATCAAGTTTGGCGAATGCTCGAAAACGGAGTCAGCTAACCTGAAGCTCGTTTGTCCGGCTGGGTATGTTTTTCTTGGAATTGAGAATTGGTGCTGGCACACAGATCAAATACCTGCAACGCCATCATGTCCCGACTCTTTTGACATCAAGCCAAGGAATGGTTGGTACTCCTGTTTCAATCCAAATCACCTGGAATACCAACCAGACGCTGAAATGATTTGTAGTAATGGATGGCGTGCAAATCCCAGCACTCATACTTGTGATCAGGTGGTGCGAGTAAGAGGAGAGGAGACATGTCCCGATGGTTTCTCTAGGTCTGATTCCAAGTGCTACAAAACCACAACTAATCCTGTCAACTATTCCTGCCCCAGCGACTATTCACTTTCCGGCGCTACGTGCCTGAAACATGAGTCGCAGCCAGCGGTTAAAGAAGGATTTTAGGGGATTAGAGACATGGAGTATTTCAAGATGATTAAACACATATGGTTAAGCCTCCTGATAGTGCTCATTAGCGCATTGGGGATAACGGCTCAAGCTGCAACACGAATCACCTACCTGCATCATGACAATTTGGGCTCACCCGTTGCCGCAACGGATGAGTCTGGCGCTGTTTTATGGCGAGAAACCTACGCACCCTTTGGTGATAAGTCCGTCAAATCGGAAAGCGCTACAAATGAGCGGATTGGCTACACAGGTAAGCTTCATGACAACGACACCGGGCTGACGTATCTGAACGCGCGTTATTACGATCCAGTTCTTGGACGGTTTATGGCGGTAGATACAGTTGGTGCCTTAACGGGCGGAGCGGGTCATTTTAATCGTTATTCATACGCCTACAATAACCCTTATAAATATACTGACCCCACGGGATTTTTGGGGATGTGCGGCGGAGCATGTGGGGATTCCCCGGCAGGGTTTGACCCTGAAACGGATTGGGAAAAGACTCGACTTGAAAGGGCCAACAATATGTCAGATTTTATTGTTGGGCTTACGCCTTGGGGGACATTAGTTGACACGTTCGGTGCTATTTATGGCTTTAATCCGATAACGGGCGAAGAGCTTTCTCCCTTAGAACGAGCAATAGGTGTTGTTCCTGGTGTATCGGAAGCCAAAAAAGTTAGCAAACTGAATAATTGGAAGCCACTGGATATAATGGACCCTGATAACTGGAACGGATGTGAGAAATGTGCCCGATATATCCGGAGGCAGATTGGAGGGGATATATATAGAATAGAGGCTAATGCTCCAGCGTTAGGGAAATATCGAGATAAGAATACTGGTTGGGCTCACCACGATGTTGTAGTGAAAGATGGTCGAGTTTATGATGCATTTGGGCCTGCGGAAGGGGTTCCTATAGATAAGTTTAAAGATCTCTTTGAGTATTCCGACGTGATTAATTTTGGGTTCTAATTGCGATGAAAGATTTTATTGATAAAATTAAATGGTTTAAAAGATATCGCCATATGTATTTGCCCGCTGGCACTTTAGATGAGGCAACGGGCTTTGTTTCTGGTATGGATTTTATGCTAGGAAATGTATTTGGGGATGGCTTTAGAAATTGGCTACTGAAGAGCAAAATAAGAGAGAAATCGTCTTTTTCTTGGCCAAAGCTAGTCTCATTATATATTGAAGATCAGGGGGTAGGTATCGATTGTCAAGTTGATGTGTTTCTTGATCTGATTTTTGAATACATTGAAACTCATTGGAGTGACGTGGGAGATTAATTGAGGCTTATCTGGGCTAAAACTTACTGAAAGTCAGACCCGATTTTATAATTGAATATACCGTTTTTGTAGGGTGGAGCCTGGACTTTTCTGGGCTTTTCCCTCTATTCATTAAAAGGGGGGGATAATATCAAATAAATACTCGGTTAAATTTAGCTTCACCTCTAAAATTTTGTCTTCTATTTGGATTCAATTAAGTATTGATCCTGCCCACAAAGATTAGACATGCCATTAAGCGACTTTTTGAATCGCCCTGGTTTTATCGGAGGCAGTTTTATTTGAGTCATGCAGCTGCAGACTCGGCTTGTTGATAATACAGGTTTTCGTATTCGACGCGAGGTACATCTCCTATCGACTGTAACAATCGACGATTGTTGAACCACTCCACCCAGGTGAGGGGCGCCTGTTCTATTTCATGCAGCCCTTTCCAGGGCCTTTTTTTGTGGATAACCTAGCCGTTGATAGTTTCCGCCAGGGCGTTGTCGTAGGAGTCTCCTACGCTTCCGACAGAGGCCTTAAACCCCACCTCAACCAGGCGCTCAGTGTACTTGATCGACAGGTACTGGCTGCCGCGATCGCTGTGATGAGTGACCCCCTTGGATTTTTCCTCGCGCCCACAGCGCCTGCTCCAAGGCGTCAAGCACAATATCCGTCTGCAGGCTTTTGAGCGCACGCCAGCCTACGATATAGCGCGAGAAAACGTCCACAACGAACGCCACGTAAACGAAGCCTGACCAGGTGGCAACGTAGGTGATGTCTGCGACCCACAACTGGTTCGGACGCTCAGCGCAGAAGTTGCGATTAACCAGATCCAGCGGCTTGTCGGCCAGTTCATCGGGAATGGTTGTACGACAGGACTTACCGCGCCGCACGCCTGCCAGCCCCGTAGACCTGCAAGTTCTCCTCGTGCACTCGTGTAATCTCTGGCTTGAGCTCTTCATCCCGCTTTGCGCGATCACAGCGCTGCTCCGGGTTAGCGGCCAGATGTTTTTGGCGGTAGTAGGTGGACGGCGCCATCGGCAAGACTTTGCAGATTGACTCGACACCGTGCGCTTCCCGTTCCTGGTCAATGAACTTAACCATTACTTCGGTTTGCGGTCGAGCTCCGCCTGGGCGAAAAAAGCCGCCGCCTTTCGCAGAATCTCATTGGCGCGTTTAAGCTCACGGTTTTCCCGTTCCAGCTCTTTAAGGCGGGCGGCGTCCTCGCTGGTTGTTCCAGGGCGCTTACCTGTATCCACTTCCATTTTGTTGACCCATGAGCGTAATGTCTCAGGAGTGCAACCAATCTTTGAAGCGACAGACTGTATCGCCGCCCAGCGGGATTTGTGTTCGTGTTCGCCGGTCAACACCATGCGCACAGCGCGTTCACGTACTTCGGGGGAGTATCCAGATCGTTTGTTCATAGGCTAATTCTCTCAAGAAGATTAGCCTCCGACAAACCCGGGGCGATTCATTGCCCAGGTTCAATCCCTGGCTTGCCCAGTAGTTAAAATGGTTGGCAACAGTGACAGTCCCACTTACATTACCAAAACCCTTTTTAGGTGTTCTGATACTGAAATACTGGTAAAAGGTTCGAATACCTTCTATGGATGGTTGGTTAACCCGCAAACATCTCCGAACATTGTATGTCGCACCGTCGCTTTGAAAATTGCCGAAGTCCTCTCCATTGCTGCAGTTGGAAGGATCGTATGAGCCATAGCTTTCTATAACGTAGTACTCAATAAGAGGATTTCTTGTCCATCCATAGAGCGCCAAAAAGGCATTTTGAGAACTGGAAACGCCAAAATCCCCTTCATAACTAACAATCTTTGGCCCACCAGGATTCCAGCCCTTGCCGCCAACCCAGTTGTTTGTACTGTTGTTCCACTGAGATGCGTATCGCCCCCCAGAAAGCAGAGTGAAGGAGGCGTCCCCAGAGTCTTTCCAGAAGGAGTAGTAGTAACCTTCATGGAAGCCGGTTTCATTTGATGTTAAGGGTTGAGCGTCAGTTGTGGATATTAAAAGGAAAAAGATAGAGAGGCTGATGAGAGCTTGTCGTAACCAACCCTGCGTAAATCGAAGATAACAATCCTCTGAATTGCAGGTCATTTCCATTTTGACATTGGTCATCCCTAACTCCACATACTGTCAGGTGTATTAATCAATCTAGTTTGGGCAGTTTGTCATGTCAAATAATGACTTTGCTATCTGCTAATTGTTCTATCTTGTCATCCGCTATTTGTTCTATTGGAACTTCACTATTAAAGAGCACGCTAGGACCTACAGCACTTGTAAATACCCCTTTCAACAAGGTTTGCTCCCGTTATCACTCCCTGAAAAGCTGTCGCAGTAATGCTTCCTCTGCTTTGTATTATTTGTTGTTAGCTTGTATGAGGCGATGCGGGTTCTAGCATCATTTTTCGTATTTTGGTTAACCCGGAGCCTCTGAAATTGACCCGACTTTGTACTTTTGGTGGCGTAGCTCTCCTTTGCTTTTTCGTTAGGTAGGCCTATACGACTTTATTCAAATGAATTTTCTTTGTAAACAGAATGTTACGTTTCTTGCGGGGGCGAGGAATTGCGGCCTTGTTGTAGTTGGGGCAAGGGCATGTAGAGCATGGATATACAGCCCGCATAATTGATCCTGTTCCGCCGTAGGCGTCCAGTCGGTTCCCGTCAGATGGGACAAATCCTGTCTTAGTATTTAACCCGGCGGCGGTAACGCCGCCTGATCGCTCAGAAAATCTATGAAGGCTTTTATTCTGGCGCTGGTGAGGCGGCGGCTGGCGTGTAGCGCCCAGACTTCCACTGGTGGGGTGGGCAGGCGTCCCCAGTCGACCAGGGTTCCGGTGGCCAGATCCTGTGCAATTAAAGCATAGGGCAAGATGGCGACCAAACCGCCGGTGAGCACCGCGTCGCGCTGCATCAGCGGGGAGGGCAGACGTAGTGCGCTGCGAAGCAGGTAAGCCCGTTCAATTTGGCCATCCAGCACGCGTAGCGTGCGTTCGTCTGGCGTGCTGGAACGAGTGACCGCAGGTATGGGAACTGTTTCATCACGGGGTTGCGAGAGCCCGGCCGGGGCCACGAGGTGTTGGACGTTGCGCAGTATGCAGCGGCCGACAAGCTGGCTATCCGGGCGGGGATTGACGCGAATGACGACGTCATACCCTTCTTCAATCAGGTCCACCTCGCGCTCTTCCACCGTCACCTCCAACTGGATTTCCGGGTAGGCCTGCGCAAACTCGGCGGCGCGCCGTCCCATCACCATATGTCCAAACATCATCGGGCAACTGACGCGAAGGCGGCCGCGGGCAGGAGCGCGGTCGTGGGTCAACGCGGTCACCGCCTCATTCAGATCGGCCAGAAGATCGCGTGTTCTTTCGTGCAGCCATTGTCCTTCTTCAGACAAGGCGAAAGCCCGGCTGTCGCGGTTGATCAGACGAATGCCCAGCTGATCCTCTAATCCCCGAACCTGCCGGGAAAGCGTGGCTTTAGGTTTGCCAGAAGCCTGTTCCGCCCGACTGAAGCCGCCATGGCGCGCGACGAGGTCGAAGTGCGCCAGGGCGTCCAGGACAATAGCTTGTTTCATTTATGGAACGCTCCGTCAGAATATTGGTTATTTATTGTCATTTGTGGGATGGACTATTCTACCCGAGTTCCATTCGCAGGGCGCAAGCAGACGGCTCTTAAACCCCGCCCCGTAGCGGTTGTTGTATCGCGCCTGTCGTAAGTTGTCCGAGTTACAGAGGTGTAAAAAGATGTCCCGAGACCAAAACGAACTCTTCACCAACCATCCCGTCAGCCCGGCCGATCTCGCCGTTGTAGACGCCATACGCCAGCAAACCGCTCCTTTCAAAGGCATGCTCAATGGGCCGCAGGCGCGTGACAGTTATAATCAGATGATAGAAGAAACGCCCGCCGCTGCTGGTGTGGAGTATCACTCCGATACCGTGGGCGGCGTGCCGGGAGTCTGGGTGCGGGTTAAAAACACGCTTTCCGGCGCGGTTATTCTCTACTTGCACGGCGGTGGTTATGTGGTGGGTTCCGCGCATGCCTACCGGCATTTTGCCGGGCAATTCGCCGCGCGGACGGGAATCGATGTGTTTATCGCAGATTACGGACTGGCGCCCGAGCATCCGTTTCCGTCAGCGTTGAACCAGGCGAAAGCGGTATACGCGGGGCTGATTGCGGCGGGACGCCAACAGATCGCCATCGTGGGGGATTCCGCAGGCGGTGGGCTTGCTCTGTCACTGGCTGAGCAGATCGGCGCTGACAAAGAGGGCGCTTATGGGCTCGCGCCGGTTTGCTGTGTGACCATGTCTCCATGGACCGATCTGGCTCTGACGGGGGCGAGCCACGAAGAGCGCGCCGAAGAGGAGTTCTATCTGACGTATGACGCCGTGGCGGCATTTGCTGGATATTACCTTGCTGGCCACGATGCGTATGATCCAAAGGTTTCGCCCCTGTATGGTCAGCATTCCGGACTGCCTCCGTTGCAGATTCATGTAGGGACGGCGGAGATACTGCTGAGTGATTCCCTGGCGTACGCAGAGAAGGCGCAGGCAGCCGGAGCCGTGGTCAGCGCGCATGTCTGGGAAGCGATGCCGCATGTCTTTCCTAATGGATTTGCTCAGATTGACGCGGCGGAACGCGCTATGCAGTTGATGTCTGAGTTTCTTGTCTCTCACTTTTAAACGTGATCGGGGAGAGCGTCATTATGGCGGTTGGGCGATGATTCGCCTCGCCAATGCTTTTCGGCGCTCTTCTCAGACTCTTTCAATGGTCGCGATCTTGAACCGCAATAAGAGAATTGGCGGGGAATGGGCTATAAGTACTTGTTATAGTGATGAGTTCCCTGTCCGCGCTGCAAGCGTGCGACGTACTTATATTTAGCTAATACGCCGGCGCGTCCTAACGCAGGCTGTAGCCCAACACTGACCCTGTTAACGACTGATATATCATTATGCGACGTTCCAGTTCCGCCACCGATGCGCCGGACAACGAAGCGGGGATCAAAACTCTCCGATCTTTGTGGCCTTATCTGCTTGAGCATAAACGCCGGGTTTCATTGGCTTTGTTATGTCTGATGGGGGCTAAGGGCGCCAGCGTCGGCTTGCCGTTTATTCTTAAGTACATTATCGATGGCCTCGATTCGGGGCGCGCCAACATCGTGGTGGGATTGCCGCTGGCGTTGCTGTTGGCCTATGGCGCGGCAAGGCTCGGCAATGTGCTGTTCGGCGAAGTGCGCGATGCATTATTTGGAAGAGTGACGGAGCGGGCCATGCGGCGCATCGGCCTGCAGGCGTTTCAACATTTGCACTCCCTGGATCTGGATTTTCACTTGAACCGGAATACCGGCGGCCTGTCTCGGGATATCGAGCGAGGGTTGTCCGGCATCAGCTTTTTAATGCGGTTTATGGTGTTCAATATCGCGCCCACGCTGCTGGAAATCCTCATGGTGATCGGTCTGCTGTTGATGAACTACTCCCTGTGGTTCGCGCTGATCACCTTTGTCGCCGTGGTGTTGTACGTCGCTTACTCCGTGGTGGCGACGGATTGGCGTACGGAGCATGTGCGGGAAGCCAATCGCGCTGACTCTGAAAGCAATACCCGGGTGGTGGACAGTCTGCTCAACTACGAGACAGTGAAATATTTCACCAATGAAGAATACGAGGCGCAGCGCTATGACGCCGACCTGGCGCGTTGGGAGCGGGCGCGGCGCAAGAACCGCTTGTCGCTATTTGTATTGAACGGCGGGCAGGCGTTTATTGTGGCGCTGGCCATGACGTCGATGATGATTCTGGCTGCGCAAAAGGTTGTGGCGGGAGACATGACTTTAGGCGACTTCGCCCTTATCAACGCTTTTATGATGCAGCTATTCATGCCGCTGAATTTCCTGGGTTTTATCTACCGCGAGATGAAAGGCTCGCTCGCCAACATTGAGCAACTGTTCGTACTGTTGCGCAGAACCTCGCAAGTGCCTGACAAAGTGGGCGCGCCGGAGTTGCAGGTTGGACAGGGGGCGCTTGAATTTTCTGACGTCCATTTCGGCTACTCGACCCAACGCCCCATATTGCAAGGCGTTAGCTTCCGCATTGAACCGCAACGCAAAGTGGCGGTGGTGGGAGGCAGCGGAGCGGGGAAGTCGACGCTGGTCAAACTGCTGTTCCGTTTCTATGACGTCAATGGCGGCGCGATAAAAGTGGATGGGCAGGATATTCGGGAGGTGGCGTTGAGGTCGCTGCGTTCTGCGATTGCGATTGTGCCTCAGGATACGGTGCTGTTTAACGACACCATATACGAAAACATCCGTTATGGCCGGATTGATGCGACGGATGAAGACGTGTGGCGCGCTATCCGTATGGCGCATCTGGAAGGGTTTATCCAACGTTTGCCTGAGGGCGCCAATACGTTGGTGGGCGAGCGTGGATTGAAGTTGAGTGGGGGTGAAAAACAAAGGGTGGCGATCGCCCGCGCGATTTTGAAGAACCCGCCCATACTGGTGTTTGACGAGGCGACCTCTTCGTTGGACAGCAAGTCCGAACAAAGCGTGTTGCAGGCGATCAGGGAAGTCTCTCAGGGGCAGACCAGCTTGGTGATCGCCCACCGGCTGTCTACGGTTATCGACGCCGACTTGATTGTGGTGCTGCAGGAAGGGAAAGTCGCTGAGCAGGGGACGCACTCTGAACTGCTGGCGCGCAACGGCGTATACGCCAACCTTTGGCGCATTCAGCAACGGGAGGATGCGGAAACTCCGGCCGCCGGGCCGGAGCAAGAAGCCTCAGACGAGAGTTATTCAACGCCCAAATAATCGGCTTTGCCGATGTCTAGACCGTTATGGCGCAGGATGGCGTAGGCGGTGGTGATGTGGAAATACAGATTGGGAAGCACGAAGTGCAACAGGTAGCGCTGACCGGTGAAGGTTGGCGTATAAGAGCCCAGCTTCAGTTGAATGGTCTTTTCTTCCGTATTGTCGATCTGTTCTGGCGTGAAGGTTTTTACGTAATCAATGGTCTTGGTGACCCGGGCGGATAACTCCGCCAATGTGGTCTCGTTGTCCTCGAAGACCGGCGGCTGCTGGCCGGAGAGCCGGGCGACGCAGCCTTTCACTGTATCGGTGGCGATCTGAATCTGGGAAGAAAGCGGCAGCATATCCGGATACAGGCGGTAATTAACCAGGTTTTGAGGATTGAAGCCTTTTTTCTCCGCGTGGGCGGCGGCTTTCTCCAAGATCTGGTTGAGGTTGCCGAGCATGCGGATGAAGATGGGGACGGAAGTCTGGTACATGGATATAGACATAATATCGCCTCCAGCGATGATAAGAGTTGGTTATTTGCGGTCATAAGGCCGGTCATGGCCGGTAAATACAAGCTAACCAGACGGCGCCGACAGATCCTGGCGCCGGGCTCCCCATTCTAACTGGCTCCGAGTGGGAAGACGTAACTTAATGACATACTTTTTAGCGGTTACGGTTTTCCGACGTGCGATTGGTTAAAATTTGAGTATAATGTCGCCCGCAAATTTTTTGCTCTGGTTTTACGTTCCAGCACGCAATATAGGAAAAGTGAATGTCACAGTATGTTATCTGTGCGCTGTACAAGTTCGTCGCCCTCGACGACTTTGAGGCGCTGCGCGCTCCATTGCTTGAAGTCATGGAGAAAAATGAAATCAAAGGCACCCTGTTGCTGGCCCGCGAAGGCGTAAACGGCACGGTCTCCGGAACCCGCGAGGGGATGGATGCGCTGCTGGCCTGGCTGAAGTCCGATCCTCGTATGGCGGACCTGAGCTACAAAGAATCCTACGATGAGAACATTCCGTTCTATCGAACCAAAGTCAAACTGAAGAAAGAAATCGTCACCATGGGCGTGGAGGGCATTGATCCGAAACGTGTGGTGGGCACTTATGTCAAACCACAGGATTGGAACGCGCTGATTACCGATCCTGAGGTGTTGCTGATCGACACTCGTAACGATTACGAAGTGCAAATCGGCAAGTTTAAGAATGCGATCAATCCAAATACGGAAACGTTTCGTGAGTTTCCAGATTACGTCAAAAGCAATCTTGATCCAGCCAAACACAAAAAAGTGGCGATGTATTGCACTGGCGGCATTCGCTGTGAGAAATCCACCGCTTACTTGAAAGAGCTGGGCTTTGAGGATGTCTATCATCTGGAAGGCGGCATTCTGAAGTATCTGGAGGAAGTGCCTCAGGAAGAATCAACCTGGGAAGGCGAGTGCTTCGTATTCGACAACCGGGTGGCGGTGGATCACGGCCTCAACAAAGGCCGCTATGATCAGTGTCACGCCTGTCGTATGCCGATCAGCGCGGAAGATATGCAGAGCGAGCATTACAAGAAGGGCGTCAGCTGCCCTCATTGTTATGACAAGGTTTCCGAAGACCAGCTTCGCCGTTTCGCAGCGCGTGAGCAGCAGATTGAACTGGCCAAGTCGCGCGGAGAAGAGCACATCGGCTCTGAAGCGGCCAAAGCCATCAAGAAGCGCCAGGCTGAGAAAAAGCTGAAGCGCAAAAACTATCATCAGCACCTGACTCAGGGCGCTGAATAGCAAAAAGGTCGGCTTAAACGCCGGCCTTTTTCGTTGTGGTTTCCCCTGCCTTAATCCGCAATCAGACGGCTGAGTTGTTGGTTCAGTCGCGCCACTTCGCGTCTGAGTTCGTTGACCTCGTCCAATAAATCCAATGACATGGCGAGCCCGGGCAGGTTGAGCTGCAGGTCACGCTGCAGGCGCATCGCCCGACTTAATCGCGCCAATGCCAGCGTATCGAACTGCCATTGGTGGGCGGGCCGCTCCTCCACTGGCGCGATGACGCCATAACTGACCAGCTCGATAATGAACTCGGCGTTGACGCCGCCGCGCTCGCATAATTCGCGCAACGAGTAGGTGTCGCTTTGTCCAAGCACTTCCACCGTGCTGATGATCGTTTTACGCGTCATCTCTCACACCCCCAACTTGCTGCGCGGATTATAGGATTTTTCTTTTTCCGCAAGCTCCTTATAAAGCGCTTCCGCATCTGCGCTATGGGACTTGGGTAAGGTTACCTGCAGTACGATAATCTGGTCTCCGGCGGGATTGCCGGGCAACCCTTTGCCTTTCAGTCTCAGCTTTTGTCCGCTGCTGGCGCCTTTGGGAACTTTTACGTTGACCTTACCGCTCAATGTTGGCGCTGTTACAGTGGCGCCCAACGCAGCTTCCCATGGCGAGACCGGCAGAGTCAGGTAAATATCCTTGCCGTCGACGGAGTACACAGGATGGGGCGCAAGCTCCACTTCCAGAAACAGATCGCCGTTCTCAGCGCCGCCAAATCCCGCCGCGCCCTGACCGCGCAAACGAATGTGCTGTCCGGGTCCCATGCCGGCTGGAATTTTCACATTGAGAGATTTGCTGCGATGACCTACCAGCCCGTATTCGTCGATCTCCGGCACTTGCACCTGAACTTGTTTCTCACACCCGTGGAAAGCTTCCTCCAGGAACAAGGCGATTTTGGCGTGCACGTCCTCGCCGCGCATGCGGAAGCTCTGCTGATGACCCTGCTTATAGGTGCGATGGGCGGAGCCGCCGCGACCGAAGATGGACTCGAAAAAGTCGCTGAAGTGGCGCGCGTCCGCCTCGGTGAAGCCGCCGCCGTTGAAGTTTGAAGCGGACTCCCAATCTGGCGGCGGACGAAAACGGCCATCTTCGCTATAGGCGCCCATGCGCTTGAGTTGATCGTACTCCGCGCGTTTTTCCGGGTCTTTCAATACCTCATAAGCTTCGCCGACTTCTTTGAATCTGACCTCCGCATCCTGTTCTTTACTGACATCCGGATGATACTTACGGGCGAGCTTGCGGTACGCTTTTTTGACGTCATCGGCGGATGCTGCTTCCGCGACGCCGAGAATCTTGTAATAGTCTTTGAATTCCATAGATTTTTACCAACCTTCACAGACCCTGCGTCTCATTGCCGTTAGAATATCCAGCCCAAGGTCGGGCGGGCATTGCCATAGGTCAGATATAATGCTGAAAAGGCGACATTCAACGTCGGACCACATAAAATAGGCGGCTTTTTCAGGGGAAGGAGTCAGCGCCCTTTATGCTGAGCTATCAACATGTCTATCACGCAGGCAACTTCGCCGATGCCCACAAGCATTGGGTGCTGTCTTTATTGCTGCAGGCGCTGTGTAAAAAATCCACGCCCTGGCGCTATCTGGAAACCCATGCAGGCCGCGGCGACTATGACCTGACCTCGGAGGAAGCGCAAAAAACCTCAGAGTGGACGGCGGGCATTTTGCCGCTGATGCAGGCCAAAGGGACCTGTCCGCCGGAATTCGACGCCTATTTGGCGGCGGTCAGAGGGTTGAATCCCGACGCTGGAAAATTGACCCGCTATCCCGGCTCTCCGGCTATCGCCGCTGGTTTCCTGCGTGAGACGGATCAGTTGGCTTTGTGCGAACTGCACCCCAAAGAGTACGCGGAACTTAAGCGTCAATTCGGCCGGAACAGACAAATCCATATTCACCAACGAGATGGCTTCGAGGGCGTTATGGCGATGTCGCCGCCGCCGGAGAAGCGCGGGCTGGTGATGATTGATCCCAGCTATGAGCTGAAGGACGACTATCAACGTATCCCCGCCTATGTAAGCAAACTTACGAAGAAGTGGTCGAACGCGGTTATCGCTATCTGGTATCCCGTACTTGCGGAGAAGCGCCACGAACAAATGCTTGAGTTGATGCGCCAGCTTCCTTTGCACAAAACGCTGCGCAGCGAGTTGATCTTAACGCCGGTGGCGCGCGGAATGTACGGAAGTGGTATGCTTGTGGTCAATCCGCCCTGGCGGCTCGATGAGCAACTGCAGGCGGGTTGGGCGCACCTCAGCGAAGCCCTTCGCGGCGATCCCAAAGCCTCCTGTAGCGCTGATTGGCTGATAGCGGAGTAATTACCGCAGCGACAAGCCGGCCTGGGAGAGCGCCGACGCTTGAGGATGACACAAAGGGTATGCGGCCGGCGCCGCAGCCTACTGGACATGAATTCATTGGATACAGGTTTGTGTGGTGAATTGGACTAGCCAAGGAACAATATTAATAACCGGAGCGGCCCAAAGGGTTGGGCTCCATTGTCTGCAGCGGTTGCTTGAAAAAGGCGAGCGGGTCGCTATGACCTATCGCTCCGAGCGGCCGGAAATCGCCGAACTGCGGGAGCGCGGGGCGATATGTCTGCAGGTGGATTTTACGGAACAAAGCTCCGTCGAACGGCTTATACGACGGTTAAAGGAGGAAGTGGGCCCACTTAGGGCGTTGATACATAACGCGTCTTCATGGGCTCCCGACCGGAGTGAGGATACGGACTACCGGGCGGTGATGCAGGATATGGTGGCGATACACATGACGGTGCCTTACCTGCTGAATATGCATTGTTACGACCTGCTGGAGCAAGGACGTAACCCATGGTCCGATATCATTCATATTTCCGATTACGTGGTTGAAAAAGGAAGTGACAACCATATTGCGTACGCCGCCGCGAAAGGGGGAATGGAAAGCATGACCCGATCTTTCGCCAAACGCTACGCGCCGCATATCAAGGTAAACACTATCGCTCCGTCGTTATTGATGTTCAATGACGGCGACGATCCGGACTACCGAACTAAAACCTTAAGGAAGTCCGCCCTTGGGATCGAGCCCGGTCCCGACGTGGTCTGGCAGGCGATCGCCTTTATCCTGGACTGCTCTTATATGACCGGGCGGGAAATCAAGCTCGATGGCGGACGTCATATCCGTTGATCATAATGATCCATAGGTAATGTAGAGGAACCAACATGTTAGACAAACTGGTCGCGCAGTACAGCGCAATTATTGAATCCCTCGGAGAGGATGTTAATCGAGAGGGACTGCGCGATACGCCTAAGCGCGCCGCCAAAGCGATGCAGTTCCTGTGTCGCGGCTATAACCAGTCGTTAGAGGAAGTCACCAACGGAGCGATTTTCGAGTCGGATACGGACGAAATGGTTCTGGTTAAGGACATCGAATTATACTCCCTGTGTGAACACCATCTGCTGCCCTTCATCGGGCGTTGCCACATTGCCTATATTCCGAATGGCAAAGTGTTGGGCTTGTCGAAGTTTGCGCGCATTGTGGATATGTTCGCACGTCGTATGCAGATTCAGGAGAATTTGACCCGACAGATCGCAGAAGCTGTCCTGAAGGTCACCAACGCTCATGGCGTCGGCGTGATCATCGAAGCGCGCCACATGTGCATGATGATGCGCGGCGTTGAGAAGCAGAACTCAGTTATGAGCTCATCCGTCATGTTGGGCTCTATGCGCAACAACCCTTCCACCCGTAGTGAGTTCCTCACACTGGTGCATAGCCGTCGGGCGCTGTAAGCGCGCTGCCGACAGGGGCGCCGCACGCCGCGGCGGCCTCCGCACAGGCGCTTGTCAGGTGATGGGCGCTTCGCTGCGGGAAATATGATCCTCCATATCAGAGTGGAATGTCTCCACTACCTGTTCCGCCAAGTCCACCTGATTAAAGCGCGCAATGTGAAAGATCGCTTCGCCTTCATGGGCCAGCGGCAAATTACTGCGTCCTATGACAATGCCGGAGCAGGGCGATAAAATGGGTTCGCCCTGGCTGTCCAGGGGACCATTCAGATAACCCAGCAAGTCTCCTTTGTTAACCCGACTTCCCAGGGGTTTCAAAGCACGCAGAAATCCGCCTACCGGCGCCCGCACCCATTGTGAGGAGCGCGCCACCACTGGCGTGGCTTTGGCTCTGCCTTTCACGCGCATCTTGATCATGCCCAGTTCTTCCATCACCCGGCGCACGCCACGAACGCCGGCGGCGATGCAGTTCTCATCAAAGCGCAGCGCTTCACCCGCTTCATAGGTAATGATTGGTACGCCAAGGTCGTCTCCGGCGCCGCGAAAGGAGCCGTCACGGATTTCCGCATCAATAATCACCGGCACGCCAAACATATGCGCCAGATCCGCCGCTTTCTGATTGTCCAGATGCACCCTTATTTGCGGAAGATTGCTGCGATCGATCGCTCCTGTATGGAGGTCAATGGCGTAGTCCGCCTGCTGCAATACGCAGGTGGTGAACAGGTGCGCCATACGCGCCGCCAGTGAGCCTTTTTCGCTACCGGGAAAGCATCGATTGAGGTCGCGTCGGTCAGGTAAGTAACGGGATCGATGAATGGTGCCCAGCACGTTCACGATGGGAACGGCGATCAGGGTACCTTTCAGATTTTTCAACCAGGTGGCGTGTAATACGCGCCGCACGATCTCTACGCCGTTGAGTTCGTCGCCATGTATCGCGGCGCAAATCAGCAGACGCGGACCTTTGGACCTGCCATGCACCACTTCGACAGGAATGGATACATCGGTTTGGGTGTAGAGCTGTCCGACGGGAAGCTCGAATTGTTGACGATGTCCCGGCGCGACCTGCGCGCCGAGAAATTCAAAAGGTTTGGACTTAACCGCCATTGTTCACATCCTGACTGTCTTCAAGCGGCGGCGGCGTCCGAAGTTCGCCAAGCGTTACCGCACCAGTTCAATTTCGCCATTGACGGTCATGGTGACCGTTTGCGTGCCGGCTGCTACCGCAGGCGTCGCCATATCGGCCATCTTGGCGGCGCCGAAGCTGCGCATTTCCTGGCGGGCATAATAGACGGGACCGCTGCTTGAAATATTCATGTTTACGATTTTGTAGCTCTGCGCTCCCAGTTGGGAGGTAATCAACTTGGCGCGCTCGCCAAATGATTTCAGCGCTTCGCCGATCAGTTCGTTTTCTTTGGCCGCTTTCAGAGCGTCAGAGGCGTCGAATTCCACATTTTGTACTTTCAGACGCTCCTGCAGTTCGCCAATAAGGCCGGACAGCGCTTCGATATCTTTACTTTCCAGTTTTAGAGACTGCTCCGCGTTCCAGGCTACGATTTTTTGCTCTTTGTAGCGGGGATCTGTGCGGTAATCCTGAGTCTGATACTTCACGCTTTTGGCGGATTTTACTTCATCCAGCGCCCAACGCATGGCTTTGTTTACGTCATCCGCCGCTTGTTGCGCAGTTTTCTGCTGTGATTGGGAGTGTAGTACGACGCGCATGATGTCGTTCTCCAGTTCGCCTTTGGCTTCGGTGGAGAGTTGAACGCGGTCGTAATTGGTTTGCTCCGCAGCGAACGCCGGCATGGCCAGAACGCTGAGTACAAGAAATCTGCTTATCGACATGATTTTCTCCCTAATCCTAAAAATAGTTGCTGTTCAGCAACATAGCAAAATGATCCTAAGTGCTAAAGATAAATTTAGTTAAGGAGATGCGGTGACGAATGAATTTACGACGGGACGTGTTAGTAAAGAAGGGAGAGGGAAAAAAATTCAGCAACGTGCTTTATTCAGGACAAAAAAAAACCGCGAAATAAATTTCGCGGCAGGAATTGTGCACTTTCATCAGGCTGGAGTCCAAAGGGTGTCAACAGTAGTAGATGCTGTTGAGATACTCATCCAACGCTGCAAAATTTGCTTGCTCTTGGTCAGTATTTGGAACACAGACTTTCCAATTTTCATCATACATCATACTTGTCTCTCCCTAAGTCAAGTGGCCTGAGTCGGTTCTCTAGGGCCTGAAAACACAGTTAAACGATGGCTACTGCTTCACGTTTACGGGATTCATATTATCAAGGCGAAAGAAAACCGGCTTGACCTCCTGTGTTAAGCTTTTGACATTCTGTTGCAACTTTGCGCAGCTATGGTCGGCTTCTTCTGTAATTGCTACAGCGTCTGCATTGTTGCGGAAAAATCGCCCCCGACTCTTACCGCCATACGTGGATGATTGTTATATTGGCCGCTAATAATAATTAACAGTCCCATTTAAATGGTTGAGATTAGTTGATATGGATCAGCCCACTGTCGCCGGTTCCACCGTTAAAGCGCTTTGCTTTTGGCTTGCTGAGCGAGGGATGGATATCAATGCGTTGGCGCTTGAGGCTGAGCTGGACCTTTCCATGCTGGAGGATCAGGACTATCGTGTCCCGTTACCGGCTTATAATCTGTTGTGGTCGCGTGCAGAAGAAACCTTGAAAGATCCTGCTGTTGGCCTGCACGTAGGAGAGTGGGTTGATTCGCGTCGCATGGGGGTGATCGGACACATCATCTTCAACAACCGCACTCTGGAGCAGGGCTTAAAGCAATACGTGCGTCTGTCTGCGCTAGTGAACGAGGGTGTGCGCACGGAATTTCACCTGCAGGGGGACGATGCGGTCATTGAGTATCACTGCGAACGCCCCGAGTATTATCACCGCGCGGGCATGGATCGAATGCTGGCGTTGTCAGTGACCAGGGCGCGACGCTTTGTCAGCGAGAAGATCTTCTTGACCAAAGTGGGGTTTTCTCACCCCGAACCTGAGTACGTCGCCGAATACGAACGTATCTTTCAATGCCCGGTGAGCTTCGGCCAGCCTTGTTGCTCTCTCGCCTTCAATAAAGACTTTCTTACCTTTGAACTGCCCCAGCGTAATCCCTATCTGCATCAGGCGCTAACTCGTCAGGTGGAGGCGCTGCTGCAAAAGCTGTCCCTGCGCCGCACGGTGTCGCACAAAGTGAAGGCGATTGTGGCCAAACGTTTGTCCCGAGGCGATATCGAAGCGGAAAAAGTGGCGGAGAAAATGAACATGTCGCGCCACACGCTGTACCGCAAATTGAAACAGGAAGATGTGTCATTCCAGGAGCTGGTGGAGCAGGTGCGTAAGGATAAAGCCTTGGATTATCTGCAAAAAGGCAAGTATTCCCTTAGTGAAATCGCTTTTCTGCTGGGATTCTCCGAGCTGAGCGCATTCAGCCGCGCGTTTAAGCGCTGGACCGGGGAGAGCCCCGCCAACTATCGCAGTCAGCAATAGCTGACGTCATAAGGCTTAGCCTTCTAAAACCCTTCCGCATCAGTGTCCGCCTCACCGCTCTTCCGCGTGGGACGGGCGAGCAGTAACGACAACAGAATGCTGATGATAGCCCCGGAGATAAATAGGGTGACCGTGTAACGGTTATTGGTTTGATCATGGAAGGCCTGATTGGGCGTAATGCGCAACAGCCACTGCCGCTCTGGCAGTTCCAGCGTATCGCTGTACAGCCAGGATTTGCGTTTCTTAATATTCTCCTCACCGTCCGGCGGCAGCACCAGCTTCACTAATGGGTCGCTGGCGTAGCGCATCAAGTCAAACATGGATAGGGTGAAGCCCTCAGGCTTGTAGTCGACGACCGCGGTTTTCAGGCTGTGCTCCAGATCAAAACTGATGGCGATGAGCATATCGTCGACGCGACGGATATAGCGAACTTCGCCGCGGTAGGCGGGATTCTGGGAGTTGATGCGGGTCACCGGCGTTGCGATGGTTTCCCCGCTGCGCCACGCCTCGTCGAAGGCGGGTTGCAGCTCGGGCAGTTCGGTGACGCGCTTGATGTCGTTGAGCGTCAGGGGTTGCAGGCTGTTGATGTCCGTTACACTGAAACGACGGCTATCATCGGCGGATTTGGCGATAATCAGGTGCTCAATGGAGCTGATGTTGGGAAATCCCTGCAAAAACACTCGTGTGGCGTCAGTGGCCGCGTCCTCCGACTCGGGACGAGCGCTGCACATGCGAAACCACAATTCCGCAGCGGCGCGATTTTGCTCGAACGTGCGGCGGACCGTTTGTGCAATAAACTGCGCTTCCTGGACAAAACGCGCATGAGCGTCTTTTTCTTGCTGCTTATTGGAAAAATAGGACATCGCTGCGGTTAGCGATAGCCCCACCAATAGCGCCAGGAGTGATGGCAGAGAAAGTAAAAACCCGTACATATTGCGGGACTGCATTGAATCCTCCGGATAATTGCCGCCCCCAGGCGGTTACCAACCTACTTCCGCTGAAAGCGTACTCCATATTCGTGACAGCCGGTAACTATAGAGTTCCCTATTATCCGCATCAAGCGGAAGCCTGAAAGCCTTTATCTTTGATATACATAAGTGCCCGGTGCGTCACAAAGTTGCGGATAATCGGAATCAGGCGCGCCAAGCGGCGGAGGCGAGGTTTGCTCAGAGCTGCTGTGATCCCGCAGCCACTGGCTCCAGGCTGGCCACCATGAACCGTCATGGCGAGACGCGATGTTAAGCCAGTCGTCGGGGCTGTAATTGCGGTCCTTGCCGTAGCGGGTGTTGATTTGATAACTGCGCCTCGGGTGACCGGGCTCGCTGATGATGCCGGCGTTGTGGCCGCCGCTGGTCAGTAAGAAAGTAATCTCCGCGGAGCTGGTGAGACGGCGGATTTTATAAACGGATTTCCAGGGCGCGACATGATCTTTGGTGGCGCCAACGACGAAGATGGGAATGCGGATGTCGCGTAAAAATATCGGACTGTCATCCACTTCAAAACGGCCTTCGGCGAGGTCGTTATTCAGAAACAGACTGCGCAGATATTGCGAATGCATGCGATAGGGCATGCGGGTGGTATCCGCGTTCCAGGCCATCAAGTCGTTCATCTTGCTGCGTTCGCCCAGCATATATTCGCGCACGATGCGCGACCACAGCAGATCTTTCGAACGCAACATCATGAAGGCGCCGGACATTTGCGTGGCGTCCAGATAGCCCTGTTCCCACATCAGGTCTTCCAGGAAGGTGAGCTGACTCTCATTGATGAACAACATCAGTTCGCCAGCTTCCTTGAAGTCTGTTTGCGCGGCGAAAAGGCTGATGGTGGCGAGTCGTTTATCTTCATCTCTCGCCATCGCGGCGGCGGCAATGCTGAGCAGGGTGCCGCCGAGACAATAGCCGACGCAGTGTATCGGCGGTGCGTCGGGAACGATGGCGGAGATAGCGTCCAGCGCTTCCATCACGCCCAGACGCAGATAATCCTGCATGCCGAGATTGCGATCTTTGCCATCCGGATTCAGCCAGGAAATCATAAACACCGTATGGCCTTGCTCCACCAGATAGCGCGCCAGGGAGTTATGCGGCGACAGGTCGAGAATGTAGTACTTCATGATCCACGCGGGAACGATAAGCACTGGCTCTTTGTACGTACTCTCAGTCGTAGGCGCGTACTGAATCAGTTCTATCAGGCGATTGCGATAAATCACTTTGCCCGGAGTCACGGCGAGGTTCTCGCCAACCTTGTAGTTTTCTGAGCCGGCAGGCGGGTCGCCATTGAGCAGGCGCTGAGCGTCTTCGCGCCAGTTCTCCAGGCCGTCGAGAAAATTTTTGCCGCCGGTTTCCAGGGTTTTCTTGATGACCTCCGGATTCAACCAGGGAATATTGGACGGAGACATCAAATCCAATATCTGACGCGCGCAAAAGGAGACGATATTTTCGTTGCGGGGCGACACGCCGGGAATATCCGTGGTTGCGTAGTGCCACCACTGCTCGTAAAGCAGGAACCATTGGTAGGCCAGATTAAAGGGAAAGTGGCCCCATTCCTCGTTGCGAAAACGGATATCCTGGGGAAGGGGCTCAATGACTGGCTCCGGGTTCTGGTTGGCGATGGCGCGGGAGCAATAGACGCCATAACGCAGCAGGTTGCGGGAGATGTTTTTGGCCAGTTCAGCCTGCTTTCCGGGCGCGATGACCGCATGACTGACCCAGTCTGTGTAGGCCTGGATGAAAGCGGCGGGAGAATTGCCGCCAGTGCCGTACCCGATAAACGCATGCAGGAGGCGGTCAATCGCCTTGGATTCCGCAAATAGAGAGCTGTCGTCCACGTTAGCCTCTTTGTTTTAGTAGACGTTAAAACACGACGCGAAACGCAGGAGCGCGTCCTGGGTAGATCCGGGGACTGCTTGTGGAATGATCACAGTAAGGAGTTGAGGCTTTGAAAGCAACCGTGAAAGACGGCCGGCGAAACGCTATGCTCGCCGGCTTTGCTTTGGGTCAAGCGTGGCGTAGGCGGTGTGCGCCCATGCTGCTTAAAAACAGGACGAACGCCGCGACGACGACCGATGGTCCGGCGGGAGTGTCCCACCACCAGGACAGGCTCAGTCCCGCCACCACCGCGAAGACGCCGCTGGCGATGGCGAGCGCCGCCATTTTTTCCGGTGTATCGCTGAAGGGGCGGGCCGCGGCGGCGGGGATTATCAGCAGGGAGGTCACCAGCAGTACGCCGACGACTTTCATGGCGAGAGCGATGACCAGCGACATCATCAGCATCAATAGTAACTGGGTGCGTAATACGTTGTAGCCTTCTACCGCTGCGAGATCTTCGTTCAGAGTCATCATCAGCAGGGAGCGCCACAGCAGCTTGAGCATGATGATGGCCGCCACTGCACCAGCGAAAATCCAAATGACATCCTGATAATTGAGCGCCAACAGGTCGCCGAACAGATAGCTCATCAGATCCACTTGCTGATCCCGCATAAAGCTCAGCGCCACCAGGCCCAGAGACAAGGAGCTGTGCGCCAGGATGCCTAGCAGCGTGTCGGTAGCGATGTGCTTTTGCCTCTGCATCAGGGCCAGTGTCAGGCCCATTAGCACGCATCCGGCGGTGATGGCGAGGCTGACGTTCACCTCCAGCATCAAGCCTAAGGCGACGCCCATCAACGCGGAATGGGACAGGGTATCGCCGAAGTAGGACATGCGTCGCCACACCACAAAGCAGCCCAGGGGGCCGGTGATAAAAGCCAGACCAATGCCCCCCAACAGGGCGGGAATGAGAATATCAAACATGGTGGCCGCCGTGAGAGCATTCACTGCCGGCGGCGACGGTGCCGTCGGCATGGTGATGATGGTCGTGATGGTGGTGATAGACCGCCAGCGAGCGCGCCGCCTGGGTGCCGAACAGATTGATGAAAGCGGGCTCGTTAGACACTTTTTCTGGATGCCCGGCGCAGCAGATATGCCGGTTCAGGCATAACACCTGATCCGTAGACGCCATCACCAAATGAAGATCGTGCGAGACCAGCAGCGCGCCGCAGTGCAGCTCATCCCGAAGCGAGCGGATAAGGCGGTATAGCTCCGCCTGGCCGGTAACGTCCACTCCCTGCGCGGGTTCATCCAGCACCAACAAGTCCGGCGCCCGCTGTAACGCCCGGGCCAGCAGCACACGTTGCAGCTCGCCGCCGGATAAGGTATGCATGGGCTGTTTGGCGACGTGCTCCATTTCCACTCTTTGCAGCGCTTCACGCCAGCGTTGCGGGTTGTGCGCCAATTGCAGAAAGCGTTTGACGGTCAGAGGCAAAGACGCGTCGATGTGAAAGCGCTGTGGCATATAGCCGATTTTCAGGCCGGGACGGCGCAACACTTCCCCGCGACTCAACGTCTGTATGCCCAATAGCGCTTTGGCCAGCGTGGACTTGCCGGCGCCGTTGGGACCAATGACCGTGATAATCTCGCCGGGATTGATGTCGAACGTGACGTTTTCAATCAGCGTGCGGCCTTGAATCTCCACGGTGACGTCTTGCAGACGTATCAATGGCGGCGCGTTCATTGGGCGGTCCTGCAGGTGGTGCAGAGGCCGCTGATTTCCAACGTCATGCTTTCCACTTCGAAATCCTGCTCCTGCGCCAGGCTTAACAACTGTTTGCGCAAAGCGTCTTCAGTAATTTCCTGTGCGCGTTTGCACTGTTTGCAGATCAAAAAGCCGCCCTGGTGACCTTCCTGCGGACAAACGCAACCCATGAAGGCGTTGAGCGACGCAATGCGATGCACAAGACCGTTTTCCTGCAGAAACTCCAGCGCCCGGTATACGGTTGGCGGCGCGGAATTACGGCCTTCCTGCCCAAACTGAGCCAGGATGTCGTAGGCGCCGATGGGCTTGTGAGATTGCCAGATCAGCTCCAGCACCCGCAGGCGTGTATCAGTCAGTCTCAGACCGCGTTCTTTACAGAGTTTCTTGGCGGTAATCAGCGCGTCATGAATGCAGGAGGCGTGATTATGTTGCTGAAACACGGCGTTGTCAGATTGGCTGTTCATAATGATTCCGCAAGAGTTGCAATGCAGGCGTTAGCGCCGTCGTCGGCGGAGGCGTAAGAAATGTAATGTTATAACAATTGAGCTTGCGCTGAAACCGTCAACGGCGTTCATCGCCGCGCCTGACGTGAAACAGGTCGCCAAAGTAGCGAAATTTCGCGTTTTTATAAGGTTGCTTGTATGCAAAACCGCCGCTTAGGGTCCATAATCCTTGGCTGGATGTTCGACAGGCGCTTGTCGACGTCCGCATTATAAAAATATAAATCAGGGCGGAATGAAACCGGCGTATGCCGGATTGCCAGGAAGGTCGCGCTGAGTCCTCGGGTCGAGACTTCGAACCCCGTGAGACTTCAGAGGTAAAATAAGAATGTCAGCGCTAAAGAACCTTTTCACACTGGCGTTATGCTTAGTCAGCACTTTCGCCTGCGCGTTTGAAAAAGACTCTCTCATTGTCTGGATAGGAGCCGACAAAGGCTCGCAAGGCGTCGCCGAAGCGGGCGCCGCATTCACCGCAGCCACTGGTATGAAAGTGAAAGTGGAGACGCCGGACGATCTCACCGTTCAATTCGACCGCCTCGCGCCCACGGCGCAAGGTCCGGATATTGTCATATGGGCCCATGAACGTTTTGGTCCCTGGATCAATGACGGCTTTCTGGAGCCGGTTACCCCCTCTCAAAAGATGCGCGACAGCGTAGCGCCTTTCACTTGGCGGGCGCTGACGGTTGGCGATGATATATATGGCTTTCCCATCGCCATAGAGGCAGTGAGTCTGATCTATAACAAGGCGCTGGTGAAAGCGCCTCCGCGTACGCTACAGGATGTCATTGCGCTGGATCGCGATCTGCGTAAACAGGGCAAGAAAGCCATTGAGTGGGACTATAAGAATACTTACTTCAGCTGGCCTTTTATCGCTGGCGCCGGCGGCTACAGTTTTGGCAAGTCCGACGGTGTTTATAATCTGGCGGACGTCGGCTTTGACAGCAGTGGCTCTGTCGATGCTGTGCAAGCAATCAAGCAGCTCCTGGATCAGGGCGTACTGGAAAAGACTGCAGACTACGGCTCTATGATGAACGGCTTTAAGAAAGGCGACGTGGCGATGATTATCAATGGTCCCTGGTCATGGCGGGAGATTCGCGACGCGGGCGTCAATTTTGGCGTGGACTATATTCCCGGGCTGACGGCGGAGCATCCAGGGCGTCCTTTTGTCGGCGTGCTGGCGGCGGGAATCAATTCTGCGGGAAGAAACAAAGAGGCGGCCCAGCGTTTTCTGGAAGACTATCTGCTGACCTATGAGGGGCTAAAGAAAGTAAATACTGACAAGCCCTTGGGCGCGGTAGCCAATGTTCAGTTAATGAAAGAGCTTTCCGCTGATCCGTTGATCCGCCACACCTTCGTATCCGCTGAAAAAGGAGAGCTGATGCCGGATGTGCCGGAAATGAAACGTTTCTGGGGATTATTTACCTATAAGTTGCCAGCGATGCTGAAAGGAGAGGCGGCGATCAGCGCAACGCTGAACGATATGGCGGATCGATTGCGGAAACTTGACGAACTAAAAGGCTGGGGGCGGCGGCACTATCTTTCAGATAAGGAAAGCTGAGCGTTGACTCTATAAACGACTGGGGCGCATGAGCGCCCCGGTAAATCGATCAGCGTGCGGAAACCGCCTGTAGTGCGAGCAGCTCCATTTGTTCCAGAGAAGGAATAATGGCCTCTTCGCCGCTGACCTTCACCATCATCTTGTCCATAGGGCCCAGATCGGCTTTTTCGTGGGCGCTGACTTCTTCGCTCCGCACTTTCATCAAACGAGGCAGGCCCTGGGTGACGAACGCCATGAATGGCAGTTGTTTATGCTTGTCGCCAATGGTATTGGTGACGGCGATCCGGGTATGGGCGGATTGTGCGCCTGTGGCGGATTTATTGGCTTTGTCATAAGACACCAGCGGTAGACGCAGACCGCGCCAGCGGATATAGCCCAGGAACCAGTCCGCGCCGTCTTCAACGGGCTCCGGGGCCTGATAGTCAACGATTTCAGCGATGCTGGCGTTGGGTAATAGCAAGTTCTTTCCCTGTACGGGAATCAGTAAACAGGAGATCTGTCCGGAGGTTTGCTCCACCATGAATCTATCCTCGAAATCGTTTGTCTTACCGGCGCCTGTCTCACGGCGGGCGCGAATATCTTCTCTGGACCAGCCGCAGGTCCAAGCCGATAGAGCTTCAGTCTGAGTCTAGCTTAACAGACTGGGTTAGGGAACGTCAGGCCAGGCCGCGCTTGCGCTTCGCCAGTTCCTCAAGCTCTACGGTTTTCAGTAACTTTTCCGCCAACTGATGCGGCGAACCGCGAAATTCCACGCATCCCGTCGCGGCGACGGAGTCCGGCATTGAGCTGTTGGCGCAGGTGTCCGAAGTCTGTGACCAGATACGACTGCCATAGGCGCGCAACAGAGGGCCGGCGAGAGAACCGTCATTGCCCATGCCGCTAAAAATAATCGCACTACAACGGCCGCTATAATAGCCGCCGACATTCAACATGACCTGATCAATGGACGGTCCATAAGGACCCGGCCAGGCGTTTTCTCGGACCTCCATCGTTCCCTCAACGCTGAACACCACTTCGTGGTCGACAGGCATGATCACCACTTCGCCGTAATGCAGGCGCGCGCCGTGCTGCACTTCTTTCAGATCGAAGGCTGAATGACGACCTAGCACCCGCACCAGCACATTGGCGGCGTTCTGGTCGATATGCTGAGCATAAACGAAGGCGACGGGCAGGCCTGATGGCAAGCAGTCGAGAAAGCTCTTCACCGCCGCGGGGCCGCCTAAAGACGCGCCTAGAATCCATACCCTTTCTACTGGATCGTTAACGCCGCCGGGCCGGATATGATGAGGCAATGGCAGCGCGGAAGGACCGCCAGGAGAAGCTTCCAGTGCGGTTAGAGATGCGCTGGCCTGGTTAAGTGTGGGCGGTTCGCCCAGCAACTCCACCAATTTGGTGAACAGGCGCCGCTCCCACTTGGCGTAATCGAGGCTGTGCTTATTGGGCGCTTCCCCTAATCCGAACAAGACGGGGGCTTCGCTATGATCGATCAGCGTATCAATGGCGTCCGCCCAACGGTCTTCGTCGGTCAGTATGACGATCCATACCTCGGCAGCGGCGTGGCGCTCTAAGAGCTCCGTGCTCAGCCGGGAAGGATCACAGCTGGCGATCACCGAAAAACCGTATCCTTCCACCGCGCTTTGCATGATATGCCGCTGTAAAGGGCAGTCCGAAATAATGCCAACTTTTGCAGCCTGCACTGACATCCAGTTATTCCACTAGTCGTTCTATCGTCTCAAGCAGAATTTTTTCCTGGAAGGGTTTACCGAGATATTCGTTAACGCCGATTGAAATCGCACGCTCGCGGTGTTTCTGTCCGGTACGCGAGGTGATCATAATGATCGGCACATCTTTCAGGCGCTCGTCGTGACGCACCAGACTCGCCACTTCGAATCCGTCCATACGCGGCATTTCTATATCCAGCAACATGACGTCCGGTTTGTGGTCCTGCAACAGTGCGATCGCGTCCACACCGTCCTTCGCGGTAATGACTTCCATACCGTTCCGTTCCAGCAGACGGGAAGTAACCTTCCGTACCGTAACCGAGTCGTCCACCACCATAACGGTGGTTGGGCCGGATGCTGCGCGCGCAGGCTCCCCGGCTGGTTTGAGCGTCGGAATGAGGCTTGGGCCGTAGTGAGACATATCGCTGCGGATAAGCGCAGGCAAGTCAAGAATCACGACCACGCTACCATCCCCCAGGATGGTGGCGCCGGAGACGCCGCGTACTGAAGAGAACTGGGTGCCGAGACCTTTTACAACGATCTCGCGGGAGCCCATCAAGCTGTCCACCTGCAGGGCCAAAGGCTGATCGCCGCCGCCGCGCACCAGAATGACCGGCAAGGGCAGGGGTTGACCTTGCAGTTTCGGATGGTGTTCGCTCTTCAACAGGCTGCCCAGGTACTGCAGACGATATTTTTGACCTGCGTACTCGTACAGCGGCGCGTTGGGTTTGTAGTACTCCTCCAACTCGTAGGTGCTGACGCGCACGATACCCTCAATTGTGTTCAACGGAATCGCGTAATAATCCTCGCCGGTGTTCACCATCAGCGCCCGGTTCACAGAAACCGTGAACGGCAGGTGGACGATAAAGCGCGTGCCGTGGCCGGGCTTGGAGTCGATAGTGACGCGTCCGCCAAGCTGTTTGATCTCGCTGGCCACAACGTCCATACCAACGCCGCGTCCGGAAATCTGAGTAACTTTCTCCGCGGTGCTGAAGCCTGCCTGGAAGATAAACTGCAGCATATCGTGATCGCTAAGGTGCGTACCTTCGTCGATCAAGCCGCTCTTAATGGCTTTATTTCTGACCGCGTCGACGTTGATGCCGCCGCCATCGTCGGAAAGAATCAGTACGACGTCGCCGCCTTCACGGCCTACCGATAACTCAATGCGTCCGGTTTCCGATTTGCCTTTGGCGCGACGCTGCTCGGGCATTTCCACCCCGTGGTCGATCGCGTTACGCAGCATGTGCTCCAACGGCGCCAGCATGCGCTCCAATACAGTACGGTCCAGCTCGCCTTCCGGGTTGTACACTTCGAAGTCGGCTTTCTTGCCTAGTTCGGAGCTTACCTGCCGGATGATACGGCGCAGCCTGGGCACGATCGAGGTGAACGGAACCATGCGGGTTTTCATCAACCCTTCCTGCAGCTCCGTATTGATGCGGGATTGTTGCAGCAGCAGGGTTTCCGCGTCACGGGCCTTATCCATCATGGTTTCACGAAGGTCGGTCAAGTCCGAGGAGGACTCGCTTAACGCTCGCGACAACTGCTGGATAGAGGAGTAACGGTCCATTTCCAGCGGGTCAAAGTCTTCGTATTTGACGCCGCTTTCTTTTTCCATGCGGAACAGAACCTGAGCTTCCGTCTCCATGTCCATCCGACGTAACTGCTCGCGCAGACGGTCGATGGTGGACTGCATCTCTTCCAACGTGTAGGTGAAGTCACTGATCTGCTGTTCAAGCAGACCACGGGTGATACTGGTTTCACCCGCGAGGTTAACCAGGTTGTCGAGCAGGTTGGCGGAGACCCTGACGGTTTCCGCGGCCGCCTGACGTTGCGCCGCAGGTTGTGCGGGCTGTATCTCGGTTTTGGCCGGCTCTTCTTTTTTGACAGCGGGAACGGCTTGCTCACGTTGCATTTGCACCATGCGTTCAGCCAGGGCCTCAGGTTCGCTCTTCGGCGCTTCCGCCGCTGCAGCTTCCACTTCGGCTTCCTGCTGACTGCTGTAGAAGTTTTTAACCTGACCGATTTCGCTCTTCAGGCGATTGAACAGGATCTCGATTTCACTGCGCAGGGCGTCGTCCAGCTCATGCTTGTGGTCATAAGCTTCTTTGACGACGGATTCGATTTCCTGCGCCAGGTCGCCGATGTTGGTCAAGGTCGCCAGACGCGCGCCGCCTTTCAGCGTATGCAATGCGCGGGACATGGAGTCCGCATGTACGCTGTTGCGGGGCTCACGGGTCCAGTCGTTGAATTCGCGCTCCAGACTGGCCTGCAGCTCATTCGCTTCTTCTACGAAAACTTGCAGGATTTCCGGGTCGACATCCAGCGCAAACTCAGAGGCGGGCAGTTCTTCGCCGCTGCCGACTTCTTTCAGTTCGCGGATCAGTTCATTGGGAACTTCTGGTTGCTCCAGTTGTTCAATCTGATCCAGCAGGCGACCGATGTAACGGATGGAGCGGTCCACCAGCGTAATCAGTTCGTCAGGCACCTGATGCTTGCCGTCGACGACGCTCTCCATACGCTCGGTCAGCGCTTCAGTGAGAGCATGCACGCTGTCGATATTCGCCAGCTTGGCGCCGCCGTTCAGGGTTTGCAGGTCCCGAACCAGCTCTTTCGCCGGCGTAATGTTATCTGGATTGGCTTTCCAGCGATCAAAGCAGTCAATCACTGCGTCCATGATGTCCCTGGATTCGTCCAGGAATATGCTGCGCAGATCTTCGTCGCTGGTTTCCTGAGCGGAATCCAGCAGAGACTGCTGTTCGCGCTCGATGTCCAAAATGGTGTCTTCGCGATCATGAGGGCCTTTCGCCGCCAGATCATGTTGCGCGCAGTATTTGATGACTTGCTGGGCCAGATCATTCGCCGCGCGCACCGGGCTGTTGCTGGTGACGCTATCCACCATTTCCGCCAGACGGTCATGGCAGGCCAGCATCAAGTCAGACAGTGACGGTTCCGCCAGGAAACGACCTTCGACAATACCCTCGAACAATGTTTCCAGTTCGTGGGCCAAATCGCCGATAGGCTTGATTTCCGCCATACGCGCGCCGCCTTTCAACGTATGCAGGGCGCGTTGCAGTTCCTTCACATGCTCGATATTTTCGAGTTCGCCCAACCAGCTCTGCAGGTTGCGGGCGGTGGAGTCCACCAATTCATTGGCTTCTTCCAGGAAGATGGAGACCAGTTCCTGATCCAGATCACTGATGTCGTAAACTGGATTATCAATAGGCGCTTCTTCAACCGGCGCAGGCTCTGCAGTGATCTCTTCGGCGTCCGCCAGACCTTCCAGCTCTATAGCCGTTTCATCCGCTTGGGGCTCCAAAGACGTTTCAATGGCTGCTTCCACTTCTGGATGTGCGTCAACGATATAGTCGTCTTCGCCATCCGCGTAGTGATGGCCAGCGCCTTGCGCCATGTCATGAACGCGGCCGATCAAGTCGCGAGCAGGGGAGGCCACCTGGTTCTGGGCGACGGCGTCCACCATGCCCGCCAGACGGTCGTGACACTCCATCACCAGACCAACCATGGCGGGTTCTGGCGACAGACGGCCCTCTGTCATTCTTTCAAACAGCGTTTCCAGCTCGTGAGCCAAGTCGCCAATGGACTTGATCTCCGCCATTCTGGCGCCGCCTTTCAGCGTATGCAGATCACGTTGCAGTTCTTTCAAATGCTCCAGATTGCCCAGCTCTTCAGACCAGCTGTGCATGGTCTCGCCGGTGCGCTGGATAATGTCCTGAGCTTCTTCAAGGAAGATTTCGACCATTTCTGGATCAAGAGGCGCGACTTCCTCAAGAACAGGAATTTCTTCCTCTTCGTTGAAATCCATTGTCGGCAGACTGGCTTCGTCGTAGGAAACCTCGTCGCCTTCATCCTCTTCGTCTTCTGCCGAGCGCTCGCCGGACAGATAAGCGTGCAGAGCGTCGATCAGATCCTGAGCGTCATTACAGGTGCGCGTGGCGGTGACGGAGTCGACCATGCCCGCCAGGGTGTCGTGCGCCAGCAAAGACAAGTTGCTGGCTTCTTCATCCGGCGTCACGCGCTGTTCTACGATACCTTCGAACAGGCTTTCCAGCTCATGGGAGAGGTCGCCGATAGGAGGAATGCCCGCCAGTCTGGCGCCGCCTTTCAAAGTGTGCAGATCGCGCTGTAATTGCTGAACTAACGCAATGTTATGAAGATCCTGCGACCACTGCTGCATCACATCCGCGGAGGATTGAATGATGTCCTGGGCTTCCTGCAGGAACACATCCGCTAGCTCTGGGTCCAGTTCGTACACTACGCCGCCGGAAGCGACAGGCGCAGGCGTTTCTTCGATCTCCTCCATGAAGCTTGCTGAAGGTTCAATCACCTCCGGCTCTTCAGGCAGACCAATATCAAAATTAATATCTTCGGCGAGATCGTCTTCTTCCGCCTCTTCGATGATTACGTCGTCCAGAAGAGGAATCTCGTCATCCGCTGAGTGGGCGACTGGTTCCAGGTTTTCTTCTTCGGCGACTTCCGCGACGGGAGGAACGTCTTCAGCAGGCGCAGATTCAACAGGCTTGGCCAGGGCGTATAGCTCTTGAATCAATGATGCGTCAGGCTGCGTGGCGAGACCCGCTGCAACTTGGTCCATCATGCTGATCAGCACGTCATGACCGCGTTTCGCGATAGTGAAGAAACGATCGTCTGTGTTGGCGCCGCCAGCTTCCGCCAGCTCATAAGCAGTTTCCAGCGCGCGGGAAAGCTCTGCGACATCTTCCAGGCCGGCCACTTCTGCGCCGCGGGACAAGGTGGTCAGCTCAGTGACCAGCTTGTTCAAATCTTCTTTGGAGTTCGGGTCCTGGCTCCACTCGTTAAGGATGCGCTCGGCGTCCAGCAGAATATCAACGCCTTCCGTTAAGAACAGATTGATCAGGTGTGGATCGGGCTTGCTGGTGGCTTGCAGCACATCACTTTGCGCGGCGTTGGTCAGGATGCGATTGCTGACGGTAGCCAGCTTCTCCAGGTATTCGTTGGCGCCGTCCAGCGGCTTCAGCGGCGTGCTTTCTATTTGATCCAGGCCGCGACGCACAAAACCTGCGCCTTCCTGCAACAGTTCGCGAATGTCGCTGTCCACGCTGACGCCGCGAGCGCGGGCTTCTTTGACAAACTTCTCAAGCGGCACCACTACGGTGGCGATAGGCTCAATGCCAGCGGTATTGGCGCTGCCTTTGAGCGTATGCATGGCGCGGGAGATTTCGTCCGTAATCGGCGTAGGCTCGCCATTGGCGGCAGCTTTAGCGGTGAACGTCGCCAGCGTCTCAAGATGGCTTTCTGTTTCTGCCTTAAAAATGTCTTTCAGGGCCGGGTCGATGTCCAGGGTCGGCTCGCCTGACTCGTTGGCGGAAACGTCCTGGTCGAGCTTCAAAGGCTTGGGAATCTCGCCTTTGGCGATGGCGTGAGCCTGATCCATATACGGTTGCGTATTATGGCTGGGCTTACGACGCAGTTTGAAGTCTTCGACAAGGTCAGGAAGGATTTTGGTCACAGCCTGCATCAGCTCGCCAATATCCTGGCTCATGAAAATAGTGCCGTCGATGATACGGTTCAGCAGATTCTCAATAGACCAGGCCAATTCGCCAACGAGCGTAGCTCCAACCAGGCGACCGCTGCCTTTCAAGGTGTGGAAGGCGCGGCGAACTTCGATCAATGCTTCCTGATTGTCGTAACTGGCCACATAAGAGGGCAGGTACTGACCAATGGTGTCCAGTACTTCAGCCGCTTCTTCAACGAAGATTTCGATGATTTCGTCATCGATCATGTCATCTTCGTCTTCTTCCTCCAGTTCTGGAACCTCTACGGTTTCAGCGACAGGCTCAGGGATAGACGGAGGCTCGATGGGCTCTGGCTGCGTTTCTTCAACAACAGGCGCTTCTGGTTCGGAAGCCGCTACAGGCTCTTCAACTGGAGCAGGAGCGGGCTCTTCTTTGGGGACGGACAAATCGATATCTGACGCCGAACTTTTCTCGCGGGAGAGGCGACGGGCTGCGGCCAGCGCTTCGGCTTTAGCGACGAACTGATCTACATCGTTGATTTCCTGACCAGTCTTGAAGCGCTCAATCAGCTCAGGCAGCTTGTTGATCACGCCTTCCAGCAGTTCGAACATTTCCAGCGTGGCGGTAATGGAGCCGTCGATCACGCGGTTAAGCATGTTCTCCACACTCCAGGCCAACTCGCCCAGCGTGGTGGCGCCGACCAAACGGCCGCTGCCTTTAAGGGTATGGAATGCGCGACGGATTTCCGCCAGGGCGACCTGATCGTCAGGATTGCTTTGGAAGCTGGGGAAATAATTGTGAATGGTCGCAAGAACTTCTTCTGCTTCTTCGACAAAGATTTCGACGATTTCGTCGTCGATAAGCTCCTTGTCGGAGGCTTTGTCGCGTGACGACTCGGGCGGCGCGGACATTGTCGGCGCGGTGCCCGCCACTGTCTGCGGCGCGATGGCGACGGCGTCGCCCACCGGATAGCCCAGTTGCGCCAAGCTTTCTTCCGCAACCTGCAGAATCAACTCGTTGTCCTGGCTGCCTTCGCTCAGACGCTCCAAGTAGTACTCAATACTGGTGATGGCGTCGGCCAACGTATCCAACTGGTTCCAGTCTGGAGACTGGTCGCTGTCGAGCAACCGGTCCTGGATATAGCGCGCGGAGGCGTCCAACAGATCGGCGGCGCGCTCCAGCGGGATAATGCGCAGTCCGCCGCGGATGCTCTGCAACAGCTTCGGCACGCTTTCAATTTCTGAGCGATCCCAGTGAGAGGCGATGTACTCGACGATATCGGTTTTCGCCTGCTCCAGGCCGTTGCGGGCTTCACGAATAACTGCTTCGTGAGCGTTGTCGACCTGCTCTTTCGGTATCGCTGCGCCGCCAGCGTTGTCGCCGCTGCTGGCGCGCTGTGAGCCTGCGTCGTCGCTGAAGCCGCTAAGCGTGGCTTCGACGTAGAGGAGCGCTCCGGCGATGTCCATCAATACGTTGTCGTCCGGCGTATCCGTACCAGAGGACAGGGTATCAATTAAATCGATCTGCTCTTGCACCACTTTGCGGGGAATACCCAGACCCAGAACCGCCATGGTGTTGGCGACCTGATGCAGTCCCGGCAACAGCTCCGCCAAGTCGCTGCTATCTTTGAATTCGCCCCGGACGAACAGGTCCAGTTGGTCTTTAACCCGGGCCAGCTCTTCGTTAAGCGCTTCTACTACGGATTCAATCGCGCCTTTGTCCGGGCCGGACATTTTCTGACGCTCGATATCCACTTCTTCGTCGCTGGGGAGAGCCTGATCCAGACGGTAATCTTCACGCACGCCTTCTATGGCGGGGGTGCGGGCGTCGGAACGAGCGACGTAGTAGAGCAAGTGCTTCAGTAAATCTTCAGGCGGCGCCTGCACCAGAATGTCGATGTTCTCATCAATGACTTTCTTGATGCGGTAATCCAGCGCGCGCAACAGGTTCTTGATCGCGGAAGACAGGTCGATGCCGTTATTCACCAAGGCTTCGATGAAGGCATGAGCAACCCGCCAGATCTGTCCTTGCGCGGTATCGCGGCAGAGGGACTCAAGGCGTTTGAATACCTTGCCCATATAGCTGAAGTTAGCCGGCAGCTCGCTTTCGCGGATAACTCCGGCGAGGGCGAACTGATACATTTGCCGTAACTTGCGCAACTGCATGATGACTTTGTCGTCGTGCAGGCGTTGGTTCACTCCTGGCGGCGCCGCGACGCGAGCCATGGAAAGGTCAGGGGTGAACAGTGATGTGTCGGAAAGCAGCGATTCACCGCGCGAAGCGCGCAGGTCGTTCAAAATCGGCAGCAGAATGACGGGCAGATCGCGCCGGCTTGACTGCAGGCGGTTAAGATAGTTAGGCAGTTGCAGAATCGCCCGCATCAGCACTTCGATGGCTTCATCGGGGTGCGGAACGGTTTCCTGCAGGACTGCCTGCGCCAACTTCTCCATTTCTTCCGCCAACAAGGCGGCGCCATAGAACTCGACCATCTGCAGAGTTCCATGGACCTGATGTATGTAGTTCAGACAAAAGCGTAATTTGGCGCTGTCTTCAGTGTTGTTGACGTAGTCCTCAAGCGCTAACTGCGCTTGCTTAAGTGTACTGTCGATTTCGCCCTTAACCCAATCAAGAGCTACATAGTCATGGTTGCCCGCCATAACTTCTCCAATTAACTGTTGCGCTCGTTTCGCCTGATAAAAGCGAGAGTTTTGTCACTTCCGACCCGCTGCAAAAGAGGGTGGGTCCAGTCAACGATTTCTCCCAGTCCCAATACCAGAATGCCACCTGGCACCAGGCGTTCAGCCAAGCGGTTAAGAATTTCCTTCCGCCGCCAGCGTCTGAAATAAATCAATAAGTTCTGGCAGAAGATAATGTTCATGCCATGCATCGGCGCGTCTTTAAGGTTAAGCACGTTAACCCTTGCAAAACACACTCTCTCTTTCAAGCGCGGGATAACTGCGTAGAGATTCCCGTTACGCTTTTCAAAAAATTTCTCTTTGCGTTCTTCGTTCAGGGTGACCAGTTTGCGTGCCGGGTAAACAGCGGTTCGCGCCTTCTCCAGCACCGGCGAGGATATGTCCGTGCCGGTAACGCCGTAGTACTTGGCCAGTCCCAGAGCTTCAAGACACTCTTCGATGATCATGGCCAGCGTGTAAGGCTCTTCTCCGGTTGAGCAGCCAACGCTCCAGGCTTCGATGGTGGACTTGGCCAGTGATTCAACCGGCCGGGTCAGCAGATAATCCTTGACCAATCCAAACGCATCTTCGTCTCTGTAAAACCGGGTTTCCTGAACCGTCAGCCGATCTACCAGGATGGCCCATTCGACGACGCCGGATGGACTGTCAACGATTTTGTGAAAGTACTCCTGATAGGAGGGGCAGCCGATTTCCCGCATCCGAATGCCCAAGCTGGTCTGCAGAAATGTCTTGCGCTGTATTGGCAAGTTCATTCCAGTGCGCTTTTCCAGCAACGCCTGCCACCGGAAGAATTCCTGATCTTCCATTGGCGGCAGGGTTTTTAAACTCCATGATCCCTCAACTTCAGTGCCATCATTGATCGCCATAGTGGCGCCTTAGTCGTGTCCTTGCTGTTGTCGGACGATAGGTCATTGGTACATCAACACAAGATTAGGCGGCGTCGATGTCCAGGTCTTCCTCGTTGCTGTGACCTACCTGGTCAGGCAGCTTGAAACCTGCTACAGAGTTACGCAGCTGGTTTGCCAGTTCCGCCAGTTTACCGATGGACTTCGCTGTCGCGTTCGTACCTGCGGAAGTCTGCGAGGTGATTTCCTGGATAACGTTCATCGTATTGGAAATGTGACCTGCGGAAGACGACTGCTGACGTGCTGCGTTCGAGATGTTCTGGATCAAGTCCGCAAGGTTTTTCGATACGTTCTCGATTTCTTCCAGGGCGACACCCGCGTCTTGTGCGAAGCGCGCTCCACGCACCACCTCTGCGGTGGTTTGTTCCATGGAGATTACCGCCTCGTTGGTGTCTGTCTGGATGGTTTTTACCAGTGCTTCAATCTGCTTGGTCGCTGCAGAGGAACGTTCCGCAAGGCGCTGTACTTCGTCCGCAACAACCGCGAAGCCTCGACCTGCGTCACCGGCCATAGATGCCTGGATTGCAGCGTTCAAAGACAGAATGTTGGTTTGGTCGGCAATGTCGTTGATCAACGATACGATATCCCCGATCTCCTGAGATGATTCACCCAGACGCTTGATCCGCTTGGAAGTTTCCTGGATCTGCTCACGGATGTTATCCATGCCGCGAATAGTAGACTGTACGATTTCTGCGCCTTTCTTCGCGATCGCAACCGACCGCTCCGCAACCGCTGCTGATTCGGCGGCGTTGGAAGATACCTGGTCGATAGAGACGGCCATTTCGTTGATCGCCGCGGATGCGCCAGCGATTTCCTGTGCCTGGTGCTCGGAAGCGTCGGCCAGATGCATCGCAGTCGCCTGGGTTTCCTGGGCTGCGCCCGCTACCCGTACAGCGGTTTCGTTAATGGAGGTTACCAACTGACGCATCTGGTCGATCGCGAAGTTGATGGAGTCGGCGATGGCTCCCGTGAAGTCCTCGGTTACCGTCGCCTCTGTAGTCAGGTCGCCGTCCGCGAGGTCGGCCAGTTCGTCCAGCAGTCGCAGGATCGCGTTCTGGTTCTGTTCGTTCTGAGAAGCCTCTTTTTCGTAACGCTTTTTGGATTCCTGAGAACCAATGTAGAAGATGATCAAAATCGCAACGATGATGAGGAACAGCAGGGCGTAACCCAACTGGTCGCTAACCAGACGGCCTTCAGCCTGAGTCTGGAATACTTCGTTCAGTTTGGAAGTCTCGGTCAACAGCGCCTGAGATTTCTCAAAGATGTTGTTCGCAGCTTCACGCACCCGGAACAGTTCAGGGGACGTTTCAAGAATGGTGTCTACGTTTTCGTTAACGAATTCGAACAGTTCCGCGATGGCTTCCAGACCGAAAGTCGCGTCTTCGTCAGCCACCTTGGTGATGCCCATAACCTGGTTGCCTTCGACCATCCCGTTCAGTACGCGACCGAACAAGTTTACGTCGCGGCCGAAACGGTCGGCAGCGGTTACCGCGTCCTCGCCACCGGCGAGTACCTTGTTAACGCTTCGTACAATACGTTCCGCCAGCAGTGACTGACGCTGGGCTACCGCGACCTGATCGGCGGGCGCGTTGTTTTCCAAAAGAATCTGTACAACGTCGTCATACTCAACCTGTAGCTGGGGAATGGTGTCGTTGAGTGTGATGGCGACCTGGTGCAACTGCAGAACGGTGTCTTTGGAGCCGAGGATCTGGTCCGCCGCCTCACGTACGTCGTCCCACAGGCCGGTTACGTTAGACATCTGCACGCTTTCTACAGCAGGCAGGTTACGCTCGGGATTGCCTTTGGTCAGATAATCCCACAAGCGTTGGAAGTCGTCCCGGGAGCGGCGCAATTCTTCGAAAGCCTGCGATTTACCGTCCGCGGCCTCCGAGGAGTTCTTTGCGATCTCCTGAGAAAGTACCCGCAGCTCGGAAGCGTAACTGATGTAGGTCTTATCCTGACTCGCGTTAAGGTTTACCGTAAATATAACGTAGAGAAGGGCGATTACCGCCACAATCACCACGCCATACATGGCTAGCTGAATAGGGTTCGCACCCTGTCCGGACGAAGTTTTTCCAGATATTGATATCATTGCTTTGGCTCCCCAGCCTTTTCAACTCTAACCATCTAACAGCGTAGCAGACGCTGTAATAGCTGCGCAGCGATTTCTCACTGCGCTACGTTTATGAAATTGGAATCTGCCACCAGACTGGTCGTATCGAATACAATCCAGCGTTCGTTACTACGGGCGTAAAAGCCGCTTACGTAAGGTCTCAGCACTTCCGGGATATCCGGAGCGTCCTTTTGGAAGCTGTCCACCGGGAAGTACTGCATGCCAAGCACGCCGTCCACTATCAGGCCGCTGAAAACATCGCCCTGCTCAATGACCAGTACGCGCCTGTTTCTCGTGCTGCGGGTTTGTTGCGGCAGCTCGAAGAAAGAAGTCAGGTCCATTATAGGAAGAAGCCGCCCACGTACGTTGGCGACGCCCTGCATCCAGGTTTTAACGCCTGGAATCTGTGTGAAACGGGGGACCGGGAGGATTTCAACCACCTCTCCCATTGCTGCGACGAAGTTAAGTCCAGCCAGAGAGAAACCGATTCCGTTCCATAACTCAATGACGTCTTCCTGCGCAGGCAAACCCTCTGCTAAGGCCTTGCTCTTGGCTTCAATCTCGGCAAGTACGGCAAACGGGTCCGTAGTAATTGACATGATAAAAAGTGGCTCCGCCTATCTGATGAGCTCGTTGATCGTATTGATCAGATCGCTTTCATTGACAGGTTTGACCAGATAGCCCTTGGCTCCCTGACGCGTACCCCATACCCGGTCAGTTTCCTGGTCTTTGGTAGTGACGATAACCACCGGAATATTGGCGGTTTCTTCTGCGCGAGTCAGCTGACGAGTCGCCTGGAATCCGTTCAATCCGGGCATAACGACGTCCATCAGGACAAGGTCAGGTTTTTCCGAACGGGCGAGCGCCACGCCGTCGGCGCCGTTGTCGGCGGTTAAGATTTCGTGTTGATGCTTTTCCAGAATACTTGAGATCTTGCGGACCTCAGTTGGCGAATCATCTACGATAAGTATGCGAGCCATAATTCCCCCGAAAACTCATGTGTAACCCTGTAAAAAAAGTGTAGCTTAATAAACTGACATCATTTCTTCGGCAAATGATTTCGAATTGTACCCAGTAGTTCGTCCTTGCTGAAAGGCTTGGTCAAATACTGGTCCGACCCCACAATGCGTCCCTTGGCCTTGTCGAAGAGTCCGTCTTTGCTTGACAGCATGATAACGGGAGTGCTCTTGAATGCGCTGTTGTTTTTGATAAGCGCGCAGGTCTGGTAGCCGTCGAGCCGGGGCATCATTATATCGACAAAAATGATGTCCGGGTGAGAATCGGCGATTTTTGCCAAGGCGTCGAAACCGTCTGTCGCGGTAATTACAGTGCAGCCGACTTTTTTTAGAAGCGTTTCGGCAGTACGACGAATCGTCTTGCTATCGTCAATCACCATAATTTTGAGGTTTTCAAAGTTATCTTCCATCTCAATATGGCCCTGGTAATGAGGTCATGTTTTCGTTGTGTGAGTCACTAATTCGGCTGGCTGATTTACGTCGGAAAGCGGCGTCAGACATGTTAATGGCTTTTTTAACATAGAATTACAACGCAATCTATAAGTAAATACTATTTATAGTTCAGATGCCCAGTAAGGCAAAGAAAATCTTTGTGTATAAATGTCACAAAACCACTAACAACCTTAACAATTGGAATCTGACTACCTTTTAATTAGCAGACTAGTACAGAAAATAAGATAGTACAGAAGTGGGCTTTGGGCCCGGAAAGTGGCATCATTATGCCCGCCCGTTTACCGGGCGCCCAGTTAATTTTTGCAACCGTCTTTTAACGCATTTAAGTAGGTGCGGATATGACTATCAGGTTGGGTGTGGTGATGGACCCCATCGCCGACATCAACGTTAAAAAAGACAGCACGCTCGCGATGCTGTTGGCGGCCCAAAAACGCGGTTGGTCCGTGTATTACATGGAACAGGAAGATCTGTATCTGGAGCAGGGGCGGGCCTATGCGCGGATGCGCACCCTGCAGGTGGCGGACGACCCTTCCAGTTGGTTCGAGATTCAGGACGAATTTGTGGATGCGCTGGCGTCGCTCGACCTGATTCTGATGCGCAAAGATCCGCCAGTGGATAGCGAATTCGTGTTCGCCACCCACATCCTCGAAGCAGCAGAGCGCGAGGGCGCGCTGGTGGTTAATCGGCCCCAGAGCCTGCGCGATTGTAACGAGAAGTTATTCGCCACCCAGTTTCCGGATCTGTGCCCGCCTGTTTTGGTCAGCCGCGACGTCATGCGCCTGCGCCGCTTTTTTGCGGAGCACGAGGACGTGGTGTTCAAGCCGTTGGACGGCATGGGCGGCAAGTCCATTTTCCGGGTGAAAGCCGGGGACTTTAACCTTGGCGTTATTCTCGAAACGCTTACGGACAATGGGCGTCGCCAGATTATGGCGCAGCGTTATTTGCCAGAGATCAAAGACGGCGACAAGCGTATTCTGATGATCAACGGCGAGCCGGTTCCCTATGCGTTGGCCCGGATTCCGTCGCAGGGTGAAAACCGCGGCAATCTGGCGGCGGGAGGCAGCGGCGAAGGTCGCAAATTGAGCGAGCGGGATAAAGAAATCTGCGCACGCGTCGGACCGGTGTTAAAAGAGAAGGGTCTGCACTTTGTTGGACTGGATGTAATTGGCGACTACCTCACAGAAATAAATGTCACTAGTCCTACCTGTATTAGAGAGTTGGATAAACTTTATCATTTGGATATAGCGGGACAATTAATGGATTATTTGTCGTCTTTATTAAAGTCACGTCGGGATATTGTTGTTTAAATAAATATGAGTGATAAGTCGCTTTCTTCTCCGGCTGCGGGAGTCACCGCTTTTGATCGCCTGGGTTTTTGTATGTTCTTCGCTATCGCCGTACATGCGGCGATTGTGTTGGGAATTACCTTTACTATCGAACCAGAGCGCCCTGTCCCTCTGACAGTCGAGGTCACCCTGGCTCAATTTGATGATAAAGAAGAGCCGGAGGACGCCGACTTTCTCGCGCAGTCCAATCAAAAAGGCAGTGGTTCGGAAGAAGATAAGAAAGAGCTCACTACCACTGAGCAGGCGGACTTCCGTGATATAGAAACTCATGAAGTCGCGCAGCTGCAGCCTGAAGCGGTAAAACCCAGGGAAGCCTCTGCCGAACGTCAGGTGGTTGCGAACAAGACTTCCGATCGCGACATGAGCATGTCGGAAAAGCCAAAGAAGGATAATCCGGAAGAGGCTCCTCCAGAAGAGCGCAGTCAGTTGTTGCAACGCAGTCTGGAGATCGCCAGTTTGGAGGCGAAGCTTTCTGAACAGCAACAGGCGTACGCCAAGCGTCCCCGCGTGACGCGTTTGACGGCAGTGTCGGCGAGGAAGACCGCCAGCGCGTATTATATGGAAGAGTGGCGTCGGGAGTTGGAGCGCATCGGCAACATCAACTACCCGGAAGAGGCGCGTAAGCGCAAGCTGGAAGGGAAAGTTCGCGTAGCCGTCATTATTGAGCCTGATGGACAAGTGCAGGAAATCAATATCCTGTCCTCTTCCGGCGCCAAGATACTGGACGACGCGGTGGTCCGGATTATCCGCCTCGCTGAGCCATTCCCACCGTTCACTGAAGAGATGCGCAAAGAGTCGGACCTGTTGGAAATCATCCGTACTTTCTCTTTTGGCGAGCGCATGTACGCTACTGATTCATGACAACTTTCCGGTTAATCCCTTTGGTTTTTTGCCGCATCGGGGTTAACTGGTTTATGCTTAGAACTATACAGGCAGTTAAAAAGGCCGCAACTGCATGAGTTCATCAATGTCTACATTACGCAATCAATTTCTGATTGCCATGCCTCACCTCAAGGACCCTAATTTCGAAGGGACCATCAGCTATATATGCGACCACAATGACGAAGGCGCCATGGGGATCGTCATCAATCGGCCTTTGGATATTCGGCTTAGCGATATGCTGGCGCAACTTGAACTGGGTGGAGAAGGCATCGCCATGCCGGTGTATTCTGGCGGTCCCGTGCAAATTGAGCGGGGCTTCGTTCTGCACTCGCCTTTAGGCGACTGGCAATCCTCTATTGAGATCGCTCCTGACATTTGCATAACCACTTCCAAAGACATTCTGGAGGCCATGGCTCGCGGCGTCGGTCCAGACCGCACCTTGGTGGCGCTTGGCTATGCAGGGTGGGGCGCTGGCCAATTGGAGAAGGAAATCTCCAACAATTTCTGGATCACCTGTCCTGCTGACTCCGCTATCATTTTCCGTACGCCGGACAGTGACAAAGTCGTTTCCGCATTGGGACGGGTGGGTATCGATTATCACCGTCTCTCGTCGATTTCCGGGCATGCCTGAAGCTGTGACGCAGAGGACGTTCGGGAGGCTCGACACGTAAATTATGGCGACAGTGGTAGGCTTTGACTTCGGACTCAAGCGCTTTGGCGCGGCAGTCGGACAGTCGGTATCGATGACGGCTTCTCCTCTCAAGGAAATTCCCGCTCAGGACGGCATCCCCCGATGGGAGGCGATTGAAGCGCTGTTGGAAGAATGGAAGCCTGCGCTGGTCATCGTGGGAGAACCTTTGAATATGGACGGCAGCGTCAGTGAAATGGCGTTGCGCGCCAGGAAGTTCGCTCGGCGTTTGCACGGGAGATATAATCTGCGCGTCGAAATGGCGGACGAGCGGCTCACCAGCAGCGAAGCCAAATCCATGGTGAGGGAACGCTACGGGCAGCGCGACTTCGGACGCTACGCCGTGGACTCCATCGCCGCGGTCTTTATCGTGGAAAGCTGGCTGGAAACCCACGCCGACAATCTGGACGCATTTCTTCATCCTCCTCGTAAACAAGGAAAATCCGATGACATCATTGATTGATGTTGATGCGGCCATGCGGGACATGGTCGAAAAACTCAAACTGCTCTGCGCGGAACGCAATATCGATAAGCCTGCGCTCGTAGGCATCCATACTGGCGGCGTATGGGTCGCGCGACGACTGCAAAGCCTGTTGGGCTGGGATGGCCCGGTGGGCGAGCTGGATATCTCATTCTATCGCGATGACTTCACTCGCATCGGCTTGAACCCCAAGGTTAAAGCCTCGTCTTTGCCTTTCGAAACAGAAGGTCGGGATGTCGTGCTGGTGGACGACGTGATTATGAGCGGAAGAACGATTCGGGCCGCCATGAACGAACTTTTTGACTTTGGCCGGCCGGCAAGTATCCTTCTCGTCGCGCTCATGGATGTGGGCGGTCGCGACCTTCCCATACAGCCGGATGTGGTCGGCGCCAGCCGACGGCTGGAGTCAAATCAACGTGTGAAACTGCTGGGGCCGGACCCTTTGGCGGTGGAGCTGCGGGAGAAAACAGGCTCCAGCTGAAAGTCCTTAGCGACAAGTTCACACATGGGCGAAATCCATCAACCTGAGAATTGATTTCCATGCCTAGCATAGACGACGAACTCAGTCCCCTGCAGTTGAACCGGTTTCAGCACCTTCGACATTTTCTGACCATCGAAGGGCTGAGCCGGAAGCATCTCACGGACATTCTGGACACGGCGGACACCTTTATTGAAGTCGGCTCCAGATCAATCAAGAAAGTTCCTTTACTCCGCGGCAAAACCGTCGCCAATTTATTCTTCGAAGCAAGCACCCGCACCCGCACTACCTTTGAACTGGCCGCCAAACGTTTGTCGGCGGACGTTCTGAATATCAACATCACCACCTCCGCCACCAGCAAAGGCGAATCATTGTCCGACATGCTGCGCAACCTGGAAGCGATGGCGGTGGACATGTTCGTAGTGCGTCACGCGCAGAGCGGCGCGCCGCATTTCATCGCTAAATCGGTGACGCCAAGAGTCTCCGTCATTAACGCTGGCGATGGCCGCCATGCGCACCCGACTCAGGCGATGTTGGACATGCTGACCATTCGCCAGCACAAGCATAAATTTGAAGGGCTTAAAGTCGCTATAGTGGGGGACATCCTGCACTCGCGGGTGGCGCGCTCTCAGATTCAAGCCTTGAACCTGCTCGGAGCCGAGGAAGTTCGGGTTATTGCGCCGGATACGCTGCTGCCGCCCTATGTCGATCAGTTTGGCGTCAAAGTGTTCAGCTCCATGAAGGAAGGCATGCGGGACGTGGACGTGGTGATCATGCTGCGTTTGCAAAAAGAGAGGATGGAAGGAGCCCTCCTGCCCAGCGAGCAGGAATTCTTCCGTCTCTACGGATTGTCTCAGGACAAACTGGCCTTGGCCAAGCCTGACGCGATTGTCATGCATCCCGGCCCGATTAACCGGGGTGTGGAGATAGAGTCCGCTGTCGCTGACGGTCCGCAATCCGTCATATTGAATCAGGTGACCAATGGCATTGCGGTGCGGATGGCGGTCATGTCCATGGCGATGAGCGGCCAGATAGCTGAATTGACAGCGGATGAGGAGGTTGCGTGAGCGGGCGGATACTCATAAAAGGCGGTCGAATCATCGACCCGTCTCAAAGTCTGGATACCCAGTCGGACTTATACATTGCTGACGGCGAAGTCGTCGCTATCGGCGCGGCGCCAGCCGACTTCAATGCAGATATGGTGATTGAGGCAGCTGGTTCCTGGGTGACGCCCGGGTTGGTGGATCTGTGTGCGTATCTGCGCGAGCCGGGTTATGAACATAAAGCAAGCATCGCCAGCGAGTCGTTGGCGGCGGTGAAGGGCGGTTTTACTACGCTATGCTGTCCTCCGGCGACATCGCCGGTCAATGACACTGCGGCGGTGACCAATCTTATATACGATCAGGCGCTGACTGCAGGTAAGGCGAAGATACTGCCCATCGGCGCGCTGACCAAAGGGCTGGCCGGCGAGCAACTGAGCGAAATGCACGCGCTGCGCGAGGCGGGCTGCGTTGGCGTTTCCAATCTGCGCTATCCTTTCCGGGACAATCAGGTCATGAAGCGCTGTCTGGAATACGCCTGCTCTCAGGACATCACCATATTCGTATGCCCGGAAGATTACGCACTGGCGAAAGATGGCTGCGTACATGAGGGCGCCACCAGCGGATTGCTGGGGCTGAGCGGTATTCCCGCTATTGCGGAAACCATGGCGGTGGCGCAGTGGTTGATTCTGGCGGAGGAAACTGAGGCGCGGATACACCTTGGACAGTTGTCCTGCGCAAAATCGGTCGAGTTGGTCGCAGATGCTAAACGTCGTGGTCTGAAAGTCACCTGTGATGTGGCGCTGGCGAACTTGATTTACACCGATGCGGTGATCAAAGACTTTAATCCTGCATTTCATGTGCGTCCTCCGCTGCGACGGGAGGAAGACCGTAAAGCACTGCTGAAAGGCGTGAATGACGGCGTGATCGACGCCATCTGTTCTCATCATCAGCCCCATGAAAGCGCGGCCAAGCTGGCGCCGTTCGCGGAAACCCGTTCAGGCATGTCGGTGATTGAGCTGGTGCTTCCGCAGATCATTGCGCTGACGACGTCTGGCGAGTTGCGTCTGGATGCGGCGATGCGGGCGCTGACCACTGGTCCGGCGCAGGTGCTGGAGTTGTCTACGGGGAGCTTACAGGTTGGAAGCGCGGCGGATGTGGCGCTGATCGATCCGACTGAGAAGTGGCTGGTGACCGAATCAAATCTGGTGTCCAAAGGCAAGAATTGCCCATGGCTGGATACGGAAGTGGTTGGACTGGCCTATAAAACCATTGTGGAAGGACGTGTGGTGTATGATCGCGCGTTGATGATGGAGTAGCATTCCACGTTCACTTATTGGCGACGCTTGTCAGTTTTGACGAGACAATGACGAGTTGATTGAAGGAGGTTGGGAAATGGGATCTTTCATCCTGTTTATAGCGGTATTGGTTATTATTTATCAGTTATCGAACATCTCCCGCAATACTGCGGACGCATTGGATAAACAGGTGGCGTTGCAGTATGAAATCGTCGCTGTCGAGAAGCGCCTGGATGAATTGACCGAGTTGCTGAGCGCGCGACAATCTGAGGGTGGACTGGAGAGCGAGGCCACTGCCGACGCGGATGAGCTGGTCAACATTAATCACGCGACGCTTAAGCAGCTGACTGCTTTGCCCAAAATTGGCCGCGCTACGGCTCAGAAGATTGCTGAAGCGAGGCCGTTCTCCAAACCGGAAGACCTGAAACTGGTGCAGGGAATCAATGAAGATATCTTTGCGGATCTGGCGGAAAAAATAACGGTCTGAGTCCGTTGCTTACAACCTTCTGATCCTTCAGGTCTTCTTAGACTTCTGCGGCGGAAGCGCCCTGTTCCCGCCTGTCCGGACGGATAGCGGGCAGGACGGGGCTTCCGCCGCTACTATTATTTATTGACCGCATCCTTCAAGAGCTTGCCAGCCTTGAACCCAACGGTTTTGCTGGCGGGAATTTTAATAGCGGCCCCAGTTTTGGGGTTTTTACCTGTACGTGCGCTCCTATTGCGCTGACTGAAGGTTCCGAATCCGATCAGTGAGACGGTTTCATTACGGGATACCGCGTCGGCTATTTCATCGGTTAACGCGTTCAGTACCTCCGCAGCTTTGCTTTTCGACAAATTCGTGCGTGCTGCAATCGCTGCGGCAAGTTCAGGTTTGCGCATACTCTTCTCCTATCGGGTTTGTATTGTTATTGGTGGCGAACGCTGTGAGCCGAAGTCCTACAAACCCTGCTTCAGGCCCAGCGCTCCTTTAGTTATAGCGGCTCCCAGAGCCCTGTCAAATGCGCGGCGGCGTAATTTCGGCCTTTTTTGAAAGGGGCTTTGGTAACGGTATTTATCGTTTTTTGTCTTTTTGTGCCAAATTTATTGCGCTTTGTGCCGTTCATCTCACAAAAAACCTTCCAGTTTGTCCATAATCTGACCCGACCTAAGCATAAACCCCTATGCTCGCCCGGCTGCGGCGACATCGAAGAATAAAGACAAAAGGCAACTGGGAGGTTTTTGTGAGCCCACATTTCTTGAGGTTTTCATCTGCGTTACTGCATTGCGTCAGACCGGTCCGACAGCGGCTTTCCAGCAAGCGCGCGGCGGTTCTCGCCATGACTCTGGCGCTTGCTGGATGCGGCGCGACGCGCAATGTGATGTACAAGACCACTGGCGACGTCATGGTGGGCTTTGCGCAGGAACATCAGACTCCCTTTGTTCTCAGCACGGACGATGTCTCCATGAACTGCGGCATGTCGGAAGCCTTGGCGCCCATGTTGATGTCCTTTGGTCGCGTCCGCGACGAACCCCATTCTCTTGCTGTCATGATCTACGGCTCCGCCGGTATGTGCGCAGAATCCCGCGCCCTCAATGAAGAGCTGCGCTATATGCGTGCGATTCGGGATCAGGACGCTGCGGAAGCCGAAGATGCGTTAATCGCGCAAAAACGCTTTAACACCCTTGCGGCCAAGCGCAACTACGAAGCCTATCAGCATCTCGTCGCCCAATATGGCGAACCTGGTGGAGCCTGTCCGGAACTTGACGAAGACTACGACGAATTCATATGGATGATGGGCATGATTGCCGGCTTGCAGGCGCTTAACAACGAAATTGCGTCCGGAGCAGGGCTGGGCGTACCCAAGAATATCGCGGCGAAAGTCGAACGCTCCGCAGCATGTGTGGATGATGACAAGTGGTGGGGCGCGCCCATGGCGATTCGCGCGACAGTATGGTCCATGCTGCCTGGCGCTGAACCCAAGGGCGAGAACGCATCATTGAGACTGGCTGCTGCGGCGAAGAAAGGCGAGCGCGCCGGCGTGCGTCTGGCGCATGTATTTCAAGCCCTGGCCGCATACGGAAAAGGGGATGTGGCTGCTGTAAAGCAGGTTATTCGCGCCCATGCCAAGTCTAAGGCTAACAAAGAAGCCCCTCCCGAGGCGCGTCTGTTGGACGAGTTGGCGACGACCATGCTGACCGGGTTGTCCGATCGCATGTGGACGGAGCATACCGGCCATCGCACGCCGGTGGGCGCGTTGGGTAAGTTCTGGGACGATAAAAAGCAAACCACAGCGGAGACTGTGGATCTCAGCGATATTTTGTAGCTGACCGGCATGGCGAGAGCGCACCGGATCAATCTCAAAGAGGCTAACGACTGGGAAATTAAAATGAAAACAAGGGCGATAAGAAAACAACTGGCGGCTCTGACCTGCGCCGCCGTCATGACGCTGGCGGGTTCCGCCAGCGCGGAAATGGTGGAGCGTTCGTTCTGCGTGTTTGATCCGATTGGGGCCAACGGTCCACTGTTCAATATCATGAAGACGGCGAAGCCATCTGCGCTGGGTTGGGGTGTGAACCTGGATTTGCGCGCTTACACCGACGAAAAGGTGGCGGCGGAAGATTTCAAAGCCGGGCAGTGTGACGCTGTGTTATTGACGGGCACTCGCGCCCGGGAGTTCAACCGGTTTACCGGCACATTGGAAGCGATGGGCGCGATCCCTGGCGATGAGGAAATGAAACTGCTGCTGCAGACGCTGAACCAACCCAAGGCGGCGGCGCTGCTGACGCAGGGTGAGTTTGAAGTGGCTGGCATTCTACCTGCCGGCGCCGTTTATCTGTTTATTCGAGATCGTAATCTGGATTCCGTAGAGGAGTTGCAAGGCAAAAAGGTCGCCACCCTGGATTACGACAACGCGGCTTTAACAATGGTGCGCCGTGTAGGCGCCTCGGTAGTGAGCGCTAACTCCAGCAACTTCGCCGGTAAATTCAATAACGGCAATGTGGATGTCGCTTACGCACCGGCGGTGGCCTACACCCCATTGGAGCTTTATAAGGGACTGGAGCCGGATGGCGGCGTGTTCAATTACAAACTGGCGCAGATGAACTTCCAGATTATTATTCGCCAGGACCGCTTCCCCGAAGGCTATGGCCAATTGTCGCGGGAGTACGCGGCGGGCCGATATGAGGAAGCCTACCAAATCATCCGCGATGCGGAAGCGGAGATTAAGGACGAGTACTGGATGCGCCCGGCAGCGCAAAAGCTGGAAGGCTATGACAAGTTGCTGCGTGAGGTGCGCATTGCTTTGCGGGACGAGGGCGCCTACGACAGTCGCGCTTTGACGCTGATGCGTAAAGTCCGTTGCAAGACCAACCCCACTGCCGCGGAATGCGTGGAAAACCTCGAATAATCCGTACCGGCTTGGGCGCAGAGTCCTGGAAGCTGGCGGAGTTCATCGAACATCATCTGGATTGCACTAAATCATGAATGGTTCCCTAGCCTATGAGTCCGGCGTAGCCATCGGCCGGACCAAGCGGGAGTGGTTTTCATCATTTCCGGTTTGTCTGCTTTTGGCGGCGGTGGTGGCGTTTGGCGCCGCCAGCGATATCCACAATAAAATTCTGCAAATGGGGCAGGCGATTTGGCCGGGATATTACGAGCTGCGCACCGAGCCGGTCGCGCCGGAGTGTAATCCTAACCCAAATATTGAGTCTGAGTTGCAGCGATTGATGGCGCAACAGCAAGCCCCCGCCGACGATCTGGGATTGTTCGAGCCGGACCCTGTCGATCCTGCGACATTGCGGGCGTCTTTACTCAACGCCAAGGCCGCGTGCGTCGAGAAGTTTCAGCGCTATGAAGCCACCAAGGATCGCATCACCCCAGGGCTGGGGGCGTTCCGCGCCGGGGAGCTGTTTGTGGCGGACGTCATCGCATTTGGCCTGACTTCTCAGCGCTTTATCCTGGTGATTCTGGTGTTGATCTGCGCGGCCACTGCGACCGCCGGTCGTCACCATATCGCCATGCGGCCGATGGCGACGGCGCTGGATCATCGTGTTTCCACCGCTTTGCAACTGATCGCCAATGCGATGTTGTTCGCGTCTTCCTGGTCCTTCCGTGAGTTGGGGGTGGCTCATGGCGGCGAATCGCCGCAACGGGACGCATTGCATCTGTTGTGGATGTCCGGGTTTGGCGCTCTGACTCTGATGAGCCTCTGGCAGTTGATCAAAACGCCGGATGACGCCAAGCCAGGGGGCCGCCTTGGCGGAGCGTTACTGAGCGTGCCGTTGTATACCACCATGTGTCTGATATCCGGAACCTACTTCATGCTGGAGGGACATGTCGCGGGAGTGGGTATCTATCTAGATAAGATGATGGATTTATCCGACATGTTCCTGAATGTCGGGCTATATGTCTGGATTGGCATGATGCTGAAGGAGACAAGGCTCGCCAGCCTGGTGTTCAACGTATTTCACCCTTGGAAGATGCCCCCGGAAATGCTCGCCTTTGTGGCGATTGCCGTTGCAGCTATACCCACAGCATATACCGGCGCCTCGGGCATATTCGTGATCGCAGCGGGCTCGGTTATCTATCTGGAACTACGTAAAGCCGGCGCGCGCCGCCAACTGGCCTTAGCGGCCACAGCTATTTCCGGCAGCCTTGGCGTAGTGCTGCGTCCTTGTCTGCTGGTGGTGATCATCGCCTACTTGAACCGGGAAGTGACTACGGATCAATTGTTCGGCTGGGGCGGCAAAGTATTCGTGCTGACGCTAATGCTGTTCGCCGCCTTCAGTATGACCATGAACCGCTGTAGCCCTATTGCGCTGGCTCCGGTGCGCGTCGCTGCGCCAGCCATGCTGGCCGCGTTAAAACCGCTTATCCCTTATGTGTTGGCGATCAGCGCCGTCGCTCTGGTTTATTCCTGGGGATTAGGCGTTGCTCTCAATGAGTTTACCGCCCCGCGCATATTGCCGGTGATGATGCTGGCTATCCTGATTTACGAGCGTTATCGAAAACCAGGCGTGGCGGAAACAAAAGAGTCTTCCGAACATGGAAAACAAGCTGGTTTTGAGAAGGCGTTGCGCTCGGCGACGAATGAAACGACGACTCATATCGGCGCGCTGTTATTCTTAATGGGGCTTTCCGTCAGTGTAGGAGGCGTGATAGAGCGCTCTGGCCTGATGGAAGTCTTCCCGCACAGCTTCGCCAGCGTCTGGATGGTCATGCTGATGTTGGTGGCGATACTGGTGGTGATAGGGATGGTGATGGACCCTTATGGCGCCGTCATTCTTGTCAGTGCGACCATCGCCAGGATTGCTTATGACAATGGCGTCGATCCCGTTCATTTCTGGATGGTGACCCTGGTGGCCTTTGAATTGGGCTATTTAAGCCCGCCAGTGGCGCTCAATCATTTATTAACGCGGCAAGTGGTTGGAGAAGAGGAAATCCGCTTGGCGCAAATGGAGGAGGGAAGCTTCTATCAACGTCATGAACGTATTCTCATGCCGCTGCTGGTGTTGGGTAGCGCTTTGATCATCGTGGCTTTTGGGCCATTAGCTTATCAAGCATGGAGCTAGCCAGTTTCTGATGCGTTGACGGTAAAATCTGGATATAAAAAAACCCGGCGAACCGGGTTATTTGACAGAGCCGTCGCTTAGTCCAAAGAAGGACCCGCAGCGCGGATGGCGTCGGAAACGTCGAACTTTTTGAAGTTCTCCACGAACTGCTGGATCAGATCCTGCGCCTTGGCGTCGTAAGCTTCTTTGTCCGCCCAGGTGTTGCGCGGGTTCAGCAGTACGCTGTCTACGCCTTCCAGTTCTTTGGGAACAGTCAGGTTCAGTTTTTCCAGATGCTCCGTTTCAACATCCGCCAGCTCACCGCTTTGGATGGCGCTGATGATGGCGCGAGTCACAGGAATGCTGAAGCGCTTGCCTACACCGTGGGAGCCGCCGGTCCAGCCGGTGTTAACCAGATAAACCTTGCTGCCGAATTCTTCCATACGCTTCATTAACAGTTCTGCGTAAACGCCTGCGGGGCGAGGGAAGAACGGTGCGCCGAAGCAGGTGGAGAAAGTGGATTTCAGCTTGGAGCTGGAGCCCATCTCGGTAGAGCCTACCAGGGCGGTATAGCCGCTCAGGAAGTGGTAAGCCGCTGCTTCTTTGCTCAGGATGGAAACGGGAGGCAATACGCCCGTCATATCGCAAGTCAGGAAGACGATCGCAGACGGTTCGCCTGCGCGGTTTTCCAGCACGCGCTTTTCCACGTGCTCAAGCGGGTAGGCGCAGCGAGTGTTTTCGGTCAGAGATACGTCAGTGTAGTCAGGGGTACGGTCTTGATCGTCAATGACGACGTTCTCGACGATGGCGCCAAAACGAATAGCGTTCCAGATAACAGGCTCATTTTTCTGGCTTAGATCGATACACTTCGCATAGCAGCCGCCTTCCACGTTGAAAACCGTGCCGCGCCCCCAGCCGTGCTCATCGTCGCCGATCAGAAAGCGGGACTCGTCAGCAGACAGCGTGGTTTTGCCAGTGCCGGACAAACCAAAGAACAGGCATGTCTGACCATCTTCGCCGACATTGGCGGAGCAGTGCATGGGCAGCACGTCTTTTTCCGGCAGCAGGAAGTTCTGTACGGAGAACATCGCCTTCTTCATTTCTCCTGCGTACCGCATGCCGGCCAGTAATACTTTGCGGCGCGCAAAGTTGATGATCACTGCGCCATCGCTGTTGGTTCCGTCGCGCTCAGGCTCGCACACGAAGTCTGGAATGTTCATCACTTGCCATTCCTGTTTGTCCGCCGGGTTGTAACGCTCGGGGCGGATGAACAGGTTACGGCCAAACAGGTTGTGCCAGGCAGTTTCGGTGGTGACTTTGATAGGTAGGTAGTGCTCGGGATCGGCGCCTACGTGCAGGTGGGAAACGAATCGGTCGCGGGTGGAGATGTAATCTTCGACGCGGTCCCAAAGTGCGTCGAATTTCTCTGCATCGAAGGGGCGGTTAATCGCGCCCCAGTCGATCGCATCCGCAGTGCTGGGCTCCTGTACGATGAAACGATCCATTGGGGAGCGTCCCGTTCGTTTTCCGGTGTTGACCACCAGGGAGCCGTTGGCGGCCATGCGGCCTTCTTTACGGCAAATAGACTGTTCAACCAACTCGGCTGAACTAAGATCTGTATATATATTGCTCACTTAACCTCGCCCTCATTATAACAATCATAGGCGCAGACGCCGCCGTTCTTTTAGGTTTTGTTATGCTCGGGACGCGCTGCGTTATCGCAAACAGGGGCGCTATTATGCCAAAAGCAGGTTGAAAAGACGACAGTTTCCGGGTGTGCGTAAGGCCTAGTCCTGCGGGCGTTTCCGGCCCGCCCCGTGGGGGCCGGCCGGGGTGCGCGAAACGGTTCGCGCGCGCGTCAGGTTCAGTGAAGGGTGGGGGAGTCGAATAACTGCTCTATGCGCTCGCGGCCAAAGCTATAGCGCTGCATGCAAAACTGGCAGTTCATTTCTATTTCACCGCTCTCATCCAGGATAGATAAGGCTTCTTCGCGGCCCAGGGATTTAACCACTTCCAGGGTTCTCTCTTCTGAGCAGGAGCACCAGAAACTGGCGGGTTCTTCCTGCAGGACTCTGACGGACTCCTCATGGAACAGGCGATGCAACACTTCTTCCGCAGGCAAACTGAATAACTCCTCCGCCGTTAGCGTGGCGGATAGCGCAACGATACGCTCCCAGTTTTCAGCGGAGTGCTCGCCGCCACGGGCTGCGGGAAGTTGTTGTAACAGCAGTCCACCCCAGCGCCCGTTGGACTCATATAGCCAGATTCTGGTCGCCAACTGCTCGGAGCGCTCAAAGTATTCTTCCAGACAGGCGGAAAGTGAATCCGAAGAGAGAGGCACAATGCCTTGATAGCGCTGACCATTTTGAGGCGTAATAGTTATCGCGAGAGCGGCGCGATTTCCCAGCAATTGCTTTAATGACGCGCTGTTTGGCGTACCTTCCCAGCGAGCGATGCCGCGAGCGGTGCGGCGATGGGTCGCTTCAGCCATCAATAGGCGTAACTCGCCTTCGCCGGTGGCCTGCAGGGTGGTGTCGCCCTTGATTTTGAGCGTCGCGCTCAGCAGCAGACCTGCGCTTAAGGCTTGACCCAGTAAAGACTGGATGGCCTGAGGGTAGTCATGGCGAGACAGCGCGTCCTGTACGGTTTTTTCCAAAACCAGCAGTTCGCCGCGGATGTCCAGTTCGTCAAAAATAAAGCGTTGCAGTAAATCGGCTTTCATGAGTGAGGAAATATCCTGCTCTAATCAATATTAATCGTGTTCAGCTTGTTCTTTGAAGCGGTGGATCATACGCCGTTGCTTCTTGGTCGGCCTGCGCGCCGGCGGCAATTGCGCCGCCTGAATCTGTTTCTGCTGCCAAGCCAGCTGTTCGCGTTTTTCGACGCTGGCTTCCGTTTCTTGATATAGCTTCTGCGCCACAGGGGCCGGGCCGCGTTTTTCGGAGATGTCCAATACCAGCACAGTCTTTTCCGACCAGCCCTGTTTGAGCGTGACCTCCGCCCCGGCTTCAACTACCCGTCCGGGCTTAACGCGGGCTCCATTATAGTGCACTCTACCGCCTTCAATGGCCTCTTTGGCGAGGGTGCGGGTTTTGTAGAAGCGCGCGGCCCATAACCATTTATCCAACCGCACTTTGTGTTCTGTCGCTGAAGCCTGCTCCTTCATTTATTACCTGTCTCTAAACTTTACTGTTGACGATTACGTTGGCAGGCAAAATCTGATCGAAGTGCAGAATGCCCTTAAATTCCGTCTCTTCATTTGCGGGGCGCTTACTGTCCGGGTGCAATACCGCCAGCAAGTGCGCGACGCCGTATTCTTTGGCTGAGCGCAGTACAGGTAAGCTGTCGTCTATCAATAGCGCTCTGTCCGGCTGGAATGGCTCAACCTCCTGTAAACGGCTCCAGAATGCGATGTCCTCTTTGGGAACGCCAAAGTCGTGGGAGCTGACAATGTTGTCAAAATAAGGCGTCAGGTCGACTTGGCGTAACTTGAGGTCAAGGCTTTTGCGATGAGCATTGGTCACCATCACTACCCGGTGACGGCTGTCCCGCATTGTCTTGAGGAACTCCTCAACAAAGGGGCGAAAGCCAATAAGATGTCGGACTTCTTCTTTTAGCGTGGGAATGTCGACGTCCAGCTCACGACTCCAGTAGTCGAGACAGTACCAGTTCAGCTGTCCCTGCAGTTGGCGGACTTTATCGAGCAGATCTTTGCTCACGACTTCCGGATGAATATCTTTAAGCTCCGCCAAGCGCTTTGGCAGGTGCTCCATCCAGAAAAAGTTGTCGAAATGTAAGTCCAGTAATGTGCCATCCATATCAAGCAATATGGTATCGATGGCGCTCCAATCCAGCATGCAATAACCTTCTTTACTTCATGAGTAACTCTGTTAGATTGTAACTCTTTCAAAGAGTACAGGACAGGCGCGCGCAAAGATGGCGTCGTCCCCCTTCCCATCAGGACAAGGTTACATGATAGATAAAAACACCATTGAGCGTATGCATGCCGAAATTCAAGGGATTATGAATGCGGCCGGAGCAGCGATTCTCGATGTATATGAAAAAGCGGAATCCATTGAAATCACCACCAAAGATGATGACTCCCCATTGACCCAGGCGGATCGCAGAGCCCATGCAATTATCGCTGAAGGCCTGCGTAAAATGCCGGAAGGGTTTCCTGTGCTGTCGGAGGAGTCCACCTTGCCGGACTACGAAGAGCGCCGTCAATGGACGACCTATTGGCTGGTCGACCCGCTTGACGGCACCAAGGAGTTTATCAACCGAAACGGTGAGTTCACGGTCAATATCGCGTTGATTCATGAAGGCTTTCCGGTTGCAGGTTGGGTGTATGTGCCTGTGAGAAGCCAGTTGTATTATGGCTGGAGTCTGGATGGCGAAGCCGCTGCGTTTTTGGCGGAAAATGGCGTATCTCATGCGATCACCGCCCGCAAGCTGAACCCGGAGGCGGAAGTTGTGGTGGTGGCCAGCCGCCGTCATGGAGGCGAAGCGCTGCAGCCTATGCTGGATAAAGCGGAAGCGCGCTTTGCGAAACTGGAGCGCAAGAGCATCGGCAGCTCTTTAAAAATCTGTCTGGTGGCGGAAGGCAAAGCGGATTGGTATCCCCGTCTGGCGCCGACCTCCGAGTGGGATACCGCTGCGGCTCATGCGGTGCTACTTGGCGCGGGGGGCGTTATGGTAGACGCAGAATACAAACCGTTGCGTTATAACTCTAAAGAAAGCATCTTGAATCCGCATTTTCACGCTATCGCAGACGATGGCGAAGTATGGAAAGAGCTGGTGCTCTAGTTGCGCAAGCCTTCTGCTTCAAAGGTGGGGCACTAAAACGAAAAAGCCGGCTTACGCCGGCTTTTTGTATTCTAAACGTGGTCTGTCGACTTAATTTTGAGCGCCTTCGTCGCCCAAAGTCACCACTTTCTCTTTACGGCCAACCTGGGTGCAACCCAGGCAACGTACGAAGGTGGTTTTGGCTGGGCCGATAACCAGAGTCTCCGCCGCTTCGCCAGCGTTTCCACCCAAGGCGGAAAAGGGCAGTGACGCGACATAAACGACAGAGCCGATGACGGTGATGCCGAACAGCACTGGACGGGCGAACAGAGCGTCACCGGTCATGGCCAACGCGGATGGCTTTTCCTCCACGGTTTCGCTGTATCCTGCAGTAGGCATGACAAAAGCTGCAGTGGCGACAACAATACTAATCCAACGAATAAGCGTCTGGCGCATGGGTGAACTCTCCCAATTAACAAATCCAATAGTCTATCTATTAAGACAAATATAACAGGCTTTTGAAAACTTTCTAAAAAAGAATCAGCTGTTTTGCAATAATATTTTGTGTATTTTCTAACTTTGCCGCGCCCCTGTCGACGCCTTTTGTTGAGTTTGTGACATTCTCCCATCAGGCGCCTGTAGCGATAGTCAGCTTATCTTACCGTTGGCAAGAGGGGCAGAATACGCTGGCCCGCTGGCCTAATTTGATTTCTTTGAGTTCCGTATTACACAGGATGCAGGGTTGTCCGCCGCGACCATAAGCCCGCAGCGTTTGCTGAAAATAACCGGGCTTGCCGTCTCCGCCTACAAAATCACGCAAAGTGGTGCCGCCCATGTTGATGGCGTCGCTTAGTACTTTTCTTACCGCTTCCGCCAGAGCCTGATAACGTTTTAGGCTAACCTCTCCCGCTGGTCGCGTGGGTCGAATGCCCGCCAGGAACAGAGCTTCATTCGCGTAAATATTGCCTACGCCGACCACGATGGCCTGGTCCATAAGAAATGTTTTTATCGGTGACTTGCGTTGTCGGGACAACTTATAAAGAAGCTCTCCACTGAACTGGTCGCTCAAGGGCTCAGGACCGAGATGTCTCAGCAGGGGGTGTTCCTGCGTTGGCGGATTTAGCAGCAACAGGCAGCCGAAACGTCGCGGATCGTTGTAACGCAGAGTTATATCGCCTTCGAGCAATATATCTACATGATCATGCTTCATGCGTGGGGTTTCCGGCGCCACGATGCGCAGATTGCCAGACATTCCCAAATGAAAAAGCAGCTCATTTTCACCCAGATTGATTAACAGATATTTGGCGCGTCGGGTGACGTCCTGCACCGTTTTGCCCTCGGCGGCGGCAGGCAAGTCGGCTGGCACCGGCCAGCGTAGCCGTGGTTCATAGACATTTACGTTAAGAATTTTACGGCCGGTGATGTGGGGCGCGACGCCTCTGCGGGTGGTTTCCACCTCTGGTAATTCTGGCACGGGGTAAACCTTTGTCTTCGAACTGGGTAAGAGGGTGAACGTTATCGGCTTGAGTATACCCCACGGAAAAGGTGGAGCTCTGAGCATTCGCCGCGTAAAAATCACAGTCTAACCATGAGGTTGCGAAAAACCTATAGAGAACTTCCCCGAGATAGCATGAGTTAGCCTTTGTAATCGCTGATTGCAGAGTGCGAACATTGTCCCGTTTCAGGCCGGCTTTTCAGCAATTTCTTACAAACTTTAATATGCGGGCGCGCAAAGTTTAGCGTACACTTGTACGCTCAAATTTCGGGATACAACAAGAGAGATTTCCACATGTGGTATGAAGGCCTGCTGGGGCTGACTGCTTGGCAAACCGTCCTGGCGACCCTGATTCTTACGCAAATCACCATTGTGAGCGTCACTGTTTACTTACACCGTCATTCGGCTCATAACTCAGTCGATCTGCATCCGGCGTTAGCACATTTTTTCCGTTTCTGGCTGTGGCTGACAACAGGCATGATTACGAAAGAGTGGACAGCTGTACACCGTAAACATCATGCGAAGTGTGAGACTGAAGAAGACCCGCACAGCCCGGTGAAAAAAGGGCTGAAGACCGTATTTTGGAGTGGCGCGGAACTCTATAAAGCCGGCGCTACAGAGGAAACCCTCAACCGTTACGGACAACGCACCCCGGAAGACTGGCTGGAGTGTAACCTATATGCTCCCTACAACTGGATTGGCATCACCGTCATGGCGGTGATTGATCTGCTGCTGTTCGGCGCCAAGGGGATTACCGTATGGGCGGTGCAGATGATGTGGATTCCTTTCTTTGCCGCTGGCGTTATTAACGGGATTGCGCACTTCTTTGGCTACCGCAATTTTGAATGCACCGACAACGCCAGAAATATTTCGCCCTGGGGCTTTTTCATTGGCGGCGAAGAGTTGCACAACAATCATCACACCTATCCGCACTCTCCCAAGCTTTCCGTTAAACCCTGGGAGTTTGATATTGGCTGGATGTGGATCAAGATCTTTGAATTTCTTCGTCTGGCCAAAGCTAAGCCTGTCGGCCCAATTGCGCATCAGGTGCCCGGAAAGGCGCTGCTGGATGTGGATACACTGATGGCCATCGCCAACAACCGCTTTCAAGTGATGGTGCAGTATCGTAAGAAAGTGCTGGCTCCGTTACTAAATGAGCGCAAGCTGCAACTGCCACCGGAAGAGCGCACATTACTGCAGAAAGTGCGTAAGCTGATGTATCGGGAGGAATCTCTGATTCATCCGCAAGAACATCACCGCTTGCAGGAAGTGCTGGCGAAGCATGAAACCCTGCAGATGATCTATCAAAAGAGCAAAGAGCTGCAGGCGATCTGGAAACGTCAGCCGGGTATGCAATATCAGGATAAAGTCGCGGCTTTGCGTGAATGGTGTCATCAGGCGGAGCAAAGCGGCGTGCGCCATTTGGAGGAGTTTGCCGCCTGGCTGAAATCCTTCTCTTTGGTCCCGGCGCCTGCCGTGGCGCGATAGCGGCTTCCTCTGCCTGGCATATCTCTGGAAAGACCGGCGGAAGCCGGTCTTTTTTCTCCTCTTTCCCCAATCTTTGACCATACTTTCCTCTGACTCAGGCGAGAATCAGTCCGCCGCACTTTGCGCTGTTCATCTATCAGGAGGAAACATGAAAAGCGAAAGCACAGTCGGAACTTTCTTATATATCTCTTTGCTCACCTTGCTCATCCTTGGCGGGTGTGATTCTGACAACAACTCATCAGATAGCGGTAGTAGCGGAAGCGTGTCCGCTAGGGTTGATTTCCCCACAGGCGTGACTGTGGCCAGTCCTGTGGACGCCTCCAGTGGTCTGGGGGCTCTAAAAGTCGGCGACAAATCGCAACGGAAGGAACTTCCCAGCGTTGCCTTTTCCGTCTCAGCGGTGGCGTCTTCAAGCGCCTACACGGAAACGTCTGCGACCATCTCTCGGGTTTTGAGCCGAGACTTGGCGTTGACTGCGAGCTTTGATCCGACGGCGTTCTTTACCCGCGGTGGTAATGCCTCCTGTTACGGACCGACATTAAAGTGGCAAAACCACCCTGACGCGGGGATGGGCGATCCCGGCTCGGGCGAACTGCCGAGTGGGGATCTGGGGATTTGGAACGCCAGCACGGAGGACGGGGAAGCTTGTGCGGCGGCCCAGTTGAACGCGCGAATGCGGGATGTTCAAGCGCGAGTAGGAATGGGGATGCTGACATTGGCCGGGATGGTGGCGGTTTACGAGTCTACTGGCGCGACCTGGCCGGACGATATCAGCCCGGGAGCGAGTGTCGACCTGACGGATGAGCTGAACGCGTTGAGTCTGAGCAGCATGACTTTTAACAGTGCGGGCATGAGCCTGGATGCCGGCGGCTCTGTCTGGTCTTACAGTTTGTCCGTGAGTTACGACGACGGATCTGGATCTCGCAATATCGTCTTGAGTCTACAACACGCGATTACTGATCGTGACGCGGGTCTGTTCGAAGGGTTATTTTCGTACATTGTAGAGGACGTTTTCGCTGGCGGTAATTGCGGCGTGGGGGATAACAACGTCTCCCACAATGGTTCCGTCCACTACAAGAAAACGGGTTCCACCAACGTCACTTTGCAATCAAGAAGCGCCACAGCCTGTGGCTGGGCCAGTACGACGCCAGCAGCGGATATCCGGGATAATCTGGTTTCCTCTACGGTATTGAGCGAGGCCTTTGCTGTTGATCCGGGTGGGGCGTGGGCGGACAACTTTAATGTATTTACTGCTGAGTTTAATACCGACAGTCTGCTGGGCCTCTATTCTTATTCGTGGCAGGCGGGTTCAGGCGATTCCCATGCGCGGATTTTAGATGTAGGTATAGAGACCGCGGCCGGAGGCGAAGCATACTTTGGTTTTGGCGACAGGGTTCAGGAGAGTCTGAGTGGCCAAATTAATGGATTTATCTGCAACTGGGCTGGCCCGGGAGGCGATCACAGCCCAACGGACTTTAATCAATACGCCCAGAGACAGTTTCTGACTTATGACTCGACCAGCGACAAATACATCGTCTCCAGCGATGGTTCGTCAGATATTACCTACGCCCCAACCAATATCTGCATGTATGCAGGCGGCGCCTTTTTATATGATCGGGATCTGGATAGCGACTTGAGTGATGAAAACGCCAGCACTGTCAACGTTGTGGACGGCGGCTCGCCATTGGATTTTGACTTAATGACGGTATCCGACTCGGAAGCCAATATCTGGGAGCACATCCTCGCTCGCGGTTACAGTCTTCCCGTATATCCTTGATAACCGCTTACTGAAGATGAAAGCCTGAGTGCGGCGTTCTCCGGTAGTGAGCGCCGCTAAAAAATCAGTCTGGCTGGCGAACCTGACATAACGCATATTGCACTTGCCCCGCTGTCTTATGGCGGGAAATAGTCCAGCCGGGAGGCAGCGGGAGGGGATTGAGCTCTACCTCCGCTTCTATATACACATAGGCGTTTGTTGCAAGCAGTTGTCTTTCCGCCAGGATTTGCAGGGCGGGAGCAAGAAACTCTTTTCTGAAAGGCGGATCAAGAAATACAACCTCCCAGGGCTTGTCCGGCGATGCCGCTCTTAACCAACTCAACGCGTCTGCGTTCGCCACACTGGCGTTATCCGCGCGTAGAAGCTGTATTTGGCTTTTCAAATGAGATGTGATCACTGGGCTTTGATCAATAAAGGTCACATCCGCTGCGCCGCGGGAAAGCGCCTCCAATCCCAGCGCGCCGCTGCCGCAGAATACATCCAGGCAACGAGGGCCGGGAAATATGGGCATTAGCCAGTTGAATAGCGTTTCCCGCACCCGGTCTGGGGTTGGGCGCACGCCGTCCAAAGCGGGAAACGTCAGTTTTCTACCCCGGTGGGAGCCGCCGATAATGCGCAATTGGCCCAACTCAGGGGCGGACTTGCCTTTATGTCTCATGCTATGTGTGTAGTCCGAATGAAATGTAAATTACCAGGCGCTTAGGGCGTCACGTCCTCAATTTCGCCGCCTATATTTGAGCGCGGTGGAGCAGGTAGGGCCGTTAGCCTTGCGTACGAACATCGCAGGTTAATAGAATAGGGCCCCATTTGCATCTTCGCCTAAGTTTTGGACATCTCTGATATGCATTCAATGATCAACTATGTGTTTATGGCCCTGATGGGGCTGTCGGTATTGTTATTGATCGCCGACATTCTGTCCCGTAGAAATAGCCTCCCGCGTCCGCGCTCATTCGAACTGAGCCCGCCTGAAACGCAGAAGCAAGCTGAAACGAAGGGCGTCACGCCGGCAAAGACGCCGCCTGAGCCTGCAAAAGAGGTCGCTGTGCAAGAGCCTTCCGGCGGATGGTTGACGAGGGTGCGCACAGGCTTGAGCAAAACCCGTGGCCAGTTTAGCCAGAACCTTATGGCGCTGTTCGCCGGCACCAAGGCGATAGATGAAGAGCTGCTGGAAGAAATCGAAACCTTGTTATTATCCGCCGACGTGGGCATTGAGGCCACGACGCAGATTACTCAGGCCATTACTGAAAAGCTTGATCGTAATCAGTTAAAAGACTCATCTGCCCTCTATGAAGCTCTGAAAGAAGAGCTTCGCGGCCTGTTAGAGCCATGCTCCAGCCCTCTGCAAGTCGAAAACAAGACCCCTTATGTGATTCTGGTGGTGGGTGTGAACGGCGTCGGTAAGACCACCACGATTGGCAAGCTGGCCAATAAATTCCAGCAGGAAGGCCGCTCTGTCGTCCTGGCCGCGGGGGATACCTTCCGCGCCGCTGCTGTGGAGCAGCTACAAGTTTGGGGTGAGCGCAACAATGTGCCTGTTATCGCGCAACATACCGGCGCGGACAGCGCCTCCGTCATTTTTGACGCGGTGCAGGCGGCTAAGTCGCGTGGAGTGGACATTGTTATCGCTGATACCGCTGGACGTCTGCAGAACAAAGAGAATCTGATGTCCGAGCTGGAGAAAGTGGTTCGCGTCATCAAGAAGCATGACCCGGACGCGCCTCATGAGGTGTTGTTGGTGCTGGACGCAGGTACAGGACAGAATGCGTTGAGCCAGGCTCAGTTGTTCCGTCAGGCGGTTGGCGTCACAGGTATCGCCATCACCAAATTGGATGGCACGGCGAAAGGCGGCATCCTGTTCGCCATCGCCAAGCAGCATGGATTGCCGATCCGTTATATCGGCGTAGGGGAAGGTATTGACGATCTGCGCCCATTCAACGCTAGCGAATTTGTGGATGCGCTGTTTGACGCATAAAACCGAGGCTTAAGAGCAAGGCGATGAGGCAAAGAGGAAATTTATGATCGGCGACAGCATGATCCACTTTGATCGGGTCTCAAAACGCTACAGCGGCGGGTTTGAAGCCCTGTCTGAGGTCAGCTTTTCATTGCGACGCGGTGAGATGGCGTTTCTGACCGGGCACTCTGGCGCGGGCAAAAGCACGCTTTTGAAATTGATCATGCTTATGGAGCGTCCCAATCAGGGGCGCATTTATATCGGCGGTCAGAATCTGGAGAAGTTTCCCCGCCGGCAAATTCCCTATTTCCGTCGCCATGTGGGGGTCGTGTTCCAGAATCACCATTTGCTGTTTGATCGTACCGTATTTCAAAACGTCGCCTTGCCATTGGAAATCGCAGGCGTTTCCCCGCGGGAGATCGGAAGAAGGGTGCGTGCGTCTCTGGATAAGGTTGGGTTGTTGAAGAAAGAAAACTCATTGCCCATCACTCTATCTGGAGGGGAGCAGCAGCGGGTGGGCATCGCCCGAGCGGTGGTGAATAAACCGCCATTGCTGCTTGCCGATGAGCCGACAGGAAACCTGGACCCTGAGTTGTCCGCCGAGATCATGCGATTGTTCCAGCAGTTTAACCAGGTCGGTGTGACCGTGCTGATCGCCAGCCACGATCTGGCGCTGATCTCTCATATGAAGCATCGCGTAATGCGACTGGATCATGGCCAACTGGTGGCCGGTCGCGGCTGATTAAAATCTCCCGAGCGAAGAGAATAAAAGAATATGAAAGAAAACATACCGCGCGGAGCCAGCCCTTCAAGATCGGGTCGTAAACAGCCGCCGCCTCCGCCAGCGGAAGCGCCGCCACGTCAGGGCGCCTCCGCCGGATTAGAGCAAAGCGGACTGGAAGCCTACTTTTCCCACCACCGTCTGATCGCCCGCGACAGCTTAATGCGTCTGATACGAAGTCCTTTGTCCAGTCTGATGACATGGCTGGTGATCGCTGTGGCCCTGGCTTTACCGTGTGGCTTGTTTGTCATGCTCGGCAATCTGGGCGGACTGACGGAAGGACTGGAGGGCGCCTCGCGGGTATCGCTCTATATGAAGCTGGATGTGGACGACCAGGCTGCGTATCAATTGGCGCAGAAGCTTAAAGAGCGTCCTGAGGTGCAGTCAATGCAGTTCATCAACCGCACTCAGGCGTTGGAGGAGTTCAAGTCTCTGTCTGGTTGGGGAGATGTACTGGCTTATCTGGACGATAACCCCTTGCCGGCGGTGATCGTATTGCAGCCCGCGCCGGAATACGGGCAGGCGGAAAAGGTGCAGGCTTTCACGGAAACGTTGTCCAAGCTTCCTGAAGTGGACAATGTGCAATTGGATCTGCAGTGGGTGAAGCGCTTGAATGCCCTGTTTGAAGTGCTGGGGCGCAGCACCCTGGCCATAGGCGCCTTATTGGGGCTGGCCGTCATTCTGATCATCGGCAACACCATCCGGTTAGCGATTGAGAACCGTAAAGACGAAATTCTGGTGGTCAAGCTGGTAGGGGGTACCGATCCCTTTGTGCGCAGACCGTTCTTGTATACCGGTTTTTGGTATGGCGTAGGCGGCGCTTTATTAGCCTGGCTATTGGTGAACATGGCGCTGCTCTGGCTGAGCGGACCGGTGAACCAGCTGGCGGCGTTGTATTACAGCAGCTTTAACTTGTCCGGCTTGTCTATTGAAGCCTCTTCCTTGCTGCTGTTGACGGGCTCTTTCCTGGGCTGCGGCGGCGCCTGGCTCGCCGTAAGACGGCATTTGGATGATATTGAGCCTAAATGACCAATTTTTAATATCGTCCAGCTATTGAAATAATGACAGCCGGCCTTAATTACAGTTAAGTCCTGTAATCCAGTGCGGGCGGCGGGCTTGATAGGAATAGGCTCGCAGAGGCTTTCAGACGAGGACGATAAAGTCGATTGTGGCGTTACATTTCGTTACAATGGGGAACTTTAGACTGCGTTGGCAGTCCAATCGTCAAGTGCTATATTTTCACGTCGAGTAAGATAATTGGAGATTTTGAATGGGTACCAGTTTACGGCCTGTAGAAATGCTTGCTCCAGTAGGGAATCTGGAGGGATACGTTCACGCGGTAAACAGCATTCCTGTTCTCAGCGCTGAAGAAGAGCGCGAATTGGCGGAACGTTTCCACCAGAACGAAGACTTATACGCAGCCAGACAGTTAGTCATGGCTCACCTTCGCTTTGTGGTGCATATCGCCAAGAGTTATTCCGGATACGGTCTGTCTCAGGCTGACTTGGTCCAGGAAGGGAATATTGGATTGATGAAAGCGGTTAAACGCTTCAACCCTGAGTTCGGCGTTCGTCTGGTTTCCTTCGCGGTGCACTGGATTAAAGCGGAAATTCACGAATTCATTTTGCGTAACTGGCGTATCGTCAAAGTGGCGACCACCAAAGCGCAACGCAAACTGTTCTTTAACCTGCGCTCCGCCAAGAAGCGTCTGGCTTGGTTGACCAATGACGAAGCCAAAGCCGTTGCGGAGGACTTGGGCGTCGATACCCATGTTGTGCGGGAAATGGAAAGCCGATTGGCTGGCCAGGATACGTCTTTTGACGCAGGCGCGGATGAAGACGACGAAACGGCGTTCAGGGCTCCGGCGAACTATTTGGAAGATCGCCGCTATGATCCGGCGATGATGCTGGAAAATGAAAACTGGGAGGAAGACTCCAACAGTCGTCTCCACGACGCGCTGACTCAGTTGGATGAACGCAGCAAAGACATCATTCAAAAGCGTTGGCTGGCTGAAAGCAAAGCCACCTTGCATGAGCTTGCCGATGAGTACGGCGTTTCCGCTGAGCGTATACGCCAGCTGGAAAAGAATGCAATGAAGAAGGTCAAGCTGATGCTTGAAGCATAAGCGACGCCAGATATTGAAAAAACCGCCGTATGGCGGTTTTTTTTTGCGGTGACTCTGCTGCCCACCTTTAGAGGAAACAATACCATGCATATCGCTTTTCTTGGCGTCGGCTTGATGGGCGCGCCCATGGTGGAGAATCTGTTAGGCGCTGGTTATTCCTTGACGCTATGGAACCGCACTCGCGCAAAGGCCGAAGCGTTTGCTGAGCGAGCCCATATCGCTGACGAGCCTGCGCAGGCGGTTGCAAAGGCGGATGTCGTTATTTTGATGCTGGAAAACGGTTCGGTGGTTGACGACATTCTGATGCGGCAGGGCGTTGCAGATGCTGTTCCGCCCGGGGCTTTAGTCATCGATATGGGCTCTATCCCGCCATCATTAGCGCGTAAACACGCTGGTTATCTGCAAGCAAGAGAGGTGGCTCACCTGGATGCGCCCGTCTCAGGCGGGACGGTGGGGGCGGCGCAGGCGACGTTATCGATAATGGTGGGGGGCGAGCGGAGTCAGTATGACAAAGCCCAGCCTATCTTCGGCGCATTGGGTAAAACCACCTACATCGGTCCTCATGGAGCTGGGCAACTGGCGAAGCTCGCTAATCAGGCGATTGTGGGAATCACCATCGGCGCTGTGGGCGAAGCCTTAATGTTGGCGGCCAAAGGCGGCGCTGATCCGGTGGCGGTGCGAGAGGCGTTGTTGGGCGGGTTCGCATCAAGCCGTATTCTGGATTTACACGGCCGCCGCATGCTGGAGCGCGATTTCCAGCCAGGAGCGACAGCCAGAGTACAGCACAAAGATTTGACCATGATCCTTGATGAGGCCAAAGCGGAGGGGTTAACTCTGCCCCTCACCGAACAGGTTTTCGAGGAATATCAGGCTTTGTTGGAAGCCGGGCATGAGAATGTGGACCACAGTGGCCTATTGCTGCACATTGAGGCGCTTAATCAGATTCGTCTTGATGGAGAGCATAAGGATGCCTAAGTTCGCAGCCAACCTTTCCATGCTGTTTACGGACGTTCCCATGGAGGCGCGTTTTGCGGCGGCCGCTGAAGCTGGATTCACCGGAGTGGAAATGCAGTTTCCTTATGCCTGGGATAAAGCTTTATTGTCCGCCAGCCGAGAGAGCGCCGGCGTCAGTGTAGTACTGCATAACCTACCTGCTGGGGATTGGGATGCCGGTGAGCGCGGAATTGCATGCATTCCGGGCCGGGAGAAAGAGTTTAGGGAAGGGGTGGAATTGGCGATCGCATACGCCAAGGCTCTCGGCGCGCCCAGATTGAACTGCCTGGCGGGGATAAAGCCTGCTTCAGTAAGCGATGAGCAGGCATGGCTCACGCTGACCGAGAATTTGCGCTATGCGGCGAAAAAGCTGAATGACGAGGGCATTGTGCTGACGTTGGAAGCGATCAATAGCCTGGATGTCCCTGGTTTTCTGGTCGACAGCACAGAAAAGGTGCTGCGTGCGATTCAGGTATTAGGTGTGAATAATATTAAATATCAATATGATATCTATCATATGCAAGTGATGGAGGGGGATTTAGTGCGGACGATCAAGCGTCATCTCGCCAATATCGGACATATTCAGTTCGCCGATAATCCAGGGCGTCATCAACCTGGAACTGGCGAAATCAACTTTGCATATATTTTTTCCCAGCTTGATGAAATGGGTTATCAAGGATGGGTGAGCGCAGAGTATATTCCCCTCGGAAATACGCGGGATACGCTGGGGTGGTTGCAATAAGCGGCCTCGCCCCCAAATTACTAAATCTTAACTGGGCGTTTATTTACCCTGTACCTAGACTACGCAATGGGTAAATAATGAACTACCAGCTTAGTAAATTAACATCAGACGACGACTGGAGACTTGGAATTTAATGGGCTGGTGGGGAAAAGTTATCGGCGGCGCATTTGGATATGCATTAGGTGGTCCCTTGGGGGGATTGCTCGGCGCTGCAATCGGACATAGTTTTGACGTCGGCGTGCAGCGGATCGAATTAGAAGCGCCGAACTGGGGCGCAGGCGATCAGGAGCGGGTGCAAACGGCCTTTTTCACCGCCGTGTTCAGCGTTATGGGACATGTCGCAAAAGCTGATGGCCGCGTCAGTGAGGTGGAAATTCAGGCTGCGCGCCACATCATGGCGGGTATGCAACTGAATCCGGAACAGGAAAAGTTGGCGATTGAATTATTCAATCGCGGTAAACAGCCGGAATTCGACCTGCAAGCGGTATTGCTCCAGTTCCGGGATGAGTGCCATCGTCGGGCCAACTTACTGCAGATGTTCCTGGAAATATTGCTGGCGACTGCGCTGGCGGATCAGGATCTGCACGCCAATGAACAACGTATACTGCGTGAAGTGGCTGAAACTCTGGGATTCAGCCGTCATCAATTTGAAGGCTTGCTGGCGATGGCTATCGCCAGACAGCGATACGCCCAGGAAGGTTTCCACGCCGGCGCGAAAGAAAAGACGCCGAGTCTATCGGACGCTTACGCCGCGCTGGGAGTGAATGAAAACTCTACTGATGAAGAAATTAAGAAAGCCTACCGGCGTCTGATGAGTCAGCACCATCCGGATAAGCTGGTGTCGAAGGGCCTGCCGGAGGAAATGGTTAAGATAGCGACGGAGAAAACTCAGGAGATCCGCACCGCCTATGAGCAAATCAAGCGGGCGCGGGGCGGATGAGTTCGGGCGCTGTTGGCAAGGAACTTCTGTTTCTGTAGTGGTATCAGGTAGTGAAGAGACGGGGATGAAAAATGCGAGTTTTAGTTATTGAAGACGACAAAGATGTAGCTGCCTATCTGAGTAAGGGACTCAAAGAAAGCGGATATGTGGTTGACGCCACTGAAAACGGAAAAACCGGCCTGCATATGGCCACGACCGAAAGTTATGATCTGCTGCTTGTGGATCGTATGCTGCCGGAGCTGGACGGCTTGTCCGTCGTGCGCATGCTGCGCGCTGGCGGCTCTAAAACACCCGTGCTGGTGTTAAGCGCGCTTGGCGAAGTGGACGATCGCGTTCAGGGCTTGCGCGCCGGCGGCGACGACTATCTGGTTAAACCCTTCTCCTTCAGCGAGTTGTTGGCGCGTATCGAAGCCTTGCTGCGTCGTTCTCAGCAGCAACAGGACGTCGTCACCACGCTGAAAGTGGCGGATCTGGAAATGGATCTGTTGGCGCGTACAGTCAAGCGCAATGGTTTGTCCATTGATTTACAGCCGCGGGAATTTCGTTTGCTGGAATACTTCATGCGCAATCCCGGTCAGGTTCTGACGCGGACTATGTTGCTGGAGAAAGTGTGGGATTATCACTTTGATCCGCAAACCAACGTTATCGATGTTCACATCAGCCGTCTGCGGGCCAAGATCGATAAGGATTTTGAGACACCCCTGTTGCACACCATTCGTGGAGCAGGGTACGTCCTACGTGAAGCTGCCTAAGCTATTACGCACCTCGGCATTTCAGTTCGCAATATTGTACATGCTGCTCTTCGCAGCCTCTGTACTCTTCCTTCTAGGCTTCATTTACTGGGCGACGGTAGGTTTCATGTCCGCCCAGTTCGACGAAACCATCCAGGCTGAGATTCAAGGACTGGCTGAGCAATATCGGCGGCAGGGGCTGCGCGGTATGGTCAGCGTCATGAATGAGCGTGTACTGAACGATCCTCAAGGCGAATCATTGTATCTGCTGGTCAATTCCGACCTGCAGCCGCTGGCGGGTAATCTGAATGAGTGGCCTGCTTTGGTGGAGGATGAAGACGGTTGGATCGGCTTTTATCTGAATCGTTCAGGAGGCCGCTTCGCAGCTCCCCACATGGCGCGCGCGCGCGTGTTCACGCTACGGGGCGGCTACCGCTTGTTAGTGGGGCGGGATATCTTTGATCTTTTCCGGGTGCGGGAGTTGATCGAGCGCTCACTGACCTGGGGGGTGGCCATTACCCTTGGATTGGCTTTTCTGGGGGGCGTGGCGCTGGCGAAAAGTACGCGACGGCGAATTGAAGCGATCACCCACACCAGCCGTCAGATTATGCAGGGTAACCTGTCATTGCGCGTTCCAGTGCGCGGCTCTGGCGATGACTTCGACGAGCTGGCGGATCACTTGAACCGTATGCTGGACCAGATCGAAGCCCTGATGGCGGGAGTTCGTCACGTCTCTGACAACATCGCACATGATTTGCGAACGCCATTGACCCGTGTCCGCGGTCGACTGGAGCTGTTATGTCAGAAGGATTTGCCTGAAGACGCCCGCGCCGTGGTGCAGGAAATCATCGGCGAGGCGGATCAGCTATTACAGACGTTCAATGCGTTGCTGCGTATCGCGCGTATCGAATCTGGCGGCTATAGCGCCAACTTCTCTGAGGTGGACCTGCATGGCCTGGTGGCCGACGCCGTTGAGCTGTATGAAGCTTTGGCGGCGGATAAATCTCAGACGCTGTCGCTGGACCTCGCCCAGGGCATTATCGTGAAGGGCGACCGGGATTTACTGTTCCAGGCTATCGCTAACTTGCTGGATAACGCCATCAAATATACCCCAGTAAACGGTAACGTCGGTGTCAGATTACGGGCGTTCGACCAAGCTGTTATCAGCATTTGGGATGAAGGCCCTGGTATTGCCGAAGACGAGCGCGACAAGGTGGTGCAGCGGTTTTATCGGGTAGATAAGACGCGGGGCTTGCCGGGCAACGGGTTGGGGCTGAGTATGGTGAAGGCCGTGTGCGAAATGCACAAAGGCGCGTTGGAGTTGAGGGATAACCAGCCTGGTTTGCGTGCTGAAATGAAATTACCTATCCCCAAAGCGCTGCCTGCTGCATCTGCGCCGGAGCAGGACTCGCCGGGAAAAACGCCCGCCTTGCCAAGCTGACGTTGAGAGGAGAGGGAAAGTCCTGCTCTTCCTCTCCTGCAGTCCTCTTCAATCGTGTCGAGAGAAAACTTAGTTCAGGCGTGATCTTATCAGGCTCAGAGTTTGTTTGAGCGGATAAGCGGCCGTTTCCAGGGTGGTATTCACGAGCCCTTCCACTTGCCTGCGCGCCCGCTCAATTCTGGCTTTCTGCACCCCTACGCGAGCGCTGATGCTATCCAGTTCGCCTTCAAGATGTTTTTGCTCCGCCATAATGAACGCCAGGACGGCGTGGCGATTTACTTTGTCTGTGACGCCGTAGTGTTCCAATTGGTAGCCGATGTAATCGAGCCCGTTCAATGCATTATTGAGAATATCTTGGGTCTTCATGATGAATTTTTCCCTGGGCTGTCCGCTAGGATAGGTGATGAGGTTGTGCAGAACCTACCTACAAAAAATAGAGGAGACAACCTAATTTTTCCATCCCGCCCCGGCCTTGCTGGGCCTGCCTGAACTGAGCGCTTTAGCTTTGTTGTTCCCGGTGGCGATCCACAAATCGCTGCAGCAGCAAATCCAATATGTGCTCGTAGGTTTCCAGCGGCGTATCCGTTAAATAAGCGGTATTGCCTGTCAAATGAAGGCTGACCATGCCATGCAGCAGACTCCATAGTTCGATCAACATGGTGCGGCGCTGATCGCCGGATGCGTTTAGGCCGACACGATCCAGTACTGACTGCAGACAAGTCTCAGCGAAATTGGCCACTTCCATGGAAAGCGCGTATTCCTGATTGGACAGAGGTTCTATGTCTGTTCCTTTGTATTCACGGAATTTTGGCGCGTGAGAGGAGAACATCAGCTCATAATGCTCGGGCTGGCTGAGTCCAAACTCAATGTAGCCGCGCATGATAGCGCGTCCGCGGGCGATGGCGTCTTGCTCCGCATCCGCTCTCTTCATCAGATAGGCGCGGAGTTTGCTGAAGCCCTGAATCATCAGGGTGACGTAGATTTCGTCTTTGCTTTGGTAGTAGTTGTAGAGGTTCGGCGCGGTCATGCCGAGGGCTTTGCCAAGCCTGCGCATGGTGAGGGCGGCGAATCCTTCCTGAACGATGAGGCGCAAGGCCACATCGAGAATATTCCTTTTAAGTTGCTCAACTTCTTCGGGGGGCCTGACTGGGCGCATTAGCTCTATCTAACCTGGGGTATTCCGATTGCATCAGATTAGTTCGTGACAATAACAGCGGCGGAACCCTAAATTCAACTATTGAATGCAGGAAAACGGGAATTTTTCATGATGAAAGTCAAGTATCCCTGAATATTCTCTGGAAACAGAAAGTTAAGTCATATTCTCAAACGAATACCGCCCTTTAAAAAAGGTTAATAATTAATCCACCTTGGGGCAATAAGCCATCCCGTAGTCTTAGCTCCAAGGATGGTGAAAAGAAGGTTTCACCCAAACGCGCAACGCACAGTGTTTTAGGTTTGTTTTTTTATGTGCCAGTTGACGTAGTTGTTGTCCTGCCCTTGAGTGTTGTTTTTTTTAAGAGCGTTAGCCACTGCCTAGATTATCCCCTGTTTTGCAGGGGATTTTTTTTGTCCGCCGCGATAGAATTTGACCCTGTACCAACGCCTCAGTCCCAGCTTACCGGTGGCCATCAAACAGGGGACATACGGCGCCAGTCAACTCATCGTGCAGATACGGCAGTTAATTTTCTTATGACGTTGAATTTCCGAGCAGTCATTCTGGGAACCGTTTTTGACCTTGGCGGTTCTATAATCGCCATTCGGCTCATAGCTGGCTTTTATCTTGCGATGATGCATGCAGGAGGCGCCTCCAAAGAGGAGCTTGAGGCATTCCTCGGCAACCCCAGCGACGCCTTTGCGCTAATGGCTATTCTGATAGGAGTAGGTATTGCTTTTGATGGTCTGGCGGGCTATCTGACAGCTAGAATGGCGGGATTCCTGGAGTATTGGCACGTTTTGGCCATGTGGGGGCTGCTGACGGTTATGCAGTTTGCGCTCAGTTCCGGGAGCGGGGAAAGCGACGCAACGTTGATTCCCTCATACGTGTTCGTTGTGGGTTATGTCGGCGGTTTGATTGCGGCGTTCACCGGCGCTTATCTTTTCAAAGAAAGCAAGCGTGAGCGTCCTTGAGCGCGCCCAGTTTATGGTGAGAACTTAAGATGAGTCGTTATCGCCCTCCCAGCCCTCCGAAAGCCCGTTATATCACCTCGGAAGGCGAGCGCACCTTGCGCGAAGAGCTACAGTATTTGTGGAAAGTAAAGCGCCCGGAAGTCACCAAGGCCGTGTCTGAAGCCGCGGCAATGGGCGACCGCAGTGAAAACGCCGAGTATATCTATGGCAAAAAACAACTGCGTGAGATAGATCGGCGCGTTCGCTACCTGACCAAGCGGTTGGATGAGCTCAAGGTGGTGGATCGTCCGCCGGAGGACCAAAGCCGGGTTTATTTTGGCGCCTGGGTGACCTTGGAAGACGAAGAAGGCGATGAGCATCGTTACCGCATCGTTGGGTCGGACGAGCTGGGCGCTCAAAAAGGTTACATCAGCGTTGACTCCCCTATGGCGAAGGCGCTGTTGAAGAAGCAAGTAGATGATGAAGTGATAGTGACGACGCCTTCCGGCCGGAAGTCCTATTTTGTAATTGAAATTGAATATTGCGGCGCGTAAAGCGTTTGGTTCCGCGGGTGACTATGATGTATGCGACTGCGCCACAGGCGCCTGTTCAGAGAAGTAAGTTTCATTGGATGTTCGGTCTGGCGTTTGTCGCGGGCCTGTATTTGTTGTTTGCGGATGTGGGGCCTCACAAAAGCTCCTCCATGCTGTACAACGCGCTTTGGGATTTCGGTCATGTCGTCTGGACCGCCGTTGTGGTGGCGTTGGCGTTGCGTCTACCGCAGATACGCCGATTCGGCGCTAATAGATTGTGGTTGCTGACGCCCGTGGCGGCGTTCGTATTCGCTGGCGTGGTGGAATTGATTCAGGCGCATATCGGGCGTTCTCCTTCATGGGGAGATGTGTTCGCGGATGTCGCTGGCGCCCTGATGGGATTGATGCTGGTGATGCCGTCGGAAGGCGTACGTCATCGCTCTTTCGTCGTCCTGCGTTGTGTCTTGGCTATCGCTGCGTTTTTGTACACATGCTTGCCGGTGGCGAAGGCGGTTAACATCTCACTGCATCAAAGCGCAGAGTTCCCTGTGCTGGCGGATTTTGAAACCGCCCGTGATCGTCAGCGCTGGACAGGACGGGTGATCAAACTTACCCGGGAGCACGCCAGCCATGGCGAGCAGGCGCTGTATATCGAATTGCGCAAACAGGATGTTTTCCCCGGCGCGTCTTTCATTGAGTTTCCTCACGACTGGACAGGCTATTCCAAGCTGTCGTTTTCCGTGTACGCAGAGAAAGACATGCATGTAGCTGTTCGTTTGGATGATGGGTTCTATTTGGACATGCCGACAGACAAGTTTGAGGACCGGGTTAATATTCGCCTTCAGGCCAAGAAGGGGTGGAATGACTACACCCTGGATTTTGACGAGTGGACCATGACTAAATCCGGCCGTCGTCTGGATGTATCAGATGTGCGCAACTTCTTCATCTTCACGACCCATGATTACGGCGCCAAGTGGATGATTGTTGATAACATCCGTCTGGAAAAGTAATTCACCTTGTGAACTTGGTCACGAATGACGGCGAAAGGCGCTGAACCCGCCTGCGTCGTCCATAGAATAGGACGATACCCTGATCAATATTTGCTGGGGATAGTCATGTTCACAACAAGAAAAATATTATTGTCTGTTACCGCATCCTTTTGCTTCTGTGCTCAGGCGATGGCGGCGGAAGCCCCTGTCGTTCAGGAGGGGTATAAAGAAAAGTCGACGCTTGAAACCTTTCCTTTGCAGTCTCTGGACTCTACCGCTTTATCCGCTGCTGTCATCGGTGGCTCTTTGGATGCTCCAGCGGCGGGAGAAGAGACTGATGCGCCTTTTGAACTAAAGGAACGTACTGCTCAAGCTGAAAAAAGGGAAACGCAGGATGAGTTTCGGGCGCTATCCATTCCCGCTGATGCGCCACAGCCTCGCTTCACGCCCGTGACGCCGACGACCCATATTTACGATTATCTGATTACGACAGAGCGCTAACTGCAGGCCCGAAGATCGTCGTTAGGCGGGTTGCATATCATCCAGTCCTGGCAGTGGTTTTTTCAGCACATCCTGATACATGAAGCGTAATGCCTTCAGTGCCTGTTTACAGCGTGCGGGCGAAGCGCTCAGTGTTGTAGCGACATAGCGCAGAAAGCGACGCACGTCTTTTTCGCCAAGTTCTTTTGGACTGCGGTTTTGATTAAAGGAAATGAAGCGATAAATCCAATGCAGGTAAGAGTGTTCGGTGCGGGGACTGAAGCCCTGCGACTCAATCGCCTGCTTCAACTGGCAAATAAATTCAGGTTCGTTCGGCAACATTAATTCAGCAGTTTCCATTACGATAACCTCGCTGGTTCTTCTTTTTATAATTATCCTTAAATTCTATTACAACGAAATGTTGCCTGCAAAGTTGGTTTGATGAAGCTTTTGCAAACTTTTGCCGGTTGATTATTTTGTTAGGTTTTTCGGGCTCTGAGATGAGCCTAATTGGAGAGACAAAGGGAAACGAACTCAGCGCCCGTTTCCCGGCAAGCGCTTAGCTGTAGCGCTTTTTCAGATCGGCGATGACGTCCACATAACGCTGCATCGCTTCATCTTTGGACACCCCTTGCAGCTTCGCCCAGGCATCGTACTTGGCGCGTCCCACGAAATCCATCATACCGGGACGGGAGCCGCTGACATCTCCCTCGCTGGCCTGTTTGAACAGCGCATACATTTCCAGCTTCATTTCATTGGAGGGAGAGAAGTCGCCCTCGGCGGTTTTGACGTAATTGAGCGCTTCTTCGAACGCTTTTTGTAAGTCACTCATTGCATAGTCCTTAACTGTTTGGGTGTGAAAGGGCATTATAGCCCGGCGGCAAAACTGACTGAAGGTCATTTAACCCCTCCGTGATCGGTTTCGTCGCCTGGGGCCCAATAATAAACGCAGGTAAAGAACATGAATAAATTAATGTCTATTGTCAGCAAAATTAATTTGTTGCCGGAGATCGCCCGCAGCAGAGCCTTGTCTCTGTTTTTCGGAAAGACGGTCAAGTACGCGGGAACTACGGGTATCGTCGTGGAAGAGCTTACCCAGCGCCGTTGCGTTATTACACTGAAAAATCGTCGCGCCGTGCGAAATCATATTGGCTCCGTGCATGCTGTCGCCAATGCGTTGATTGCGGAGTCGGCCACGGGTTTCCTGGTGGGAATGAACGTGCCGGATCACGCCGTGCCGGTCATTAAAACCATGAAGCTTGATTACGTGAAGCGGGCGAAAGGCGATATGCGCGCGGAAGCCCATTTGACGGAGGAGCAGGTACACGCGATTCAGACGCTTGAAAAAGGCGAGGTGACGGTGGCTGTCGCGATTACTGACAGTGAAGACAAAGAGCCGGTCATGGCGGAAATGATCTGGGCCTGGACGCCTAAGCGGCGCTGATCGCCAGCCGTCGCAAAAGTCTATTGGAGGAGGGCGAGATGCGGCTAGCGCCCGTCAGGCCGTCGCACTAGAATGGAGTCATCGCAACAGGCGTCTGCGTCGCCGTTCTGGCTGTCGCCCAGACGCTTTTCATTGCGTTTGATCGAAGTAAGTCGCGGAGGACATTTTGCCAGACCAACAACGCCATACTGACCGTACTGAAACCGCCAACGAACGATATGACTGGCGGCGAATCCGGAATATGGTGCTGGCCTACAAGCCGCAGTTGGCGAGGGCGAACCTGATCGCGGTGCTGGCTACATTGGCGGCGGTCCCTGTGCCGTTACTGTTGCCTTTGCTGGTGGATGAGGTATTGCTGGAGCAACCTGGTCCTGTGATTGCGCTGATTAACCAGTATTCTCCAGAGTCATTACACGGGGCTACGTTTTACATAGGCGTCATGGTGTTCGCCGCTCTGGTCTTGCGCTCGTTTTCTCTGCTCATGAATGTGTGGCAGGGCAGGCAGTTCGCCAGTATTTCCAAAGATATTATTTGCCGTATCAGGCAGGATCTATTGAGTCGCCTCAGCAGCATCTCCATGGCCGAGTACGAAGTCATGGGGAGCGGCGCGGTGGCGTCCCGCTATGTGACAGACCTCAATACCATTGATCAATTCATCGGCAGCTCGGTCAGCCGTTTGCTGGTGGCGTTGCTGACGATAGTCGGCACTGCGGCGGTGTTATTGTGGGTGCACTGGCAGTTGGCGCTGCTGATTCTGTTTTTTAATCCCTTCGTGATTTATCTGACCACGCGCCTCGGTAAAAAGGTCAAAGAACTCAAGCGCCGGGAAAATCAGGCGTTGGAGCTGTTTCAGGAAGCGCTGACGGAAACGCTGGATGGGATTCATCAGATCCGCGCAGCTAACCGTGAACAGCATTACATTCGTCGCCTTTTGGACCACGCCTGGGGCGTTCGCAATCACGCAGTGCAGTACGAATGGAAGAGCGACGCCGCCAACCGAGTCAGCTTTATGTTGTTTCTGTTTGGGGTGGATCTGTTTCGCGCCGCCGCCATGCTGACAGTGTTTTACTCCGATCTGAGTATTGGGCACATGTTTGCGATATTCGGCTACCTCTGGTTCATGATGGCGCCGGTGCAGGATATTTTGAGCATGCAGTACAGTTTCTACGCCGCCAACGCGGCGTTGGGACGCATTAATCAATTGTTGCAGTTGCGGCGGGAGCCGGTCTATCCGCCGCAAACCAATCCCTTTGCAGGAAAAAGGACCGTCGCGCTGGATGTGGAGAATGTGCATTTTTCCTACGGCGATGGCCCTGACGTGTTGCAGGGCGTGTCTTTGCATATCAATCCAGGGGAGAAGGCGGCGCTCGTCGGAGCCAGCGGCGGGGGGAAATCCACCTTGGTGCAGGTGCTGTTGGGGATGTATTCGCCTTCCCAGGGCTCCGTCCTGTTCGATGGCGTGCCGATTCAACGGATTGGCCACCATCGGGTGCGTGAGCATGTGGTCACGGTATTGCAGCATCCCACGTTGTTCAATGACAGTCTGCGACAGAATCTGACGATGGGACGACCGCATACTGACGCGCAACTCTGGCAGGCGTTGGAGGTGGCGCAACTGAAGGCGGTCGTGGAGAACTTGGCGGAAGGGCTGGATACCTTGGTCGGTCGGCAAGGCGTCAGGCTGTCGGGCGGGCAGCGGCAGCGTGTGGCGATCGCCCGGATGATTCTGGCCGACCCGCAAGTGGTGATTCTTGATGAGGCGACGTCGGCTTTGGATGCGGAAACCGAGTACAACTTGCATCGGGCGCTGGCGGACTTTCTCGATCAGCGCACCACACTGATCATTGCTCACCGCCTCAGCGCAGTGAAGCAGGCGGACCGTGTCTATGTATTTGAAGACGGCCGCATTGCCGAGGAAGGCAAACACGAAGAGTTGTTGCAGCAACGGGGTCTGTATGCGCAGCTTTATGGCGAGCGCCAGCACTGAGCTGGCCTCTGACGATTTTTGGCGATGAAAGGAGAAGCGTGTGCGTCAGGTCTATGAAGCCGCCAACGTCTTGGAAGCTCACATGATTAAAGGCGTGCTGGAGCAATCCGGCGTTACGGGATTTATCGACGGCGAGTTCCTGCAGGGTGGAATGGGAGAATTGCCGGCGGCGGGGTTGGTGAGGATTTCCGTTAATGACGTGGATTACGAGCAGGCCCGTTCAATTCTGCGAGATTGGGAAAACTCCCAAGTGCAAGACGCGCACACGCCGGCCAGTCAATTTACCGGGTGGATTGGCATCTTTTTATTCGGCTTCATCACCGGATTAGTCACTGCGTTTTGGTTGATGTAATTCGCATCACCCGCCCAGAGAGCTGAAATACAGATGGGCGCTTTTCTTGCTGAAATTCATTCTGCGACCATCCTCAAACTCCACCTGAAAGGCGTCGTCGAGATCGGCGATGACTTCACCCTCGCCCAGAATGCTGTGGCGCACCCGATCACCTGACCAGATCTGCTCAGGCTCCTTTGCGGCGGTCTGCGCTGGTTGTTCATAATTAACGTCGTGCCATTCGAGATAACGGGTGGCGATGGGCGTCAGTCGTTGCGTCGATTCGTAATGGCCTGAATCTTGGGTCTTAGATTGCTTGCGCTGATCCAGAAACGCGCCCACGGTCGTGGAAACGTCAATGCTGGCTTCTTTAACAAAGCGGCTGGGTTTGTCATCCTTGCTGAGCGCGGCCTTGCCGTTCAGGGTTGGAGTGAACAGATACAGGGCTTCTTTGGCTCGGGTCATGGCCACATACAGCAGACGCCGTTCCGCTTGCAGGTGGTCAACGATGTCTTCGCCGCCGCGCATGCTGTAGGGAAGATATTGTTCGTTCAGCCCGATGATCATCACCACAGGCCACTCCAGACCTTTAGTGCGATGCATGGTGGATAAGGTGACGCCGCCTTGCTGCTTCTGCGCTCCCGCCAGACGCCGCAATTCATCGAAATGCTGTAGCGTCTCCAACGACGGCAGGTTCAACGTGGCGAGGTAATGCTCAATGCCGAGCACGTTATTAATGCGCTCGTCAGCGGTTTCATGGGTGAGGGCAAGCTCCTCAAGGGTCTTGAACAACTCCGTATCGTCAATATAAAAGCGCACGATATCCGCGGCGGAACCTTTCATTTTCGGCAGGAGGCTCCAGGCTTGAGCGGTGCGCTTCAACTTGCGTTTTTGCAGGGCGTGGAGCGAGTCAGGAATCCATTCCAACAGCTGATCGCCCCAATGCGCGTCGTGTTGCGCCAGTATATGCGCCAGCTCGCGCAGGGTGTCGTCTTTCAATCCGACATGGGGGAAGCGCAGCAGTCCGGCGAGCACCTCCGCGCGCTTGTTTTCCTCCAGCATACTCAGCCGTCCCGACGCCATTTCCAGCACGTATTGGATGTGCATGACTTCGCGATTCGCCAGAGCGCCTTTGTCTCCGTCAATACGATAGGGAATGCGGTGGGCCAGAAGAGCCAACTCAATGGGCACGGCCTGGGACCAGACTCTGAATAAAATGGCGATCTCTTCCGGCTCGCAGCCGCTGTTAAGCTGTCGCCCTAATTGCAGCACCAGTTGGCGGGTTTCATCGCCGCCCTGCAGTACGTTGACCTCCGTGGCGGGCGTCCCTGTGTGGGAGCGACATAGAACATCCTTGCGTCCATGATTGTGAGTAATCAGGTGATTGGCGAGCAAGGCGACTTTATGGCCGTAGCGAAAGGTATACGAAAGAGTGAATTCACGAGGGCTTTCAAACTCCTCCGCGAAGCGATTGAGAATGAACTCCGGTTGCGCACCGCGAAACTCGTAGATGGTTTGATCAGGATCGCCTACAACGGTCACCCGGGCGCGTTTACCGGCGATATAACGCAGCAGTAAGTGCTGGATCTCGTTGGTGTCCTGATATTCGTCCACCAGGATCACATCCATTTTGTCCGCGACCAGTTTTACCAGATCCGGGGACTCCTGCAGACATTTGACCGGCTCGTAAAGCATGTCGGCGAAACTGATGCGCGCATGCGACTTGCGCCAGGCTTCAAAGCCGTTGACGACTTCAATGAGAAACGCGAGTTCTTTGCGATATTCCAATTGTTCGAAGACGGTCTGCAGTGGCAGCAGCGACGTTTTGCTCATATCCAGCAGACGAGAAGCCAGCTCAATGAACTCTTTCTTATTGCGCTTGACGCTGTCCTGGTGCGATTCGGGTGCGTGCCGACGCAGCAATTGCCAGAGCTGGAAGTGAATCTCCTGATCCGACAGCACTTGCCCTACAAACGCCGGTAGCACACCTTCGCGGATGAAGCGCTGATACAGGCGTAATCCCATGGCGTGGTAAGTGCGGACTTCCGGCAGTTCGCGGTAATGCGCGCCCGCAACTTCGCGCAGCTTGCGCTCGAAGTCTTCTTTGGCTGCGCGGTTGAACATCAATATCAGAATACGGCGCGGATCATGTCCCTGGTCCATCAGATGATGGATTCGGTGAGCGAGAGTGGTTGTTTTGCCGCTGCCGGCGACGGCGGTGATAACGCTGTGCTCAAAGCCGGACTGGATGATCCGCTGCTGCTCTTCGGTTAACTGCATGCTCGCCTGATAGTGATGGTTGGAGAGACCGGGCTCATAGGCCCCTGATCGAGGGGCCTAAGTTTAACCACAGGAGAGGTTGGCCTCCAGCCTAATTTCAGACGTGGGGAGTGGGATTATCCGCTGTTGCGGGATTTGTCTATATGGCCCAGTGACTTATCGGGGCAGGCGGCGTCTCGGACAATCTGTTTTAGTGTCGCGACATCAGGAAAGCCGCCATGCACACTGCGATCCCAGATAGTCTCTGCGTCACAGAGTATTTTGAATTCGCCTTTGCCGGCGGGAACCAGGGCGACTTCTTCAAGTTCGTCGGTAAATGTCGTCAGCAACTCCTGCGCCATCCAGGCGGATCGCAGCAGCCAGCCGCACAGAGGGCAGTAACGTATGGATATTTTGGGTTTCATGGTGTGGTCCGCATATTCCGCATAAGTTTTTCCCTATTATAAATTGCAGGTGAGACGACGGTGGAGTGCGGTAAGCATCGTCGAGCGCCTTTATTTCCAACGCGAATAATAATTAAGACATAAGCAGCGGCATAGGAAACAAACATGCTTTGCATTCGATACCGTCAACTCCCCCTATTTTCTCTTCTTTTCGCCTGCAGGATGGGCGTTGAAATTTCTTGGACGCTATTGTCGAAAATGCTGTGCGCGCTGTCGATCAGCGTTGTGGTAAGCGCCTGCAGTTCACACCCGTCCCAACAGCAAACGGCGGTGTTAACGGCGGAACAGCCGACCGAAGTCATTGTGGCGACACAGCAGGGCGACCAAGGGCGTCTGCGCAGTTTGCTGGCCTCGGGCAGTCCAGTGAATGTCGTGGCCCCAGTGGGTTCCGCTTTGGATGTCGCAGCTCAAAATGGCGATACGGAAGCGGTGATCGCATTGCTGCGAGCAGGCGCAGATCCTAATGTGGGGCTCCGCGCAGGTGCGCCGTCACCCTTGCACTACTTGGCTGAGAGGGGCGACGCCACTGGCGTAAAGGTGCTGGCGGCGGCCGGCGCCAAGCTGGATTACCCGATGGCGAATGGCGCCACAGCGCTGGCGCTGGCGGTGCAAAATGGCCACCTATCCACCGCCAAGGCGCTGATAAAAGCAGGCGCTGACGTCAATGTCGTCTATGCGGGACGGTCTCTGTTGATGTATGTGGTGGAGCAGAACTCTCTATTGATGGCGCAGCTCTTGGTAGACGCCGGCGTTGACGTTAACTATCGCAACGCCACTGGCGACTCCGCGTTGAGTACGGCGCAACGCAAAGGTTTACAGGACCTGCAAATGCTGTTGTTGCAGTCTGGCGCCCGCTCCTAGCTGAGGTTGGATAAAAATCGAACTGCGTCCTAGACTGATAAAGGGCGCAGAAAATAACAATCAGCGTGGCGTTCGCCCATTTCAATGCGCTGCGGTGTTGGTCGGGATCAGGTTTATGTGCGTATCTCCTGGACGAAGTCTGGGGGTGTTCGTCGCCGTCGGCTTCCTTTGCGTGATGCTGGCGTGCAACGGAGTGTCTGCGATAACCCCTGGTATTCATGATGCAACCCGTCGCGTGTTGTTCATCAGCTCGTATCATCCACAATTCCCCACGTTTTCTGAGCAGGTCAGGGGGCTTAACAGCGCCTTCGACGGGCAGAACATTGAGCTCGATATCGAGTTCATGGACAGCAAGCGCCTCAGCAGTCCCGTGCACTATCAACGCTTTTACGAATTATTGAAGGGAAAGTTACAAGCGCTGCCTTCCTATGAGCTATTGATTGTGGGCGATGATAATGCGCTTCACTTTGCTCTGGAGCGACAAGCGGAACTCTTCGCCGCGACGCCAATCGTCTTTTTCGGCGTCAATGACGAACGTCTCGCCGCTAGTCTCAGCGGAAGAAGTGGGGTGACTGGCGTTGTTGAGGCTATTTCAATGGACGACACAGTGCAGTTGATGCGGCGCTTATATGGCCCTAAGGCGCCGATTACCGTGATTACGGACGCGACGACCACCGGGCGCAACGATCTTGGTAGTTTCATTCACTTCATGACGAGAAGTCAGGACCGCAACTTTCGGGTGCTGTCATTGGAGCAACTGAGTTTTGGTGAGCTTTATGCGGAGCTGCGCGGAATACCCACCAATGAGCCTGTGCTTCTGATCTCTCTGTTCCGGGACAAGAATGGCGCAACCCTTGAGTTTCAGAAAAGCCTGTCTTTGATCCGCGATCATCTGAAAGCGCCTTTGTTTCATTTATGGATGCATGGTATCGGCCAAGGCATTCTGGGAGGGAAAGTCGTCTCTCATTTTGAACAGGCGCGTGTCGCCGCCGATATCGGACTGAGGGCGCTCAGGGGCGAAACGGTGGGTGATATCCCGGTCGTAACCGATAGCCCAAACCGCTACGTGTTTGATTATCGTGAGATGCTGCGGTTTGATATTGGAGAGGATGAGTTGCCGGCGGACAGCGTGTTGCTGTTTCGACCGGTGACCTTGTATCAGCAGCACAAGACGTTGTTTTGGGGTGTTGTGCTGGTTGTCGGCTTTCTCGCGTTGTTGGTTATGCTGCTGATCGTCAGTTTGCGTATGCGGGTGAGAACCCAACGTGAAGTCATGAAAATCAATGTGGATCTTGAGTCCAAAGTAAAGGAGCGTACGGAACAACTGGAGGAGAAAAACACGCAGCTCAGTCTGGTGCAGGCGATCGCCCAACTAGGCTCTTTTGAGTATCTGCCTGAACAATGGAGCGTATGCTGCAACGCGGAGTTTTGCTCTATGGTTGGATTGCCTTTTGAAGCTAGAAGCCTCAGCGTTGAAGCTTTTATGAGCTTTATCCATCCCTCGGATCGGGATGAGCTGCGTAATGCGACGGAGCGCGCCTTGAAGATCAATCAACCTTTTCATGGCTGCCTGCGCACCATTCGTAAAGACGGTTCACTCTGCTATTTCAATTACACCAGCCGTCCCATTACCCACCGGGATGGGCGCACCTCCATTCTGGGATCGGTGATCGACGTCACCCAGCTGAAAGAGGCGGAGTCCCGCTTCAAAGAAATGGCGAACCATGATGATCTGACTGGTCTCGCCAATCGGCGCCTGTTGGATGAGCTGTTCACCAAAGCGGAACATATGGCCAGACGATGCGCGAACGAAATTGTGGTTCTGTATTGTGATCTGGACAAGTTCAAGCCGATCAATGATCAATACGGACATGATGTCGGCGATGCGGTTTTGGTGGCGGTGGCGCAGCGCTTGCGGGAAAGCTTTCGCGAGTCGGATACGGTGGCGAGAATTGGTGGCGACGAGTTTGTCGTTCTGTTGAATGGGCACTGTTCCAAAGATCAGCTCCACGGCATTATCCATAAGACCAAACACAGCCTGCGTGGTCCTATTCATATCAAAAACGTCAGCTGTAACCTGGACGTCAGCATCGGGTACGCCGCCTATCCAGGAGACGGCGTTTGCCTGGATACATTGTTGAACGTGGCGGACAGCAGGATGTACCAGGAAAAGCAATATTCGTGATCATTTGTAATACTCAGGGAACCTTCGGCGAGCAGCCCGGTCTAACTGTGCAATTCAATATATCTAGAGGAAATAACAATGCCGAACGCGCTAATCATGCCTTTTCAATGGGGAATCAAGGCAGTGGAGATGTTGCAGCCAGTTTATTTGCTGGCCATCCGGATTTACCTGGCGAAAATCTATTTCATGTCCGGAATGACCAAGATAAAGAGCTGGAGCACCACATTGGCGTTGTTTGAGTATGAGTACTCCGTTCCTGTTGTTTCTCCCGCTTTCGCCGCTTATTCCTCTACGGCGGTTGAGCTGATCTGCTCTGTTCTGTTGGTGGTGGGCTTGGGCGCCCGTGTCGGCGCGGCTGGCTTGTTGGCGTTGAGTATCGTCGGTATCTACTCTGCGGCTGAGTTAATTGGTGCAGTGGGAGTGAAAGAGCTGTTGTTCTGGGGCGGGCTGCTATCTGTGATTGTCGCTTACGGTCCTGGTTTACTGTCTGCGGATCATTGGCTACGTAAACGTTATTTGCCGACCGCCTGATTCCAATAACTGACCGAAAAAAGGGAGCTGTACTAGCTCCCTTTTTTAATGCTTAAGGAATATATCCGGCGATAAATCCTGCTTGTATGCATTGTTGTAGTAGGCTGCCCAAGTCGGCTTCCGGGAAGTTTTCGGCGAACCGCTCACACACCTCTTCAAAGTCAGAGAGTTCCTCGATGAACAGCAGAAAACGGAAAGTGGGCGCGTCCAAAGGATCTATTCTGGCGCTCCATTCCGGACGCCAGACCATCAAGTAAAAGTTGTCCTCAGATAACTCGACGGAGGCAAGATCTCCACCGGGTTGATGCGCAGCCCATATTTCATGCGCCGGGTAAGCGCATTGCAAAAGCGTGGCGTTTGCAGGCAGGCGAAACTGTAGCGGAAGACCTTGAGCGCAGTAGTCATTGAACTGCGCCCAATCATCACTGACATGATCGTCTGCTTCTTCCGCAATATGGATCAGCAACTCCAGCTTGGCTACATCAGTAAGAAATTCGATATGTTGAAGAGGCGTAAAATCAGCGAGAAAGGCGACAAATGCGGCGCCAAACTCTGTGAAGGAGTTTTCTTTAGAGGGAACTTCTGCAAAATAGCGGCGACTCGTCGCGCGGAAGCACTCTTCTCCTAACAGTTCCTGGCAGACTGGAAACATAGTCTGCAAAGCGCGGACATGGGTTTCCCGTAAACTGTCGCGATAGATATCCACACAGGTGCGTGCGTTCAAGCTGGTTTTGTCCTTGACCTGCAAGCACTCGCCTTGCTGGCGAATCTCCGCGAGCATACTGAGTTGTAAATCACGCAGCGACATCTACTTCCTCCAACATGCGCTGAGCGATTGCGGCCTCGGCGGCGACTTCTTCAAAGCCGGGAATATCATTATCCCGCTCAATAAGAGTCGGCCTTGCGCCAATGGTTCTCAGGGCGTATTCATACAAATCCCAGACGCGCTGGTCCACCGGGGCTCCGTGGGTATCAAGGAGGTGGGTCTTCTTGTCTTCGAACCCCGCCAAATGGTATTCAGCTACACGCTGTGCAGGAATCGCGTCGATATAAGTGCGCGGGTCAAATTCATGATTGATGGCGCTGACGTAGATATTATTGATGTCGAGTAACAGCAGGCAATCCGCTTCTTCTGCAATCTGACGCAGAAAATCCCACTCGCTCATGCAAGAGCTGTCATAAGTGAGATAACTGGACACGTTTTCCAGCAGAATCCGGGTCTCAAAAGTATCCTGCGCGATTTTTATGCGTTCAGCGACATGGCGTATGGTTTCCTCCGTATATGGCAGCGGCATGAGCTCATGCAAATCGACGCCGTGGACAGAGGTCCAACAAAGATGTTCTGAGATCCAGGCCGGGCGTAACTCACGGCTCAAGGTTTGGAGTTTGCGTAAATAGTCCTTATCTAACGGCTCTGTGCCGCCCAAAGACATTCCGACACCGTGTAATGCGACAGGGTAGATAGAGGCTATATCAAGCAGGCGCTTTTTGGCTACGCCGCCAGCAGTCAGGTAGTTGTCGGTGAGGGCTTCGAACCAGGGAAGAGAAGGGCGTTTTTCGAGGATATGACCGAAGTGGCAAGAGCGGAGGCCGATTCCCGCTCCGGAAATCGGCCCAGTCGCCTGCCGCCAAAGCGGCATTGGAATCATGACTTAACTTTGCCGCCTGACAGTTTTTCGCAAGTACCGGCGGGAACATAGATCCACTCATCAGATGCATTGTCTGCTGTAGACTGGCCTGCACAACCATGGCTGCCTGCGGCGCAATCATTCATGCCTGCTTTTACGACGCCTGCGCATTTTTCGAAACCTGGTTTGGCTGCGTTTGCGGAACCTGCAACGCCCAGAGCAAGAACGGCTGCGATAGCGGTGGCTGCGGCAGTATTTTTAGCTTTCATCTACTTTATCCTTTAACTGATTTAGTTTGATAAATTGCAATGCACTGAATGTTTGGTGCTGGCAATTTTGACCTGCTGCGAAGAAAAAAGTTCACAACACTTCTGCAACGAAGCCAATTCTTTGATTAACTTTCCTTAACCAGCAGTTTTCGACGGCGTATAACCTTCACTTCTGTTCGAGGCGGCTGCGACGAATTCTGGGCTGGGTATCGGGAATTATAGGGCCTGACGTGTTGGCGGGCTAGAATGGTTTCACGGGCGGATCGTATAAGCGCGCACAGTGTGGTCGGGTCCATGCTGGTTGGCACGTTGAATGGCGTTATCTGGCTGAGCTCGCCACCAGTGAGTTTAAATGCGACCTTTAAGCCTGAGCTGTGCTCAGCCTCCTGCATGATAGAGTCTATCTCCCAATCCATATTTCCCCTCCAACTTAAAGTCTGAGTCCTAACCGCCGGAATCTAAACGGTTAATAAAACTTGAGATTGTAGGGAGATTTCCCGGATTTACATCAGGAACATGGACGAGTGCGTTCTGTCTGAACTGCCTATGACTTAGGCTTATAAAGAGAGGATATTGGTGAGGAAATAATAAGAGGGAAGCGGCTTTGGGCTGACAAATAAAAATGCGGAGGGGCCGAAGCCCATCCGCACTTTCTGCTGGTTAGCGAAAAAACTATTACAGTTTTTTGCCAGCTTCCAGGTCGTAACCAACGCGCTCTGGAGTTTTGCCAGCGTGCTTCTTGTCAGAAGCAGTGTAAGACATGGTCACTTTAGAGAAGCTCAGAGATACTGACTCGCTAGGAGCGGACTCTGCGCCAGCGGAAACGCTGTAGCTGCTGATCATTACGTCTTCCATTTCGTAGGAAACGTATTTTTCGATTTTGTCAGCTTGGGTGCGAACGATGTCGACCACAACTTTAACGCCAGCAGTACCAGTCAAAGACTCTTTGAACAGACCGGAAGAAGCGCTGTCCATCAGCTTGGAAACGGAGATTTCGCTGATGCTAGGACGAGTAGCTTCGCGGTTGGACATATGGCCTGCTTCCATAGTGATGTGGCGACCAACGCCGAATTGGAAGCTGTCCAGACGAATCCAGTCTTTGTAGCCTTCAGCAGTTACGTTGCCTTTAACTTTCAGACCGTCGTAGTTCATGTAAATAGCCATGGTGTATTCCCTATTCTGTAGTTTACGAATGTTTTGTGATCGACATTATATAAAGCGTCTATCAATTGGAAATGCCGTCAAAAAATTTCATGAAAAAGTAAATTTTTTTCAGAGGCCTGCGGCATCCCGTTGAGACAGCATAATAGAGAAGAGGGTAAAGGGTGGCAATACGTAAAATCCTTATTTTTTAATAACTTAAATCGACTCTGACACTATTTAATTGTAAAGGGAGTACGACTTTTACTCCACTCTGATGGCTTTATTTTGACCAAATTCAGTTCACTCTGACCCTATTTATTTTGTTGAGAGTGTAATGATGTCCTTAAATTACTTATATGCCTGTATCTTCACTCTGTCCCCATTTTTTAAATCACTCTGACACTATTTAATTTGTCCTGATATAAATTCCAGTTATTCACTCTGAGTATTATTAATTGAAATTATTTTTATGCGCTTTCGTAAGAGGGGTTGTAACTAAAATAAAACTAATCAAAAGGCATAATCCTATTGTTTTATCTGGGTGGTGTTAACAATGAATTTAAGTTGGATTTTGCCGGCGCGATGAATGGTCTGTATATATTTTGTTCGCTATGGGCGTAAGGAAAATAAATGTAGGAAGCAGGTAACGGAAGAAAACGAAATTATTCGCGAATGGAATTGATTGAGGGAGAGAGGCTTATTCGAGAAGACTGGTCGTCACCAGCTTCTCGAGGTCAACGTGAGCGGTTCGAAAGCGCCGGACTTGTTGAGCTGAAGAGCCCAGACGTTTTCGCTGGCCTGATGATCAATGGAACTGAAAGAAATCAACTCTCCAATCCCGAGGTCAATATCTCTCAGGCTTTCCAGTGTGGAGACCATTGTTTCCGTATTAAAGTTGCGACCAGCCCGCTGTAAGGCTTCGGTAAATAGTGATGCGGCCAGATAGCCTTCAAGGGATTGCGCGTCAGGTTTGTGATTTGGGAAGTAGCGCTGCATAGCCTGACGGTGGCGCAGGACACCGGTTGCATACGAATGCACTGGAGGGGTTGCCTGGGTTGCGATAAGTCCGGCTGTGTGCGGCGCTTCCAGACTTTTTAAGTCTTGCGCCAGCGCATCAGTGCTGGCGGAGGATACAACGGCGATTCGTCCTTCCCAACCTGCTTTGCGGATGCGATTAATTGTTCTCGCTGTGGCGGCATAGTTGCCGATAACGACCAGGGCCTGAATTTCACTTTGCTCTTGGAGAAAAAGGCGGGCAGGACCTTCGATTTGCTCTATATAGGGCTGGTAGGTGAACTGCGGAATATCCCGTGCGTGCACATTATAGAAAGCGAGAGCCCGCTCCATTCCAGCAAGCCCGTCACGTCCGGAGGCGGTGTCTTCATAAAGTACGGCGATTCGGCTGGGTTCAACTTCCTGAATATCCACAAAGTGGCGCACGATAGCGAAGGTTTCATCTGCATATCCAACCCGGAAATTAAAAACGTAACGATCAGGGGGATTGCGGCGTAGCGCAGCCGCGCCGGATTGCACGCCGATCACCAGCGTCTGTTGCTCCATAATCGCCGGGAGGAGGACTTCCGGTGCGCCAATATTGCCAATAAGAGCGAATGAGCCGTTCTGTGATAGCAGCGTTTGCATGTTGATACGGGACTTCAGCGGCTGATTCGCGTCGTCGAAGGCCTGTAATGTCAGCATACGCCCATGTATGCCGCCGTTGGCGTTGAGTTCTTCAAAACGGGCCTGCACTCCGCGTCTGGCGGAACTGCCTTGCGCTTGGCCATCTTCACCTATTGGGGCGCTCATGCCTATGCGAATCTCATTCTCGTTCACACCCCGTGGCGCGGACCAACCATTAAGCCCTGCGTTCAGATCGGACAGCTGGTAGCGTACTTTTGGCGATAACAGGCTGGCTGATAACAAGCCCATGACAATGGCGGCCCCAGCAAAAAAGTATTTAACTGCGGCGGGGATACGGAATGCCTTGCGCTTCTTAGACTCGTGCGCCTGGGGCAATTGCGTTGCAATACCGGAATGAGACTGGCTGGTTGTGCCGGATGTTCCATTACGAGTGAGATGAAGCGACTTGGTCAGTGTGGTTGAGTCTACTTCAATAGGCTGACTGAAGGCGCGCTCTTCTCTTGAATGAGCGGGGTCAACCAGTGTCGCCGGGTTCATATCTTCTACATGGCCGATGGCGCCGGCGGCTTTAAAGGCTGATTGAAACTTCTTCGCCTGACTTAGATTCAGGTTCTTGCGAACGATAATACGCTTACCGCTGAACATTTTTTTCAGGCCGGCGTCACTGATGGAAAACTTGGTCTTCAGTTTTTTCAGGACGACGGCGCGTTCGACGCCTTCCGCCAGTTCGCCTGCAAAGACAAACGCGTAAGTGGTCAGGTTGACCAGCTTCAGGCCGTGATCATTGCTGTTGCGTACGGCGTTTCGCGCCCGCAATTGCAGGTCGCGGACCATATCAAGGCAGTTTTCGTAGCGATCCGCAGGGTCAATCGCCATGGCTTTGGTGAGCACAGGCTCCAGTATTTTATTGCGCGGGTCAGCCAGCTCTTTATCACTTAAGGGCTGCGGCAGGTATTTGCGCTGTTGCGCCATGATGTGGTGATGCGTCTCGCCATTGAAAGGACGCTCGCCCGTGATGCAGTAATAAAGGACGGCGCCGAGCGCATAGATATCCGCACGTCCGTCGATGTCTTTTGAGCTGTCGATCTGTTCTGGGGCGAGATAGCCCGGCGTACCCACCACCAGGCCCATTTGGGTGTATTGCAGATCCTGCTCTTCCAGGGGTTTGCTGATGCCGAAGTCGAGCAGCTTGGCGACGGAATGATTGCCCGATACCTTGGCTACCATGATGTTGCCGGGCTTGAGATCACGATGGACAATATTGAGCTGATGCGCCGCCTGCAGACCTGCGGCCATCTGTTCGATAAGCCAGACGACATTTTCCAGCGGCAGTCCGTTCCCGTGCTTTTCCATGAGGTCGGACAGGACTTCTCCTTGCAGAAACTCCGCCACCAGATACAGCATATTGTCTTCGGTGGCGCCGAAGTCGAATACCTGCATGACATTGGGGTGATTTAGCTGACTCGCGATGCGGGCTTCGCGATAGAAGAGCTGGATATAGCCCACATTCGGAGCGCCAGAGCGCAATACTTTGACGACGACCAGCCGGTCCAGCGACAACTGACGGGCGACATAAACCCGGCTCATGCCGCCATCGGCCAGGAGATATTCCAGGCGGTACATGCCTTTAAGCACGCGGCCGATCATTGAGTCGGCCGCGTTATAGCTCGCGGCGTCCTCGAACGAGGCGGGCGCCGGAGTGTCTGTTGTGAACTTTGCAATAGCCGTCATCAACGTCCCTATTCAGATCTGGACAAATTATTCTGTCTCCCATCCGGACAAAAGCGGGGTGGGCGCGTTGACGCCGGAAGATTCCGCGGAGACTGAAGGATGGTTTTGGATTCCAACTGCCGGGCCTAAGTGTGTGGCCGGAATCTGTTCAAAGTCGATTCAACTTTGATCAGTTTTTATCTTGCCTGATATTCTCTCATATTTATTTAGTGAGTATGGTCTAGGCTATTCGGGTGAGGTGCGAGAGCCCATGGAATGGGGCTTCCGTGAAAAATAAAGGCGGCATTCAGGCCGCCTTTTTTGACGAGATTTTACAAAGTTGTCACGTTTTGTCTGCGAATAATTTTTGGATGCTGGAAAAGTCCAGCTGTCCGGACCCCTGTCTGCTGTGCGCTTGATACAGAGACTTGGCCAAGCCGCCCATTGGCGTGCTGGAGCGGCTTTGAATAGCCGCCTCCAAAGCCAGGCCGAGATCTTTGTTCATCAGATTAACGGCGAAGCCGCCTTCATATTCGCGACCGGCAGGCGCGTTTTCCATAACGCCAGGATAGGGGTTGTAGAGTTCCAAAGACCAGTTTCTGCCTGAGCTTTTCAGCATGATGTCGGAAAGCACCTTAGGATCGAGTCCCAGATTGACGCCCAGCTGGAGCGCTTCCGCAGTTCCGATCATGTGAACGGCCAACAGCATATTGTTGCAGATCTTTGCGGCTTGTCCGGCCCCGTGATCGCCTGCGTGGAACAGGTTTTTACCCATTGCTGACAGAGCTGGCTGCGCTTTTTCCAGATCCTGAGGCGAGCCTCCGATAATGAAGGTCAGCGTCCCCGCTGTGGCTCCCGCTGTGCCGCCGGAAACTGGCGCGTCCAACATGGCGAAGCCTTTTTTGCTGGCTTCCGCAGCGATGCGGCGGGATGTCTCTGGTGCGATAGTGGAGCAATCGATTAGCAAAGGGCGCTCGGTAAGCTGGTTCAGCAGGCCGTTCTCGCCTAGATAGACAGCTTCAGAGTGCTCACTGGCCGGCAACATAGTAATTACCGCATCGACGCCTTGGGCGGCCTCCAGGGCGCTGCTGCAAGCGGTGGCGCCCGCCTTCTCTGCGGCGGAGACTGCATCTTTGACTAAGTCGAAAACACGTAACTCAAATCCGGCTTTCAGCAGGTTGTGAGCCATAGGGCCACCCATGTGCCCGAGGCCGATAAATCCGATAGTTTTCATGGTTTCCCTCCAGATTGTTATTTTTGTCTGGGTGATTAATTGAAGGTCCGGGACCGTTGCTTGTGCTTACAGTACTGCTAAGTCATGCAAGGGACTGATGTCCCAAGGGGAAGAGAAGAATTCATCCACCCACGCCTCCGGAACATCCGCAAAAGACGGGTAACGCCATTGCGGTTTGAAGTCTTTATCAATGAGCAGGGCTCGCACGCCTTCGCGGAACTCGGGGTGCATTGTACACTGCACCGCCATAATCAGTTCACGTTTGAAGACGTCGGGCAAGCTCAGGCCGCCGCCCTCGTGAATTTGCCGCCATACAAGATGCGCGGTGGTCGGGCAGCCGTTACGCAGAGATTTCTGCGCTTTGCCAACCCATTCATCCACGGTGGGGTAGTTCAGAATGGCATCCACCACCTGAGTGACGGAGTCGCCCTGGGTAACCTGCTTGATCATGGCGCGATGATGCGCCACCTGACCGCCCGGACGTTGCGACTGATGCTGCTCATTCCAGGAGCGCAGCAGTTGCGTGACGCGAGTATGGTTGCTTTCAGGGCTGCTCCATGAGGTTCGGGTCAGCGCTTGTAGAAAGGCTTCCTTTTGCGCATGGGGTAAAAAGCCGTCGGCCCAACCCAGCTCAAGCGCATCAGCGGCGTTACAGGCGGCGCCGGTCAGTCCCAGATAAAGGCCTGCTCCGTCGGGCATGCGGTTGAGGAACCAGGTGCCGCCGACATCGGGAAAGAGCCCGATGGTCACTTCAGGCATGGCGATACGGGAAGACTCCGTGACAATGCGGTGACTGGCTCCTGCCATCAGACCCAGTCCGCCGCCCATAACGATGCCGTTGCCCCAGCAGACGACAGGTTTAGGATAGACGTGAATGAGGTAGTCGAGACGATACTCCCGCGTGAAGAACTCTTCTGCGTAAGCCGGCGGACCCTCGCCTGCGTCGCACATGGATTCATACATCTGCACGATATCGCCGCCGGCGCAGAAGGCTTTATCGCCCGCCCCCTGCATAAATACCGCGACGATTTTGTCGTCCAGCCGCCATTCCTGCATGACGCTGTACATCGACTCGATCATGCTCAGCTTCAACGCGTTGAGCGATTTCTCCACGTTCAGGGTGATCACGCCGATGCGGTGACCATCGCTGCATTCGCGTTCTTCAAATAAAACAGGTTTTTCGCTCATTCCACTCTCTTCCATCTATTCAATATTGTCAGGCGTCGCCTTCTAGCGGTTTTTCCATTGCGGCGAGCGTTTTCCGAGGAAAGCGTTTACACCCTCTTTCTGGTCTTCGGTATCAAACAGATCCACAAACAGTTCTCTTTCTACCGGCAGGCCCATACGTTGCGGCGCGCTGCGGGCGGACTGAATCAGTTCTTTACAGGCGCGCACTGCGGGCGGACTCTGACGCGCGACTTTTTCCGCCCAAGCCAGTGCGGTCTCGCGGGCGGCGCCTTTTTCCACGACCGCTTCCACCAGTCCGATATTCAGCGCGGTTTCAGCGTTGATTCGCTCGCCCATCAATATCATGCGCTTCGCCCAGCCTTCGCCGACCAGCCAGGGTAGATTCTGTGTGCCTCCCGCGCAGGGCAGCAGGCCAACGCTGGCCTCGGGCAGCGCCATTTGCGCATGAGTTTCGGCGATGCGCAGGTCGCAGGCGAGCGCGCACTCCAAGCCGCCGCCCATGGCGTAGCCGTTGATTGCGGCGATGGATACGCCGCGGTAGTTGGATAGGGTTTCGAATGCTTCGCCAAAGATACGCGCCATGTGGCGCGCTCTGGCTTTGTCTCCATCGGAGAACAGGTTCAGGTCTGCGCCGGCGGAGAAGAATTTTTCGCCTTGCCCGGTGATCACCAGCGCATAAACGTCTTTGTTGTCATTGAGTTGCTGAATTAACGCCTTGAGCGCCGGCAGACTGGTTTCATCCCAGGTGTTGGCGGGCGGGTTGGCGATAGTGAGCACGGCGGTGCGCTCAATGATTTCAAGTTGGAGTTTCTCGGTGCCTGTCATTAGCGAATAGTCTCCATGGCGTGTTCGAGGAGTAGGCGGCGTGCGATGATGACGCGCATGATTTCGTTGGTTCCTTCCAGAATCTGGTGCACCCGGCTGTCGCGAACGAAGCGTTCCAGCGGATATTCCTTGATGTAGCCATAGCCGCCGTGGATTTGCAATGCGTCATTACAGACCTTGAAGCCGGCGTCTGTCGCGAAGCGTTTGGCCATGGCGCTATAGGTGGAGGCTTCCGGGTGTTTGGAGTCCAGTTTGAACGCAGCGAGTCGCACCATCTGGCGAGCCGCCACTAAATCCGTAGCCATATCCGCCAGTTTGAACTGCAGCGCTTGAAAGTCGGACAGCTTGCGCCCGAACTGCTCACGCTCCTGCATATAACGCTGCGCGGTTTCCAGCGCCGCCTGGGCGGTGCCGATGGAACAGGTTGCGATATTTATGCGACCGCCATCGAGCCCCATCATCGCAAACTTGAAGCCTTCGCCTTCCGCCCCAAGGCGGTTGGTCTGGGGAATGCGCACATTATCGAAGGTAATCGCGCGGGTAGGCTGGCTGTTCCAGCCCATTTTGTCTTCCTTACGGCCGTAGGTGACGCCGGGGGCGTCAGCGGGCACGACCAGCGCGGACACGCCTTTGGCCCCGGGTTCACCGGTGCGCGCCATCACCACCAGCACATCCGTGCTGCCGGCGCCGGAAATAAACATCTTGGAGCCGTTGATAACGTAGTCGGAGCCGTCTTTCTTCGCAGAGGTGCGTAAAGAGGCGGCGTCTGAACCTGCGTTGGGCTCAGTGAGGCAATAGGAAGCCAGCAGCTCGCCGGAGACTAATTTGGGCAGCCAGGCCTGACGCAACTCATCATGGCCAAAGCTGGCGATCATCCAGGTGGCCATGTTGTGAATGGTCAGGTAAGCGGTGGTGGAGGTGCAGCCGCGTGACAGCTCTTCGAAGATGATCGAGCTGTCCAGACGGGGCAGGCCCAGGCCTCCCCATTCCTCCGGGGTATACAGAGACAGAAAGCCCATTTCGCCCGCTTTGCGGATTGTCTCCACAGGGAAGTGGGCGGTGGCGTCCCACTCAGCGGCGAAGGGCGCCAGTTCTTTCTCGGCGAAGGCGCGGGCGCTGTCGCGGAAAGCAATTTGCTGTTCGGATAGTTCAAAATTCACGATACATACACTCTTAACAGTTGCCTATCACCGCATCCTTACCGCATTTGAATGGTCAGGTTGGGGCCTTGCACTTCTTCGCCGTGATGGAACCAACGGCTGATCACGGTTTTGGTCTCGGTGTAGAAACGCACCGCCTGTTTGCCGTAGGCATGCTGGTCGCCATAGAAAGAGTTACGCCAGCCGGTGAAGGAGAAGAAGGGGAGAGGCACAGGAATAGGGATGTTGATGCCGACTTGTCCCACTTGCACATTGCGCTGGAAGTGGCGCGCCGCCCCGCCGGAATTGGTGAACAGCGAGACGCCGTTGCCGAAGGGGTTGTCATTGATCAGCTTGAGGGCGTCGTCAATGGTGTCCACTTGCATGGCGAGCAGCACTGGGCCGAAGATTTCCTCACGATAGATCGTCATTTCCGGGGTGACCTTGCTGAACAGCGTTGGACCAACCCAGTTGCCTTCCGGGAAATCCGGGTGGGTGAAACTGGAGCCGTCGAGAAGACACTGTGCGCCTTCTTCTTTGCCCTTGGCGAGCAGACCCAACACGCGATCTCTGGAACCGCGACTGATCAGCGGGCCGTAGCCGGCGGCTTCGTCATTCCAGGCGCCGGGTTTCACTTCCGCCATAGAAGCTTTGAGTTCGTCCAGCCACTGTGCGGATTCGCCCACGAATACCGCGACGGAGATGGCCATGCAGCGTTGCCCAGCAGCGCCGACGGAGGCGCCGGTTAGGTGCGAAATAACCTGCTTCTTGTCCGCATCCGGCATGATGACCATGTGGTTTTTGGCGCCGGTCATACATTGCACCCGTTTCAGGTGCTGTGTGCCGGTGCGATAGATATGCTGTCCGACAGGCGCTGAGCCGACGAAGGAGATGGCTTTGATGTCTGGATGCGTCAGCAGCATGTCTACTTGCTCGCGGTCGCCGTGCAGAACTTGCAGTACGCCTTTGGGAAAGCCCGCTTCGTCAAACAGTTGCGCGATGCGCATGGGAGTGAGCGGGTCCTGCTCTGAGGGTTTGAGCACGAAGGTGTTGCCGCAGGCCAGCGCCATGGGGAACATCCATAGGGGAATCATCGCCGGGAAATTGAACGGCGTGATGCCGGCGCAAACGCCAAGCGGGTGCATGTAGGAGCTGGTATCGATATCCCGCGCCACGTTCTCAACGGTTTCGCCCATCATCATGGAAGGGATGTTGCAGGCATGTTCTACGACTTCGATGCCGCGCCATACATCGCCCTTGGCGTCGGCGAAAATCTTGCCGGTTTCCTGACTGAGAATTTCTGCTATTTCGTCCTGGTTCTGCTTGAGAAGTTGCACGAACTTCATCATCAGGCGCGCCCTGTCGATGACGGGGACGTCCTTCCAGGTTTCGAACGCCTGTTTGGCGCTGGCTACCGCCCGGTTGACTTCGTCCGGGGTGGCGCAGGGAGTGTCGGCCAGATTCAGCTGGGTGGCCGGATTCAGGTTCGGGATGTGGCGGGTGGCTGCGCTTTCCGTAAATGAGCCGTCTATATATAACGGGACCCTGGTTTGCATTTTGGGACTCCTTGTAATCTTATTTTTATGGATAGAATGAGCCTGCTCTGGAAGATGTCACACGGTCTTCCTCTACGCTCTGAGCCTTGGCTCGCATAGGTCCATTCTAGACCTTATGGCGGCGCAACGGCATTGCAGAATCCACCACGGGAATTAGCCATAACCGCCAAGAGGTAACGTAAATGCGTTATTTAAAAAGAGAAAATCTTGTGGCTGCGGGCGCTAAACGGAATAGCCAGGAAACGTTTTAAGGAAGCGGCGGTAGCGCGAAGGGCCCGAAGTATGCGAGTAAACGCCGTTAAGTTTTTAGCGCTTCCAAGCGGTTGTGTTTTGAGAGTGAAGGGGCGTTTGGAGGAAGTAAGGGCAGCAACTGACATTGAGTCAGTTGCTTGAGTAATCTGGACGAGTGTCCGATCAGGCGTCAGCGGTGGAGGAGGCTCCTGTGTCTCCCGCTTCGACGGTGGCTGCGTCGCGCTTTTCCTGCGCGCGCTTGATCATGTGGTTAAGTACGGTGCGAACAGTATAGGTTATGCCGAACAACGTCAGGGCCGCAGCTAGAGTTGATTCGATAGGCGCTTCCAATAACATGGTTTCTCCCGAGATTTAAGATGAAAACTTTGGTTAGCGCACTGACTGCATCGAGCTAACCAAAGCTTTCCTCCTGTGTGTTAGTGAAAATTTAACGTTCTCAAGGAGTAAACGGCTGTTCGAAAAAGCGGCCGCAGAATAACCAATTAGAGCGGGCGGTTCAAGGCGGAGCTTTGTTAAATTGTGCAAAGCTTGGCCTTTTTGATGCTTTTGTATACAAGGATAAAAGTGGCAAGTTTATGTTTTTGATAAAGAAATTCATTAGTTACTGGGCAATGCCCTTACCCCTTGCTTTGCTGATCTCATTTATTGCGCTAATGATGCTGATCAGGGGGCGCAGACGAAAATTGGCGCTGGGAATGCTCGGCGTAGTTTGGCTGGGATTGCTCACTATCAGCACCCCCTGGTTCTCTGACAAAGTGATGGAGCCGCTGGAGAGTCAGTATCCACCCTACGCCGGTCAGGAGGTGCGCTATGTGGTGGTGCTGGGCGGTTATCATGAGTCGGATTCGAGTCTTCCTATCACCAGTTATATAGAGGGCGATGCGATATATCGCATTATTGAGGGAATACGGGTGGCTCTGCTTAATCCGGAGGCGAGGCTGCTGGTGTCCGGCTATGCGCGTACGGACCCTCTCTCTAACGCGGAAGCCTACGCGAGACTGGCGGAGTCGCTGGGTTTTCCCAGTGAACGGATCGATCTGCAGGAAGATCCTCGGGATACCCATGAAGAGGCTCTGGCGGCGCAGGCGCGAATGGGGGATCAGCCATTCGCGCTGGTGACCTCGGCTTACCATATGCCCCGGGCGATGCAGCTATTTGAAGGCGTGGGACTGCATCCCATTCCAGCGCCCACAGGACATACCATCAAACATCATCAGGAACTGGATTGGCGACGCTTTCGGCCGGCGCTCGGGGGACTGGCCGCGACACAGAAGGCCTGGCACGAATATTTAGGCGCGTTGTGGGCCAAGCTGGTCGCAAGCATAAATTGAAATGGATCAAAAAACGGGCGTGTCTCCCGACGCTCCGTGGCGGCGATGCTATGCTTAAAACATTCTCGCTTCGAAGATGTTGACGCACGCTTCCTACTAGATTTCAAACTGAGCTGAAGACTGATGTTTAACAGGGAATATCGCAACGCACGCTTCCTGATAGTGGACGGCAATACCCAATTGCGTCTGGCTCTGGAGAAAATGCTGAAATCATTCGGCGCCTGGTACATAGATATGGCGGCGGATGGCGATGAGGCTATCAACAAGTGCGAGCATGGACTGTTCGACGTCGTCATCTGCGACTACCAGCTTTCGGGCAGAAATGGTCAGCATGTTCTGGAAGAGCTGCGAGAGCGCAAAATTCTGCGTTACACCTCCCTGTTTGTCATGATGTCGGCGGAAACCACCCGGGAAATGGTGCTGGCGGCTATCGATCATCAACCTGACGCATACATCAACAAACCGATCACATCCGATGTCTTAAAGCAGCGTCTGGATAACTTGCTGGTGGACAACGAGGTGTTATATGAACTGAAGCACGCCATCGATATGGAGCGCTGGAGCGAAGCGATTTCCCGTTGCGAAGAAAAAATCGCCCGTGGCAGCAAGTACCTGCGCTGGTGTGAAAAAACCGTGGCGGAGCTGTACTTCCAGACCGGCGCGCTCAATGAGGCGCTGCGGGTGTATCAACAGGTGCTGTCGGAACGCACGCTGATCTGGGCGCAGGTTGGGGTAGCCAGAGTCTATATCGCCCAGGCGGATTACGATTTAGCGGAAGAATTACTGCGCAAGGTGGTGGAGGCGGCTCCAAACTGTCTCGTGGCCTATGACTTGCTGGCGCGGGTGCTGGTGGACACACACCGGGGTAAAGAAGCGCAGGAATGGCTGGTGGATGCGGTGGGTTTATCGCCGACGGCCATCCTCAGGCATGCCAGGCTGGGGGATATCGCCTGGGAAAATCAGGATGTGGACTGCGCGGTTGAGGCGTTTCGTAATGCGGTTGAGCTGGGACGCAAAAGCATCTTTGACAGGCTCGACAACCATCTGGGATTTTCCCGTAGTCTCTGTGAACGCGCCGGCGCGCAGCCAAAAGTCATGCGTGAAGCGGCGCTGCAGGAAACCTTTGAAGTCCTGCGTAATATGGACGAGCGCTTTGTCATGAACGACACCGCGCGTTTTCAATATGAAGTGGTGGCGGCGAAGGCCTGCTGCATGTTGAAGCATGAAGAGGAGCGGGACGAGCGACTGGCGCTGGCGGAGACCCTGTATCAATCGGTTGGATTCAACCTGCCAAGCTCACGGGTCATGGAGTACGCTCAGGTGCTGCTGGCCAGTGGCAAAGATCTGGAGGCGGAGTTCATCCTGTCGCAATTGTCATTGATGCACGGGGATGAACCGGAGCTGCAAAAACGTATTGAGGAAATGCGTGACGAGCCGGTCAGTCCGGCGGCGCGGCAAAAAGCGGCGGAACTGAATAAACAGGGGATTAAGCTGGCCGAACAGGAAGACTTCAAAGGCGCTGTCGCGGCCTTTAACGAGGCGCTGGAGTACTCCGCCAGACATCCTGCCTTAAATCTGAATCTGGCTCAGGTGTTGCTGAAGCAGCTAAGTTCATCTCCCGGTGACGGCGCGGCGCGTAGAGCCTGCGCCGCCTGTTTTGACCGCATTGTGCATATCAAGCCCACGCACAAGCAGTATCCCCGCTTTCAACACCTGCGCAGCAAGTTCGAGGGTACTCATGGCGGTGGCGTCGAGGCGCAGAGCGCCGGATAGCAGTCAGTCGTTAAGGTCAGATCCAGCCTCGTAGGTGCTGCTCGCAGAGTTCCTGTAACAGTTCGATATGCTCCGGTTCTGCATTTAGGGCGGGGATGTAGTGAAAATCCTTGCCGCCAGCCTGTTCATACAAGCCCCGGTTTTCTTCTTCGATCTCTTCCAGCGTCTCCAGGCAATCTGCGGAGAAGCCGGGACAGATAACATCCAAGGCTTCGCAGCCGTTGGCGCCCAGTTCGGTAACGGTGGCGTCGGTGTAAGGCTTCAGCCACTCCGCTGTTCCAACCCGGGATTGAAAGCTCATCAGCCATTGCGATTCATCCAGCTTCAACTCTCTCGCTACGGCGAGGGCGGTTTCTTCCGCATCACGACGGTAAGGATCGCCTTTTTCCACGTAAGCTTTGGGCAGCCCGTGGAAGGAGAACAATAATTTGCCCTGACGCCCTCTCACCCGCCAGTGGGCGCGCACGCTATCCACCAGAGAAGAGATATAGGCGGGGTGGTTGTGGTAGCGCTTGACGAAGCGAAGCTCTGGAATGTCGCGCATCTTCGCCAGCGCCTGAGCCAGCGCGTCGAAGCTGGCGGCGGTGGTGGTGGCGGAGTATTGCGGATACAAGGGCAGCACAAGTACCTTTTCGATGCCCTGGCGTTGCAGCGCTGCGAGCTTGTCCGGCAGGGATGGCGCGCCATAGGTCATGGCGAAATCCACCAGCACGCGGGCGCCCAGCTCTTGTCCCAATGCGTTTTGCAGTCCGCAGGCTTGTTGTTGCGTGATGGTTTTGATCGGCGAGCCCTTTGGCGTCCAGATTTTGCGATAGTTGGGAATGAGTTTTCTGGGACGCAAACGGAGAATGACCAGATTCAGGATCGCCCACCAGATCAGGCGCGGGACCTCGATCACTCTGGGATCGCTGAGGAACTGCTTCAGGTAACGGCGTATGGCGGGGGCGTCTGGGGCGTCCGGCGTGCCCAGGTTGACAAGCAGCACGGCGCTCCGGGTGTTATCGGGACTAATGATCATTCAGATAGGCATTCCAGCTAAGGGATATTAATTTTATATCGGGAGAGCGCTTTGAAAACTGCAATGCGTCAATGCAAGCGCGCAGTTTGAATATTTACAATTGCGATCCCGAGCGTATGGCGTTGAATTATAGCGCCTTCGCAGAACGAAATGTGTCTACGCTTCCCATGCGCGGACGGATCATTTTCGACGTCCAGACAACCGTTCAAGCATAAGTTTTTGGCGGCTGGTGGGCGGCGAGCGACCTATGCTATAAAGGCTTGACAAAAATTCCAACACTCCAAGAAGGAGAATTACTGATGAGAGTAGCCAAGAAAGTCCCTTTAATCCTGGCCGGCATGGCTTCCATACTGCTTTCCGTGTCCGCACAAGCGGCGGACGCTGCAGCGGGCAAAGCTAAGTCTGCAGTCTGCGCGGCATGCCACGGCGCGGACGGCAAGGCAATTATCCCAACTTATCCCAACCTGGCGGGCCAGAACGAGCAGTATCTGGTGGAGGCGTTGAAAGCCTACCGCAGCAAAAACCGTAATGGCGGTCAGGCGGTTATCATGCAAGGTCAGGCGGCGGCGTTGTCTGACGACGATATCGCCAATCTGGCTGCGTATTTCTCCAGCATGAAGTAAACTGACCTTTCGCGCAGCCGCGGATCAACGGCTGCGCTTGTCCCGCTCCAACCACTTTCAAGTCCCAGATTTCCGCCGTCTTTCCTTCGTCCTCCCATATATCTTCATGATTCAGGCGCTTTCCTTCCTTGAGCTTGTCTTTACGCCATGGATAATTAGCGCCGTTACGCTGATTATCGCTGCCAAAGGAGTTAAAACAGGGCGTTATGACAGAACAGACAGTCAGACAGCAAACCGATGTGACGGCAGCCGATTTTGATTCCGGAGAATATATGCCTATCAGGGGCGAGCGACCTATCGTCGCCAGGGCCCGTGAATTTTCCAGCGGATATCGGGTTACGCCGCATAAACACGAGTGTTGCCAGCTTATTTTCGCCACGTCTGGCGTGATGGAGCTGGTCACCGACGAGGGGGTATGGCTGATACCCCCGCAACGGGCGGTGTGGATGCCGCCCAATGTGGAGCATGGCATGCGCGCCCGTGGCGACGTGTCCCTGCGCACCATGTACATCCAGCCCCATGCCTGTCCCGTGAGCTTTCCGCAAAAGCCGCGCACGCTGCAGATATCGCCGTTGCTGAGGGAGTTGATCATTCGTGCGATGCGAGTTCCCAGCAATTACGACGAAGGTGGCCGGGATGGTCGAATTATGTCACTGATTTTAGAGGAAATTGAATGGTCTGATGAGCGCCCGTTACGACTTCCCGCCACCCGCGATTCCCGCTTGCAGAACCTGTGTCGGGCTATCCTGGCCAATCCGGCTGATCCGCGCGAGCTGAAAGATTGGTCGACTGTAATCGGGGCGTCCGAACGTACGCTGTCCCGTTTGTTTCGCAATGAGCTGGGAGTGTCTTATCAATACTGGCGCCAGCAGGTCGCCGCGCTCAACGCAATCCCCCGTCTCGCCGCCGGCGACCCGGTGACACTGATCGCTGCGGATCTTGGCTACGAAACGCCGGGCGCCTTTTCCGCTATGTTTCGACGCATTATGGGCGTCGCTCCCAGTCTTTATTTTCAGCGCCAACCAGAAAGATGACTTTTTGTTAGGTTTGTCTGGTTCGGCGTAAACATTGGCTTCTCTCAGGAAGTAGGGCGGGCTGCACAGGCGTAAGATCGCCGTGGTGAAGGAAAATTTATCAGGGATATGAGAGACAGCGGCTATGCGCCTGAGCACATTGGAGATATATGGCGGTAAACCTGAAAGCGCTGAAACGGTTCTTGTTTATGTGCCTGGCAAAGAACGTGGGATACGGGCGAGTGAGCTGGCGAACTTTCTGCGACTAGATGGGGTTGTTTATGTTTCTGCATCTGTGTGGCGAAGACATGCGCAACTCTGTTGTCCGTCACATGCTGATCCTTCTGACTCTTTTTGGATTAGCGATGCGGTCACGGTTGTGTCAAATCTAATTGATGATTTGCTGGCGAGGGTGAATAAACGGGCGCACATTGTTTTGGTGGGGGTCCGTGAAGGCGCGAGTGTCGTAGCTGAATATCTATACCGTAATTCCACGCAGCTTGACGCAGTTGCCTTTTTAAACGGAGTCGCGTTAAGCGAAAAGAACGTTGCTGAATACTGCGTTGAAGACTTGGAAGGGCTTCCTATGTTGATCACCCTGAGAGACCTTGAAGCAAGGGTTTTGATGCAAAAAGCATGGGAGGCGGCGGTTATTTTTGAGGATATGGGCGCGCAGGTGGATATTCGCGTGTATCCCAACGATGGCTTAATCGAAGAAGGATATGAAATCCAGGCCCTTGGGTCATTGATGCAGAGGCAGTTAAGAATAAAGGGAGAGAGTTTCAATGCCTATCACTGAAAGGCGGTGCTCACTATGAAGGCTTCTTTTCCAGTGGCTCGTCCCCGGCGTCTACGTCGCAATAACTCCATACGCGATTTGGTGCGGGAGACTGCGTTGCGGGTGGAGGATTTGGTGTATCCCCTGTTTGTCATCCCTGGCGTTCAGCAGCGTGAAGCGGTTGCGTCGATGCCCGGGGTTGAGCGCCTGTCGCCGGATCTGGCGGTAGAGCTTTGCGTCGGCGCCTGGCGCAGCGGCATCAAGGCGGTGTTGCTGTTCGGGCTGCCTGAAGTTAAAGACTCTCAGGGGCGCAGCGCGTGGGAAGACGGGCCGGTGCAGCAGGCGTTGCGGTTGATCAGGCAGGCGGCGCCAGGGCTGACGCTGATCACGGATGTATGTCTATGCCAGTATGCGGAACATGGCCATTGCGGCGTGCTCTGCGGCGATGGCGTGGATAATGATCGCACCCTGGCGCTGTTGGCCAAGGTGGCGTTGAGTCACGCGCGAGCAGGAGCGGATGTGGTCGCTCCCGCCGCCATGATGGACGGTCAGGTGGCGGCGATTCGGCGTGCGCTGGACGCAGACGGATTCCAGAACGTATCCGTCATGTCCTACGCAGTGAAATACGCGTCCGCCTTTTACGGACCCTTTCGGGATGCAGCGGATTCCGCGCCCGCCGGCGGCGACCGCAAGCACTATCAAATGGACCCGGCCAACTTGCGTGAAGCGATGCGGGAGGCGGAGCTGGACGCAGCAGAAGGCGCGGACTTCCTGATGGTGAAGCCGGCGATGGTGTATCTGGATGTGTTGCGCAAACTTCGCGATCGCTTCGATCTGCCGATGGCGGCTTATAACGTCAGCGGCGAATACGCCATGGTGAAAGCCGCGGCGGCCAACGGTTGGATCGACGAACGCAGCGTGGTGTTGGAAACCTTGTTGAGTATGAAACGGGCGGGCGCGGACATGATTATCAGCTATCACGCCCTGGATGCGGCGCGTTGGCTGCAGGAAACCTGATCGCTGACTTCTGATTCCTGGGCGCTGGCGGCTCGCCGCCGCCAGTGCTTCTCCTTTCTAGCAAGGACGCATTCCTAATCCACAATGCGATAGCTGGGCACGTATTTGCTGCCTGGCAGTTTCATCCGCTGTTGTTTCACGAAAGACTCCAGCAATGATCCGAAAGAGCCGACGATGGTTTTGTCGCCGCTGATTTCGAATGGTCCCAGACGTTCCACCAGCTGTACGCCTTCTTCCTTGACGTTGCCGGATACGATGCCGGAAAACGCCCGGCGCAGGTTCGCCGCCAGCTCATGAATAGGCTGTTCGCGGTGCAGCGCCAGCGCGCGCATGCTCTCGTGGGTCGGCTGGAAGGGGTGCTGGAACTGCGGTTGTACCTTCAGCAACCAGTTGTAGTAGTACGCATCGCTGGAGCCCTTGCGGTGGTAAGTGACGTCCTGGATGCCTTTCTTCATTTCCAGGGCGACCAGCTCGGGGTCGTCGATGATGATGCGATAACGACGTTGAGCGGCTTTACCCAGGGTCAGGCCGATAAACTCGTTGATCTGGCCGAAATACTCCTCGTTTTTCTTGGCTCCGGCGAAAATTACCGGGAAAGGCAGTGAATCGTTTTCCGGGTTCAGCAGAATGCCCAGCAGGTACAGGATCTCCTCCGCGGTGCCAGCGCCGCCGGGGAAGACGATGATGCCATGGCCGAGTCGCACGAAGGCTTCCAGGCGCTTTTCGATATCCGGCAGAATCACCAGCTCGTTGACGATGGGGTTCGGCGACTCGGCGGCGATGATGCCCGGCTCGGTCAAACCGATGTAGCGTCCGGTCTGAATACGCTGCTTGGCGTGAGCGATGGTGGCGCCCTTCATCGGTCCCTTCATGGCGCCGGGGCCGCATCCGGTGCAGATATCCAGTCCGCGCAGACCCAGTGAGTGGCCGACTTCTTTGGTGAAGTCATACTCGTCCCGGCTGATGGAGTGGCCTCCCCAGCACACGACGATGTTGGGGTAACGACGCGGAATCAATACGCCGGCGTTCCGCAGCATATGGAAAATAAAGTTGGTGATATCCTCGCCGTTGTTCAGGTTCAGCTGGGTGTTGTGAGACAGCACGTTGTTGGCGTAGATAATGTCGCGCAGCACGGCGTAGAGGTGCTCTTGAATCCCTTTGATCATCTTGCCGTCGACGAAAGCGTTGTGAGGCGCATTGATCACCTCCAGCTTGATGCCGCGGGCCTGCTGGATCAGCTGGATGTCGAAATCGGCGAATTCAGCCAGAATGGTGTTGGGGTCGTCGGACTCGTTGCCGCAGTTCAATACGGCCAGGGCGCATTGTCGGAACAGGCGATACACGCCGCGATTGCTGCGGTCCTTCAACAGGTTGACTTCGTGTTGTGAGACCAGATCGAGGCTGCCTTCCGGGGCGATGCGTGCGGTTATTTTGTTACTCATATCTATATCTTTCCTTTTCTAATACTTCTACTTGCCGGCGGGGCCGGCGGTTCCGATTCCGGCGGACGGCTGTGGGAGCAAGCCAGAGCCTGACAGCGTATGCAGGCGTGACGGTGGCGACGCTGCAATGCCAATAGAGCCTAATCTGCTATTGTTATCATTTATAAGAGCCCATCCGGGAGCAGGGTAATGTAAGGATGACCGGCGCGGCGCAGGTAAGCGGGTTTTCCGGATGGAGTCTAAATAGTAAGTCGTCTGGGCGAAGTTGGCTATCACTCCCTGGCGTTGTCCGCGCAGGGGGATTTTTGGCGATCGGCCCATGCATGACAGGGGGAATGATAGTAGAATAGCGCCCCCGCTGAGATTTGGATCAGGCCAGATTATGAAGTTTCTCGTCAAATTATTTCCCGAAATCACAATTAAAAGTAAACCGGTGCGTAAGGATCTGGTCAAGCAGTTACGCATAAATATTCGTCGCGTATTGCGTCAAATTGACGAAAACGTGGTGGTTGAAGGATCTTGGGACAAAATTGAAGTCTTGCTGCCGGACGCCGACGAGCGCACCAGTAAACGGGCGATTGAAGCCCTGCAAAGGGTGTCCGGAATCACCAACTTCCTGGTGGTGCATGAATATCCCCTGGCGGACTTCCACACTATTTACCTGAACGCGAAGGCGTTGTACGAAGAGCAATTGGAAGGCAAACGCTTCCAGGTGCGGGTCAAGCGCGCCGGCAAACATGATTTCACCTCCATGGATCTGGAGCGCTACGTCGGCGGAGGACTGCGCCAGCACACCAAGGCGGCGGGGGTGGACCTGTCGAATCCGGAAGTCATCATTTCCATCGAAGTGCGCGACGATAAATATTACCTGGTAGAGAAACGCTACGAAGGCCTGGGCGGGTATCCCGTCGGCGGTCTGGAGCCGGTCGTGTCCCTGATGTCTGGTGGCTACGATTCCGGCGTCGCGAGCTACCTGACTATGAAGCGGGGCATGCGCACGCACTTTTGCTTCTTCAATCTGGGCGGAACCGCTCACGAAGTGGGTGTGAAGCAGGCGGCGCTGTATTTGTGGGAGAAGTACGGCGGCGGCCAGCGGGTCAAATTCATCACTGTGCCCTTTGAAGGCGTGGTGGCGGAAATTCTGGACAAGATCTATCACTCCAACATGGGCGTAGTACTGAAGCGCATGATGTTGCGGGCGGCGACCCAGGTCGCGCGTGATCTGTCCGCCACGGCGCTGGTTACCGGCGAATGTGTGGCGCAGGTGTCCAGTCAGACCCTGACCAACCTGAACGTCATTGATTCCGCCACTGACATGCTGGTGCTGCGTCCGCTGATCGTTACCGACAAACAGGACATTATCCGCATGGCCAGCCAGATTGGCGTGGAAGAGTTCGCCCGCAACATGCCGGAATACTGTGGCGTCATCTCCGACCGCCCCACCACCAAAGCGCGGGATTATCGCATTGAGAACGATGAGAAGCGCTTCGATATGCAAGTGCTGGAACAGGCGCTGGCCAACCGTCGGGCGATCAACATCGACGAGATCATGCAGTCGGAACTGACCGTGGATGAGGTGGAAGTGGTGTCGACGCCTTCGCTGGACGACGTGATTATCGACATCCGTCACCCCAACGAGCAGGAAAAGGCGCCGTTGATGCTGACCAACAACAAAATTCTGCAGGTGCCTTTCTACGAGCTGGAAAGCCGCATGGCGGAGCTGGACGGAGAAACCCGCTACCTGCTGTTCTGCGACAAAGGCGTTATGAGTCAGTTGCACGCAAGCCATCTCAACGGAAACGGGCGCAAAGTGCTGGTGTATCGACCACTTTAACCGTATTCGTTCTCGCGGAAGCGCTGTTGGATTTCTTCAATTTGTTTGCGGCAATCCATCAGCGCCACCACACACCCCCTGTCTAATTTTGTTCCCGCCAGACGCTTGAGTTCGGCGAAGGCTTTGTCATTGTCCCAGGCGGGTTTGTACGGGCGGGCGCTGGTAAGCGCGTCGAAGACGTCGGCGACGCTGACAATTCGGGATTCAATGGGAATATTTTCGCCGCGCAAATGCTCGGGATAGCCTCCACCGTCCAGAGTCTCATGGTGATACAGCACGATATTGCGCAGCATGTTCACATGACTGACGCCATTGAGGCCGTAGTTATTAATCAAGGCGTCCACTAATTCATGTCCGTACATCGGATGGCGACGCATTTCATCCAGTTCTTCTTCCTCCAGCCGACCTGGTTTGAGCAAAATGCTGTCGGGCACTTTTATTTTGCCGAGATCATGCAAGGGCGCGAACAGGCAAATGTGCTCCACATACTCGTCGGAGAAGCCGTGTTTCGGCGCCAGACGCGCGGCGATCAGTCTGGAGTAGCGCGCCATGCGTTCAAGATGGCCGCCGGTTTCGGGGTCGCGGGAGTGGGTCAGCAGCATGGCTGATTTGACCGTGGCGATCAGCGTGCGGATATTGCTGCGCTCGTTGTACACGATCAGAGTGATCATGTGTCCGATCATATCCATATCCACCAGCGCCCGGCCCTGAAAACAGTCCTTTTCCGCGCCGTTGAAAAACACGAAGCCGAGAAAGCGCTCGTTGTAGCGCATGGGGAAGGTGTAAGAAGCGTGAAACCCGGCTTTCAGCAGGGCTTCCGTGTGCTGGGTTGGACTCTCTCCACCGCCCAGTTCATCGCCGATGTCATTGATGACGCGGATGAACCTGTTGTCTTTCATATGTTGCAGGGAGGAGACTTCGTGCAGCGCCGTCTGATAGTGCTCCAGCAGGGGATGGCTGGAGCCGGCGGAGGCGAAGGTTTTGAGCTGATCCTGCAAGGCGTCGTAAATGGCGATGGCGATGCGGCAGATATAAGGGTAGGTCTGCTGGAGATTTTCCAGCAGATATTCCAGTTTTTGCTGTACGCTGCCCTGATGGTTGAGGATATCCAGAGAATCCGGCTGATACTCGCTGGCCACAAACATTCTCCCGGTTTGTCGATGCAACTTCCATTAAAGCTCCGCAGGAGCGCGGATACTTAAAGTGTAGTCGAGATCAGGAGCTGGCTCTGGAATTATGTCTGGCCGCTTAGTTGTACTGATAAGGCTCGAAGGCGTCCGCCTGCATACTGTAGCCGCTCTCCGCCAGCTCGCTGCTGACCGTCTCCACGCTGATCGCCCCGGATACCCAGAACGCGTCGTAGAGGTAGTCCAACGGCAGCGGTTTCTTTTTGGCTTTGACGTAAACGATCTGGTTAGAGGGCGGCGGCGGTACGTGGATGCATGCGCCCATGTACGGCACCAACAGGAACTCGGTCACCCCGCTTTCGTCGCCTTCCAAAGGCACTGCAAAGCCCGCTATGCGAACTTTCTGTTTGTTCAGCTCCGGCACGATTGGCGCGCTGGCCTGGGGCGGCGGCTCCATGGCGATCTGGCCATGCTCCACGGTTCCGCTGACGGTTTTTTGCTGCGCGGACTTGGGGATCAGGTCCTGCCATTGTACGGTCTTGAAATCCTCCGCGAGTACGCCGCCGGAAAGCAGGGAGGAGAATGCGAGCGCGATCAGCGTCGAGAGCAATCTGTTCATAAATATCCTATGGAATCAGTGGTTTCGTCAAAACGTGGAAAGGCGATCCAGACCGCCGACAGCCATTCCTAATCCTGGCCAGGCGCAACACCACGCAACAGCAAGTGCAACACATTGTATGACCGCGTGCGTCCAAGATTAACTTTTTTGAATTTAATTCGCCCTATAACAATTTTGTTTCGTTATGTTATAACATAAAAAACCAAGCGGAAGAATCACTCTCTAAGTTCAGGAGCATTAAATTTATGAGTTATAGAAATCGCCTGTGGGTCGGTATGATGGTGTTAGCGGCCAGCCAGTTCGCGCACGCCGAAGAATTTGAGCAGCATGGGGCGCATGTGCATGGCGCGGCGACGATGAATCTGGCGCTGGAAGAGGGAAATCTGGTCGTTGAGCTGGAAAGCCCCGCGATGAACCTGGTGGGCTTTGAACATGCTCCCGCTACTGACGCGGAACGTCAGCAGGTGGAGAAGGCGGCGGTCTTGCTGAACAAGGGCGAAGAACTGTTTGGCCTTACCCCGGCTGCGGGTTGTAAGCTGCTGTCGGCGGAAGTGGACGGCGATGTTTTCGAATACGACGAAGACGGCGGCAAGCACGAGGAAGCGGCGCACGATGAGCATGAACACGGCGATGACGAAGATGATCATGACCATCATGAACACGGCCACTCCGATATCGACGCCTCTTACATCTTCGAGTGCGGCGACGCGGGCAAGCTTACCGCAGTGGACGTTTTGTTGTTCAAGCATTTCCCTGGCCTGAAGGATCTCGACGTACAGGTTATCGGGCCTAAGGGGCAGACCGCCATTGAGCTGAGCCCGGAAAAACATCAGATTAATTTGTAAGTAGTGAGAATGGCGTCATGCAGAATGTAAGCGAACCCGCCATCGCGCCAGAGCGAGACGCGACGGTTAAACCTGCGCCGGCCCGCGCCCTTGTGCAGCTGGAAGGCCTGAAGTTTCGTTGGCCAGGGAGCGATGATGATGTGTTAGACATTCCCGAGTTGCAGGTGCGGGAGGGAGAACGCATCTTTCTGCGCGGCGCCAGCGGCAGCGGCAAAACGACGCTGCTGAGCCTGCTTGGAGGCGTGATCCAGCCCAGGGAGGGAAGCATCAGGGTGATGGATACCGAACTGAGCGCGCTTGGCGCTTCAAGCCGGGATGGTTTCAGGGCGGACAACATCGGCTTCATTTTTCAGATGTTTAATCTGATTCCTTACCTGTCACTGGTGGATAACGTGACATTGTCCTGCCGCTTCTCCAAGGCGCGGCGGCAAAGAGTGAGCGCCCGCGGCGCGAGTCTGACGCAGGAAGCGGAGCGCCTGCTTTCTCATTTGCGTCTGGATGTGGCTAAACTCGGACGCAGGCCGGTGACTGACCTGAGTGTGGGGCAGCAACAACGGGTCGCCGTGGCGCGGGCCCTGATCGGCTCGCCAGGGCTGATCATCGCCGATGAGCCTACCTCCGCCCTGGATGCGGACGCCCGTGTGGCGTTTATCGAACTGCTGTTTCAGGAAGTGGCCGCCAGTGGATCGACGCTGGTGTTCGTCAGTCATGATCCTGCTTTGCAGGACCTGTTTGATCGCACTGTCAGCCTGGCGGAAATCAATCGCGCTTATCAGCCACCGGAATCTTGACCTGCGGGAGCCGCTTTTCGATGTCTATTTACAGTTTGACGTTACGCAGCCTGTTGAATCGCAAGACCACGGCGCTGCTGACCATTTTCTCCATCGCCGTCAGCGTCATGCTGCTGTTGGGCGTGGACAACATACGTCGGGAAGCCAAAGCCGGCTTCGCCAACACCATTTCCGGCGCTGATCTGATTGTGGGCGCTCGCAGCGGCTCCGTGCAGCTCTTGCTGTACTCGGTTTTCCGCATCGGCAACGCCACTAACAATATTTCCTGGCATAGCTACCAGGAAGTTGCCGGCATGAAACGGGTGAAATGGACCATCCCGTTATCGTTAGGCGACTCACATCGCGGCTTTCGCGTGCTGGGCACCAATACGGATTACTTTGAGCACTTCCGCTACGGGGCCAAACATGAGCTGGCATTTAGCGACGGCGGCCGTTTCGAGGATGTATACGACGCCGTATTAGGTGCGGAAGTGGCGGAAAAACTGGGCTATAAACTTGGTCAGTCCATTGTGATTTCTCACGGCGCCGGCGAAGTGAGTTTCGCCAATCACGATGATAAGCCTTTCAAAGTCGTCGGCATTTTGAAGAAGACCGGCACTCCGGTGGATCGCACCGTGCACGTTTCCCTGGAAGGCATTGAAGCGATCCATTTGGGATGGGACAGCGGCGCGCCCAGTGGTTCGATTAGCGCGGAGCAGGCGCGGCATGCGGATTTACAACCCAAGCTGATAACCGCCTTTTTGGTTGGACTGGACTCCAAAATCGCCACCTTCACTCTGCAACGTGCGATCAATAATTATCGCGGAGAGCCGTTGCTGGCTATCCTGCCCGGCGTGGCGCTGCAGGAGCTGTGGAGCATGATGGGCGTGGCGGAGGTCGCCTTGCTCGCCGTGTCGGCATTTGTCGTCGCGACTGGCTTGATCGGCATGTTGACGGTAATCTGGTCAGGGTTGAACGAACGCCGCCGGGAAATGGCCATCCTGCGTTCCGTTGGCGCCAAGCCGCGGCATATTTTCGTTCTACTGATGATCGAAGCCGGTTTGATGGCGGTTTGCGGCGTGCTGGTCGGCGTCGCAATGCTGTTTCTGACGTTGTTCGCCGCTCAGCCGGCGCTGGAGAGTTACTTCGGTCTGTTTATCGGCGTGGACCCGCTGACCGTGGATAACCTGGCCGTCCTGGGCGGCATCATCCTGGCGGGCGTATTAATCGGAGCAGCGCCGGCCTATCGGGCTTATCGCTATTCTCTGGCGGACGGAATGACAATTAGAACATGAGACAATCCTGGGCTAAGGCGCGAACATTCATGTGGGCTCTTATCAGCACTCTTCTGCTTATCTGCTTTTCCGGCGCAGCGTTTTTCTGGTTATATCAGGACCGGATGATCTTTTTCCCGCAGGCGGTGGACGCAGGCAATCGCAGCAGGTTGAAGTCCATAGAGTTTAAGTTTGAGCATGATGGCGTGACCTTGTCCGGGTGGTTTCAACGGGGAGAGATCTCTGCGCGCAAGCCCTTGCTGCTGTACTTTGGCGGCAATGGCGAAGAGGTGTCATGGAACGCCTGGGAGATGGAAAAATTGCCGGTGGAGTCCTTTCTGCTGATGAACTACCGGGGCTACGGCGACAGCGAGGGGGCTCCGGGAGAAGAGGCGTTGGTGGGCGACGCCGTCGCCTTATATGACCATCTCACGCGCAAGCTGAAAATCGACCCCCAACATATCGTTCTGCTGGGACGCAGCCTGGGTTCCGGCGTGGCGGTGCAGCTGGCGGATCGCCGTCCGGTGCGGGCGGTGGTGTTGACCACGCCATTTGACAGTCTGGCCGCCGTTGGCAAGCAACATTACCCCTGGTTGCCGGTCGGTCTGCTGGTGCGTCATCCTTTTAATTCATTGGTTCACGCGGCGACGATCAAAGCGCCTGCGCTGGCTTTGCTGGCGGGGAGGGACCGGGTTGTGCCGATGGAGCATGGGCAGCGGCTGATGGCGGCCTGGGGCGGTCCGCAACGGACAGTCACGCTGGATAGAGCGGATCACAACGACATCAGCATGTATCCCGAATACTGGCGCGCGATCAGTCAGTTTATTGAGAGTCTTTAAATCGTCAGGAACTGTTCTCATGAATAGTTCTTATTCCTTGGCGCAGCCATCATCGCCGCTGCGGTGACAGGCTTTGATCAGCTCTCAGCGCCCACCAGACCTTCTTTCGATGTATCCGACTCCCGGCGCGGGGCGCAGGAGCGATAATCCACCACTCTGTTGCGGCCCTGCTGTTTCGCCGTGTACAGCGCGTAGTCCGCACGTTCGAACAGTTTGTTGGGGCAGTCGAATTCATCGTGATTCATACTCGCCACGCCAACGCTGATGGATAGCTTGTAGCCAGACTCGGTTTCTTCCGCCACTTTGACTCTGAGGCGATTGGCCAGGCTCATGGCGGCTTCGTGGTCGGTATTGGGCAGGATGACGGCGAACTCTTCGCCGCCGTAGCGGCAGGGACAGTTCGGCTTACGTACGCCTTTCGCCAGTATGCGGGCGACTTCCTTCAACGCATGGTCGCCGACGTTGTGGCCGTAGGTGTCGTTGAACTGCTTGAAGCAGTCGATATCGATGACCAGCAGAGTCAGCGGCTGTTTGCTTTGTTGAGCGCGATGAAATTCCGTTGCGAACTTGTCGTCGAAATGGCGGCGGTTGAACAGGCCGGTCAGGGCGTCCGTGTAGGTTTTACGCTGCAGTTCGTTGACACGGCTGCTCAGCGCCAGAGACAGCAACACCATTTCCGTCAGTGAGCCGATCTGAAAACCGTTCTGGGTCAGCACGTTATGGGGCAGCAGGCCAAAGGTTTTCAGCATGTAGGCCAGCACGCCGATCAACAGCGCCGTCCAGGCGGTCATGTAATAGCGCGCAGGGCGCGATCCCGCCATTAACGCCAGTACGCCCATCAATAGTAATTGGGCGGCGATGACGAAGGTCAGCAGGGATATCGGCACGATCATCGTGTGGTAGGTAAAGAACGGCGTACAGGCCAGGCTGATCAGCATCAGCCACTCCAGCACTCTGGCGGCGAAGTCGGTTCTGGGCGCAATTTGCTGCGTCACCAGAATCGAGCGGGCGAATTGTAACGCTCCCAGCAAAGAAAGAATCAGCAGGATCAACAGGCTGTGATTGGCGAACCAGGGAAAATTCGGCCACAAAAACTGGAACGTCAGTCCGTTATGCACCGCCATATACAGGCCATAACTGGTGACGTACAGCAGATAGTGAGCGAAAGTGCGGTCGCGGACCGCGATAAACATGAAAAAGTTATAGATAACGAGGACCAGAAAGCCGCCGTAGTAAGCGCCGTAAGCGAGTTGCTCCTTGCCGATATGTTCCAGCAGAGCGTCTGGCGCATACAGGGACAGACCGATGTTCATGGAGCCGTCGCTGCTGAAGCGCATGTAGTAGGTGTAGGACGCATTGGCCGGCAGCTTCAGAGGAAATAAGTAGTCGCGGTGCTCGACGTCTCGGGAGTAGAAAGAGAGGCGGTCGCCTGTGGCGTGGCGTTTCCAGGAACCGTCAGCCAGTGGCTCCCAAAGCGTCAGGTGATCGATCAGAGGATAGTCCTGGCGTAACGTGACCGCTAACTCTTCCGCAGTGGTGTTATGCAGCGTGAATTTGACCCACCAGGCGGATTCTGAAAAGCCGAAATTAGGGGATTGGCCTCCCGTGGATTTAAAGCGGTCGGCGAATTCAGGGGAGCTGACTTCTTCAAAACGCAGGGATTGCGATGGGTCCTCCAGCAACGCCAGATGCGGCGTCAGCCCTGCCATGTCGAGGCCTTTGTCCGCGTTGAACGGAGACACGCCATCGGCCGCCTCCAAACTTCGGGCAAAAAGCAACACAAACACTAAGCAAGCTAGCGTATAGCTATGGCGAGGCATTTGGCCATCTCCAAAAAGTTGACTAACTTATGTTCCTTTGGAAGAAATAGCTTCCATGCCCTCTCCTAGCGTACGCCGGAGGAAAGGCGCAATAGTCGGTTAGTATTACCAATAAAGGCCGCATTGTCGACTTAACAGCAGGCTGTTGCAAGCCCCCTTTGTCGGCCTCTTTTCTTCACCGTCAGACGCTGCAAGCGCCGTTCGGCGCTCAGTTTGCCGAGGCTGTCGCGCATCCGGGAGGCCTGAATTCCAGAGGCGTTTCCGGCGCATCGCGATGCACTTTTAGATACTCGATAATCGCCATGCGCTGCTTCTCCGTGAGCATGGGGCCGATGACGCCTTTGGGCAGCGGATTCGCCTCGGAGTCCCGCAGGAACGCGCGCCAATCCGTCACGGAGGCGGAGAACGCGTGACCGCTGTTGCTGTTGCCGGGCAAACGGGTGTCGAACCAAAAGCCGTTGGCGTCCGCGCCCTGTGGCGGCTGTGAAACGAAGCCGACGCGTTGGGGATCGAAATCTCGGTAGCCCACCTGAAAACGGCTTTCCCGCTGCTCGGGCGGCGATAACAGTTGATAGAGATTAGGCACCGAGCCGTTGTGCAGGAAGGGCGGCGTCGCCCAGACTCCCGCCAGAGGGCGCGGCTTATAACCTGCGACTTCCTGCGGCAGGTCGAGCGTGCCGAAGCCTTCCAGGCATTGACGTTGCCCATAATCGATATTGTTGTCGGCGTAGTAGCGGTTTTTCACCAGGACGCCAATGAGATTCAACGCCAAACCTTCGGACAGTCTGTGGATGTCCTGCTTCGCCAGCAGGTTGTCGATGTCCTTGGTTCCCTGTTGGGTGAGTCTTAACAATTTCCCGTTAAGGCAGAGCAAGTCGCAGCTTTCCACGTAATGGGGACGATAGGACGTTTTCGAGGAAGCGCTATCTTCTGGTGTGGACAGACTGTTTAGCGCTGTTGCAATAGCGGCGAAATCGCCAATCGGCGCGACGACGGGAACGACGTCATTGGCGGGGTAAGCCGCCAGCAGCTCCGGCAGGTCGCCGAGAGGCAGCTCCCGCTCCTGGCGCAGTGCGATGATCTGTCTCAGTCCGGCGCGCACTTCACGGATCAGACGTTGCGTAAACAACGGGCGTAAAGCGTCGTCGATATCCTGATTGCTCAATCCGGTCGCTGACAGGTCGTAGTGCTTGTCGATAAAGGCCTGGGCGGCGCTGGGATCGGTGCCGACCACGCTGAGCGGCGCTACCGAAATCATCCATTCCGACCAGGGAGCGGGTTTCAGAGGCGCATTGATCTCCAGATCGGCGACATTGGCTTCATGGGGGCCATGACAACCCTGACAATAGCGTCGGAACAGTCCTTCGCCCTGGGTGGCGAGGTCTTGATCCACTGGACCGAATACTTCTTCCGGCCAGGTGGGCGCCTTGAGCGTTTGCAACGCGCTTTCGATACGGGCGAGATCTTCGATACGCACGGCGCTGTGGAAGCGCTCGCCGGGAGGGACGGGGGAGCCGTCGGCGTTGACCAGATCAATGCGCGCGCCGACGCCAAGCGCCTCGCCAATATTGCGCGCCAGAGGCTGCGCCACCGAGCCGTTATACTGCACCCAGTTGAATTTCCAGATATCCCACAGGTAGGGATAGCTGACTGGCGCTGCGCCGACTTGATAGTTGGACGCGCTCAGGTGGTCGCCGAACAGGGTATTGCCGATGCGGCCCAGGGCGTCGGTGCGGCCGTAGCCTTCGTTCACCGGGTAGAGTTTACGCAGAGGGTTGTTTTGGCCTGCGCCGACAAATCCGCCGACACTGCTCCACAAGGCGGAGCGCAGCTCATCTTTGCCTTCCGGGTAGCGGTCGCTCAGCACTTTTTGCGCAAAGCGGTCGAATTTCCAGGGATTGACGGCGGTATAAAACAGAGAGGCCACCAAAGTCGGCGCAAACGCGCCGTGCTCCATGCTGGTGAGCGCGTGCATGGCGGGACCGCCATCGACGCGCACCGCATAACGGACGCCGTCGCGTTGATAGTGCAGTTCGCCGCTATGGCAGGCAGCGCAGGAGACATCCAGGACGTCTTCGCCGATTGCAGGATCAAGGTGTTTGCTGAAGCCCAACGGAAGCTGATCAGGATTGGCCGCGCTGGGAACAGGGTCGACGACAAAGCGGAAAAGTCGCATGCGTTCCGGGTCCGCCAGACGTTGTTCGCTGAAAGGCTCCTCCAAGTGTATGAACCAGTTATAGCGCACCGCTCCAGCGGATGCGCCCTGGGGCATGGAAACCCCCTGGGGGGTGTAATAATAAAGTTCCCGCAAGGACGCGTTGTCTCCATCCCAGCCTTGATCCAGATACACATATTTATCGACAGGCTCCGCCGCCGGCAGGCTGTTATTGGGATACAGCACAAACCAGGCGAACCCGGCGCATGCGGCGATGACCAATACGATAACGGCGAACGTTAGCCATTTGATCAGTCGCAGCGGCGCGCTGCGTTTTTGCTGGACAAACTTCATACTTCCCTTGGAGGTCATATCCTTTCCTTTCGCACCTATTTCGTTCTTATTGCGTTGTTATAGAGATTTCAGATATTCGAGCAGCGCTTGCTTGTCGTCAGCGCTCAGATCCACGCCAAACACGTGCCCTGCATTGCTGTTTCCGGGCTGGCGCGTGTCGAACAGCGTCGCGCCGGGACTCTGCTCTGTGCTGACGCCGACCTTAACGGGATCGAACTCACGATCGCCGACATAGAATGTTTGCGGGCGTTGTTCCGGCGACAACAACAGTGATTGCAGGTTGGGAACGGAGCCGTTGTGCAGATAGGGTGCGGACGACCAGACGCCATCCAGCGGGCGTCCTTTGTAATAGCGTGGGATCGCCGTCGCGCTGGGTTTGCCGCTGGGATGTGAGGCTTCCGCGACATCCAGCGTGGCGGCGATGGGGTGACGCACGATGGCCCCGATGGCGGCGTGAATGACCAGCTTGATGCTGGGCTCCGTCGCTCCGAGCACCGCGCCGCCGAATACCATCAGCTTACGTCCCTGATAAGGTCCGCTTTGTGCGCTGGCGAGCAGGAAATTCATGGCCATTTTCGGGTCGGTGCCAACTTCATCAAGCGGCGTCAGAGCGACATTGATCTTCGCGTCAGGCGCGTTGTGGTCCGTCAGCGTATGGCAGGAGAGACAGCGTTCCGCGTATAGACTGCGCCCTTGCTCTACTCGTTGCGTATCCAACTTGCCAAGAATCGATTCCGGCCACTTCGGCGCCAGCAGGGCTTCATTGCGCTTTTGAATATCGCCCAGATTGCCGAAATTGACGCTGCTGGGATAACCGGGCAACTCGCTGTGGCCATCTACAGTTGCTGCGCCATATACCGCTAACGCGGTAGTCACGTTTTGCGCCAATGGTCCTGGTGCGGCGTTGCTGGCGGAGCCGTTCCACTGCACCAGATCCATGCGCGGAGTGCCCCAGAGTACGGGAAAGCTGACGGGCGCATCGGGCGAGCGGCGGTTTTCCGGTTGATGAGTGATTTCAGAGGTGACCACGTTAAAGATCTGCCCGAATGCATCCAGCCTTCCGCGACCGTAGGGGACCTCGGTGCTGTTCATGGCGAAACGCTCTGAGAAATAGTCCAGGCGCTGCTGTAGGGCTGCTTTCAGTTGTGCTTCTGATTCGGCTGATAACGCTTTTGCGAAGCGGGATAATTTCTCGGGTTGCGCCAGCGTCGCTTGTATGCTGTCGCGAATAGCGAATTCCAGGCCGCTGTAGTTGATCAGCGCTGAGCCGCCGTCAATACGGATGCTTTTTCCCTGATAACGCACTTCCGCCGTATGGCAGGCGGCGCATCCCAATCCCGCCCAGGCGACTCCATTGTCGTCCACATCTTTGGCGAAACCTACAGGCAGTGCGTCAGGGTTGTGTTCGGACGCCGGCGCGCTCAGGAATCCCAGTTCATCCATATGCGCAGCGGCCAGGAACGGCGCTGCGTTATCCGCCTGTTCCAGATGTAGAAGCCAGTCATAGGGAACAATGCGCGAACCGAAAGAGGCGAACTGAGCCTGGTCCCGGGTGGCGCTGGACCAGCCTTGTTGCAAATGAATTACCTCTGGCGTAGTTCCCGGCCCTGTATTAGGCGCATCAGGCGTTGAGTCCGTGGCCTCCTCAGTCTGCCGGCAGGCGGCGATGCTGAGTAGCAACGCCGGCGCGCATACCGCCAGAACCAAGCGCCGCGCACGCAGCGTGGGAGAACTGGAGAGTGGCGATTTGGCGTCGCCGGATAATAAGGAATGTCTGGGCGAGGCGCGTAGTAAGCCGCGGCCGAATGAACAGCAAAGCATTGTGTACAGTCCTGGATGTCCCTGAAAAGCGGATTGGTATCTTTAGTTGTTATCGCCGCCAGTTAACTAACGAGGTACTGATCGGCCGTACGCAAAATGAATGTCCTTCGCGCACGCATTAACTATAGTTCATGTTTCTGTGAAACCGTGAGAGTTTATTGCTTATTTTTCAGAGAGTTGTTCAAAAAATGATAAATTTTCATGAATTTGTCATGCAAGGTTGATATCAGAAGAGGGCTTAACGTCTTCTTTAAGGAATCACTATGCGAACATTTCTCAGTAAGGGCGCATTTGCGTTCTGTTTGAGCGCTATTGTCGCCACCGCGTCAGCGCAGGAAGAACTGGTCGGCGCGCTCGCCTATTCGGTAATAAAGAAACTGGATAACGGCGTGGAAGTGCGCAATGGCGGCTTTGGCTCCGCCATGACGGGACACCCCCTTAAACCCAACCATTTCTATGTCTTGACGGATCGTGGTCCCAATGTGGACTTTGATGGGCCAGAGGGGAAAGGTAAGAAGTTCCCTGTGCCAGGTTACTCGCCACGTATCGCTGAAGTGGAGCGACTCGGCAATGGCGAGCTGCGAATTGTGCGCACGCTGACCCTGCATGCGCCCGGCGGTGAGCCTATTACGGGGCTGCCTAACCCGGAAGGCATGGGGGCGACGGGGGAAACGCCTTATGATTACGCTGGTCGCGTACTGCGTTTCGATCCCTACGGACTTGATCCTGAGGGTATCGCAGCGCTCAAGGATGGGGGCTTTTGGGTGAGCGATGAATATGGCCCCCATATCGTGCATTACTCTTCCGCAGGCTATGAGCTGGAGCGCCTTAATCCGTTTGGAACAGGGGCGGGCGGTCGTAAACTGCCGAAAGTGTTCGCCAATCGAAGACCTAATCGCGGCATGGAAGGACTGGCGATTACGCCGGATGAGCAACGTCTGGTGGGCGTCATGCAATCCACGCTGTTCAATCCCTCTAAAAAAGCGGTGAAGAATAAAGCCCTGACGCGCATTCTGACGCTGGATATTGCGACAGGCGAAACCCATCAGTATTTGTATCGTCAGGAAGCGGACAACCTGTCCAACTCAGAAATCGCCGCCATTTCCAAAGATGAGTTTCTGATGGTGGAAAGGGACGGCGGGTTCGCCGGTGAAAAAGCCAAATATAAGCGTTTATATAAAATTGATCTGCGTGGGGCGACGGACGTCAGCGGAGACTTTGATTCGCAGACCGGCATGCAAATCAATGGTAAGGCGTTGGAGGAGCTAAGCTGGGACGAGCTTGCGGCGGCGGGCGTGCAACCCGTGCGCAAGACCCTGGTGGTCGACTTGCTGGCGCAGATGAATTATCCGCACGATAAGCTGGAAGGGTTGTGGATTATGGGCGCTAACAAAGTGGCGGTGATCAATGACGATGATTTCGCGGTGGCTGAGCAGAATGGGAATGTAGCGCAAAAAATAATACCAGCTACAGGGCGCGTAGACGCCAACACCCTGTATGTCATTGACCTGGAGAACCCCCTGAGCAGCGACTAACTCACAACGCTACGGGCGTACGGCGCAGGCTACGCCCGTCTGCCGAACAAGCCGGCGGGGTCCTGGGTCAGGGTTTCTTCTTCGCGCAGGGCGTACAGGACTTTGACGCCCAATGGCTGCGCCGGCTGGGGCGTTGCCAGAATATTGGAATAATGGAAGAAGGCGGTGTTCTCGAAGTCCAACGCCATGAACGCATTATTCTGGTATGGGTCGGGAACGCCCAGCAATACTGGCCGCTGATAGCTGACGTAACGCAGGCGCCAGCTGCTGTTGCTTAGATCCAGGCCCCAATAAGTGCGCGGGCGATGCTTCACCACGATTTCACCCAGGGCGATAGCGGTGTCCATCAACATGGAGAAAACAATATGATCGCCGTCCCGTTTGGAATTCAACCATATGTCTTTTCGCGCCAGATGCGGTTCGTAGACTTCCGGCCAGTGTTTATAGGCCCAGGCGTGAAGATCGCGCAAGAAGGCTTCTGGCGAAGCGTTGTGCAGCCCTTCGTCCAGGTCCAGACCGAACTTGCGTAGCAGTTCGCCGTAAATAACCAGACGGTTGGCTTTTTCTGCGATCAGGTAGTTGAGATTGGCGTAGGCTTGCTCAATCGTTAAGGAAAACGGTTCCTGTGAATGCGGGGCCTGATAGGGCGGGTAGTCCTTCAGCAGCCGTTTGAGTTTGGCTTGTCCCCTTCCGAATATTGCTTGCACCAGAGTCGGCATGTCCATCACCTTAAATCCATTTTATTTCCGAGTAGTTTGCTCTGCTTTCCCTTTATCGTAAATAGCCCATGTGGCTGTACTTATCAACTTTGGGCCAATTAATTTTACACGATTAAATTCATTTTCGCCCTGTCTTTGCATGTCAGGGGGATTCGGGTGTTTCCGGTCTCTTCAGGTGATCATCATAACGCTGAAATTGCGGCGCGTCAGCGCTATTTCCGCATTCCTATGCTAATTAGCTGATATACTGGCGAATCTTCCAAACAAGAACCAAACTAGTTTGAGCAAAACTATTTCCAAAAGGGGAGCATCTGTTCGAAATGCGGGTCTTTAAATTTTTGATCGCACATTCTTTTCAATCTCTACTGCTGGCGCTGACTCTGTGCGCGGGCGCCGCGTCTGCAGCGGAAAAAGTGGAGACATTTCTTCTAGTTACGGAAAACTACCCGCCGTACAACATGAGCATGAACAATAGTGAGTACGAACACTCCGGCGACCAGATATACGGCGTTTCGGCGGATATTGTGAAAATGTTGTTCGAACGCACCAAACTGCCTTACAACATGAAGCTGCGCGCCTGGCATTACGCCTTTGAACACGCACAACGCAAGGCCTATCGCGGCGTATTCTCCACCACTCGTACAGAAGAGCGCGAGAGCATGTTCAAATGGGTGGGGCCCCTGGTGGAGGATTCCTGGGTGGCGTTCAGTCGCCCCAATGAGTCCATGAGCATCACCAGCATTGAGGATCTGAAGAAGTACCGGGTGGGCGGATACAAAGGCGATATTGCCAGCGAGTATCTGATTGAGAAAGGCGTGAACGTCAGCCTGATCGATGATGATACGCTGAACCTAAAGCGTCTTTATGGCAAGTACATCGACTTGTGGATCTCCGGCCCTTATTCCGGCCCGTATTATGCGAAACAGGCGGGATATCCCTCTCCGCAGCCGGCCTATGTTTTCAATCAGGCAGAGATGTATCTGGCGTTGAATGTGGATACGCCGCAACAGTACGTCGACCTGCTCAATGAAACGCTGGCGAAGATGCGCAGCGAAGGTAAAATCGACGAAATTATCGCCCGCTATCGCTAACCGAATGGAGGCCAGGGAGGGCCTCCCGTATACCGTTGTTCCTTTCTACTTAGCTTCTTATGAACTTCCTGGCGCACTTCCATTTGGCGGATGTTTCCGCGACATCATTCACCGGTAATTTACTTGGCGATTTCGTAAAGGGCGCGGAGCTGCATTATTTGCCGGCGTCGGTAGCCACAGGAATACGTCTGCACCGGGCTATCGACCTGTATACGGATAATCATGCTTTGGTCAAAGAGGCCATGGCGTTGATTTCTCCCGCCCGCCGCCGTTTCGCTGGAATTATTGTGGATGTGGCGTTTGATCATTACCTGGCTCGGAGCTGGCGAGACTGGCATGCCGATTCACTGGAAGCGTTCGCTGGCGGCGTCTATGCGTCACTTCTGGAAGAATATGAGCTGATGCCGCCAAGGGCGCAACGCACTGTGAGCCATATGAGCGAACATGACTGGCTGAACGGCTATGCGCGCCTGCCGAATATCTACCGATCGCTGGACAACATCGCCGCCAGACTGAGCCGGCGCACCACGATGTATGGCGCAGGCGAGGAAGTGGAACTGCACTATCAGGCGCTGGAAGTCTGCTTTATGGGCTTTTACCCTCAGTTACTGACCTACGTCGAAAGCATCGACACCCATTCTCTGTAGCTTCCCAAACGCTTATTTCCCTCAGCTGGAGGCGATTCCGCACCAGCTGTTTTTCATTGTCTATACTTAAACGGTACGGCCCGCAATGGAGAATGCCTATGACAATGAATATTGTTATTGCAGACGACTCGTCACTGTCACGGAGAATGGTGATGAACGCTCTGCCTCCGCAGCTTAGCGATGTGGAAATCACGTTCGCCCGTAATGGTAAAGAAGCGATGGACGCCTATTACGCCGGTAAGGCTGATGTTATGTTTCTGGATTTAACCATGCCGGAAATGGACGGCTACACCGTGCTAAAAAAGCTGAAGGAAGCGGAAGCGAACACAATTGTCTGCGTCATCAGCGCCGATATTCAGCCCGAGGCGCAGCAGAGAGTGCTGGCGTTGGGGGCGGCCTGCTTTATCGGTAAACCCGTCACCACGGAATTGTTGAGAAAGCGTATTCACGATATCGGTTTACTTTAAAGATGTTTACTCGAGACCAGTTAGACGCGCTGCAGGAAATATTCAATATCGCCATGGGGCAGGGCGCTAACAGGCTTGCTCGCCTGATTGAAACCTTTGTTGTCCTGTCCGCGCCGAAGCTCTACTCCCTCAAGTCTCAGGCCGATCCGGAACTGATCAAGCGACTCGGCGATACGCCCATCATCGCCACCCGGCAGTCGTTTGTGGGGCCTTTGCGAGGCGAAGTAGTGATATTTTTCGGCATGAACGGCGCCAATGAGCTGGCCGAGTTGATGGGATACTCACAGGGAAGCGACCCTCAACGGATCAAGGAAGAGCTGATTCTCGACGTTACCAATATTCTGGTGGGCGCCTGTATTACCGGCTTGAGCCAGCAGCTGAATTTCACTAAATCGTCATTCTCCACCCCTGGGCTGTTGGTGGAGGGAAAAACCGTGGCGGAAGCTCTCGAAAACCAGCGCCTGCCTCAGGATTCAGAAGCGCTGCTGGTGGAAATTCAGTTCAAAATCGAAGCGCACGCCTTTTTCTGTGAATTGCTGATCTGTATTGCGAATGAATCCATCGCCACTGTCGTCACCGCAGTGGATAAGTTGCTCAAAGGCGTTTGACCCATGGCGCGCGTTTGGCGAAAGGCGCGCGTAAGTAAAGGACTTGCGGGAAGGAGTGGGGATGTCGTTCGAACAAAAGCTGTTGGAGAATGTGCTGCAGCAAATCAGCATGGGGATCGTCATTCTGGATCAGGATTGCCGGATCTGCTTTTGGAACGAGTTCATGCAGATCAACAGCGGCGAAGCGAGCGCGATCGACAAAAGCATCTTTGACGTATTTCCCGACCTGCCGCATAGCTGGTTCAAGAAAAAAATCGACACGGTGTACACCATTCAGAACATGGCGTTCACCGACTGGAAAAAACGCCCCTACGTCTTTCGTTTCCCCACCAGCCGTCCGATGACCGGAGGGCTTGATGTAATGTATCAGAACGCCACTTTCTCTCCGCTGACAGATGAAAAAGGCGAGGTTACCGGCGTTTTGATCATGATCACAGATGTCACTGAGGTGGCGGAGCAAACCCTGCAACTGGAGCAACTGACCGCCCGTCTGGAGCACGAAAAGCAAGAACAGAAGAAACTCATCGTCAAGCTGGAAGAGGCGCAGAATCAACTGCTGCAGTCAGAGAAGATGGCGGCCATCGGCCAGTTGGCGGCGGGCGTGGCCCATGAGATCAACAATCCTACCGGTTACGTGTACTCCAACATGGGGTCTCTGGGACATATGGTGAATGACCTGCTGGCGGTCATTGAGGTTTATGAACAACAGTTTGAGAAGGTTGGCGACGCAGCGGTTCGGGACGCCGTCAACAAGGCGAAAGAAGAGTATGACTTTGATTATCTGAAAGAGGATCTGGTGACGCTGGTCAATGAATCCAAGGATGGCATCGAGCGAGTCAAACGCATCGTGCAGGATCTGAAGGGCTTTTCGCACGTCGGCGAATCCGACTGGCAGTTGGCGGATCTGCACAATGGTATGGACAGCACGCTCAATGTGGTTTGGAACGAGGTGAAATACAAAGCCGAAGTTCAAAAAGACTATGGCGATATTCCCCGGGTGCAATGCATCGCATCGCAGATCAATCAGGTATTCATGAACCTGATCGTCAATGCGGCGCATGCGATTGAAAAACAGGGCGTCATCAAAATCTCCACCGGTCAGCAGGGCGACATGGTGTTCATCCGAGTCTCTGACTCCGGCTCCGGCATCTCGACAGAGAATCTAAACCGCATCTTCGAACCGTTCTTCACGACCAAACCCGTGGGTAAGGGAACCGGATTAGGACTGTCCGTGTCCTACAGTATTGTGCAGAAACATCACGGGCGTATGGAGGTGACCAGCAAGCCGGGAGAAGGGACGACATTCACGATCTGGCTTCCCGTCACCCAGCCTGAAGAAGAGGTGGGAGAAGAATGAAGAAACATTCATTGAGGCCTCTGGCGGCAAGATGACGCTATGGGTAAATAAGAGGGGATTAGCCCATAATTCTCATCAAGTAGTCTTTTTTGCCTAAGCTGAATATTGACGCTACACTCTATCCCTGTCTAAGGAATAAAAAAGTGGGTTGAAATAACTTTCTTTTGCGACGGCGCAGCGCGCCTACGCTGAACTCCTTACTAAGAAGGCGGCAGGAAGCCGGCTTGGCGAAGACAGCCCGAAACTCGTCTGGCTCGGAGGGCTCCCAGGCGAAGCAGAAACTGCTGCACGAAATGCATCGGATAACCGGTGCGGATGTAGTGAATGTAGGCTTGGTTTTTGTGAGAGCGTAATAGTATGCACCTGATAATAATAATCGCATCTGTATTAGTCGTCGTCATTGCTGGTCCGCACCTGTGGGTCCGCCATGTAAAGAAAAAGTATTCTGCTGACATCGCCGATATGCCAGGCACCGGCGGCGAGTTGGCTTCCCATCTGGTTCAACGCTTCGGACTGGATGGTGTCAGAGTGGTTATGGCGCAATCCGGCGGCGACCACTATTCGACGGAAGAAAAAACCATTCGTTTGAGCCCTGAGACATTCCGCGGCAAATCCCTGACCGCCGTCGCTGTCGCCGCCCATGAAGTCGGGCATGCAATCCAATACGCTCGCGGCGAGAACATCACCAAACTGCGCGCGAAATACTCCCCGGCGGCTCAGTCCGCGGAAAAACTGGCTCTCACTATCTTCATGTTTTCCCCTGTCATTCTTGCGGTGCTGCACGTGCCGCAACTGGTGTTGCTGACCATCGCCACTGGCCTGATCGCCTTGCTGGCTTCCGTGGCGGCGCAGATGGTCGTATTGCCGCTGGAATGGGACGCCAGCTTTAACAAAGCGCTTCCGATCCTGGTGGACGGAGAATACATCACTCCCCGACAGGAACACGCCGTGCGTCGCATACTTAGAGCGGAATCTTTCACCTACGTCGCCAACACCCTGGCGGACATGTTCCGCCTATGGCGCTGGATCTCCATATTGCGTGGGGCGACGCGTTAGGCGCCTTGGAGCTGGCTTCTTCAAAGGCAAAGGCAAAGGCAAAGGCAAAGGCAAAGGCAAAGGGATCGGGCGAATAGTCTGAATGGATTATTTATCTCACTGCCCGATTCTTTAAACTTTTCTCCCGAATTTTCCTGCCCGCTTGAAGCGGACTGCATCCCATCCTCTGGATGACAAAGCGAAGTTAAGGGAGTACATGTCCACATCACCTGCACCGCAGTCACCTCAAAACGCCATTGTCAGACGCGATCTCGCGGAAACCTCTCGGCTTCTGCTTAACTTGTCCGGCATCTATCTGAGCGCTCCTACGAACTATAGCAAAAACTGCAATGTTGTAGATTTATGCAGCACCCATGATCTATATCAGCCCCAGGCTTATTCGGAATGGGGTGAGTTGAGGTGTATTGGATTGGGTGGAAGCGTTTGGCCCTATAACTGGAAAGATTCCACGGATAATGAGACTTGTCTGGGAAAACTAGACGTAAGACTTGGCGTCTACCGTAGTGTTTGCAGGGGGGAAGGCGCTGATTTGAGAGATATCGAATTGCTGTCGGAGTGGGTGCTGGACAATATCTGTGCAAGGTATGAGACATCCAACCAGAGCGTTTTGTTGGAATACCAAGCGCCGTCTTCACATGAAGAAGTCGTTTATTATGACGAAGTTGTTGATGATTGGCTTCTTTATGAGGTCCATCCACCTGGACCCCGTAAGGGAGATCCACTAAAAGACCCAAGACTGTGGCGCTTTCCTTCTACCAAATCTGACTTTACCGCCTGCCTTATCAACGATGTTCCATGGTTGGTATTTGAGTGTTTTCAAGTTGATGGAGACGTTGAAGTAACTGCGTGTGCGGCGATTACTCCAGAGCACATATTAAGCATTGAGTTTAGTGTGAATGAGGCCAAAGAAAGCCTCTTCGATCATTCACTGGGTATGGATGAAATTGTGCAGACCGATATTCGCACTTACATGAGCAATGTGTTTGTGACCTATTCAAGCTACGCCAAGCTGTCTGAGCGCCCGAAAATGGGAGAGACTGATGGGATGGGGTGAAAAGAGGCGCCTTCATCAGGAGCAGATGGCGTTCAAACAAAGAATTGAGCAGGCTGGACGCTCTAACTTGCTGGGGCCAGATATAGCCTCTGAGCTGAGCCACAAACTGATATTAGATAGAAGCAGCCTGACCTTCCCTCTGCCGGAGCCCAGCGCAGTCGTACTCTCTCTTTGGTGCGCCCCTGAAATCCAGTTTGGCATAAAAGGGCGTTTGGATATGCGCGACGCACTTGGGTTTTGTGACCTGCAAGCAGCGCCTGGCGACGCCAGGGATACGAATCTTTTCGCTCAGGAAAAAAGCGACATCAAGATGTTTTACGTCAGTCAGTGGCCAACGGCAATGACTGGCGTAAGAAGCAGGAGAGAATAATGTCTCGTTATTTTTTAACGGATGAGAACGAACATGAAAACCTGGTGCATCCTTACTATATAGAGTCCATCGCCAATCCTCTTGTCCCTCTGATTGCCTTTGTCGTGCTGGGCTTGTGGATAAGCTGGCCGCTATTTCTTCTCAGTGGCATCGCGGCCGGAAGTCCTACTCTGAAACGGGAAGCCTTATTAATTCTCACTGGCTTTCTTGGGGTATACCTGTTTGTTGAGTATAACTTTGTCGCTATTCAGGGCAGCGGCGCGGGGTATGTCGATAATGGATGGTTGCTGGCGCTGTTGGCTTGGAAAACGCTGATAACGGTGGGCGTTTATCATTGGCAAAGCTGTTGGCGACAAGCCTCCTGTGATCGACAGAAGAGGAGACATTTTCCTCTTATCTTCTTTTCAATTGCACTCATCTTTATCAAGCAAATACAGGTAGACGCCTACCTGAATGACTTCTGGCGTTATGCGCTGGCGGGGGTATTGATATGAACAGCAAGGAAAAACTATGGGACGTGCAGTGCTATTACCGCTCTGGCGACATAGCAATTGCGATTGAAGAACTCAAAAAGTATTTGAGTCGTGGGGCGTTTCCAGAAGCGAACGCTTTTTTGGGGCTCATACTGTGGCGGGAAGGAAGAAAGGTCGCTGGTAAAATTGAGGCTCAAAAAGGGATTGCGGGTAATAGAAACAACCCATACTGCCACTACGTAATGGCGGAGATCGCCGCGGAAGAGGGTCGATTTGAGACTGCGAAAAAGCATTTGCAGACGGCGCTGAAGTTGGCGCCGAATAACGCGGAATATCATGTCGCCATGATGCGTTTGACGACGCAGGGTGAGGAGGAGTGCTTGACGCAACTGTCTCAGTTGGCAAGGACTGTGACAGACCCTTTTCCCATTTTTATGGAAATGGGACGTTTATACGAGCAAAGGGAAGATTGGGGGCTGGCCAATCAATACCTGTCCATGGCCATGAGATTGGAGCCCGTCAACGTCAATGCGCTGCTAGCTATGGCGAGAATTTGCATCCAACGAGAAGAGTATGCGGAAGCGGAAACGCATTTACTCTGGGCGTTAAGCTCGAACCAAAAAAATCGTGAAGCAATAGCCCTTTTAGCAGCGCTGGCATCTAGGAACTCGTTGAAATCGAAGCTGAAATGGCGCATCTACGAAAAGGTGAAGGGGTTAGGTCTGGATGCCGTGTATATGACCGCGGCGCTTTTGGTTCCTTTCAGCTTCTGGGTGGTTATGTTAGTCAATCAAGGATGGCCGGAGATCTTTGAAGAAGATCCTCAGAATTCGGTATTCCCCGTGTTCATTGGAGTATTTTCAATATTTGCTGCAGCCTACGGGGTGCTCAGAGGCGCACAAATCAGCGATAAAGCAACCTTACTTAAACATTTAAAACTAAGACAATGAGTATCACTGAGGCAGGTTTTTACACAGCGAATTGGAAGGATGGGAAGTGGGTCGCTACGGGTCCTAAACCATTCGTGATCAAGAAGAATGTTGCTGTTATTGGGTTCCAGGTAAGCAGGGAGATGGAGGCGGAGTCCATTTTGCCGGAATTGGTGCGGAAGACGTTGCAGTGTGATCCAGAAGACGCGGATTTAGCCGTCGTCGGCTTTGATTTTTTTTACTTTCCCGCTGAGGCGTGGACACAGGCAAGGAAGGGACGCAACAGCGTCGTAGCGGCTCTGTCGGCAGATCCGGCCCCTAAGATGCTGGCGGCGGCGTTGGAGGAGGCCCAGGGTAGAGATGTTGAGGTGGAGTGGACCGTTCATGGCGAGGGCTCCAGGTTGATATACGAGGCGCTGAGTAAAATCGAAGATAAGCGTTTGGATAAACACTACATGACATTCATCGGGCCAACTTATGATTTGACAAAGCTGTTGCCGAAAATGCGCAAGCACGACATAAACTTATTTGGCGATGTGTTTTGGTATAACCCTTTGGATTATCAGAGCCTGACCAATCGCGTCTTTAAGCACGGGCGGATTGTTAAGAAAGTAAGAGATTATGGTCCCGAGTATGAAGGCGCTGCATATAACCTGAAGGAACGAATGAGAAAAGAGCGCAAATGGCGCTTGGATACAGTGATTATGCTGGTCTGTCTGGGACTTTTGCTCTATGCGACAAGATTCGGCGACGAGACAATAAACTGGGGGATGATGGCTGTTTTTGGCATCGTGATTTTTTTCATGGGGGTGTTAAGCCTTGCCAATATGAATAACGTCCTTAAGGCGTTCTACGCAAGAAAGCTTCCCCAATACGAGATGAATCCCCATTTTTGTTGGAAGGATGATTTTCGTTTTCCCTACACGGATGACTTCAGAGGCTTTTTTGGCAATTGGCGCGGCATTCGTCGCGAATACGCCAAACTGAGAACACGGCGTCATTAAGGTATTTCATGTCCACATTACAGCCAGCTCAGAACGCCGTTGTCCGCTACGACTTCGCCGCGATGCCTCGCTATCTGGTCAATCTTTCCGGCATCGTTCTTAGCGTTCCTTATCCGGCCAGCAAAGCTCGTGACGGTTCTTTGGATCTATGTGGCGTCTATGACATTTATCAGGAGTGGAGTTACGAGATGTGGGGCAGGCTCCCGTATATCGATCTCCTGAAGTTCGACCTTGCCTATCATTTATCCGGGGCATTAAAGAAAGCGAATGCTGTGGCGGAATTGCGTGTGCTCGCCAAGCTGGTGTGGGCGCAAGACAGTGATGGTTTGGATTTACGCGACATCGAGCAGTTGGCGGAGTGGGTGTTAACCTCTGTACAGAAGTCGTTTAGAGAGAAAGATAAACAGATCGTTGCCGAACGCCTCGAAGAATTAGGGCTGGGCGCGCGGGATAGCCATAAAGATTCAGCAAAAGCCTTTGGTAAATTGATCAAGGCTGTTTACGGGAAGGAGTTGGAAGGAAAAAATATTGTCGAAGACTTGCGACTTTGGCGACGTCCTCGGCAACCGGAGGAACTGTTTACTTGTTTGATCAATGGCGTTCCCTGGCTGATATATGAAGCCTTTAGACCTCATGATCATGGTCATGTGGTCGCCCACGCCGCGGTGACTCCCAGCCATGTTGTCACCCTTACTTTTGATCTCGACGACAAAACACCTGACTATTTCAGTCCCAACCTGAACGTTGACGATGTCATTCCTCTCGATATTCGAAATCTGATGCGCGAAATTCGGGTCATTTACTCTCCTTACGCCAGAACGGACGCCCATATTGCGGACAGGAGGGCGGATGAAGTGGTTTAACCGCGCACGGCGAAAAGGCCCACCCCAGCAAGGCGAATCAGTTCTGCGTTTAGGGTCCAGATCCAGTCTCTCGGGGCCGGATTTCAAGTCTGCGCCAGTGCATGAAATCCTGCTGTCTCGGAGCACACTGAGCTTTTCGCTGCCAGTAAGCTCGGCCTCTCGGACGACTCCGTGGGGCGAGCAGCGAAAATCATACTTTATCTCCAAGCAAGCGGATCTTTATAAAGATACTTTACTGACGAGGCTGGACGACGTTCCGGTCAGAAGGCTGTCCATTGTTTATGCCGGGTGGGGCTATTGCGATCATGAGGGCGTGCTGGGAGAGGCTCTGCTGGAGATGAAACTATGTCGGTTGCCATACCGGAATAGCGATACTGACTTTCGTCGCGCTGAGTCGCTGAAGCGGTGGCTATTAAAAGCGTGTGAGGACGACTGGTGGGAGCTGTATGCGACTGTCTATTTACCGAAAAAATCTATGCATAAGGTAATACGCTTTGAAGCGGGCAAGGTGTATTCAGGACAGCAGCTCCAGTACCCCATAACCATGGACGATCTGATGGAGAAAGAGGCTAACGGGCTGACGTGGTTTCACTATGAGGTGCGTATTCCAGGCGCCTATCGGCGACTTTTCTACCTGCTTCCGCTGACAAGCGAGCATCTGCTTCAGGTTTCCGTGGAGCTTTCCTCGCAAAAAGGTCCCAGCGACACCAAAGACACCAACTTTATGGAACGGGTCAAACAAAATATGGCGGAGTTTCTCGACAGCGTTTGTTACAAACCCAGTGAAACAGAGTCGGGAAGATTTCCGCTTCTGCGAAAGACTGATTGGCCGGCGACAATGACCGGAACAAAGGCAGGGGGCGGCAATGAGCGACTATAAACTTGCGGATGAAGATCGCTGGTCCCACAGGTACTACTTTGCGTCTTTTCTCTCTAATCCGCTGATACCCTTGATTGCATTTTTAATGCAGGGTGTCTGGCTCAGCTGGCCCTTGTTTATTCTGGGAGGGTGGATTGTAGGAAACCCAAACTACGCCAGAGAATTTGTCGTTATGGTTGTGGGGCTTATTGGCGCCTATTTGCTAGCTGGGTTTCTGCTGCCTTGGTTTACAGTCGACGGCCCAGGGTATGAGGGTTGTTTGCTGGTGTTGTTCGCATGGAAATTGAGCGCCACTGTTTATGTTTTTATATCGCAAAATCAAGGACGTGATAGAACGAAATACAGGGATAAGAGCGAAGAATATGAGCCGGCGTTAATCTTTGGTTTCACTATGTTGGCGGTGAATTTGGACGTGTCTGATCACTTCACAGAGATAGGTCGTCTTGTGCTCGTGGGGATAATATGAAGCTCGATAAAAGCCTAAGTGAAGCATGGCGCAGCTATAACCATCTAGATTATGAAAAAGCTACGTGGCAGCTGAAAGATATACTGGATTCGACTCCATCGGCTGAAGGGCATGCACTTTTGGCGTTATGTCTTATTCCGCAAAACCGTATGTTGGCTGCGCGAGTGGAAGCCCAGTATGGCGTGGCGGAAGATCGTCGTAGCGCATTCTGCCAATACGCCGCGGCGGTCGTTTCTGAAGCGAACAAACGCTATGACGCGGCTCGCAGGCATATTGAGTTGGCTCTGGAATTAGAGCCTCAAACTACCGCCTATCAAATCGCTTCACTTCGGTTGGATCGACTGCAGCAGGGATTAGATATCTTAGCGCCGTTGAAGTTGCTTTTATCTGAGCACCCAAATGATTTTGCTGTTATTTACGCCCTGGCGGAGTGTTATTGCGACAGCTCAGAATGGGAGCAAGCGTATCTCTATGCCGAGCGCGCTTTACGTCTGGAGGCGACTAATCAGCGGGCGTTGATGTTGATGGCGCGAGTTTGCATTCAGTTGAATAAGTATGACGAAGCGCGAGGCCATATATTCTGGATTCTTGGAGCGAATAAAGGTAATGCCGAGGCTATAGAACTGCTAAGCCGGATTGAGACCAGAGATAAGCCGGTCTGGCGAGGTTTCAGGATGTTTTACAAGAAACTGCAATACCATGGTTTCGACGCGCTGGTGCTGGCGTATAGCGTTCTGATTTTTTTCGGGGTCGCCTTTGGGCTAACTTTCCCTGAGTTCTCTGGCGTAAGTGAGAGTCAATCTACTGATAAACTTCCTTTTGTCATTGCGGTTGGAGGTTTGGTGGCGCCGCTCGTATTTTACGGCGCTATGGGTCATTTCTGTAAGTGGAAAGAAAGATGTTGGATAGAGAAGCTGACTCCTTTGATTTAATAAACGCTACACCGGGCTTTTATCTCATCCATCAGACGAAAGAGGCCCGTACTGCAGGTGAGCCGGCGGAGCGAGTGCGCTGCTCTTCTGTTGTAATCAATGGCATGAACCTGGGTATGGACATGGTTATCAGCCAACAGCTGCCATGGATCGGCGCCCCTTTTAATTGGAGAGCCAAAGGCGAGGACGTCATAGGCCCTGACTATGAGTTGTATTACCTGCCGCCTTTTTTGTATGCGAAGTCGGAAGGAAAGCTTAAAACATCTCGGGAAGCCTTTATTGAAAAGGCGTCAGCACTGCTTGCCGATGCAATTATTGCAGCGCAAGAAAAAGGTCAGGAGATTGAATGGACCCTGCATGGCGATGGCTCCCGGCTGTTTTTTGAAGCGCTACAACGGATTGACGGAATTGTGTTGGATAAACAGTATGTGCGGTTTGTCGCGCCGACCCAGGATCTGAGGACACTGCTTCCACTGATGCGCGGTCTGGGATTGAAGCTGTTTGGAGAAGTGCTCAGTTATCACAAATATGACTTTTTCTCTGTTGGCAATCGCCTGTTCCATCGGAGAAGGATTTTAAGGGAGATCGCGGCTTTTGGTGCGGAATACGAAGGGGCGGCTTTTTGTTTGGGACTTAAAGCCGTGCATGAGCGGAAGATGGTCGTGAACCTGTTGACTTTCCTTGTAGTCGCCTTGCTTTTTTTCGTTGGGTATACACGGTATTCCGGAGACCTCAGCAGTTGGATAATCGTGGGTATCGGTATGTTTATGGCCTTTCATTGTTTATTGATCTTGTCCGAAATTAATACTCTGGTGAAAGCCATTCTCGCAAGACCTATCCCGAACCCGAGCCTTAACCCTCACTTTTCCCTGAGTGAGTACTTTAGCATTCGTTGCTCTGACGATATCAGCGGCCCTTTTAAAGAGTGGCGTACTATCTTTCGCGCTCGCGCCGCGCTGAAAAAGCAAATACGCGCGGCGGCTTGAGGCGATTTCCACCCGTCATCCGCGGCCGTTCACCTCTCCACTAGCCAGATACTCCCGCGCTATTTCCGCTATTTCATGGGCGCGGTCGCGTCCGTTGATGCAGCGGCGGGCGTTGAGGAAGTCTTTCTTGTTCTCGTTGATGTAGTCCGAGATTTTGTGACCGGTGAAGGCGCCGGTCATGAAGCCGTGAGTTAGCACAAACAGGGCGATTTCCGGCTGCATGGCGAGGTCGGGTTCCTGCACCAGTGGCGCGCCCAGGAGCTGCTGATATTTGCGGTAATTATTCTCCCAGGTGAGTTGCACATAGCCGCGGCCGTAATAGGGGTAATAGCGCAGGTTGTGTTTGCGCCATTCCTCGCTTAACCAGAAAGCTTCCTTGACCGGTTCGAAGGTTTGAGCCGTTTCCCATTGCACGGTCGCCAGCACGTAGGCGATTTGTTGCGGCAGTCCTATGCCTTGCTTTTGACATTCGTCGCAGATGGCCTGCTTGACCTGAGCCATGCTGGAGAGGTCATAGTGCGCGGACTCGTAACACTGCGTGGCGCGTCGGATCAATTCCGCCAGAGATTGGGGGCCCACCAGCGTTGGATTGCCTGGAAATACGTCAATTTTGAATTCGGCCCAGGCGCTGCGGGTTTTCGGTCCGTACAGGCCGTCAATGTCGCCCACCGGATAACCCAGGCGATGCAGCGCGATCTGCAATTCGCGCAGTTGCTCCGCACTAAGGGTTTCCAATGGCCTTGCAAAGGCGATTTCTGTCAGTTCCTGGAATCTGGAAGATCGTTCGGCGGCGGGCGCCTCGCGAACGACGGAAGGAATGTTGCGTGTGTCCTGTAAGGTGTCGACCATAATCCCACCCCCGATATAGATGCGTTTTAAGAGCAACCGGAAGTTTCCACCGCGCCTCCCTGGACTGGTCCGGAAAAGACTCGGGATAGATTTAAGCTTGGTCCAAGTTTGACGCAGAGGCAATTCTCTTTCGCTGTAATAGAACGTTACACGCTACCGGTTTTGCAAAATATGCAATTTTGCGCAAAAGCGTTGCAAAAATTACGTTGAGAGAAACCTGTGATTTTTCGTGTCCCCCATATGATATTCATGAATCTCCAGTCCTTCGGCGCGATTACCGTGGTCTCGACATGGCGGCATGATTATTGCCGTTTCCCTGTTGCAGACAGGCGAGCGTAAGGCGACGCCTGCTAATCAACAAGGAGACCGAAAATGAGTGTCAGAGAAGAAGCATTTGTTCGCGATAGAACTGAAAACCCAGATTACACCAACCTGAAAAGAGATCTGGACGCTCTGCGTAAAGATATCGCCAAGCTGTCCGCCGGCGTCTACAACGACACCAAATCTCGCGCAGGAGAAGCCATTGACGCGGTCAGTGAAAAGTCCAACAAAGCGGTGCACGCGGCGGAAGAAAAGATCGGCGAACGTCCGTTTCTGAGTCTGCTGATGAGTTTTGTCTTGGGATTGGTGATGGCGAAGGTGCTGGATTCAAGAAAGCACTCCTGATGCGCCAAAGCGTCCCGCTCACGTTTAATGGGCGTAAAGAGGCCGCTGTGGCGGCCTTGTTTTTTCCGGCCCGGAGGAAATGACCATGAAAGAAGCAGTGCGATGGCTATTGTTCTATGTGCTGACGGCAATGGGAATATGGTTGTTGGCGCTGGCGTTGATTCTTGGCGGCCTGGCTCTACAGTTTAAGGCGTTGGTCATGGTGCTGCAGCCCATGCTGGGCGCGGCGGCGGCCTACTCCCTGACGGGGCTGGCCTGCTTTCTTTTACTGGCGACGCCATGCCTGTTGATGTGGATTGGCTTGCGCAGAAAAGCGCGACGGCCAGCCCCTGCGGCAAGCGTGGAAACCCATGACCCTTATGCCGGCGCCGCTGTTTTAGTCAAAAAATACCCACTGGAATCGGTGGCGATCGCCTTTGCCGCCGGTTTCTCCGCCAATGATCGGGAGCAGTTGCAGAGCCTGTTGGCGACCGTCGCCAAGAATGCTGAGGAAATTTGATGTTTCCTTGTGCAGACCTGGGTTGAGCGCGTTACAGTTATTATCAGGAGCGGTATGGTCGCTCCCGATATTTACTTTCTCAATTCATCGTCTTGCAGGGGGATAAACATGGACCTCCCGATCAAAAACCGCGTCTCCGCCGGCCGGATGCTGGCGCAAGCGCTTGATGCCTACCGTTCCCGCAACAATCTTCTTATTTTGGCTTTACCCAGAGGCGGCGTTCCGGTCGCCAATGAAATCGCTGTGGCGTTCTCGGCTCCGCTGGATCTGCTATTGGTGCGCAAACTCGGCGCGCCCCGATATCCAGAACTGGCTATGGGGGCAATCGCCAGCGGCGGCGCGATTGTTATGAATGAAGATGTTGTTAACGTTCATCAAATCAGTGAAGAGGAAATCGCCAGCGTCAGGAAGAGAGAAGAGAAGGAGCTGCGCCGACGAGAACAGACTTATCGCGGCGATAAGCCTGCGCCAGAGATTCGAGGCTGCTGTGTGATTGTGGTGGATGACGGAATGGCTACTGGCGCCACGATGAAAGCCGGCGTCGCTGCGTTACGACAAATGCAGCCGGAGGCGATTGTGGCGGCTATCCCTGTCGCGCCCAGTGAAACGGTAACGGAGTTACAGGGGATGGTTGATGAGGTGGTGTGTCTGGCGACGCCGGAGCCCTTTTACGCCATTGGCGGTTGTTACACGGACTTTGGCCAGACCTCAGATAACGAGGTTATTGAAATTTTAAAGGCGGCCTGGGCGCAAGAGTCGAAAAGCTCAGACGAGGAGCCTCATACTCTGGAGAAAACAGACTGGTCTGAATACTGTCGGCAATTCAGTCATGAGCATCATGGCTGGTTAGTCTCTTTTCGAGAAGAAACGCCTGCGCCTGTGGAGGCGCGGCGTCACGAAGAAATGAAGTTTCAGAACCTGCCTTTGGAGAGCCTGGATTATGACGCGCGAGACGATGTGTTTCAGCTCAGCGTGCTCGACACCGGCAAACCTCATGAAATCTCCATTTTTTGTCCCAAGCGTCTGGCTGAATCGCCTCATGGCGCCAGTAGCGCATCGCTGCAGATTGATACCGACGAAGGCGGCAGTATCCTGCTGGGCTTCAGCGAAACCTACGCGATCGCCAAAGCGCGGGCGTAGCGCCCTGGCGCGGCGGCTTTATATGACGCCGCTGCGCATCAGGATGAGCATCAGCGCCATCGCCGCTATGCCCAGATCTTCCGTTAACGTCACCGTGCTCAGGGGAACATCCAGTACGGGCGTCAGCGTTTGTCGCCGTTATCCGTCCAGCGGTTGCTGATACATCCCAGGGTTCTCAAGACAATCAATACGATAATGGTGAGTCCGACCGCCAGCACATACTGCTCCAGTGCGGCTGCGACGCCCAGCGCGCTGGCCATCAGCAATGTCGCTGCGGTAGTGAGTCCGGTGACGCCGTCTTCGCTACGGAAGATGGTGCCGGCGCCGAGAAAACTGATGCCCGTGGCGATGGCGACGATCACCCGGGTCGGATCGGCATTGATGGTGGAAGTGAGGTTGGCGTCGATAGACGACGTCAACAGGGTCGCCAAATCCGTAAACAGCGCTGCGGTGGCGGCCACCAGCATGTGGGTGCGAAACCCGGCGGGACGCTTTTTCATTTCCCGCTCAAAGCCGATGGCTCCACCCAGGACAAGGGCGATGCAGACATGCATCAGCACCCACAACTGCCCTTGATATTCGGTAATAAAGCTTTCCATATCTGGAATTAGAAGTTGTAGCCCATACCGACACTATAGACGAATACGCCGTCGCTGAAGCGGTTATCCGCCTCGTCCGCATCTTCAAACAAGAACTGGTATTCCACCTGACCGACCACAAAGGTGTTGTCCGCCACATAATATTTCAGGCCGGCTTCGGGGGCGGCGATGAAGCTCTCATCCACGGACTCGCCGTAAATGTAGCCGAGGTTGGCGCCCAGGTAAGGTCTCAGATTATCGCGGCCCAGATGGTAATCGTAAAAGACACGGGTGGAGCCGTTCCATACGCTCTCTTCTCCTTCGTTATCAGAGACGCTGACCGATTGGCGCACCCCTATTTCTGCGTCTGGAGAAAGATATTGCCCGTAAGCGCCGTCCATGGAGAAGATGTTGCTATCAAAGTCTTTATCGCTGGAGCCCGAGCCGGAAATCGAAAATTCCTGTGTTCCCACATCCGGGGCGGAGTAAGCGGCGACGGGGATGGCGATCAGGCTGATGGCGGTAATTAAGTGTTTCATGGCTACTTTTCCTTTTCGTTTTTAGTGACTCAATGAATGATGTTCATCGCCGCGCTAACAATTTTGCGCGGCTGCCTGATCCTAAAACGCAGAAACTGTGCCGATTTGCTGAAGCCCTTGGGACGCGTTGGATTAGAGAGAATTAAACGTTTCGCGAGGCGTGTGTGATGAGGGGGAATTGGGGTAATAATTCCAAGGATTTGTAAGGATTACATGGAGATAGAGCGGGCTTAAGGGGATTTATCGCACCAGGAAAACATGACCAGGAAAACGTGAAAGGCAAGGCTCATCGTTTCCTGGTATATGAGGCTTAAAAGAGAGATTAGCGCCGCTTTAACCTGAGCAAGAGCATAGGCAGAGCGCCGCCAACCCTATAAACGACGCTTACCAACGGAGTAAATGACAACCGATGTCCGCTAATTCATTCATCACTCAACTCCCCGGGCTCTCAAGCAGATAACGCCTGTAGAGCCATGCGCACTGCACCGGCGGCGAGCGTCAGAGCGACGACTCCCGCCAGGTAAAGCAGCACGGCATTGCGAGTCTGACGCCATTTGTTCATCAGTAGCCGTCCTGAGTAGTGGTTTTACCGCTGAACACCCGATAGTTGTAGATGTTGTAAGCGATGATCACTGGCAGGAACAGCACGATTCCCACCAGGGTGAACGTGGTGCTGCGCTCGGGAGCAATAGCCTCCCAGATAGTGAGCTGTCCGGGAATGATGTAAGGAAACATGCCGGCGGCTAATCCAATGAAGGAAAGCCCGAACAACGCCATGGCCAGACCCAGAGGCTTCAAATCATTGCCTTCGCCGCTGCGCAGGGTTTGCCACAGACGGAGACCTGCATAAGCGCTCAACAATGGCACGGGCGCCAGCAGAAGTCCCGTGGGCCAGGTCAACCAGCGTTGGAACACCTGAGGCTGGGCGAGCAGCATCCAGACGCTGACCAGCGCCAGAAAGAACATGACGGCGAACAGGCTGATGATGCCCAGGCGTCTGGCAGAGACTTGCAGGCGACCTGATGTCTTGCGCACCAGCCAGCAACTGCCGAGCAGGGCGTATCCGCAAACCAGGGCGATGGCGGTCATCAGCGAGAATGGCGTAAACCAGGCAATTTGCTCGGATGCATGAGGCGTGAGAGTGAATCCCTGCACCAGCGAGCCGAGAATAATGCCCTGGCTTAAAGTCGCCAACGTGGACCCGAAGCTGAAACTGAAGTCCCACCAGCCGCGACTGGTATGGGATTTAAAGTAAAACTCAAACGCCACGCCGCGAAAGATCAGCGCAATCAGCATCAGGATAATCGGCAGATACAGCTGCGACAGTACTGTTGCGTACGCCTTGGGAAAGCCTGCGAACAGCACTACGCCGCCGAAAACCAGCCAGGTTTGATTGCTGTCCCAGAGATGAGACAGGCTCTTCATGGCGATAGCGCGGTCTTCCGCTTTGTTTAGCCAGGGCGACAGGATGCCTACGCCCAGAGAAAAGCCATCCAGCAATACATACATCAGAACGCCGATGGCGATGAGTAACAGGTATATAAGCGCAATGTCCATGGCGATTCTCCTAGTGTGCGGGGTTTAGCGTAGTGGGCAGCTCATCATCCTGAGCGGCGCCGGCGACGTCAGCAGGACCCTGACGGATCAGCTTACGCATGAAGTACAGATAGACGCCGAACAACAGGGAGTACACTGCAACAAACAGAATCAGCGTAGACAAGACTTGCGAGGCCGGCAGCGGCGACGTCACATCCACTGTGCGCACCAGTCCCTGCACCAGCCAGGGCTGACGACCCACCTCTACGACATACCAGCCCGCCAGAGTCGCGATGACGCCCGCAGGAATCATCAGGCGGGAGAGGTTCAATAGCAGACGGTTGTCGAACAGACGACCTTTGCTGCGCGCCCACAAGCCCAATACTCCAAGCAGCAGCATCAGTCCACCCAGCGCCAGCATGATGCGGAAAGAGAAAAACACCACCGCCACGGGCGGCCGGTTTTCCGGCGCCACTTGGTCCAGTCCGGCGATTTCGCCGTTGATGTCATGAGTCAGAATCAGACTGGCGGCCTTGGGAATGACAATCTCGAAATCGTTCTTGGCTTCTTTCTGATTGGGCAGCGCGAACAAGCGAAATCCCGCGCCCTGTTCGGTTTCCCATACGGCTTCCATCGCCGCGACTTTCACGGGCTGGTGTTCATGCACATTGAGGCCGTGCATGTCGCCCGCCAGGATCTGCAACGGCGCCAGAACCAGGATCGCCCACATGGCGATGGAAAAACCGCTTTTGGCGAACTCGGTATGCTGCTTCCGCAACAGGTAAATAGCGTTGACGCCGGCGAACAACAGCGATGCGGACAGGAAACTGGCCAGCAGCATATGAGTCAGGCGATAGGGGAATGAGGGATTGAAAATCACCGCCCACCAATCCGTCGGATGAAATACGCCGTCAACAATTTCATAACCCGCCGGGGTATGGAGCCAGGAGTTGGCCGCCAGAATCCAGAACGCGGAAATCATGGTGCCGACGCAGACCACACAGGTCGCGATGAAATGCACTTTCGGGGAAACTTTTTTCCAGCCGAACAGCATGATGCCGAGGAAGCCCGCTTCCAGAAAGAACGCGGTGAGCACTTCATAGGTCAGCAGGGGGCTCAGTACCGGTCCGACGATTTCTGAGAAACGGCTGAAATTGGTTCCGAATTCATAGGACAGTACGACGCCGGAGACGACGCCCATACCAAACGTAATGGCGAAGGGCTTCTGCCAGAAACGGGCCTGTTGCAGGTAAACCTGACGGCCTGTTTTAAGCCAGAGCCCCTCCATCAGGGCCAGATACAGCGACAGCCCGATGGTGATAGTGGGAAAAATGATGTGATAACTAATTGTGAATGCGAACTGGATGCGTGACAGTAACGCGGGATCAGGCATTTTGCTCTCCTCCCTCGAATTGCAGGCGTGCGGTTCTGAGCGCGGTTTTGCGGGAGCGTCGATTGCGCTGCAGCACTGGGGCGAGAGTCATGCCACAAGCCAACAGGATGACAGCGGATACGGAAAGCAGATCGATTAACCAGGCGCTCATACGAATACTCCTATCTCTTATTACTTCAAACGTTCTATGACTTCACAACTTTGACTTCGCCGCGTCGGCTGAGGTGATCGCTTGTCACCCTGAAGGCGGCTGGGTACGAAATTCGCTATGCAGTAATAAGAGCAACATGCGCGCCAATCACAAAACGCGCTGAGACGCCTTGATATGCGGCAATTTTTTCCTAATTTAGGGTTCTGGGTGTAAACTTCGTTTACTGTTTTTGGGGAGGCTGGCGTAAACAAAGTTTACGCTTGGGGACATGAATACGATTCAGCTTTTTTCCGTTTCCATGTGGACCACGGTGCTGTCCGCCGGGGGCGTTTCACTATGGTTATGGTCGCGCCGGCGGCAAGAGCCTGCGTTAAGGGCATTGTCCGGGTTTTGTCTGTCGATGGCAATCTGGTGTTTTGGCCATATTCTGGTGCTGGACGATCATCAGGGGATAGGAACGCTGATCCTGTTGGGCAACCCATTGATGCCTACCGCTTTCCTACACTTCGTTCTGTTGTGGCTGGGGGAGCCGCTGGAGCTGCCGCAACAATTGCGAAGGCTGGCTCCATTGTTCTACTTCACCGCCGTTGCGGTTGTGCTGGCCAGTTGGTTGACAGGGGGCGGTTATATTTCTCCCTGGATGCAGTTCGACGGATTTTTTCATCTGGCCTTCACGGGGTGGCTGAATCTTGCGTATACCGTAGCGATTGGCGTAATCGGGCACTTGCTGCTGTTAATGGCGTTTCAGCGCAGCAAGGGCAACTTGAGACGTTCCATTACCGCCATGTTCATTACCGGCGGCTGGGGGTTCGCCCTTTCCACCAGCTTTATCTTTCCCTCGCTGGATATCAACCTGTTCCCCTACGCCATGCTGGCCCTGCCCAGCTACGCCGTGCTGGTGGTATACAGCGTGGTGCGTTATCGCCTGGTGGAGGTGAACCGTTGGGTGAATCAGGCGGTGATCTGGCTGGCCTTGCTCGCCACCAGTATGCTGGCCATGTCGTTGATCTTGGCGCTACTGGCGCCGTTGGGGCTGGCTGAGCTGGCGCAGGCGCCGTTGAGTCAGCTGGTGGTGTACTCCGGCATTTTGCTGGCATTCGCCTGGCTGGCGTATGGGCCCGCCAAAGAATTCGCCGATCGTCTGGTGTATCCGGGCGCGGTGCTGGATAAGTCCACGCTGGACCAGTGGGTTACCCGTCTTAATGCTGTGAGAGGATGGGGGGAGTTGCGTCAGACTGCCGAACAGCTCTGGCTGAAAAAGAGCGGAGTGACCGCCAGCGTGAATATTGACGGTCGCTTCGACTCCCCGTCAGGCCCGGTGTTTGTGTGCGAAAAGCGCGATCAGTGGGATTGTCGTTTGCAAGGCTGGGAGGACATTGCTCCATCGCACCAGCGTCTGGCGGAATTTATGGCGAAACTGTTGCCGTCCGCCTGCGCTACGCTGGAGCGTTCGCTGTTGCTGGCGGAGGCGGAGCGCAAACGCCTGGAGCAGCAGCATCTGGTGGAGCTGGGCGGCCTGACGGCGGCAATCGCCCATGAGCTTCGCAATCCGCTTAATATCATCACCATGGCGGCGGCGCAGACCGACCCACGTATCCGCGAGCATATTTCCAAACAGGTGGAGCGGGCGGAGCTCTTGATCAAGGACGTGCTTACCTACGCCGGACAGATTCGCCTGGACCTCAAGCCAACCAATTTATGCGCGTTAACGGCCGCCACAGTGGCGCAGATGCGGCAGTTGCATGAGGTGGAAATAGAGCTGGAGACCCCTGACGAAGTCTGGTTGTCCGTTGACCCACAACGTCTGCAGCAAGTGTTGATAAACCTGCTGGATAACGCCGCCGCCTTTGTCAGGCAGACGCCCCAAGGCAAAATTTTAGTGGCGCTTGCACAGGATGAGCGTGGGGCTCTGATTGCGATTCACAACAATGGGCCGGCGGTGCCTGACGCGATGAAGCCGCGCCTGTTTCAGGCCTTTGTCAGCAAGCGAGCTGGCGGTAGCGGTCTGGGACTGGCGATCGTCCGGCGTATTGTCGACGCCCATGGCGGCGATGTCTGGCATAGCGATGAGGAGGGATGGCCGGTGAGTTTCATGATCCATCTTCCCCTTGAACATGATGAGAAGGAAACAGCATGAGCGCAGCGAAAATTTTGATAGTGGATGACGAAAGCGCATTTTGCGAGCTGTGCGCATTATGGCTTGAGCAAGCGGGATACGAGGTCAGCAGTTGCGGCGACGCAGAGTCCGCGCGGCGTCTGTTCAACGAGCAGGATTTTGATCTGGTGTTGCAGGATCTGGCGTTGCCGCCGACTTTTTTGCCGGAAGAGGGACTGCAACTGATCGCCCTGTACGCGGATACCCCGGTGGTGGTGTTGACCGGGCATGATGAAAAGGAGCTGGCGATTAAAGCGATGCAGGCGGGCGCCTGGGACTTTATCGGTAAGCCTGTCGACCCGGATATGCTGCGGGTGGTGGTGCAACGGGCTATTGAGCGACGACGTCTGGCGAAGGAAGTGGAGCGTCTGCGGCGGGTGGTGGGGCGTCCGACGGAGTCCGATGATTTGGGTCTGATTGGCGCCAGCGCCAGCATGGATTCTCTGCGCGAGTTGATCCGGCGTATTGCGCCTACTGACGTGCCAGTCTTGATCCAGGGGCCCAGCGGCACAGGTAAAGAGGTGATCGCTCAAGCGCTGCACCGTCTCAGTCAGCGCGCGGCGGAAGCTTTTATTTCCGTTCACTGCGGCGCGATTCCAGGTGAACTGTTGGAAAGTGAGCTGTTCGGTTATAAAAAAGGCGCGTTCACCGGCGCGGATAAAGACCGTAAAGGACTGTTGTTCCTGGCGGATAAAGGCACTCTGTTTCTCGACGAAATAGGGGAGATGCCTCTGCCCATGCAGGTGAAGCTGCTGCGGGTGCTGCAGGAGGGATGTTATTACCCGGTTGGCAGTCGGGAAGTGGAGCATATTGATGTGCGTCTGGTCAGCGCCACAAACCGAAACCTGCCCAAAGCGGTTCAGGAAGGCGGCTTCCGTGACGATCTGTACTATCGTATCAAGGGCCTCACGCTGATGACGCCGCCATTGCAGGAACGACGCTCGGATATTCCGCTGCTGGTGCGACACTTTCTGCAGGGAATGGCGCGTAAGAGCGGGCGCGAATTACAAGTGGATGGAGAAACCATGCGCTGGTTCTGCGCGCAGCCCTGGCCTGGCGCCGTTCGGGAACTGAAGAACACTTTGGAAAGCGCCGCTGCTATCTGCATGGGAGACGTGTTGAGCATGCAAGAGGTCAACCTGATCAGCGGAACCGCCTCCGCTCCGGTCGCGCAGATAAAAGGCGACACGCTGGATGAACAAGTCAGCTCACTGGAGATCCACCTTATCCAACAGGCCCTGAGCGAACAACAAGGCAATAAAACCCGGGCCGCCGCACAACTAGGTCTTACAAGACAGGGGTTGCTGAAGAAAATGGCGCGATATGGGGTGGGGGGCTGAAAAAAGAGCCGGCAGTCAAACTGCGACGCCGGCGAGAGTGGAATAAACTTTTGTTGCAGGACTTGTTGGAAATCCCGCTTCCGCCTGGATAAGTGGAAGCGGGGACCACAAGATTAGTCGGTGACTTCCTTCCATTTCAGGCACGAGACCTGATGGTCTGCGCCGGTATGCTCAAGCACCGGGATCTTCTCCGCGCAGCGGCTTTCTGCGTAGTTGCAGCGCGTGCGGAAGACGCAGCCGCTGGGCGGATTGATCGGCGAAGGCAGGTCGCCCTTCAAAACGATCTGTTCTTTCTGACGCTCGATATCCGGGTCCGGAATCGGCACCGCGGAAATCAGGGCCTTGGTGTAAGGGTGCTTGGGCTCCCGATAGATGGAGTCTTTGTCCGCAAGCTCCATCACCTTGCCCAGATACAGCACCATCACCCGATGGCTCACGTGGCGAACCACCGACAGGTCGTGGCTGATAAACAGCAGCGACATGCCGAATTCTTTTTGCAGTTCCGTCAGCAGGTTAATGATCTGCGCCTGGATGGAGACGTCCAGCGCCGAAACCGGCTCGTCGCAGACAATCAGCTTGGGTTGCAGAATCATCGCCCGCGCAATGCCGATACGCTGACACTGGCCGCCGGAAAACTCGTGCGGATAGCGGTTGATCATCTGCGGCAGCAGACCTACTTTGTCCATCATGGCTTTGACTTTTTCGCGACGCTGCTGCTTGCTGAGTTCTGGGTAGAACGTCATCAGCGGCTCAGCGATGATATCGCCGATAGTGCGGCGCGGGTTAAGGCTGGCCAGCGGGTCCTGAAAGATAATCTGCATGGACTTGCGGTGGGGGCGCATGGTTTTGCTGTCCAGTCCCGCGATGTCCTGTCCCAGCCAGACGACTTTGCCGTCTGTGGGCGAAATTAACTGCAATACGGCCCGCCCCAGCGTGGACTTGCCGCAGCCGGATTCGCCCACGATGCCCAGTGTTTCCCCTTCGCGCACATCAAAGGAGACGCCATCGACGGCTTTTACAAAGCGGTCGTTTTTCTTGAAAAAGCCATCACTGCCGAGAGGGAAGTGTACTTTTAAATTGTTGACGGTCAGTATCGTTTTGCCGCTAGAGACTGCATTGGCTTCTGCGTTTGCTTGAATAGAGGATAGCTGTGTCATGAAAACGTCTCCAGAAGGCAGGCGCTTAAGCGATTCTCGCCGACTTTACGCAACGGCGGATGATCCAGCTTGCAGCGATCTTGGGCATACGGACAACGTGGGTGGAAAGAACACCCTTTGGGTAGGTTCTGCAGGTTAGGTGGCTGTCCGGGTATTGCTTGTAAAGACGTATGTCCAGAGCCGTCCAGCCGCGGCATGGAGGCCAGTAATCCCATGGTGTAGGGGTGTTTGGGGCTATAGAAGATTTCCCGAACGGTTCCAGATTCCACAATCCGACCGCCGTACATTACCAATACGCGATCACACAAGCCTGCTACGACGCCCAGGTCATGGGTGATCATAACAATGGCTGTGTTCATTTCACGTTTGAGGTCGTTCATTAATTTTAGAATCTGGGCTTGGATAGTAACGTCCAACGCCGTTGTGGGTTCGTCAGCGATCAATAGGTCCGGCTGACACAGCAGGGCCATGGCGATCATCACTCGCTGGCGCATGCCGCCGGAGAACTCATGGGGATACATATCGAAGCGTTTGGCCGGCTCAGGAATACCCACTTTGCTGAGCATCTCAATGCACCGCTCTCGGGCTTCCTGCATAGAAACGCCGGTGTGTTCGACCAGCACCTCCGTTAACTGCTTGGATACTTTCAAGAAAGGATTCAGGGATGTCATTGGGTCCTGAAATATCAATGACATATCGCTACCGCGGACCTCATTGAGCCTTTCTTTGGACATTAAGAGAAGTTCTTGTCCTTTGAAGCGGACGCTTCCAGAGGTTTTGCCGTTATCCGCCAATAGCCCCATGATTGACATGAACACCTGGGTTTTGCCGGAGCCAGACTCTCCCACTATTCCCAGGCTTTCCCCGGGAAACAATTGAAAGCTAACGTCATTGACCGCGTTCACCTGACCGTCGGGGGTGCTGAACTTGGTTGAGAGATAGCTTACGTCCAATAAGGGATGCATGTTTAAAATCTCCGTCGTTATCTGTCTTTCGGGTCGAGTGCGTCACGCAGCCCGTCGCCGATGAAATTGAAGCAAAACAGGGTGGTGGCCAGGAAAATAGCCGGGTAAACCAGCATCCAGGGAGCTACTTCCATGAGCTTGGCGCCTTCGGAAATCAGCACGCCCCAGCTGGTCAGCGGCTCCTGCACCCCTAAGCCCAGGAACGACAGGAAACTCTCGGTCAGAATGACCTGGGGCACTGTCAGAGTGACGTAAACGATCACCGGGCCCAGAACATTCGGAATGATATGACGGAAGATAATTTTCAGGTTGCTGACGCCGCCTGCATGCGCCGCTTCCACGTATTCCTTGCGCTTGATGGACAGCGTCTGACCGCGCACGATACGCGCCATGGTCAGCCACTCCACTGCCCCCAGGGCGACGAAGATGAGGAATATGTTGCGGCCGAACACCACCATTAACAGGATGACGAAAAACATGAACGGCAGGGAGTACATGATGTCGACGAAGCGCATCATAAAGTTGTCCACCTTGCCGCCGAAGTAGCCGGAAATAGCGCCATAGGTGACGCCGATAATCAGACTCACGCCGGTGGCGAGAATGCCCACCATCAAAGACACGCGAGCGCCGTAGAGAACGCGGATAAACAGGTCGCGTCCGCTGCTGTCGGTGCCGAACCAGTGCGCATTGGCGTAGTCGGGGCCGACTTGGATGCGGTCCCAATAGATTTCGTCGAGCGGATGCGGGCTTAGATAGGGGGCAAAAATAGCCATCAGCGCGATGATGGACAGTATCACCATAGATACCACCGCCGCCTTGTTCTGAAACAAACGGCGTCTGGCGTCCTGCCACAAACTGCGCCCTTCAATGGAGTTTTCCGCGTCGGGCATCATGGCGGCGAGCTTACTTTTTTGACTGAACATTGCTTGATCCTGGGATTGATTCATCTGCGCCTCCCATTAGTCGTGAAGACTGACTTTCGGGTCGAGCAGGCCGTACAGCATGTCGACAATGAGGTTCAGAACGATAATGAGTACGCCGTAGAAAATGACGGTTCCCATTACCAGGGGATAGTCCCGGTTAAGGGCGCCTTGGATGAAGTAACGACCGACGCCGGGAATATCGAAAATCGTTTCGATAACGACAGAACCGGTGATGACGGCGGCGGTGGCGGGACCAAGGTAAGAAACGACGGGCAACATAGCGCCTTTCAGAGCATGGCGCAGCAGCACCAGGCGCTCGCGCAGACCTTTGGCGCGGGCGGTGCGAATATAGTTGGAATGCAGGACTTCAATCATGCTGCCGCGGGTCAGTCGCGCAATATAAGCGATCTGCGGCAGCGCCAGGGCGAGCACTGGCAGAATTTTGTATTGGAACGAGCCGTCCCCCCAGCCCGCCACCGGCAGCCAGGATAGATATACGCCGAAAATCAGGGTAAGCACTGGCGCCATGACGAAGTTGGGGATGGCGATGCCTGTCATAGCCATGGTCATGACGGAATAGTCCGTCGGGCTGTTCTTGCGTAAGGCGGCCACAGCGCCAAGTAAGGTGCCGAATATAACTGCGAGGACAATAGCCATTCCGCCCACTTGAAAGCTGGCGGGAAAGCCGTTCATCAACAGGTCGGTGACGCTGAAGTCGCGGAATTTGTATGACGGCCCGAAATCACCCACCAGGATCTTGCCGAGGTAGATGAAGTATTGCTCCACCAAGGGTTTGTCCATGTCGTAGGCTTTCATAATGTTCGCTTCGATTTCCGGAGGCAGCGAACGTTCTTTATCCCAGGGACCGCCGGGTGCGATCCGCATCATGAAAAAAGCGATAGTAATAACGATGAGCAGGGTTGGAATAGACGCCAACACCCGCCGAATGAAATAGTTCAACATAACGGTTACGCAGAATAGGCTGAGCGGAGGCCGCCCATAAGGGCGCCTCCGCGAAAAGGTTTAGCGATTACTTCTCGATACTTAACCAGCGAGTGCGGTGCGTATCGTTGATAGCGTCTTTCCAGCCTTTGATTTTGGTGGAGACCAGATTCTTGGACACGTAGTAGTAGATAGGAATGATAGGAGCGTCTTCCATGGCGATCGCTTCCGCTTTGCCCATGATCTGCGCGCGTTTCTTCAGGTCAGACTCAAGGTAAGCGTCTTCCATCAGCTTATCGTACTCAGGATTGTCGTAGTTACCGTAGTTCAACGACTTGGAGGTGCTCTCCAGCAGGAACAGGAAGTTCTGCGGATCGTTGTAGTCAGCCACCCAGCCAGCGCGAGCGACTTCGAAGTTGCCTTGCTTCAGTTCAGCATAGTGAACTTTAACTTCGCTGTTGAACAGTTCAGTTTCAACGCCGATCTTCTTCCACATTTGCGCAACAGCGATAGCGATACGCTTGTGGTTGTCGTCAGTGTTGTAGCGCAATTGCACTTTCAAATGCTTGTCGTCGCCGTAACCCGCTTCTTTCATCAGCTCTTTGGCTTTAGTGATGCGGTCCGCCATCGGCATGCTTTTCCAGGTGACGTAAGAAGGTTCTTTGTAGTTGCTGGTGCCAGGGGGAACCATGCTGTAAGCAGGCAGCTCGCCGGTTTTCAGCACTTTGTCCATGATGATTTCACGGTCGATAGCCATGGACAGGGCCTGACGAATGCGCTTGTCAGTGAACGGCGCGCGCTTGGTGTTGATCGGATAGTAGTAAGTGCCGAGGTAAGGCGCGATCTTGGTCTCCTCAGGCATGTTTTGACGCAGCCAGTCGATCTGACCGGAAGGGAATTTGTAGATGCAGTCGATCTCGCCAGCGCGCATACGCTTGATCAGCGCCGCTGCGTCTTCCTGTGGATAGAAAATGACGTTGTCGATTTTGACGTTCGCCGCGTCCCAGAACAGTTCGTTCTTGGTCACTTTGACGTGGGTGTTAGGCAGCCATTCCACCAGCTTGTAGGGGCCGTTGGTGGCGATATGTTCTTTCTTGGTCCAGTCCTTACCGTACTTCTCAACGATATGCTTGGGCACTGGGAAAGCGGTGTAGTGGGTCAGCATGCTGATCAGGAAAGGCGCAGGTCCTTTCAGCGTGATTTCCAGGGTTTTGTCGTCCAGCGCATGTACGCCCAGGTCTTCAGGCTTGGCTTTGCCGGTGTTCAGCTCTTCGCCGTTTTTGATGATATACAGCAGTGAAGCGTATTCCGCCGCCGTTTCCGGCAACAGGATGCGGCGCATGGCGTATTCGAAATCCTGTGCGGTAACAGGTTGGCCATCGCTCCATTTGTGGTCGCGGATTTTAAATGTGTAAACCAGTCCGTCGTCGCTAACGGTCCAGCTCTCTGCGGCGCCGGGGATGGCGTTGCCTTCAGGGTCTTCGGTCGTCAGGCCCATAAAAAGATCCCCAGCGATGCGGTTCTCCCAGTCACCGCTGAGGAAATGAGGGTCCAGTGACGCCGGCTCACCCTGGTTGCCGATTCTTAGTGTTGTGTCAGCTTGGGCGATGGGCGCTCCCAGCAGAGAAAGTGTCAGCGTTAAGGCGGAAAATATTTTCCCTGTGCGAGATTTAAAACTCATAAAATCCTCTCGTCTTAATGTTGATGTCCTCAATGGTTTTATTGTTTTTTCCATAGCGGACTGGTTACGAGGCTGACCCGTTTTCAGAGCGCACGAGGCCTCTGTGATGGTACAGCATCAGTTTTAAGTTATTGTTAATTACGCATCATGCCAGTCATTGGACAACGAGTGTGGAGAGAGGCGCTAACTTGGTCAATCGAAATGCCGTATACCTATATGTACTTTTTGTATATCTACGTATTGATGTGGGGCGCCGACCATGCTGGGCGTATCAAAACGGGGCGAAAGGGGGTATATGGCCATAACGCTTAATTTAAGTTCCCGTTAAGGCGATAGTGTCCGGGGCGCCGACTACTGTTTTTTGTCCCCGGCGCAATTTACACTTTGCGCGATTTTTTAAGACGAAGATGACGCTCAGGCGCACTTTTTATGGCGATTCCCGGTAGAGAAATATTTCGCACCTATGACGAATTCGGGTGCATTCAGGTGTTTGACGACGGCCAGAAGCGCTATCTGGGATTCGGCTCAAACGATGAACAAAGCTGTCTGCTGAAGGACAACCCCTCTTTGCTGGCGCATGGCTACACCCGCGCCATGTTGTTGTGTCTATTGCTGCATGAGCCGAGACGCGCGGTCATGTTGGGCTTGGGCGGCGGCAGTCTGATCAATTGTCTGTATCATCGACTTCCTGACCTGCAGTTGCAGGCGGTGGAGCTGCGGGCGGAAGTGACGAGGGTGGCGCAGCGCTTTTTCCAGTTGCCGCGGGACGAACGGGTGCAGGTAACCATTGCTGACTTTGCAACCTATTTAGAGACGGCTCCGGCGCATTCAGCAGACCTGCTTCTGTGCGACGTATTTACCGGAGAGGGATTGGACGGTCGTCTGCTGCAACCGGACTTTCTTGAGCAGAGCGACCGCCTGTTGAGCGACGATGGCTGGCTGGTGATGAATTGCTGGGTGGATCATCGCCTGGAAAAAGTCATGCTGGCGGAGTTGGGGCGGCGCTTTCGCAGTGTCTATCTATGCGCCACCCAGGAAGGCAACTGGATTATCCTGGCGGGCAAGCCCGCTGTGGAGTTCACCGAAAAACAGCTGACCGCCGCGGCGAAAAAGCTGTCGCCGCAGCTGGGCTTCTCCCTGGCGCCCTTCATCAAACGTATGACCCGGTATCAGGCCTAGGGAACCTCTGAAAAACGTTGGCGAGGCCGCCAGTGCAAGGAAAAAGTCGCTGAAAAAGCGCAGTTTATCGTGAATAAATGAGCATTTTGAGACGACTTTTGACGCAGCAATGGCAACGCAGGTAGTTTTTCAGAGGTTCCCTTGGGCCTGTTGGCGCTCCGGACGCTGATTATCGCCGGGCGTTTCTCTCCAGCAAGGCGCAGACATGATCAACATCGTTCTGCGTGGTGCGCCAGTTGCTGAAGGCGGCTCGAATGGCGCTGCGTCCCCGCCATTGGCCCGGCGTCATAAAGACTTCCCAGGTGGCGTTGAGGCGCTGCAGGAAAGGGGAGACCTCTGCGTCATCTATTCCTTGAGGACGAAACACCACCACATTGAGTTTGGCCGGCTTGAGCAATTCGTAGTCAGGTGACTGTTCCAGCCATTGAGCCAGGCGTTCAGCCTGCGAACAATTGTCTTCAACTATCTGACGGATACCTGCCTTGCCGTAAGCTAACAGGCTGATCCACAAGGGCAGAGCGCGAAAACGACGCGAGTTCTCGATTCCCAGATTCATGAACGACGGCGTGACGCTGTTTACCGCCAGATAAGGCGCGGGCACTTCCAGGCAGGTCTGTAACACTGACATATGACGACAGAAGAAGATGCCGCAATCATAAGGCGTATTCAGCCATTTGTGCGCATCGGAGGTGATGGAGTCAGCGCGCTCCAGCCCCCTGGTCCATTCGCGACGATCTTCCAGCAAGCGGGAGAACAAGCCGAAAGCGCCGTCCACATGCAGCCAGGCCCCATGTTGCTCACACAGGTCGGCGATGGCTTCAAGGTCGTCAAAATCCGTACCTGTCACCGTTCCGGCGCTGGCGAGTACGATTTTCCCCGCACAGTCGCTGTTCTCCAGAGCAATACGCAAGGCGTCCACATCCATAGCTTCACTGTCGGCGAGCCGCGCTACCTGAACCAGGCGCTTGCGCCCCAATCCGGCGATCGCCATGCCTTTTAGCGCGCTGGCGTGAGGCGTGGCGGAGAACACTTCCACTACAACGCCGGATAACCCGTCAGCAGCGATATCCACGCCTTGTCTTTGGCCTGCGAACTGACGACCGCAGAGAATCCCCAATAGATTGGATGCGGTGGCGCCGGTGGTCAGGCAACCGGAAAAACTGTCCGGTAGATCGCAAAGGTCGAGCAGCCACTCAATGGTCTGTACCTCCAGGGCTGAGGCGATGGAGTCTCCCGGGGTGGACAGGTTCTGATCCACCGCTGCTGCGATCCAGTCTCCCAGCAGCGCGGCTGGAGTCACTCCACCGGTAACGAAGCCCCAATATCTGGGGCCTATGGCGGCGGCGAGATGGGGGCTGATCTCCTTGATGAAGCGCGCCACGGCCGCCTCCGCGCCCTCACCAAGCTCCGGCGCCGCTAATGCGGGGGGAGTGATGTCGGCGGTCATGGCTGCAGGACGATCGTCGACGGAACGGATGAAGTCCAGACACCATTGGCGAACGTCAGTGGTCAATCTGTCCAGATCGTGAAAATCGTTGTGTAGCTGCGACATGGCGGCGCTCCTGAATAAGATTGCTGAATATGCATTGCATTATCGGAGCAGGAGTGAAAGCATAACAGTAACAATTCACACCCATAAAAAGAGTACAATTTGCCTGCGTTATATCAGACCCTGGCGGAAAGCCTGATGCAAGATATCCATAGCGGTCGTCTGCAACCCGGAGAGCGCCTGCCCTCGGTGCGGCGCTTCAGCCGTCAGCGTGAGGTCAGCCTGACAACGGCGCTGCAGTGCTACCGCCAGTTGGAGGCGGAGGGTTTCGTGCAGGCGCGACCTCAATCTGGTTTTTACGTCAGGCATAAAGAAAAGCCTCCTGCGGGACCGGAGCTACCGGTATTCACCGGGCGCGCTGCGCGGGTCGCCAACATTGGGGCGATCGAAGAAGTGCAGGCTGTTTCCAGCCGTCGGGATTTTGCGCCTTTCGGGGTTTCCCTGTTAGCGCCTTCGCTGGTTCCTTCCGACTTGCTGCAGCGCAGCCTGATCCGCGCTTCCCGGCGCTTGGGCGAGCGTTTGTTCCATTATGGCCCCGCGCAAGGCGACGTAGGGTTGCGGGAGGCGCTGGCGCGGCATTTCAAAGACGATGGCATGGCGTTCTCGCCGGATGATCTGATGATCTGCAATGGCGGCATGGATGCGGTGAGTTTGGGGTTACAGTTGTGTACGCAACCTGGAGAAACGGTGGCGGTGTTGACCCCCTGTTTCAGTGGACTGTTGCAGGTGATAGAAAGCCTCGGACGCAAGGTGCTGGAGATTCCGTTGCATTACCGGGGCATATACCCGGAGCGTTTGCGTGCAGCGATGGCGCGGCCGGATGTGAAGGCCTGCCTGTTGAGCGCCAATAACCATAACCCGCTTGGGTTTACGCTGTCGGCGCAGGAAAAAAAGGACATCGCCGCCTGGGCGGCGGCGCACCAATGCCCGGTGATTGAAGATGATATCTTCGGTGAGTGCGGCTATGGCCGCCAGCGACCGCTGCCCATTAAATCCTGGGATGACGAGGGCTGGGTGTTTTGGTGCGGCTCCGTATCGAAAACGCTGACGCCGGCATATCGCCTGGGTTGGTGCGCGCCGGGTAAATGGCGACAGGCTGCGTTGCAGCACCGCCGGGCGCTCACGATCAGTATCAACCTGCCTTTGCAGGCGGCCTTGGCGGACTTCATGCACTGCGGAGAATATCGCAGCCACTTGCGCAAGTTGCGCCTGAGTCTGGCGCAACAGGTGGACGCCATGAGCCGGGCCATATTGCAGTCTTTTCCTGCCGGCTCCACCGTCACGGAACCGGAAGGCGGGTATGTGCTATGGGTCACCCTGCCGCCGCAATGCGATGGCTGGCGAGTGTTTCAACAGGCGGCGCAGGAAGGTCTGAGTATTTCTCCGGGGACGGTTTTTTCCATTACAGAACGCTATCGTCACTGCATCCGATTGAACGCGGGCTGGCCGTTTGATGAAAAGATGCAGGCGGCGGTGCGCAGGCTGGGGGAAATCTGCCGGGAGGCAGTGAGGTAGCGCCTATTTTTTCTGAATGAAGTCGCCCATGCGGGACTTTTCAAACAGCGACTCCAGGCGTCCGCTTGCGCGCATCTTCTTCAAGCCGCGATTGAACGCCTCGATTAACTCATTGGCGTCGGGAGTGCGACGGGACATCAAAAGATAGTGCTTCTCCTCGGACAACGGCTTCAAATGGCTGGTGACCATGCGGTCGACGCCGGGGGCGAATTCGCTGGATAAGATAAAGTAACCCACTTCGACATCTTCCGGCACCACATCCACCCGGTGTTTGAACATCATTTTGAAGCTGCTGACGATGTCGCTGGCGTAGTCGTGGGCAATTTCCTCATTGCGCACCATGTCCATGAATTTGTCGTTGTAGTTGTAACCCAGGGTCAGTCCGAAACGGTATTTTTTCAGGTCGCTGAAATCTTTCCAGTCAAACTCGGCGTTGCGCAGATGAAAAAATACATACTGGGTGCTGGAGATCGGGTCGCTATAGATGAAGTATTGGGTGCGTTCTTCGCGATAGGCCCACAGGATGGAGCCGTCCCACTCGCCGTCCTGTGCGCTTTGCAGGGCGCGTTTCCAAGGCAGGAAGGTGAATTTGACTTCATAACCTTCGCTGGCGAAGGCCTCTTTGACGATCAGCGATACGACGCCATCGTACTTGAGTTCCTGAGAGACATAGGGCGGCCATTCGCCATTGGTGAGGCGGACGACGCGTTTGGCGTCGGCGGCGTGAGCGAAGGATATCAGGCTCAAAGCCCACCCAAGAAGCAAGAAGCGCCAGAGACAGGTATTCATGGTTAGACGGCCGCGCAAGTGAAAAACATATCCTGCGAAAGACTTTGAGTCCTTCCCGTTATGTCATCATGACAATCCGCTAATAGATTAAGTGTATGCGAATTGTCCCAGTTCGCAAACGCAAGCACGGAACGCCATGGCGGGCAGCGACCGAGACTATACTCAATAAAGCGTCGCCCGGTGCGGCTCAATTGCTATCTAAGGAACCCTGATGAGGCGCCTGACGGAAAGACTATTATTTACCCTTGCTCTTATCGCCATGATTGACGGCGCGATGGCGAAAGAAAAGATTTTGCTGGTGACCCAGGATTTTCCTCCATTGCAGGTGATGACGGGGCATGGCGAGTACACTGGCTTCGTGATCGACTTTATGAAGGAAGTGATGGCGGATGTCGCCAAAGAAAACGACATTGAGAGCAGCATTATGTTCGCGCCCTGGAAGCGGGCGATGCTGTTGGCGGAGAGTCAGCCGAACGTCATCTTCTTTTCCCTGTCGCGCACCCCTGAGCGTGAGACCAAATTCCACTGGTTGGGCTGGGTGGCGCCTTACGACGTCTATCTCTATAAACTCAGCTCCCGGGAAGACATTCAAGCGAAGGGATGGGAGGATATCCTTGGCAAGGGCTACAGCATCAGCGTACAAAGCGGCAGTAACTTTGAAGAGCTGCTGAAACGCAAGGGCATTGGTTTCCCGCCGGACAATACGATGGTGGAGACGGTGGTGCATAACTCGCAGAACATCATGCGCGAGTATCGCGGCTTTACAGATCTCATGATGCAGGTCGAAGTCAGCTTTCCGATTCGTCTGAAAGAGGTGAATCTCAACCCGTCCAACTTCGAGAAACTGTTCAGAATCGAAGAACTGTCTGGACGCTTGTGGGCGGTGGTGAGTCCGAAAACGTCTGACGCCGTCAAACAGGCGTTGCAGAAAAGCTTTGACCGTTTGAAAGCGGCGGGACGGGATAAAGAACTGATGCGCCGCTATTTCGTGGAGCCGCCGGCGGACGCGCTATTGGAAGTGGAAAGAACCGTGGAGGGCGGCTCCGCTTGGCCAGGGTGAGACGGCAGTCAGAATGAGCCGGTCAGGATATGCGGACGCTGGCGACCACGCCCTCGCAGCGCAGAGAGCCCAGAGTGGAGCTGGAGGTGTAGATAAAGAAGCTGCCGCCATCCACATCAATCGCCGCCACTTCTATTGAGAACTGTTCGGACATGCGGTTCGCCTCGCTCAGCGCGTCATTCCCAGACTTCAGAAACACGGTAGCGCCGCTTTCAAGGCCTGCAATGTCGCCTTCCAGCGGCGCAGGATCATCGCAACCTGAATTGACGGCGATGTGGAACTGAGCGTCACACCCGCCTAACCAGGGCGATACGCATAGAGTCGCCAAAGCGACCCAGCTTATAAGTTTGTACATGAGCGGCCTCTATCCCATGGACTTCATCCGAGTATACGCCTTTGTGGCGGATGACGTCAGGACCTGGCTGCGCGCTGGCGGCTTTCCCAAATGGATAAGGTGTCCAGCAGGGTGCGGGCGCAGGCGGCGGGGTTGGCCTGGAGCAGAAAGTGAGGGCCCTGGATGCGCACCAGACGGTTGTCTGGGAAATGCTGTTGGATTTCCAGCGCTTTGCCTGGCGACACTAAATAATCGTCGGTGGCTTGCAGGTAGATAGAGGGCGAAGAGACCGGCTCGCGACGCCAGTGCAGGTGTTGCAGCGTCTCCAGGCGCGCCTTGAGCGTCGCCGTCGGTATAGAACGCACTGCGGCAGTGAAATGTTGCAGGAAGTCATCGCCGACATCCGGGCCCAGCAACAGGCGTCGTTGCGTCCAACTGGAAAAAGGCAGACGCATCATTCCTTGCAGCGGCAGCCGTCGACCGACGCATACTGCCCAAGGACTGGGGATCGATAAAAACGTGGCGACGAAGATGACGCCTTGCAGGCCCGGGACGCCATCCGCCGCCAACAGCGCGCCGATGGGGCCGGAGAAAGACTCCGCCAGCAGATAGAAGTCGTCGTCAGGAAGCTGTTCGCGAACGTAAGCGGCCAGCGAGTCATAGTCCTGGGCGCCGGTCTGCGGCAGCGGAATAATCTGCGTCTCAATCTGAGGGATACACTCCAGAAATGGCGCAAACAAATCCCCGGTCCCGTCCATGCCTGGCAACATCACTAATTTGGGTTGTGACTTCATTGCTGATGCGCATCCTTGCTGGCGGCCATTATTTCGTCCTGCAGCTTTTCCAGATCGTCCAGAATGCGGATGAACTTGCGCCCGAATGGGGTGATTTCATATTCCACACGCGGCGGAATTTCCGGGTAGGCGATGCGTTTGATAATGCCGAAGCTCTGGTTTTTGCGCAGGCAGTCGTTAAGCACTTTGGTCGTCAGGCCATCCACCCGACGCACCATTTCACCGGGGCGGTTGACGCCGTTCGCCAGCAGACCGAAGACGGTCAGCGACCATTTGCAGCCATAAATGGTTTCCACCATACGGGCGCTTTCCAATGGGGGCGTTTTCAAGGGGACGGTATCTTCGGACATAGACTCGAAACCATAAACGGACGACGATGGCGTCAGGGCTGCAACGACCCCAGATAATAAACAAAAAGACCCGCAAACCTAAATAAGATTTCCGGGTTTTCCGTCATAGGAAGGGATTATTCCGCCACTGCGTCAGCCTGTAGCGATTCCCCTGATTCGCTAAACAAACCACGCACCACCTGCCAGCCCATGGCGAAAGCGCCGACGATAAAGATGACGTCGCCGAAAGTGCGCGCCCAGCGTAGAGTTTCCATGATGTCCTGTTGCATGAAAAGCTCGCTGCGCGCGTACCACAGACCCTGGCTGGCGCTGGCGTAGAATTGCAGCAGCCCGATTGGGGCCAGGCTGACGACCACCATCAACGCCAATCCCGCGTTCAGCCACCAGAAGCCGGTTTTCATCAAACGATCGCTAAAGACCATATGGGGACGGATATAACGCAGCACCAACAGAGTGAAGCCCAGGGCCAGGAAGCCGTAGACGCCAAACAGCGCCGAGTGGGCGTGTACGGGCGTGGTGTTCAACCCCTGGATGTAATACAGCGAAATTGGCGGGTTGATCAGGAAACCGAACACGCCTGCTCCCAGCATGTTCCAGAAAGCGACGGCGACAAAGCACAGTAGCGGCCATTTCAGGTTTTCCATCCATGGGGCTCGCGCTTTTAAACGCCAGTTCTCCCAGGCTTCGTAGCCCAGCACAATCAAGGGAACCACTTCCAGCGCGCTGAAGGTGGCGCCGACAGCCATCACGGGCGTCGTGGTGCCGGCGAAGTAAAGGTGGTGAAACGTTCCGGGAACGCCCCCGAGCATAAACAGTGAGGCCGAAGCCAGGCTGGCGGTGGTCGCCATGGGCCGCGACACCAGTCCCATAGTGGAGAAAATAAACGCCAGCGCGGTTGTAGCGAATACTTCGAAGAAGCCTTCCACCCATAAGTGCACCACCCACCAGCGCCAGTATTCCATGATGGAAAGATGTGTGCGTTCGCCATAGAAAAAGGCGGAGCCGTAAAACAGACCAATAGCGATCACGGACGCGGTCAACAACGCTAACAGGTTTTTATCGCCGGGACGTCGCAGGCCATTGACGATGCCCCGCAGCATCAATACCAGCCAGAACGCAACGCCGAGGAATTTACCGATCTGCCAGAGCCGTCCCAGATCCACATATTCATACCCTTGATGGCCGAGCCAGAAATTCAGCTCTGGCGGCATAATCTGTGCGATGGCCAGCCAGTTGCCGACAAAGGAACCGACCACCACCACGACTAGCGCCCAGAACAGGATGTCGACGCCCAGCTTCTGATATTTGGGGTCTTTGCCGCCGTTAATAATGGGCGCCAGAAACAAGCCTGCGGCAAGAAAGCCGGTGGCGATCCAGAACAGCGCGCTCTGAATATGCCAGGTGCGCACCAGCGAATAGGGAAACCACTGGGAGACATCAAGACCGTAAAAATGCTGGCCTTCAACGGTGTAGTGGGCGGTGAAGCCGCCGACCAGCACTTGAAAGGCGAACAGGGCGACAATCAGGAACAGGTATTTGCCCAGCGCCAGTTGAGAAGGCGTCAGCGCGAAACGGGTCAGTGGATCTGATTGCGGCGCCACGGGCTCCGCTTCATCATGTTTATGCAGGAACGCCCAGCCCCAAATCAGCAGGCCGACGCCGGCGATCAGCAGGGCGACGCTGACAATGGACCACATGATGTTTTCAGCGGTGGGGCGGTTGTCTATCAAGGGCTCATGGGGCCAGTTGTTGGTGTAGGTGACGTCGCTGTCAGGCCTTTGCGTGGCGGCGGCCCAGGCGGTCCAGAAGAAAAAGGCGGCGAGTCTTTCTCTGCGTTGGGCGTCGGGCAGGGTATTTTCCTTCATGGCGTAACTTTCGCGAGTTCCCTGTAACTCCACTGCGTCGCTGAACAGACGGCTGTAGTAATCTGAGATATCCGCCATGGCCTGAGCGCGTCGAGGGCTCACTGTCGCCGCTCCACTGTCTGTGTTGTAGGTGTTGGTGCGGTATTCGTTTTTCAGGCGATGGCGCAGGATGTTTTGCCGTTCGTCATCCAGGTCCGTGTAAGTGGAGCCATAGACCTCCTGCGCCGCCAGCTCCAGCCAGCGCACCAGTTCGCGATGAAGCCAGTCTGCAGTCCAGTCCGGCGCCTGATAGGCGCCGTGCCCCCAGATTGAACCCAGTTGCATGCCGCCAACGGACTGCCAGGCGGTTTGCCCATCGAGGATATTTTCCTGGGTAAAAATGGTCTCTCCCGTAGTGGTGACATAACGCTCCGGAATCGGCGGCGCCTGCCGGTAAACCTCGCGGCCAAAGAAACCAAGCAAGCAGAAGGTGACGCCCAATACGGCGATGAGCAGCCACCAGAGTTTACGATAGTCAGACATGGGCGTTCTCCACGGCGTCGGCGAACAATATGTTGTTTTCCAGATGGATGTGCTGCATCAGGTCGTCGCGCAGTTGGGCGAGACCGGCGTATAGCGCGCGCCAAGTGTTGCAGGCGCCTTTGGGTGGCGTGATGTTGTTGGTCAACGCCTCTAGATGCGCCAGTGCGTCGCCGTGCTGATCATGCTCCATGCGCATGACGGAAATAGGGCCTTGCGCCTGCATGCCGCTCATTCCCGCCAGCAATATCGGAAATAAAATGTTCTCCTCTTTCATCATGTGGCTTTCCAGCTCCTGGAGCATTTCCGTCAGGTGCTGGGCGAGTCCATTGGGACATTCCTCTCGTTCTCCATGAACATGCTCCACGCGGCGAGCGAGGTGTATCAGCTCCGGAAGCTGCTCGCGATGGCGGGCGTGGTAGCGGGTGAGGATATGGTCGATCAGTTCAGGACGGCCGGCCTGGCTCCAAGTGTCCGCAGGCTCTTCCTGCAGGGCGTTGAGCCGCTGCAGCACAAGGTCCGGCTCTATTTCTTTTTCAGCCAGCGCATCACGTAACTTCTTCGCGCCTCCGCAACAAAAATCCAGTTGGTATTCACGAAAGAGGCGGGTGGAGCCGGGGAGGTTGCGAGCGATCCAGCCGACGGGGCGATCCAGTAAGGTCATGGCGGGTTTCCTTTGCTAGTGACTAACTCGCTATAGCCATCGCAACCTTTGTGCCATTGATTAGGTTGTTGATATTTATAGAATAAAAATTACATATGGTGTTTTTTACCCAAATCGAATAGGGTGATAAAAACCCTTTTAAGGTGATTAATACCATGATTGAAGCCAGTCTGTTGGCGGACCTGGTGACGGAGCTGCCCCATGCGGTGCGTTATCAGCGCTTAATGAACGCCATGCGGGAATATTTCCACTGCGGCGCGGTGGCGCTATTACGGCTTGATGGCGACAGTCTGCGGCCGCTGGCGGCGGAGGGGCTGGTGGTGGAAACCCTGGGACGCCGTTTTATTATCGCAAAGCATCCCCGGCTTGCGGCGATTCTGGCCAGTCGACGGCCAGTGTGTTTCCCCTGCGATTCGAGCTTGCCCGATCCTTACGACGGTCTGCTGGAGAGCTGTGTCGGCGAGCCTTTGCCCGTACATGACTGTATGGGCGTGAGCCTCTATGTGGATGGGGTCCTGTGGGGAGCGGTGACCCTGGATGCGCTACAGGAAGGCACTTTTGACGCCCAGGCGCAGCAGGACCTGGCGCGTTTCACGTTGATCATCGAAGCGTCGGTAAGAGTGACCCGGTTAGAGCAGGAGCGCAGAAATCTGGCGCTGATGCGGCAGGATGGCGATCGGCGGGGCGTAGCGCAGGAGGAAGGCGAAATTATTGGCTCCAGCGACAGCATCCGAAACCTGCTGCGGGAACTGGACGTGGTGGCGGACTCAGAACTACCGGTGTTGCTGATGGGGGAAACCGGGGTGGGTAAAGAGCTGTTTGCGCGGCGGCTGCACAGTCGCTCGCCGCGTCGGGAACGGCCGTTGATCCACGTGAATTGCGCGGCGCTGCCGGAATCGCTGGTGGAGAGTGAATTGTTCGGTCATAGCAAAGGCGCCTTTTCGGGGGCTTCGGCGGATCGCGCAGGTCGTTTTGAGGCGGCGCAAGGCGGAGTGATCTTTCTGGATGAAGTGGGAGAGCTGCCGCTCAGCGTGCAGGCGAAGTTGTTGCGGACGCTGCAGAACGGCGAGATTCAACGCCTGGGCGAGGACAAACCCAGGCAGGTGGATGTGCGGGTCATCGCCGCAACCAATCGACAATTGAAAGACAGCGTTCGCGCCGGCGATTTTCGGGCGGATCTGTATCATCGCCTGTCCGTCTATCCTGTGTGGATTCCTCCATTGCGCGAGCGGGGCTCAGACGTGCTGGTGCTGGCGGGGCACTTTCTGGAACTTAACCGCTCCCGCCTTGGCGTACGCAGTCTGCGGCTGTCGCGTGCGGCGGAGCAGGCGCTGTGCGCATACTCCTGGCCGGGTAATGTGAGGGAGTTGGAGCATGTCATCAGTCGCGCAGCGCTTAAAGCGATCAGTCGGGGGGCTAATAGAAATGACATTGTGACGCTGGATGCGGCGTTACTGGACCTGGATTATGGCGACGCGGTGTCGGCGCCCAGAGAAAGCGCGCCGTCGGAAAGCCTGAGTTATCCGCGTGTCCGCTCCCTGCGCGCCGCGGTGGAGGACTGTCAGCGTGAAGTTATCCGCGAGTCGGTGAATCGCCACGATGGCTCCTGGGCCGCCGCCGCTCGTGAGCTGGAGGTGGATTCGAGCAATCTGCATAAAATGGCCAAGAAACTGGGGCTGAAGTGAGCCAGTTTTCGGCGGCGCTTTTGCTGGTTAAACCCAGGCTGCCGCCGTCAGCGATAGTCAGCAAGATCAATCAGGCGAATCTGCGCCCGCGATGCCACACTGCTCCTCGTTGAGGCGAATATGGCGAATGAGACGACTGTAACCAAGTATCAAAACAGACTGCGGCGCGTGCTGGCGCACATTGATCAGCATTTGTTGGATGACTTGAGCGTCGAAGAGTTGAGTCAGGTCGCTCACTTCTCCAAATTTCATTTCCACCGGCAGTTTTCTGCGAGCATGGGAATGGGCGTATACAAGTATGTGCAATGGCGACGGTTGAAAAAAGCCGCTCATGAGCTGGCTTATCGCAGTCGTTACAGCGTGACGGATATTGCGTTGAATACCGGGTTTGACAGCCTGGAAGCCTTTTCCCGAGCCTTCAAGAAAGCGTGCGGACAAACGCCTTCCCAATTTCGGCGACAACCGCGGTGGGAGCCTTGGCGAGATCATGATGAATTTCTTTTCAAAGCAAGGGCGGAGATTATGCAGACGGATAACTCGAACTATTCAGTCAATATCCTGGAGCAGGAGGCCATTCCTGTTGCGGCGCTGGAACATCACGGCGCTCCAGAGCGTCTCGGCGAGTCCATCCGACGCTTTATTGAATGGCGTAAAGCCAACAAACGGCCTCCCTCAGTCAGCGCCACTTATAACATTCTGTACAACGATCCTGAGTCTACGCCAGCGGAGGCGTTCCGCATGGACTTGTGCGCAGGCGTCAACTCAGCGGTTGAGGAAAATCTGTACGGCGTCATTGCTAAAACAATCCCGGCGGGACGTTATGCCGTGCTGCGTCATATCGGCCCCGACGCCGGCATGCGGGCGGCTTTCCACTTCTTATATGGCGAGTGGCTGCCTGGGAGTGGGGAAACATTGCGTGACACCCCTTGCGTCCTTCAGCGCGTGACAATGTATCCAGACGTTCCTGAACATGAAGCGATCATCGATATCTATTTGCCATTGGTTTGATCAGCGGCGCGCCGCCAAAAAGGTTCTTCTTCGGCCCAAATCCAGCAATAATGCGAGCCAACGTTGAGAACCAGTAATGAGAGATAAAGATGTTGCGTATTTTGGGGATTCTATTATTGCTGTCGCTGACCAGTTGCGGTTTTGTGGAAGGCGTTGATGACGCCAAGGCCGCCGCCGCAACCTTTTTTGACGACAGAATCAAGGAGGGCGGGCCCGGAGCGGACCGCTTCTACTCGCCGCACTTTATCGATTCCGTGGACCCTGAAGAGTGGGATAGCATTCGTCGGTTGGTGCAAAAGGCCAATGGCGACTTGCGTAGCTACTCCCTTGATACATGGCGCGCGCAGGACAAAGTGCAGACAAATGGGTTGTCCGGTATGTTTGTGACGCTCACCTACAAGACGACCTATACAAACGGGAAGGGCGTGGAGACGCTGATTTTATTCAGCAACGACGAAAACCCGGAATATAAGGTGTTGTACCATCACTATAACAGTGAGTCGATCGACCGACTCGTCAAGCAAGGAATTGATGAGGTCGCCAGTAAGCCGGAAGCGATCAAACCCATCGCCGTCAAAGGCGCTGACAAGTAGCTGGGTTAGGCGCTCACATGAAATTGACGGCGAAACTGGCCGAGTGGCGTCTGGGGTGGAAACTTTATTTTTGCCTATGCGCGCTGATTGCAGTCGTGTTTGCGGTGATTGTCACGCAGGCGTCTTTTGGCTGGCATGATTATGTGGATTTAGCGTTTTTCTACATCAACTTACTGGCGATTTATGGCTACGCCTTTCACAAAAGAATCGGGCGCGCCGGGTTCTGGAAATGCCTGTTATGGGTTTACCCTGTCTGGTCGCTGTTATATCTGTTTGTTTTGCCATTTGGATATGACTTCCCGCAGATGGGCATGCGGGCTCACGCTAACTGGACAATGATATTCCCGTTGGGCGTTACCGCCGTCAGCTCCCGCTGTATTTATAACTATGGATTTAAGTCGCAGGGCTTATGGCGGCGTTAATTCAATTCGTCAACCATATCGTGAAATGAGAATGGAATAATTGAGGATCAACGAATGAGCGACTTGTATGCGCCGCCCAAAAGCGAAGTGTCGGAAGGCGAAATGGCGATTAAAGAGCCAATCGTCATATGGAAAATATTCTTTGTGGTTTATGTGTTGTTGAATCTGTTCGCGGCGCCATTTTTGATTATGTCCTTCATTGGCGCAGACTATTTGGAGATAGAGCTTAACGCTGGCGCGCTGGACTATCTGGACTGGCTGATACAATGCGCCATGATGGTTGGGCTGTTTGGGTACGCATTTTCCAGGCGTATCGGCGGAAGGGCCCTATGGAGAGCGGCCTTGCCTGCATATGTCGTCTGGTATGTGTCATACGCTTTTATCCTGCCGTTTGGCTTCGGCGTGTTTCCATACAATGAGCCGCCTACTTTGGATTGGACGATGGCGATTGACCCGCTGTTTACTCTAGCGGTAGCGCAGGCGCTATTTCTGTACGGCTTTTCATCGGATCACCTTTGGAGAGAGCGCTGAGCTGGTGGTTCCAGCCCGTTAAGAGACGCTACTCAATGGGATACTCTCTGCCGTATTTCTCATAAAGCGGCAGGAGCTGATGGGTTTCAATGAGGTAAGAGACGCCTTCGTTATATTTCTCGCGTAGATATTCGCCACGTTCGTTTTTGGCGAAGGTCATGTACAAGAAGACCCGGGTTACCGGCTCAGTGCGAAACTGGGTTTTATCCACCAGAATATTGCTGAAAGTAATGTTTGTTTGACGCAGGTTGTCGAAGTAGTAGTCCGCTCGTTTCAAATAGACTTTGGAGAGCGCGCTTTCCCGGGAGTTCAGATCTTCTCCCTGTAGATACTGCTTCACCTTGTCGTCGATATAATCTGTATAACCGCGAATCCATACACCGTTTTTCCCCTCCAGCGACGCGACTCCTTTCCATTCACCAAAGTGCTCCGGCAGAAAAGTGACCGCTTCAGTGATAACGGAAATAGGGTAGAGCGCTTGCGGGTACTCGTCAGTAGGATCGAGGCCGCCGTACATGTCGGCGTGTCCGTCTTTCACCATCAGCTCGGCCCGCTTCCACGGCACGATAATCTGATTTACCTCGATATTCACATGTTTGAAGGCGGCGAAAATGACTTCGTTGTACAGTCCTGTTCCGTCTTTTTCCACGCTGCCTTCCCACTCTGGAGTGGCCCAGGTCACGCGTTCCGGCCCCTCCGCACAGGCGAGGTGGCTGATTAAGCTGGTGAGAATAAGTAATGCGAGTGGTTTGAGCATCTTGCGTCCAATCAGATAATGCCCGGGATATCCGGCGGAATAATAGTACAAGCCAGGTCCAATGCGAAGGAGGAGATGCGCTATCTGTATGTCCCTAACTGGCGTTGTCGCGCAATAATATTTTTTTCTTGTCTGGAATCAACTATCTATACCGATAAGTGCCTACCTGACCAATTTGTGCTTACTTTTTTGACTCTCTCTGGAAGCCTACTCTGGGGCCTGTTTCGAATGACTTTAGAGAGGTGAGACATCATGAAATTGGTAAAAGGTTCCTGGGCGTTGATCGTGGGCGGCTCCAGTGGAATGGGGTTGGAAATTGCGCGCCGGATGGCGACGGCGGGGGTGAATATCATGCTGGTTGGCAAGCGTCGGGAAAAACTGCAGCTGGCTGGCGACGCATTGCGGGACGTTGCGGAAATCAGGACGTTTAGCGTGGATCTTTATGACGACGAGCAAGTCACTGGTTTGATAGCTCAACTGAACGATCTGGGGGAGCCCATTCGCTATTTGGTCAACGCCGCCGGGTATTTCAACCCCAAGCCGTTCCTGCAGCATACGCCAGCGGATTATGACGCCTACCTGGGGTTGAATAAGGCGCTGTTCTTTATCTCCCAGGCGGTCGCTGCGAACATGCGCAAGCACGGCGGCGGCGCTGTGCTGAACATTGGGTCCATGTGGGCGAAGCAGGCGGTTAAAGCCACGCCGTCCTCCGCCTACTCCATGGCGAAGGCGGGCTTGCACGCGCTGACTCAGCATATGGCGATGGAGCTGGCGGATGATGGCGTTCGCGTCAACGCCATCGCGCCGGCAGTGGTGAAAACGCCGATCTATGAAGCCTTTATCGCCCCTGAAGAGGTCGACGAGACCTTGGCGACGCTAAACGCATTCCATCCTATTGGTCGGATTGGCGACGTTGGGGATGTGGCGAATGCGGCGATATTTCTGCTGTCAGATCAGGCGGACTGGGTGACCGGCGCGATTTGGGACGTAGACGGCGGCGTGATGGCGGGACGCAATTAGCCCGCCTCATGCAGGGCTCGCTCGCTGCGTGGTCGGCGAGGGCCCTGCTATACTGCCGCGCCATATCTCTTAATACGATATACAGGAGTAGCCGTGTAATGGATGAGGTGATGAGCAGGAGACCGCGCTGTGCGGTATTGGACGACTATCAGAATGTAGCTAAGTCCTATGCGGATTGGAGCGCGCTGGAAACGCGCATAGATCTGCAGGTGTTCAACCGCCATCTTGGCAATGAAGATGAGGTCGCCGCGCAACTGGCGGACTTCGACATGATTGTCATCATGCGTGAAAGGACCCCCTTTGCCGCCACGTTATTGAATCGTTTACCGAGGTTGAAGCTTCTGGTGACCTCCGGCCCCCGCAATGCCGCCATTGATCTTGCCGCCGCTGCCGCTAATGGCGTGACGGTATGCGGCACCCAGGCCTCGAAAGCGCCGCCGACAGAACTTACCTGGGCGCTGATACTGGGGCTGGCGCGCCACATAGCGTTAGAAGACGCTACATTCAAAGCCAACGGTCCATGGCAAAACACGGTTGGCGTTGATCTCGCAGGGAAAACGCTCGGCTTGCTGGGGTTTGGTCATATTGGCCAGAAAGTGGCGATGATTGGTCAGGCGTTTGGCATGAACGTCGTCGCCTGGAGCGCCAACCTCACTGCGACACTGACCAGCTCAATGGGCGTGACGCTTGCAGATTCGAAAGATGCTCTGCTGGCGTGCAGCGATATTGTCTCCATTCATCTGGTGTTAGGAGATCGCAGCCGGGGGCTGATTGATGCGGAGGCGTTGTTGCGGATGAAAAAGTCTGCGCTGTTGATAAATACTTCCCGCGCTCAAATCGTCGACCAGACGGCGCTGGTGGAAGCGCTGCAGCAGAAGCGCATCGCTGGGGCGGGGTTGGATGTATTTGAACAGGAGCCGCTGCCGGAAGGACATGTTCTGCGCACGCTGCCGAATGTGCTGGCGACCCCCCACCTGGGCTATGTCACAGAGAATAACTACCGCACTTACTACACTCAGATCGTCGAGGCGATTCAAGCTTACCTGGACGGCGCGCCGATTCGGGTGATGGGTTGATCCCTGGCGGTCAGCGCCACTCGCAGTTACTTTCAATGCTGGCTGCCCCCAGATGTACATATCTTCGCTTCCGCGTCAGTTCGCAGGTAAAGCGCAGGGGGCGTCCCGCCAGCTCGTCATTGGGCTCTGGGCCAATTTTAATCGTGCTCCAGATCAGGTGTTCAGTGCCGTTTACATCGACGTAAATAGTTTGCGCCGCACGGAACGGGATCGGCAACAGCGTCGCCAGCAGAGAAGTTTTATATAGAGCGGGCAGGCGGAAGCTCCCATCCTGGGCGGTGCGTACACTGTCGGAGGATTTTTGACGCCATTCGACCCAGCGGGTCACTGTGGCGCCTGATACAGGTTCGCCAGCGTAGGTAATCACGCCGTAAACTTCTGAAAATAGGCATACTTTGCCGATCATATCCAAGACTCCCATGTCTTGCGCAGACATCATGGCTAGCGTAGAGAATGATAGCATGTTTCCCTGTAAAGGTTATGTAAGGGGTTAATTTTAATATATATTTCATGCTGGCCTCCCAATAGGCGATAGCGCTCGGCGCAGGCCAGGGAGATGCATGCCTCAACAGAATCGGGACAGAACGGAGAGTGAAGAATGATTTTCAGGAGAGATGGATATAGGGATATCAAAAAAATTCTCGCCCTGGGGGCGATGCTTGCGCTAGGCGCATGCGCCCATCAGAGCGCCAAGCCTCCCATACAGAAAAACCTGAGCCAGGCGTATGCTGATGCGGTCAGGGATGCTGAAATAGTAGAGCCGAATGAGATATCCAAAAACCTGACGGCGATTACGCCGCTGAATCCCGCTCTGGAATGGAGTGGCGACCGGCAAAAAGTGTTGGTGACGACATGGACATCTTGGGACGGCTACGACAACTCAGTGGGCCAGACGCAGGCTCTGTCCAGAGAAGTATGGGTGACGGTGGTTCCTGAAGTGAAAAACTTCTGTCGCGCTCGTTATAAGTTTCCAGAACAGACCATTTTGCGACTGGAGCAATTACTGGGTTTGCCGCCAGGGGATAATAAAACCAAGTTCGTGGAAATGTGGGTGAGTCCGTCAGATTTGTTCCGCCCCTCTCCAGATCCAGAAATCAGCGACCATGAAGCGGAGCTGGACTTCCCGGTCTCCGATCGGTTTGTCACTGTCAGCAAAGAGCATAAGGAATGGTTCAAAAATCTGCGCAAAACGTCGTACGGCGAAAACGGCTATCCCTGGACCCGGTTGGGTTACACCTATGACTGGGGCAACCCGGAGTCGGAAGTGGGATTGAGCGAGTTTGTCATACGCGCCGGAGCCAATGTCAAAGTGCACAGTGTGACCAAGACGATCAAATACTGCGAATAACCAGGAACAACGGCTCCGGGCGCGCCCGGAGCTTAGCTCAGGTAAATCTCCACGCGCTCTTTGCCCTTGCCGACATTCTTGCGTTTCATAGAGATGCGTCCGACTTCGCCAGTACGAGTCAGATGCGTACCGCCGCAAGGGACCTCTGCAAACCCCTCTACTCGCCAGTAGCGTCTTTCCGCGTCTTCGTCACTGAACGCGCTGATGATGTCGCGGTTTTCGTCGATGAGACGTTGCGCGTCGGCGTCGATGTCCGGCAACAGAGGAGAAATGCTTTGAGGCCAGGAAAAGTCGATACGCGCCTTTTCCTCGGCGATATGCGCGCCAACTTTATCCACGCCGCCCAGCTTGCGATAGAACAGTTCGAGCACCAGCTCCGCTGCAAAGTGCAGCCGCATAAGGCGATACCGTCTTTCCCAGTCAATGGTGATTTCCACTGGGTCGCCAACCTGAAGCGCATGATCTTGCGGCAGCTCGTAAAAAATTTCCTGTTCTTCCTTGCGCGCGCTGATCACTCTGAAGCCGCCAATGGTCCCATGATCGCTTTCCTGACCGCCGGAAAATGCGTAAAAGATAGTTTCCTCAACCGTTACTACTGCGCCCTGGACGCCAGTGACGTAAGTGCTGAGAGTCGTGAGATAGGGGTCTTCCCAGAATATTTTTCTTGTCATACTTCTGCCTGAAAAAGTCCTTTAAACAGATACGCGGAATCTTCGCCAACCATTGCAGCGTTTGCAAGAGGGGAGGCGCTCAATGATCAGCCTGACTATTGCTTTTGACCTGCTCCAGGATATTGCGCCAAAGCTGTAGTGGGGGGATGCTGGCGTAACCAGATTCCTGGGCGTCGTTGCATTCGATGATGATCCAATGCCCTTGCCGGGTTTTGGCGATGTCGATAACCAGAAAGGGGACCTTCAAGCGCTCCGCGGCTTCCTGAGCAAGTTGTAAGCCCTGCTTCAGGTCAGGGGCGCTGTAATCCGAGGGCCAATACCTGCCACAGCCGACGCACTCACCATGCCACCAGAATGTCCTGTACTCCTGAGAGGGACTTATTTTTCCCGGAATACCGCCAGGGACGGGCTCCAGTGGGATGAACTCCCGTATCGCTATTTTCTGCCAATGCAGAATTTTGTCCCGCTGGTAACTGTCCACGATGCGTTGATAATCGTCCGGCCCGTGGGCGATAGATAGTTCTGGGTTGTGTCGGCTGGTTTGACGCGACCCTTTGATAAATACAGGCCAGCCAAACTGCTCTTCTATGCTCTCAGCTTCTGGGAATTGCTCTACACAAAGTGTCCTGGGCGTCATGTCCTTTATATAAGGCAGCCAGTGGGATAGCTCACTGGCTCGCAGAAATTCGTCTGGAGAGTTTACAGGCTGCAATCCCATGGCGGCCAACTCAGAGTACTTCTCTGCGTAGTTTTCGACTGCGCCAACCCTCAATATACACAGGGATGGCGACTCAAAAAAGCTGGGATGACTACACTGGAAAAACAGCTCGAAGTTAAAGTCATATATCGCTACATGGGTTTTGCTGTATATGACGTTAAGCGTATTTTCCAGTCGCAGAATATTCATGGGCGGGCAGAGCTCCACAGGTGTACAAATGAAGTTTCCAATTATCGGCGCTATCGCAAAGTGACAATAGGGTGTAAAGGCGCGACGGCTCAGCCGCCGCTTGATTTTATAATCTGAACACCCCTGAAACGAAAAGAAGTTATCTATCAGGCTAAGCCATACGCAAATAGTAAGACTTGGCTTGGGTGAGTTGCGTGTAGGCAAGTTCCGATAACAGTGAGCCGCATCCAGATTTCTTAACGCCCCCCCAGGCCAGGGCGGGGTCAATTTGAGTGCTTTGATTCATCAGCACTGCGCCAGTCTGCAGTTGCTCCCCAATTGCCTGGGCGCGTGCGGCGTCCTGGGTCCAAAGTGAGGTCCTCAATCCATAGAGGCTGTCGTTCATGTAGTGGATGGCTTCAGCGTCATCCTTCACCTTCATGACGCCCATAACTGGACCGAATGTTTCACTTGTCATCAACGCCATGGAATGATCGACATTCGTTAACACTTGTGGCGGCAAGTAGGCGGGGCCGAGGCTTGCGTCAGAGTAGTGAGTGTGCTCAATGCAAGGCGTTGCGCCCTGGGCGATAGCCGCGTCCAGTTGTGTTTTGACTTCCATGGCTTTTTGCGGACTCGCCATTGGCCCTAATGTAGTGGAGGGGTCCATCGGGTTCGCCAGTTTGTAGCGTTTAACTTCTGCAACCAGGGCGTCCAATATTTCATCATAGATGTCCTCGTGAGCGTAAATCCGGTTAATGGCGCGATTGGATTGCCCACAATTGAATAGTGCGCCATTAGCGATACCGGTGGCGCATATACGCAATGACGCATCGGATAAAACATAAGCAGGATTGTTGCCGCCTAACTCTATGGTTAGCTTTTTGAATGTTCCAGCGGCGGCGCGTTCAATGGCGACGCCTTTCGCACTGGAGCCCATAAAAGAGACATGGCTTATTCGTTGGTCGCTGATCAAGCGTAATGTATCTGCGTCGTTGACGTGTAAATGCTGAAATACGCCGTCTGGGAGCCCGGCCTCAAAAAAAATGTGAGAGAACCGCTCCGCACACAATAACGTTTGTATGGAATGTTTGAGAATAACGCAGTTGCCGGCCATGAGCGCAGGAATAATCGCATTGGCCGCGGCCAGGTATGGGTGATCCCAGGGGGCGACACACAATACTACGCCCAGAGGCTCGCGTCTCATATAACGGCGAAAGCCAGTTTTTGGTTGCGTTATTAGGTCTTCAAGATATCTTTCGGCGATATCAATCATGTACTCAGCGCAGACTTCCGCTTCTTTGATTTCCTGAGGCGTCTCTCGCACGGGACGGCCCATCAAGAGTGTAATCTCTGGAGCGATCTCCCGAGTTTGCGCCGCCAGTGCGGCAATGGCGAGACGGCAGTAGCGTGCTCGCTCTGTGATGGAGACTGTGCGCCAAATTCTTTGGGCGGTGAGTGCGCGTTCAAGCGCTGCGTGGATTTGCGTGTCCGTGGCTGGTTCCCTTTCCGCCACTAATGATCCGTCAATGGGTGAAATGATTCTCATGGTAGTTGCTTCCCTATGCTTGTCGTCGCAATAAATTTCCCTCTGCTCAGCTTTAATTATTGCAAATTACTGGGGGATGTCGCGGGGTTTTGTAAATCTTGTGGAACGTTTCCTATTTGAATTTGGGAGGTCTATGGAGAGATAGGAATAAAGGAAACGAGTTCCCGGTTTCATTATGCGTTAGAGTGTCGGTGCGGTATGCACTAGTTTCAGCAAATAGTCCATTATTTTTACATATCCAGTAAGACAAAAAAGCTTTGTCCTTATAAATCAAAGCTCTAAAAGTTGGCACGCGGGTTGCTATATAACGGGGACAATAAGGGCACGACTCTTCACTATAAAAACTAGCATTTACGCTAAATCAATTTAACCGACATTTGTTCAGAGGACATCATGAAGAAACTCGCATTTCTAGCAAGCCTTCCATTAATGCTGGGCGCGGCCAGCGCATACGCTATTCCTGCTTCTTACGGCACAGCTACTCACGACACAACTGCGTGGCAAGAACTGGCTGACGCGCCTAATGGCGATTCCTATGGCGTTTCCTGGACTACTGACGGCGGCGCAAGCTGGGGTCGTAACGATCTGACTGTTGGCCAAACTGTTCAATTCAAATTCAACGTTCACAAGCAAAACGTGGGTACTCACTACGCCGACCTGATGAAGGCCTGGATTGACTGGGACCAAAATGGCGTATTCGACGCTAGCGACGAAATTGCATACGGCGAACATAAACTGACTGATTTCGAGCCAGTTCTGGGTTCTTGGAAAGCGCCTACCAACCCTGACTTCTCTTTCTTCTCAAGCGAATACACGCTGACTAACGCTGACGTAGGCGATTTCTGGTTGCGCGCTATCGTAACCTGCAGCCACTCCATCACCAACATGTACGGCGGTACTTGGAATGACCAGTGGAAAACTGAATACACTGGTAGCTATGAAGATCGCATGACTCCAACTGGTCACTACTACCAAGGCGAAACTGAAGAGTGGAAAATCTCTGTTCACTCTGTACCTGAACCCACTACTTTCGCACTGTTGGGTCTGGGCCTGGTTGGCCTGGTAGCTAGAAAGCGCGCTAAATAATATTAGTCGTAGCTAGCTTTGATGATCTTGGATCGGAGGGAGGATCTTTTCCTCCGATCCAGACATCTACACACTTCTTCTCTCTTAGCTGACGTTTATACTCAGATTATCTCGAAGTAGCGTTCCAGCTCCCACATTGAAATATATTTCCTGTACTCCCGCTCCTCCCACTCGCGAGTTGCTGCAAAGTGTTCGACAAAAGGGGAACCAAAGAAGTCTCTGGCCATCTGGCAGTTTTTCAGACGTTGCGCAGCGTCCCATAAAGTCGATGGAAGCTGCAGATGCTCAGGAAAAGCCTGATCGTAGGCGTTGCCCTCCACCATACATTCAGGTTCAAGTTTGTTTTCCATTCCCCACAAACCCGATGCAATAACTGCTGCGAGGATGATATAGGGATTGGCGTCGGCGGCGCCAATTCGATACTCCAAACGTTGGGACTGTACGTCTCCAGGAATGACTCGGATAGCGCAGGTTCTGTTATCTATGCCAACGCTGGCTTCTGTAGGAGCCCAAAACCCAGGAATGAGTCTTCGATAAGAGTTAACCGTGGGAGCAATCATCGCCATCAGTTCAGGCATCAGCTTTTGTTGGCCTGCAATGAAATGGCGCATCGTGGCGCTCATGTTGGCTTCTCTTTCTCCATCATAAAAAAGATTCAGCCCTTTATCGTCTTTTAGAGATAAGTGTATGTGGCCGCTTTGTCCTGGGTAGTCTTTAGACCACTTGGCCATGAAGGTGGCCATCTTGCCCTGCTTTTGCAGCGCAATTTTGGTAAACGTTTTAAATAATGCCGCTTTATCGGCTGCGTTAATTGCTTCATCGTGGGTAATCGCCGCTTCAAGGACGCCGGGGCCGGTTTCCTCGTGAAGGCCCTCAAGAGGAAAGTCCATATCATCCGCCAATTGCAGCAGGCTCAAATAGATATCTGACTCCACACTGTTGCGGATGACGGAATAACCGAATTCTGACGGCGCTATGGGAGTGAGGCCTTGGAAAGATTTCTCTCGAATACTGTGAGGCGTCTCTTCAAAAACAAAGAATTCATATTCAAAACCGCAATCGACTTCCAGCCCCATGTCTCTTGCTTTCGCCACCACTCTTTTGAGCAGGCCGCGAGGGCAGATTGCTTCTGCCTGATCAGCAAATTCAGCGAGGAAGAATACGCCGCCGCTTTCAAGAGGTAATGTACGGCAGCTGGAGGGGATAATACGCACTTGCGCATCAGGGTAGCCTGTATGCCAGCCAGTGTAGGCGACATTGTCATAAAGCTGATCTTTTACGTCCCAGCCCAGAACAACATCACAGAAGCCAAATCCTTTGTTCAATGACGATAAAAACTTGTCTCGCGACATGTATTTGCCGCGCATGACGCCATCAATGTCAAATACGCCAACTTTTATGTGCTTAAACATCGAGTCTTCGATAAGCGTGCGTGCGTCTTCGGCGGATTTCACTTCCCTGGGGTCCATAACATCACCTGTGCAATAAACGGATGAATAGGGGGCGTATAGTTAAATATAACAGCTCATTGGGAACTTGATCGGATATCGCTGGTCCAACCTTGCTTGGTCAGACCCACTGTGAAGAGTTGGACTAAAGTCTAGGAATGCAAAGGTGGTTTGTGCGCGCTTTCCCAGATACAAGCCGGCGGTCGACCTGAATTAGTATCTACATCAGTCGCGACTACAGTTTTGCGCTTTCAGTTTCACCCCTTAATACCTGGGGGAAGTGCGTTATTTACGAGATTTAGTTGTATTTAGGAGTACGTAAAATGCCCGTTATGTTCGATTGGTTAGCCCACAATATCTTGTCTTTGCGTGTGGCGGGAGTGCAGAACTCCGCAACAGCCGCTGGCGGTCATTGCACTTGGCGCTTTTCTCAGGTGAAGAACCCAGTAAGAAGCTTAATTCTTACCAACCCTGAATCCAGTGGCGGAATATGCGAGATGCTGGCGGCGAAGTGGTTGGAAGTGCACGCCAATGCAGGGAAATATGCTCGTTCCGGTGAGGCGACCTCTTTGGCGGGTTGGATAAGCCGCGCTGGTGGAGATATCGATCCTAATAAAGTCCGCCAGATTATGCAGATGTTTATTATCGGGAGCACGATGAATTCCGGAGCGCTCGTGGGCCAGCCAGGCAGCGGCAGAGAAGACCAAACTTATGCGACAGAACGTTGGTTGCAATCTAAAGGTGTGACCAGACGTAAGCATATTTCCAGTGGTCCAAGCTGGTTTAAGGGCATGTCGCGAGGATCGACTGGCACTCGTGGCGGGCGTCGTAGGGACTTTTCCGCAGACATTGGGCGGGCTATTACTTCCAGCGCCAAGTCATACAAAATGATTGGTATTGCCGGGCCTAATTTTGCTCACGCTGTCGCAGCTTGGAGCGATACGGATGTCACCTTTTTTGATCCCAACTTTGGCGAGTTCTGGTTCCCTACGACAAACGCCTTCCAGGGGTGGTTTCCCCGCTTCTGGCATCTGGCGGGATATGGAACGCCAGCGATAGGCCTGAGCGACTCTTATGAAATTATGGAGTATGACACCATAGCCTAGTTTTTCAGGTAAGATATCAGCCGAATATAATTGGCGGATAGCCCGAAAGGCGTCCATAGCGCCGTTTCCAGTATTCCAGCCTGAATGCGATAAAGGAGTCTATTTTGGCCAAAGCATACCTTCCTCTTATTGGCGTTATTCTTTTGGTTGTGGTGCTTTGGCCCTATCCGGTACTGATTCCTCTTAAATTACTGGTGGTATTCTTTCATGAGGCCTCGCACGCCATTATGACGGTGGCGACGGGAGGGGAAGTGGTGGAAATGGTTATCTCCGTTGATCAGGGCGGACATGTGCTATCCCGCGGCGGTAACCGGTTTCTAACGTTGTCCGCCGGTTATCTTGGGTCGTTGATCTGGGGCGTACTGATTTATCTGACGGCCCTGCTTAGCCGGCTTGATCGTGCGCTGATGTTCATTCTTGGCCTGTCATTACTGGCGATAGCCGCCTGGTGGATAAGAGATGTCTTTGCGTTGGGGTTTGCGCTCGCTACCGGGGGAGCCATGATAGCCAGCGCGATCTGGCTGCCGATGTCGTTTAATGACGCTGTGCTGCGAGTGATCGGCGTCACCAGCATGTTATACGCGCCATTGGACATATACAGCGATACGATTGAACGCTCTCACCTGCGGTCCGACGCGGTGATGCTTGGAGAGGCTTATGGCGGCTCAGGCATGCTTTGGGGTGTAGGCTGGTTTCTGTTGAGTCTGGCTGTCATTTACGTCGCATTTAAATTCGGGCATCGAAGCCCGCCTTCTTCACAAGATAATTGATACCTTTTCCCAACGGGGCCGTATATCTATACTGGGCTCGCGCATGCAGTTCTGTCGGTATTGAAACGCGGGATGCGAACAAAAATAACAACAATCGATAGACAATCAGGAGACGGACTATGAAAGCTATATGGAATGGCGCAGTCATTGCCGAAAGTCAGAACACAATCATACTGGAAGGAAACCATTACTTTCCCCCTTCTGCAATCCGCTCGGAATACTTCAAGCCAAGTGATACCCGCACTGTCTGTGGATGGAAAGGTACGGCCTGCTATTACGACATTGAAGTAGAGGGCTCAACCAATCGCGATGCTGCCTGGTATTATCCTACCGCCTCAGAAACCGCCAGCAATATTCAGAACTATGTTGCTTTCTGGAGAGGGGTGACGATAGAGGAAGGTTAGAGGGGCAGTATGGCGTGAGCGCTAATTCGAGCTCCACTCAGCAAGGACGCTCACGCCATTGTAGTCATAACTCATACCTAGATAGTCACTACGCATCTCAACCTGTGCGGGAACCGAAAAGCCTTTTTCCCAAGACAGGTCATTACTGGATGTGATCAGCAGACGCCAAGCGCCGTTTTCCTGGTAGAGTTGGCCAGTGTAGTAATAAATAACGGGCAAGCCAAAGTCGGTGTAAGACTCAATATCAGCGATCCACTCATACGTATCCTCTGCAGTTGGGCGAATATCCATTGAACCGTTGAGCTGTTGAGGCATTCCATTAACGCTGTAAGACAGCAGATCGAATGTGCCGGCATGAGCGCCTTCTCGCCTTGAAGAACTATTCTCTGGAGCTTGAACAAGTGAGTCGGTGAATAGTGTCGGGCTGCCGCGAACAACCATGCCTGTATCATAAACCGATCCCGCGCCGGGAGGCGGTAATTGCTCAAGTTCAGTTAATTCGGGCTGTAGCGTTGGAACCAGTGCTACACCGACGCCCGCAACAGTAAGCATGAGGGCGGGGTATAAAATATCTGGTGGGAGCCGGCCCTGATGATTGTGATGTATTACCTTTTCCGCAATAAACAAAATAAGTCCGGCAATGACGAGGGCCGTACCTGATATTGCTAACAGCGCATCGAAATCTGACATGGCTTTCGCTCGTTGCTTGGCGTCGTAAATTGTTCCCACTCTGAGCCGCTGTCTTTCTGCGATAGCTCTTACTTTACGAATGCACGATGCTGAGCGTGCGGTCTCTCCTTATCTAAAAGTAGATCAAAATTAGTAACCCCACCTCTTCTAGTGGTCTCTTTTTAAGAGCTCATCGTCATATTACGCTGACGAAGCTGACATTTGGCCGGTTAGAATGTCAGTTAAATTTACATCATTAACTTAAAGACTAAGCGTCCTTCGCTAAGATTTTTCATTTGTTCTATTAATAACAAGTAGTTATCAAAGTTGGCCTCAAAAATGCTTATATTCTGTCACTAATTTTTGTACGGGCCTTTGGGCTTACAAATCAATAAACCAATTGTCGAGTAGTAACTATCTATGAAAACTTTCAAAGTACTGGCTGCTGTAGTAGCTTTGGGTTCCTCTGTCTCCGCGTTTGCATACCAAATTAACGATGAGTATGTGGGCAAAGATCATGGATATGGCGATGTTATCGGCGACGCCTCGAAATTCGATGTAAAGGGAATTGACGTAAGTGTAGCTGGAACTATGCTGACAGTAGACGTTTACACTAACTTTGTTAACCATGTTGGTGTTTTTAATAACTACGTCACTGATACTGCATTGAGCCAGAAAAAAGGCATCGCGTTTGGCGATTTGTTCTTGTCTTCTTCTTGGACACCCAATGGCGATGCCGATACCGGTTATTTGGAAGATAGGCATAGTACTGGCACTAAGTGGACCTACGGTTTTAGCTTGGATGACCGTTGGAGTACGGTAGGTGGCGATGGCGCTCTGTACGAACTGAACGGAGCGGCAAACCGTGATAACGCCTATTTGTCTAACAACTTCATTAATGGCACTTATGCCAACTATCGTCACGGTCAGGAAGTTGCTGTCAAGACTGGCAGCTCTAACGTAACTTCCGTCGGTTCCGGCTCTTGGTTGGTAGACACTGTAAACGGTAAAGTTTCTTTCACCTTTGATATTGCTGGTACTGATCTGGTGAATGGCGATGAGATTGCTTTCCATTGGGGTATGACCTGCGGTAACGATACTATTGAAGGCAAAGTTCCTTTCTCAGTACCTGAGCCTGGCGCTCTTGCTCTGATGGGCCTTGGTCTGGCGGCGGTTGGTTTGCGTCGTCGCAAGCAGGCTGCTTAATAAGCCTTATGTAATAAAGCGTGGATCATTGATCTTTCGCTCTTAAAGAAAAACCGCGTAGGCGACGCCATACGCGGTTTTTGTATGTGTTGTCGTTGGGCTGTTGTCCTAACTTTCCTTGGCGATATAGAGCTTTCTTACCGCCATGTTGAATGCTTCAACGCAATCGGGATCAAACAGTGAGCCGTTATAGCTGTTAACGTAGCGCACGGCCTCAAACAGCGACTTCTTGTACGAGCGATCTTCACGTTCGCTGGTTATTTCGAAGAATGCGTCGCATATCGCCAGCACTTTGGAGCCCATAGGGATGTCCTTACCGCTCACTCCGAATGGATATCCGCTACCGTCATAATGCTCATGATGATGCAGAACAATCTGCGCTGCGTCTTCCCAGCCGCCAAAGCGGTGCAGAATTTGCGAACTGGTGGCGACGTGAGCGGCCATGATTTTCTGCTCTTCGCGGGACAGCTGTTCTTCATGTTTGTGGGCTAGCCCAACTGGCACAAACGCCATGCCTAAATCGTGCAGCAGCACCGCGGCGCTGAGTTGTTCTTCGTTTATTGGACCGCCCAACTCTTCGTTGATGGCTGTACACAGCTCCAGTTCCTTTTGCGTGCGATCCTTTCGGTAGATGCTGAGTTGATCCAGCTGGCGCGCCAGAAAGCGAAATAACTGCTGATCAGAGTCTTTGCCGGGGGCGAAGTAGCTCGGTATAGCCGCTTCGGGGCGTGGCGCTTCTCCTGCGTCTTTGGGGCCGGACAACAACTCATCCAAACCTTCGTTGATGACGGCGATCACGTTTCCAGGGGAGGCGTTACGCACTTTGGCGATGACTTTAAGCAGGGATTCCTGTAGATCTCCGTCTGCAGTGTGGTCACTCGCCAACTGCCCAACCAGGGTTTCGACATAGCCGATGATACTCATAAAGAATACGCCGAACATAGGCTGATAAGGCAGCTCTCCTTTGCGCATGTCGGAAACGATTTCCTCCAACTCATGGATAACGTCCACCATGGCGTCCAGAAACACCATTCTGCAGTTGCCTTTGAGAGAGTGCATGCTGCGGAACAGCTCGTTGATCAAATCAGGATTAACCTGATGCTCCAGGGTTTGAATCGTGTGTTCGATCTCTTCGACGTTTTCCTGAAAGCAGGCGACAAACTCGTCAATCAGGTCTTTTTCCAACTCAACAAACTGTGGGCAGGTAATTGGCTTCATGACATATCGGGCTCCTGTTGAATACGGACATCCCCTTGTGCGACTACGCCGCGATGTGGAGGCGATTGTTTTTAGTATAGACGCTGGCTGTACATATCGAGCGGATGCTCAATCAAACTCAAGTAACGCCAGCTTTTCGCCAAGCAGGTAACGATGCCAGGGAGACCAGGCGAGCAAGCTTAACGCTCCCCAGCGTTCCCAGTGGTAGTCGAGAATGCACCATTCCTGTTTGACTTTGATGTGGGAGTTCCAACTTTCCAGGCGACGGATATTATGCAGTGTCCATTGAAAGGCCGCGTTCATCCACCCTATGGCCTCATGTAAATGAGCTTGCCCCAGGGCTCCATGAGGCAGCATCTCCAAAAGCATGCGAGCGTGAGGGATACGTTCGGCGAGGTCATTGAAAAACTGTTTGATGCGTTGTTCAGTGAAGTACATGAGCACGCCTTCCGCCAAAATCAGGCAATTGTCAGACTCACCGGCGGCATACTCCAGCCAGGATACGTCGAACAGTGACTGCTCCAGCATGTGGTAACGATCAGAATCGCTGAAAAACAGGCGACGAGCGGCGATGACATTTGGTAGGTCGAGGTCGAACCATTGAATCTGACCGTTGTCCACGCGCAGGTAGCGGCTGTCGAAGCCGGCCCCAAGATTAATGATGACCGCATGAGGATGGGCGTTGATGAAATCCGTCACCAGTTTGTCAATGAGATCTGTGCGGATGGCGATGGCTAACTGTGACAGCCAGGCGTTGCTGAAGCGTTTGAAGTCATAATTGAGGCGCTGGTACATTTCCAGAGCCTTGTCGTCGTGAATGATGGCGTCGGGGCGCAAAGTTTCCATCGCCCTGGCCCAAAGAGGCAGGAGTGCGGTTTCTGAAATATCCCGCAATTGCAGCGTTTCCATCGTCATGCTCCCTGGATGTCCCCATGTCTGCTTCAGCCGCTCACCGGCATCAACAAGTCTGGTTTATTTTGACGAAATATCCAGCGACCGCTTGGTTAAGCGGAGGACGCACGTGCGTCCGGGAGGAAGTGGGAACGCACGCGAAGAACGCTATGAAATGCGTTTATTTAGAAAGATAGTAATCTTCGGTAGCCTCACGCAACCGCTTGTTTTCCAGATAGTCTTCTATCGCCCTGCGGGCTTGAAGACGTCGCTTTGAGGCTTGCTTTTCTTTGCTTTTCCTCTCTTGAGTTTCGGACTCGTAAAAAACGTCAAGAATTGTACTGGCGACGGAATCGGAAGGTTGATTCATATTTTGCATGGCTTTCCCCTTAGCCTAGTGACGATTCACTGTAGTTGTTATTTTTTACACTGGAATGACAACCGGCTTACTGCTTGATAACGCGTGTTATCAATCCGTTCCTGCGTTGGTGCGATGCCTTGTCCAGCCGACTGAGGAGCGTCGGTCTTATGCTGTATATTATTTCACCGATAATACAATTAATTAGGTGAGAGCCGCAACGAGCTTAGATTCTTTTTAGCCTGGTTGAGTTTTTGCGCATGACGCTTATCAAGTTTTTGAAACAGATTGGTGGCGATGGTATCCAGAACCATTAAATGGGCAAGGCGTGAAGCCAAAGGAGTGAAGGCGTCAGTATCTTCGTCCACTGCGACGCCGATATTTAGATTGGCGATATTAGCCAACGCCGACTGAGGCGGACTGATGGCGACAACCCTTGCGCCGGAGGCTCGCGCACGCATGCAGGACTGAATCAGGTTGTTAGTGCGTCCGCTGTGAGAGATAGCGACGATAACGTCGTTCTCTTCCACCAGACCGGCGATCAGCATTTGCATATCTGGATCGGGGCAGGCCTGTGAGTTCAACTTTAAGCGAAAGAACTTTTGTTGCGCATCCGCCGCCACGGCTGCGGATGCGCCATAGCCGAAAAAGTATAAGCGGGAGGATTCGGAAATCCAGGCGCATACCTGCTCAATCCGCTCCCAGGCCAGTTGATTGAAGACCTGCTGCAATGACGACTGCACGTCGCTGAATATCTTGGCGCCAGTCTGCTGCAGACTACCGCCAGAGTTTATTGGAAACGGCGTTTGCCTTTGTATACTTGCAAGCTGCTGGGCAAGGCTCACTTTCAGGCTTTGGAAGCTGTCAAAACTGATGGTGCGACAGAAGCGCACTATAGTCGGCTCGCTGACGCCAGCCTCTGTCGCCAGATCAACGATTCGCATGTGAATGACATCGTTGGGGTTGCGCAGCACACATTCCGCCACTTTCTGTTCGCTCTTGCGCAGCGAATCCCGGTTTTGTCGAAGCCAATTCAATATATCGTGGGGGCGTCCCATCCAACTACCTTGGTGTGTCTATCAGCCCTGTGGGATCAGTAGGCAGGGTAAGCCCGTGAATCCGCTTTCGGGGCGGGATTGAAAAACTGATTTAAGAATAGACAAAAGCGGAGCAGGATTACACTGACCAAAAGTCGCTAGATGTTATTGAATGACCGGCGTTGGGTTTTGCAGTGCCGGAGAACCAGTGCATTGCTCTCTCAATAGGTTCGCCATCTGCTCGGCCCCCAGTGGCTCGGCGATGAGGTATCCCTGCACAGTATGACAGCCGCTTTCTCGCAAGAACTCCAAATGACCTTCGTGCTCCACGCCTTCAGCGATGACTTCAAGATTCAGGCTTTTACCCAGCATGATGACTGCGCGGGTGATGGCGGCGTCGTCGGCGTTTTTGTGTGCGTCTTTGATGAACATGCGGTCTATTTTCAAAGCGTTTAGCGGAAAGCGCTTGAGGTAGGAGAGAGAGGAATAGCCTGTCCCGAAATCGTCCACGGTGATGCGCACGCCCATCTCTCTCAGACGGGAGAGCATAAACTGGGTGCGGCTCATGTTTTCCATCAGCGTGCTTTCTGTCAGCTCCAGATCCAGCAGATGCGGGGGAAGGTCGGTGTCCTGCAGGACTTTGCGCACCAGTTGCGGTAAATTGCTCTGACGTAACTGATGTGCGGAAAGATTGACGGATACCTGTATATTATCCAGCCCCTCCCGGCTCCAGGCGGCGGCCTGAGCGCAGGCGGCGCCGAGCATCTGCTCTCCCAGCTCGGTGATCAGACCGCTTTCCTCCGCCATGGGCACGAAGTCGCTGGGACCGATCAGTCCCCTCTGAGGGTGCCGCCAGCGCGCCAGCGCCTCCACTCCGGTAATGCGACCGCTATCCAGCGATAACTTGGGCTGGAAGAAGACTTCCATCTGTTGATTTTGTATCGCTCGGCGTAGTTCGGTCTCTACTTCCAGGCGCATGCGCGACATGCTGCGCAACATGCGGCTGTAAAACTCATAGGTGTTACCGCCGAGGTATTTGGCCTGCCGCACCGCCATATTGGCTTGCTGCATCAGGGTTTGGATTTCCCAGCCGTTGTCTGGGGCTTGAGTGACGCCTATTGAGGTTGAAACGTAAAACTCATGTCCGTCGATATTGAAGGGCGCTTTCAGTTCGTCCAGCAGTTGGTCACAGAAACGGCTCATCTGGGAGCGACTTTTCGCCGGGGTGAGAATTGCAAACTCATCGCTGCCGAGGCGCGCCAAAGTATGGGCGTGGGATGCGGTTTGTGAGATGCGTGTAGCAACCTGCTTTAACAGCTCATCTCCTCGGTCCTGACCCAGGCTTTCGTTCACTTGCCGAAAGCGGTCGACATTCAGCAGCAGCATATTAATGCTGAGTCCTTGCTCCCGCACTTTGCGGAGAATTTTATCCAGTCGCTCGCGGAACAGCATGCGATTCGCCAGCCCGGTCAATTCGTCATAGTTCAGCAGATAGTGGAGCTTCTCGTCCGCCTGTTTACGCTCAGTCAGGTCGGAAAACAGGCCTGCGTAATGGGTGGTGGCGCCTTCTGTATTGATGATCGAAGTAATCTGCAGCCACTGACAATAGAATTCGCCGGACTTGCGCTTTTCATATAACTCGCCTTGCCAACGGCCTCGCAAAGACAGCTCATCGCGGATTCGGCTGAATACTTGTCGCTTGTTGGGCGCCTGGCTGAAATCCTCAAGACTGCTACCGATCACTTCTTCTGTTTCATAACCTGTAATCTGGCTGAATGCATTGTTGACGGTGAGGAAGCGGAACTCGGTATCCAATGCGAAGACGCCCTGGGGAGTATGGTCAAACACAGACTTGGCGAGAAGCAGCTGCTCATCGCGGCTTTTCTCTTTGCTGATATCTCTGCGTGACCCAATCATGCGGGTAATGCGGCCAAGCTTGTCGAAGCTGACTGGTTTTCCGCAATCCTCAACCCAGATCCAGGCGTCTTTGGCGGTGATGACGCGATACTGCACCCGATAAGTGTTACTCAAACCTTTCAGGCACAGCATCATTTCTTTTCTAATGCGTGGGCGATCGTCAGGGTGTATCAGCCCGTGCATGCGCTCAACGAAAGCGGTCGCCGACATTTCACGAGGACCAAAGGCGTCGTGAAAGAATGATTGATAAAGGGAGTTTCTCGGAATATCCCAATCCCACAAGGCCAACCCGGTGGCTTCAATGGCTTGCGATAAACGGGTCTGGCTTTTCATCAGCGCATCGCTGATATTTTTCCGTAGTATGATTTGCTGACTCAGAATACGGTTGGCTTCGGACAATTCGTGGGTGCGCTCGCAGATTGCGCCTTCCAGCTCCTTTTGCGTTTCCCGCAACTCCTGTTCAATCTCTTCTCGGTAGGTTATTTCATGGGCGAGCTGCTGATTAAGCTGTTCTGACGCGGAGCGGGCGTTATCCAGGTAGGCGATCAAGCCTTGCATCTGCAGATTCTGATTAAGGTAGCGACTGGAGGCGAGATACCATAGCGCGGCGAGCGGATAGAGAAAGACGCTGAGAATGGCGGCGTTGGTCAGTAACTCTTGAGGCAGGGGCTGTCTGCCGTTTAGCAGCACTGCAAGCCACAGAAGAGGCATCGCGCTGAGAACAATAAACGGGGTGCGCCAGACGCCAAGGAAAAAGGATAGAAGACCCGCGCCGACAAACTGGGCGATAGTGGCGCTGTCCAGCCAGGAAGCGGGGAGATCCATGATGACGTATGCGGTTATCGGCCCCAACACGGTGGCGATTATGGCGCTGAGTAATACATAAAGCCTGCTGAGGTTGGCGACGTTGCGAGGCAGGTTGGCGCTCTCATTCTGTAATTGCGCCTGAGCCTGTGAGCCGAAGGCGACGAGCAAGACTGCGCAGAAAGCTCCCAGCGCAGCGAGGCCGATCAGAGGCTCTATGGCCTGATGGGGAAAGGCGGTGGCGACAAACCCCATGGTGATTAAAAAAAGCAATGCGGCGGCGTGGCGACTGCGACGCCCCAGCTTTATGAGTTGCTCCCGACGCACCATGAGAGGTTTAGGGCGCGCCATGGTCGACATCAGCTTTAAACTGCTTGCTTGAATATCGTTTGTCCCGGGGTGCATGTTAGTATAATTGTCCGATTTCACTGGAATCCCGCCGCACAAACAAACCCGTCATATCTGCTTTTGACGGTTGGCGAACCTGGAAAGCAGCGATGCAATGTTGTAATAGGCTGTAAAATTATCCAGTATTAATCGCCGCAAATATGCAAAGCGGCGACTCCGGTTTAGCGGTTCAGTGTGCTTACTGTATGTAACATTTTGTTATTTTTTGTTCGTTGTCCCATTTAACCCGATAGTGAACTCGCGCACAAGCACTTCGAATAAAATCGGAGATTGGTCTGCGGTTAATTTTCCTGACATGTCATACGCGGAAAGCCGTTAACAACAAAGCCCTTCAAACAAAGAGAGGTAAGTCTCAGCAATGGACGTAACGGCGGTATTGGACCCGCTTAACGATGCTCAACGTGAGGCGGTTACCGCCAGCGCCCGCAACCTGCTGGTTCTGGCAGGCGCCGGTAGCGGCAAAACCCGCGTTCTTGTGCACCGCATGGCATGGTTGATTCAAGTCGAGCGTATTGGCGCTCATGCAATAATGGCGGTGACGTTCACCAATAAGGCGGCACGGGAAATGCGTGAGCGGGTGGAGTCGCTGTTGCATATTCCTACTCGCGGCATGTGGCTTGGCACCTTTCACAGTCTGGCGCATCGACTGCTGCGCGCCCACTGGCGGGAAGCCGGCCTGCCGGAAAACTTTCAGGTCATAGACTCCGATGACCAACAGCGCATGCTGAAACGTGTGATTCGCGAGCTGGGACTGGATGAGTCCAAGTGGCCAGCGCGCCAGGCGCAATATTTTATCAACAGCCAGAAAGACGAAGGGATGCGACCGGAAAACATTGAGCCGGGTAGCGACGCTTGGCGGCAGACCATGAACAAGATATACCAGCGTTACGACGAATATTGTCGGCAAAGCGGACTGGTGGATTTTGGCGAGTTACTGCTGCGCTCTCATGAAATCTGGCTGCAAAAGCCGGATCTGTTACAGCACTATCAGCAACGCTTCCAACATATTCTGGTTGATGAGTTTCAGGATACCAACACCATTCAATATGCATGGCTGCGCGTGCTGGCGGGGGACCGCGTCCCTATGACCGTAGTTGGAGACGATGACCAGTCCATTTACGGCTGGCGCGGAGCCAAGATTGAGAATATCCAGCGTTTCCAGAATGACTTCGGCGAAGCGGCGTTGGTGCGTCTGGAACAAAACTACCGCTCGACACAGACCATTTTGCGGGCCGCCAACCACGTCATTGCCCACAATCCGAGTCGCCTTGGCAAGCAGCTCTGGACGGATCAGGGCGAAGGCGAGGTGATTGATGTGTACGCCGCGTTTAACGAGCAGGATGAAGCCAACTATATTGTTGAGTCCGTGCAGTCCTGGGTGAATCAGGGGCGTTCCCGTTCGGAAGTGGCGCTGCTGTACCGTTCCAACGTGCAGTCGCGGGTATTGGAAGAAGCGCTGATTCGCCACAGTGTGCCTTATCGAATTTATGGGGGGTTGCGCTTCTATGATCGCTTGGAAGTTAAAAACGCTGTGGCGTATTTGCGTCTGGCTCATTTCGCTCATGATGACGCCGCCTTTGAGCGGGTGGTCAATGTTCCGCCTCGGGGCGTTGGCGCCAAGTCATTGGAGACATTGCGCGACGCGGCTCGCGAGCGCCGAGGGTCGTTGTGGCAGACCACGGTGGCGGCGGTTGGCGCAGGCCTGATCAAAGGCAAGGCGGGGACCGGCCTGAAGCACTTTATTGAAATAGTCGAAACCCTGCGTGAGTTTGCCAAAGAGAACAGTTTGCAGGATCTGACCAAGCATATGCTGGATGTCAGCGGCATACTGGAGCACCACGCCAACGAAAAAGGAGATAAGGCGGAAGCGCGCAAGGAAAACCTGCTGGAGCTGGTGAATGCGGTTGCTGAGTACGAGACGCTCGACAATGAATCGCCGCTGGCGGAGTTCCTGACTCAGGCGGCGCTGGATGCTGGCGAACGGCAGGCGGATGCGGATCAAGATGCAGTGCAGCTTATGACGCTGCACTCCGCTAAAGGTTTGGAGTTTCCTTTGGTGTTCCTGACAGGCATGGAGGAAGAACTGTTTCCTCACTCAATGGCGCTGGAAGAGGCGGGTCGCTTGGAAGAAGAGCGTCGATTGTGCTACGTCGGCATCACGCGCGCCATGGAAAAGCTGGTGCTTACTTTCGCGGAAAGCCGCCGCTTGTACGGTCAGGATAAATACCACTCTATCTCTCGCTTTGTCCGCGAAATTCCCAATGAATTATTACGTGAAGTGCGTTTGCGCTCCGTCGTGAGCAAACCTATGTTTTGGGATCGTGGTCCGGCGCATGGGGCAATTGGCGAATCCGCGCAGCAGTCGGGTATTTCCCTTGGGCAACGGGTGCGACATGAAAAGTTTGGCGAAGGCGTGGTGCTGAACTATGAAGGCAGTGGTCCGCATTCCCGGATTCAGGTGAACTTCGACGATCAGGGCAGTAAATGGCTGGTGCTTTCATACGCCAAACTGGAAGTGATTTGAGCGGCCTGACTGTTAAGTGATCCGTTAGATTTTGCGTGCGCTTCGCCAGTGTCCTTTTGCCGGATAATCGAGTTATACTGCGGAACGCAGCCTTCTCGTCGGCTCATCTAAGCAGGTTTTATCCGCCTGTTTAGAAGGCTTGGCGACTGGCGCTGGATGCTTGGCTGCGCAAGGCGCCGAGATCGCATAAGAATAAAGACAAAAAGGAGACGCAATCGAATGAAAAGACGCTATCTGTTTTCCCTGATGGGCGCGGGCATGTTGGGAATGCTGTTGGGCGGATGCTCCGCCGAGAAAGAAGCGGCGGCCCCGGTTGCCCAGCAGGCGCCCAAGCAAACCATCCAATGGAAGCTAGTGACTTCCTGGCCGAAAAACTTCCCTGGACTGGGCGAGGCCCCAGAACGCTTCGCTAAAGAAGTCGAACGCATGAGCGATGGCCGCCTCAAGGTCAAAGTCTACGGCGCCGGCGAACTGGTTCCCGCGTTGGAAGTATTTGACGCGGTCTCTCAGGGTACTGCGGAAGCAGGCCACGCTGCATCCTACTACTGGAAAGGCAAAATTCCCGCCGCACAGTTCTTCTCAACCGTTCCTTTTGGTCTGAACGCTCAGGAAATTAATTCCTGGATCAGCTATGGCGGCGGTCTGGAGTTATGGCGTGAATTGTATGAACCGTTCGGCGTCATTCCTATGCTTGGCGGCAACACCGGCGTACAGATGGGAGGTTGGTTCAACAAAGAGATCAACTCTCTGGATGACCTGAAAGGTCTCAAGATGCGTATCCCAGGCTTGGGTGGCGAGGTGCTGCAACGGGCGGGAGGCACGCCTGTGCAGTTGCCTGGCGGCGAAATCTTCACTGCTCTGCAAACCGGCGCTATCGACGCCACCGAATGGGTGGGCCCGTACAATGATCTGGCGTTCGGCCTGCATAAAGCGGCTAAATACTACTACTACCCAGGCTGGCATGAACCTGGCACTTCCTTGGAGTTTACCTTCAACAAGAAAGCGTTTGAGGCTCTACCGAAAGATCTGCAAGCCATCGTCGAGGTGGCTGCGCGTATGATCAACCAGGACATGCTGGATGAGTACACGGCGCGTAACAATGCGGCGTTAAACGAACTGGTTAACAACCACGGTGTGGATGTCAGACGTTTTCCTGACGACGTGTTGAAGGAGTTACAAGACATCTCCCGTCAGACGATTCAGGAGATTGCGGAGAAAGATCCCGCAGTGAAGAAAGTATATGAGTCTTATGAGAAATTCCGCAGCAATGTGTGGAAATACCACGAGATCTCAGAAAAAGCCTATATCAACGCCAGATCCTAATACGATCGACTGACACAAAAAACCGCAGCTCAGACTGCGGTTTTTTTTATGCCTTGCGCCATAGTTTGGCTCACTCTCCGGCAGGCACCGCGCGAATGCGTCCGGAGTCGTCAATCGCAACCAGCACAAATACGCCTTCAGTCACCTTGCGGGGAGTATTCTGGTGGTTGTCGCGAGTCCAGACTTCCACTTCGATATGCATAGAGCTGGTGCCGATATTAACCATGCGTGCATAACAACTGACTTCCGCGCCGACTCTAACCGGAGATAGAAAATCCAGTTGTTTCACGGACACTGTCGCAGTGCGGCCTTTGGCGATACGGCCAGCCATGCTGGCGGCGGCCAAGTCCATCTGCGACATCAACCAGCCGGCGTAAATATCGCCGTTGGAGTTGGTGTCCTTATCGAGAGCGATGACGCGAAGCGCCAGTTCTCCGTTGGGTGCTGAGCTACTAGAAGCTTTCATGACAGTTCTCTTGTATTTATGAAAATCCGATATCTGCAAGTTTAGGCGCTGTCGCGACGTTTCTCCGCCGTGGCCGAGGCGCCTGAACTAAGGAGGCGGTCAGGGCCCGTAAACCACCTCCGGCAACCAGGTCGCCAGTGACGGCCAGGCCGCCAGCAGACAAAGCATTAATACCTGGATTGCAATAAATGGGGCCACGCCCATATAAATGTCCGTCGTTTTCACATGGCTTGGGGCGACCCCGCGTAAATAAAACAGCGAAAACCCGAAGGGCGGGGTCAGGAACGATGTTTGCAAATTCAAGCCAATCATGATGCCCAGCCAGATGGGGTCTACGCCCATCGCCAGTAATACCGGGCCGACAATGGGCACCACGACGAAGGTGATCTCGATGAAGTCGAGAATAAAGCCCAACAGGAAAATAACCAGCATCACTACCAGCACCGCCATGAACACGCCGCCGGGCATGGATGCGAAAATATCTTTGATCAGCTCATCGCCGCCATAGGCGCGGAACACCAGTGAGAAAATGGTGGCGCCTATCAAAATCATGAACACCATACAGGTGACGCGGGTGGTTTGCTGACATACATCCCTTAATACGGAAATTGAGATCTGGCGTTTGTAGATCGCCAGGATAATGGCGCCAAATGCGCCGACGCCTGCGGCTTCCGTTGGCGTGGCGATGCCGGACAGAATTGATCCCAGAACGGCGATGATCAGCGCCAATGGCGGCGTCAGGTCGCGCAACAAGGAGAGTTCGCGGGAGTGCATTTCCTGCTTGTTCAGCTTTTCGCCCGCAGGCAGCAGGTCGGGTTTAACCAGCGCCAATACAAATAGATAAATGATGTACAGCAGAACCAGTACCAGACCGGGAATCAGCGCTCCCACGAACAGGTCGCCTACGGATACGGTGTCCGGGTTGAAGATGCCCATGTCACGCTGGGCTTGCTGATAGGCGCTGGATAGCACGTCGCCCAGCAATACCAGGGCGATTGACGGGGGAATGATCTGGCCCAGGGTGCCTGTGGCGCAGATTGTGCCCGTAGCTACCGCTTTACTGTAATTGCTCTTCAGCATGGTGGGCAGGGAGATCAGACCCATCGTCACTACGGTGGCGCCGACGATGCCGGTACTGGCCGCCAGCAACATGCCGACGATCGCCACAGAAATACCCAGACCGCCAGGAATATTGCGGAACAGCATGGCCATACTTTCCAGTAGGTTCTCCGCGATCTTTGACTTCTGCAGCATGCAGCCCATAAACACAAATAAGGGAACCGCCAACAGGGTCTGGTTATTCATCAAACCATATAAGCGGCTGGGAGTGGCCAGCAGGAAACTGTTGTCAAAAACACCCGCCATGGCGCCAATGCCTGCGAAGGCGAGGGCGGTGCCGGCGAGCGAGAACGCGACAGGATAACCGCAGAGCAGTACCAGACACACCGCAGCGAACATGAACAGCGACATATACTCCATCTCAGTCTTGCTCCTCTTGTCCGCGGGAATGGCTGGGGTCGATGATCAGGCAGAGGTTGCGCAGAACCTCTGCAATGCCCTGCGCGCCAAGCACAAAAACCAGCGCCAGAATGAGTGACTTGAGAATAAAGACCGCAGGCAGACCGGCCGCTTCGGCGGACACCTCGCGAATGCGCCAGCTTTGCGCGATGTAAGGCCAGCTTTCAATGCCGATATAAATAATCAGAGGGAAGAGCAGCAACAAGGTTCCCAGCAGGTTCACCACTGCTTTGCCGCGTACGGAAAATCGTTGATAAAGAATATCCACCCTGACGTGCTCGTCGTGTTTCAGGGTGTAGGCGGAAGCAATCATGAATACGAAGCCGTGCATGTAGAGCACGGATTCCTGCAGGGCGATGGAACTATTGTTGAAGACGTATCGGAGCAGGACGACGGCGACGGTTCCGACCACCATTCCGATATTGAGCCAGGCGATGATCGCGCCGGTTTTCTCGGTGAATGCGTCAATGAGTCTCACAACAGCAGTGAGGCCGTTAGTCATTATGGATTTTCCTTCTTGTTGTTAGATGGGGCTATCGGTGTGGCGACCGAGTCAGCAGCCCTTCATGTCCACAGCTCTTACTTCTGACATATCTATGCATACGACGCCCGAAAAATCCCTAATGTGAAGCAGTCTCTTGTTTCCTTAACCGGGGCGGAAATTCAACCGCTAAGTTTAACCTGAGTGAAAGGGGAATGCGATGAGCCTTGGGTGAAATCACGTTGCAATCTGAATGTCACAACGCGTCATTTTGTAACATCCTTGTCATATTCGAATCCTATAGTGGCGATCAATCCGACGAACCTATCGGATACGTCGCAATCGAAACCAGGAGTTCATCCCTATGCAATTAAAAAAATTTTTTGCGGCAGCCACAGTTGTAGCTGCTTCATTCTGGGCAGGCGCAGCTTCCGCGGATCTGGATCCCAAGCTGACTGATTACAGCAAAGCAAGTGGTGTTTCCGGCAATCTATCCAGCGTAGGTTCCGATACTCTGGCCAACTTGATGACACTGTGGGCTGAAGAGTTCAAGCGCAACTATCCAAACGTCAATATTCAGATTCAGGCCGCTGGTTCTTCCACTGCTCCGCCTGCATTGACCGAAGGCACTTCCAACCTGGGCCCAATGAGCCGCAAGATGAAAGACAAAGAGCTGGAAGCCTTTGAGAAGAAATTCGGTTACAAGCCAACCGCCATCCCTGTTGCGATCGACGCCTTGGCGGTGTTCGTACACAAAGACAACCCCATTAAAGGCATGACCATGGCGCAAATCGACGCTGTGTTCTCCTCTACTCGCAAGTGCGGTTACAGCAAAGACATCACTACCTGGGGCGATCTGGGCCTGACTGGCTCCATGGCGAACCGCTCTATCCAATTGTTCGGTCGTAACTCTGTATCCGGTACTTACGGTTACTTCAAAGAGCACGCGCTGTGTAAAGGCGACTACAAAAACAACGTGAACGAGCAACCTGGCTCCGCTTCTGTTGTACAAGGCGTTTCCGAGTCCGTTAACGGCATCGGCTACTCTGGCATCGGCTACAAAACCGCCAGCGTACGTTTGGTTCCTCTGGCCAAGAAAGAAGGCGACAAGTTCGTAGAAGCTTCACCAGCAACTGCGATCACTGGCGAATACCCACTGTCCCGCTTCCTGTACGTATACGTTAACAAGGCGCCAAACAAAGACCTGGACCCTATCGTTGGCGAATTCGTTAAGATGATCATGTCCAAGCAAGGTCAGGAAGTGGTTGTGAAAGACGGCTATGTGCCGCTGCCTGCTTCCGTCACCAGCAAATACCTGAAAGAGCTGTCGCTGTAAGACTTTCTTACAGACAAAGCCTAAAGGTCGAAAAAAACCGCCTCATGCAGGCGGTTTTTTCTTTTGTGAAGCGCACTTACCTGCTCTGGTTCTACGCATAATCCCCGCCATCCCGCAATACACATTTCACATCCGCGCTGCTATCTTATGCGGTTATCGGGGTAACTCTTTCGCCAAAGAAAACATAAGGAAAAGCCATGCGCGTACTTAAGTTTGTTGGCTATGTATTCGTTCTGTTGATCGTAATAGTCATAGCCGCTCTCTTTTTTATAGATATCATCGCCAAGTTCGCGATTGAAGAAGAAGGAACCAAAGCGGTTAAGGCCAAGGTTGAAGTCGATTCGGTGGATGTCCGATTCTTTCCCCTTGGCGCCTCAATTCATGGTTTGAAGGTGACCAATCCTCAAGCGCCGATGACCAACGCATTTGAGGCGGAACTGATCGACGCTAATCTGGACTGGGAACCTCTGCTGAAGTCCAAAGTGATTGTGGAGACCGCCGCGCTGGAAGGCATGCGTTTTAATACTGCTCGCTCGGTTACCGGCGCTGTGCCAGGATTGACGCCGCCGCCCAGTCAGGAGCCGTCGTTGGTTGATCAGTTCAAAGAAGATATGAAACTGCCGGCCATTGATATCCCAGACCCGAATGAACTGCTGGCCAGAGTGGACCTCAAGACTGTATCCATGGCCAAAGAGATGGAGGCGTCTCTGGCTGCGCGCAAGAAAGCCTGGAAAGAGCGCATCGACGGTCTGCCGAACAAAGAAACCCTGGAAAGCTATAAGCAGCGCATCAAGGCGTTGAAAGAGGCGAAAAATCCTCTGGAAAGACTGCAGGCGGTCGCCAAGGTGAAAGATTTGCAGAGCGACGCCAAGAAGGACTTGCAGAAAATTCGCGACGCCAAGTCGGATCTGGAAAAGGAAGTCGCTCAGTTGAAAGCGGATCTGGCCAAAGTAAAAGCCGCGCCGCAAGAAGATATGAAGCGTGTGATGGAGCTGGCTGGTTTGAATCCAGGCGCCTGGGAAGGGCTGGCGAAAGCCTTGTTCGGCGATGAAGTGGCGAAATGGGCGAATAACGCCTATATGTGGTACGGTCGCTTGCAGCCCTACATCAATGGCTCTGGCGAAGAAGCGCAGAAATCCGCTCCCGAGCCTGACACAACCGATTACAGCGATGGCTTGCCACGGTTCCTGGTGAAGACGCTGAGCATCAGCGGTAAATTGCCGATCCCGCAGCAGGATGTGCCGTTCTCCGGTAAGTTCAACAACTTGACGGATCGCGCTGACGTTTGGGGCAAGCCTGCGCAACTGGCATTGCAAAGTCAGGCGCAGGGCGTTGGAAAAATGGACTTCAAAGGCGTTCTCGATCATGTCACCGCGATCGCCAAAGACTCCTTCTCTTTCGACCTGAAAGATCTGCCTGTCACTGATCTTGTTTTCTCTGATAAAGAAGATTTCCCTGTGACCTTGAGCAAAGCCATCGCCGCTATTGCAGGCAAGGCGGATATCACGGACGGCAAACTGGCGATGAATGTCGACGCCAAGTTCCTGGAAGTGCAGCTGGCTAATCTGTTGGAGGGTGAGAGCGCTCCGTTGAAAAAGGCGTTGCTGAACACGTTGAAGAATATCTCTCAGTTCGATGTGAACATGCTGGCCTCCGGCGCATTGCAGGACCCACAAGTGAAGATCACTTCCAGCCTGGATAAAATCCTGTCGCAAAGCGTGAAAGGGCTGATCGATGAAGAGAAGAAAAAGCTTTCCGGCAAAGTTCAGGCGAAGCTGAATGAAATCGTCAGCGAGAAAGTTGGCGGGTTGGACAGCGAGCTGAATGGGTTGGTGGATATCAACGCATTGTTACAAGAACGTATCGGCGACTTTTCCAACCTGTTGTAACGGTAATCCGCTGTTATCAGCAGTAATACGCGGGGACGAAACGGCTTCGTCCCCGCTAACGCTTCCTTTCTATATTCCCTTAAATTGCGCGTTACGCGCAGGCTGCGTTGATGATCGGCGCCAGCTGGGCTCACGTCCTGACAAGCTGTCACAGAAGCTTAAAATCCCTCTGCTTTAATGAAGATTCCGCCAGCGACAAATGTGACAGGGTTGTAACATAACTGTCACATTATGCCGCTATCGTTTGCGCATCTTTTAATATTGGGATTTCACTATGAATGAGGCGGTATCTGTCAAAGCCCCGGAGATAGACTTCAATACCCCCCAGCTCAAGCGCCACCGCAATATCAGAACCCTGAAAGACAAAATGGCGAAAGGGTTTATCGCCGCTGGCGGTGTGAGCGTCATTGTTGCAGTCACCCTGATCTTCTTTTACTTACTGTATGAAGTGGCGCCGATTTTTGAATCTGCGTCCGTAGACGCCGTCGCCAGTTATGATGCTCCCGGCGAGAAGGGGGCAACCCTGCTGCTGGGCATGGAAGAGCAGGCCGAGAAGGGGCTGCGTCTGGACGATAATGGCAATGTTACTTTCTTCAATTTGAAAGACGGCTCCGTCGATTCCGCGACCCGTCTGCCTATTCCTGATAGTGCGTCCTTGACTGGCGTCAACGAAGGCGCGCCGGGCTCCAACACTGTGGTAGCCGGCGTGAGTGACGGCAGCGTCGTTATTTTCAAACACACCTATAACATCACCTGGCCCAACAATGTTCGGGTAATCACGCCATCGCTGGAGTTTCCCTATGGCGAATCTCCTATGGCGCTTGATCCATCCGGTGCGGCGCTGACCCATGTGGCGGTGCGTGACAATAATGATTATCTGCTGGTCGTCGGCTCCAATGAGTCGAACAAGCTGTTCGCCAGCTTTTACGAAAAGGAAGCGAACTTTCTGACTGGCGATGTGACGCTGGAAGAATCCTCCGTCACCATGCCCTCAGTGAATGGCGATATCGTTTCTATCCAGATCAGCCCAGACACCCGTTGGCTGTATGTCGCGACTAAGAGCGGCAAGCTGGATATGTACGACATCTCCAACAAGCAGTCGCCGGATTTGATCGCTCGCGTCGACGCGGTCGCCTCAGGCTCCCAGATCACTGATATGAGCTTTCTGCTGGGCGGCTATTCCTTGTTGATCGCTAACAACCGGGGTGAAATTCGTCAGTGGTTCCCTGTTCGCGATGCTGAAAACCAGTATCACCTGCAGCATGTGCGCAGCTTCCAGGCGGGTAATGCGGCTATCGCCAAGATCGCAGTGGAGCCAAGACGTAAAGGCTTTTTGATTGCTACCGCTCAGGGCGAAGCGGCGATTTTTAACACCACTGCCGAACGCAATCTGTTGCAGGAGCAGGTTGTCGATGGAGACGTCAAACACTTGGCGATTGCGCCCAGAGCCAACTTCATGCTGCTGCAATCGCAGGATGACCGTCTGCATTTCTGGAGTATCGACAACGAACACCCGGATGTGTCCTGGTCCGCGCTCTGGAGCAAAGTCTGGTATGAAGGCTACTCCGAGCCTGACTACGTCTGGCAGTCCTCCGCCGCCAGTAATGACTTTGAACCCAAATACAGCCTGACGCCTCTGGTGTTCGGCACGATCAAAGCGGCGTTCTACGCCATGTTGATCGCAATTCCTCTGGCGATTTGCGGCGCCTTGTATACCGCTCATTTCATGTCGCCGACCCTGCGTCGGAAAGTGAAGCCGGCGATTGAGCTGATGGAAGCGTTGCCGACGGTTATCCTTGGCTTCCTGGCGGGCTTGTTTTTCGCCCCGTTCATGGAGTCTCACATGCCAGGCGTATTTACGCTGCTGGTGCTGACTCCGATCGCGATCCTTGTGTTCAGTTTTGCATGGGCGAATATGCCGCAGTCCGTGCGCCTGATGGTGCCGGAAGGCTGGGAGCCGTTGCTGTTGCTGCCGGTTATTTGCTTCATCGGCTGGCTCAGTTTTGCTATCAGTCCTGCTGTAGAAGTGGCGTTGTTCGATGGCAATATGCCCCATTGGCTGAAAGAAACGGTTGGTTTGGATTATGACCAGCGCAACGCGCTTGTGGTCGGCGCGGCGATGGGCTTTGCGGTGATCCCAACCATATTCTCCATCACCGAAGACGCGGTGTTCAGCGTGCCGAAGCATCTGACCTACGGATCTCTGGCGCTGGGCGCTACGCCTTGGCAAACCATGATTCGCGTAGTGTTGCCGACCGCCAGCCCCGGTATTTTCTCCGCGCTGATGATCGGTCTGGGGCGTGCTGTCGGTGAGACCATGATCGTACTGATGGCGACAGGCAACACGCCGATTATGGATATGAATATCTTTGAGGGCATGCGCACGCTGGCCGCTAACATTGCGGTGGAAATGCCGGAGTCCGAAGTTGGCAGCTCCCACTTCCGGATCTTGTTCCTGGCGGCGTTCGTGTTGTTCCTGTTCACCTTCCTGGTGAACACCGTGGCTGAATTCGTGCGCCAGCGTCTGCGGGCCAAGTACAGCGTGATCTAAGATCGCGCTGAGTCATGCGGAAGTCCGATGGGCAGTAAAGAAATCTGAGAGAATCGAGAGAACAGAATGCGCGTTTCACTGAAAACCTGGTTTAACAAAGGCGATCCCTGGATCTGGATTAACGCCGGCGCTGTATCAATCAGTCTGGTGATGGTGTTCGGTCTGCTGTTGCTGATTGGCGTGCGCGGCTTGGCCCACTTTTGGCCCCACAGCCTGATGGAAACCGATTATCTGGGCGAGAACGATAAAACCACGCTGTTGATTGGTGAGATCGTCGAAACAGAAGAAGTGCCAGCGGAGCAATTGCACGCCGCGGGTGTGCAGGTGCCGCCGGGCGTAGATTATATGCGCCGGGATCTGATCAAGACCGGCAACCGTGATGTGCTCGGCTCCGACTTCCGTTGGGTGCTGGCGGACCGCATGCGTGACGTGCGCTACCCCAAAGAGTTGATGACGCTGGAGCGACGCGAATGGGGTAATTTTTACGGCTATCTGGTGTCCGTCAAAGAAGACGGCTCGGTAGTGGCCTCAGGCTCTGGCGCCTGGGATGAGTTACAGACCCGCATTGATCGCGCCTTGTCGCTGCACGACCGTATCTATGACATCGAGAAACAGCAGATCGGTAAGGTGAACTACACGCTGGAGCGTCTGCGTCTGAAGGAACGTCGTCTTGAGCTGGATGGCCGCAAGACGCCGGAAGCCATGGCGGAGATTGAAGCCGAGCGCGCTGAACAGCACGCCACCTATGAAGTGCTGCAAAAGGATCTGAACGAGCTGTATCAGGAAATCAAACGCGACGCTTTGGTGGCGCGTGCGATGAACGGTAAAGAGCTGGAAATCCCTCTGTCCAAAGTAGTGCGCGCCTTCCAGCCGAACCAAATGGGGCTGGGAGATAAAATCGGATTCTATTTCGCCAAAATCTGGGAGTTCATCAGTGATGACCCGCGCGAGGCGAACACCGAAGGCGGTATTTTCCCCGCTATCTACGGTACGGTGCTGATGGTGGTCATCATGTCCGTACTGGTGACGCCTCTGGGCGTGATCGCAGCGGTTTATCTGAGAGAGTATGCGCATCAGGGCGCTTTGACGCGAATCATCCGCATCGCGGTGAATAACCTGGCGGGCGTGCCCTCTATCGTGTATGGCGTGTTTGGCCTGGGCTTCTTCATTTATTTTATTGGTAGCGGTATTGACGAGCATTTCTTTCCAGAAGCGCTGCCGTCGCCGACTTTTGGCGCTCCCGGATTATTGTGGGCCTCTATCACCCTGGCTATTTTGACCCTGCCTGTGGTGATCGTCGCTACCGAAGAAGGCCTGGCGCGTATCCCCCGTTCGATTCGTGAGGGCAGCTTGGCGCTGGGCGCGACCAAGGCCGAGACGTTGTGGCGGGTTGTGCTGCCGATGGCCAGTCCGGCGATGATGACGGGCGTGATCCTGGCGATTGCGCGCGCGGCTGGGGAAGTGGCTCCTTTGATGCTGGTAGGGGTGGTCAAACTGGCCCCGTCGTTACCCTTGGATGGCAATTATCCTTACCTGCATTTGGATCAAAAATTTATGCACCTGGGCTTCCATATCTATGACGTTGGCTTCCAAAGCCCGAACGTAGAGGCGGCGCGCCCACTGGTTTATGCGACGGCCCTGTTGCTGGTGGCGGTGATCGCATTGCTTAACCTGAGTGCGGTGGCGATTCGTAACCGCCTGCGTGAAAAGTACAAAGCCCTTGAGATGTAACCTGAGCCGGATGACGCCCCGAAGCCGGTGGGGAGGACTATAATGAGTGAAACTATGACCAATCAGAACGTAGTGAACGAAGAGCAGCCATTCAACGAATCCAAACACCGTTCTCACGGTATCGACATTAGCGCGATCGAGCGCTCGATGGAGGATTTGTCGATCGACAATGAGACGATCGCCCTGGAGGTGAACAAGCTCAAGCTGTTCTACGGCGAGAAAGAAGCGTTGCATGGCATTGATATGCGCATTCCGCAAAAGCGGGTGACAGCGTTTATCGGTCCGTCAGGTTGTGGTAAGTCCACCCTGCTGCGTTGCTTTAACCGCATGAATGATCTGGTTGACGGGTGTCGTATTGACGGGCAGATTCTGCTGGAAAAAGAAGATATCTACCGTAAGGGCGTGGACGTGGCGGAGTTGCGCCGTCGCGTAGGCATGGTGTTCCAGAAGCCGAACCCATTCCCCAAGACCATCTATGAGAACGTGGCCTACGGGCTCAGAATTCAGGGTATCAACAAGAAGCGTATTCTGGATGAAACCGTGGAGTGGGCGCTCAAGTCCGCGGCGTTGTGGGATGAAGTGAAAGACCGCCTGAATGACAGTGCTTTGGGTCTGTCCGGCGGCCAGCAGCAGCGTCTGGTTATCGCCCGCACCGTAGCGGTGAAACCGGAAGTTCTCTTGCTTGACGAACCTGCATCGGCTCTTGACCCTCTATCGACGCTGAAGATCGAAGAGCTGATCCATGAACTGAAAAACGATTACACCATTGTCATCGTCACCCACAATATGCAGCAGGCGGCGCGAGTATCGGACTATACTGCGTTCATGTACATGGGCGATCTGATTGAATTCGGCAGCACTAACCAGCTGTTCACCAATCCGTCCTGCAAGCAGACAGAAGATTATATTACCGGGCGTTACGGGTAACAGTTTTCCCCGGCGGAAATTAGTAATAGGAAGCATATATGGCGAACTCAGACGTTCATTTGCAGCATATTTCTCAACAGTTCAATGTGGATTTGCGGGAGCTTCGGAACCATGTTCTGGTGATGGGCGGCCTGGTGGAAAAGCAGGTGGCGGACGCAGTTGAGGCGCTGGTGCGCGGGGATTCAGAACTGGCCGAGATGGTGCGCCAGAATGACAATGACGTCGATAAACTGGAAATAACCATCGATGAAGAGTGCACCCGGGTAATCGCCAAGCGTCAGCCGACGGCGAGCGATCTGCGTCTGGTGGTGGCGATTGCGAAAATGGTTAACGACCTGGAGCGTATTGGCGACGAGTCGGAGAAAATCGCCAAGAACGCGCTGCAATTGCTGGAAGAAGGCGAAGCGCCGCGCGGCTACGTGGAAGTGCGTCATATCGGCAGTCATGTCGGAAAAATGGTGCATGACGCTCTGGACGCTTTCGCCCGTTTCGATCTGGATCTGGCTTTCGAGGTTATGAAAGAAGATAAGTCCGTGGATATCGAATACAAAACTGCGATGCGTTCACTGGTGACGTTCATGATGGAAGATCCGCGCAGTATCTCCCGTATCCTCAGCGTCATGTGGGTGTTGCGTGCCCTGGAGCGCATCGGCGACCACGCCAGAAACATCTGCGAGCACGTAATTTTTATGGTGAAAGGCAAGGATGTGCGCCACGCTTCTCTGGAGAAGACAGAGAAGCTTATTGAGAGATCCTGATCTTTTTTCGGCGACTCATTTCATGGTAAAACGCAGCTTCGGCTGCGTTTTTTGCGTTTAGGCCGCGGTTTCAACCACTGTTATCAGGATTTGTGCATTGTCTACGCCGCTTTTTTGTTATGGCACGCTGCGTCATCCTCATGTGATGCAACGGCTGTTAGGATGGGCGCCCGAAGCTTCCGCCGCCAGACTGCCGGGATATCGATGTCTGCAGGTCGTCGGGAAGGCTTATCCAGGCCTTTGGCGCGATCGTAGCGCTATTTGTCCCGGTCACCTCTACTATGGCCTGACTCAACATGACATCGCCCGCCTTGACCATTATGAAGGCGATGATTATGAGCGCCGTTACGCCATAGTCAGGACACCGGGAGGCGGCCGCCTGACTGCCTGGATTTATCTTTATCGCCGGCCTGAGAAACTGACCACCCTTATCTGGCGTTACGAAACCTTTCTAAGGGAAAGTCTGGTTAACTATCTTAGTGAATTGTAGGTTTTTGTAATATAAGCCGGTTTTCCAAAGCGCTGAAAATTTAGACAACTATACTGGAAGACAGGCGAACGGATTCATGCCGCTCGCCATGTCTTCCTGTTGTCGTTGTTTTTGGGATGCACTCATATGAAGTTGTTCCGCGCTATTTTCTGTCTGCTGTCCGCTATTCTACTCTCCACTCCTGTTTTCGCCGTCAAATCGGACACTTCGTTGTCCGCAAATTTGCTGGCTCAGACCGGTGTGGATGAATTGCTGTCGCGCTACCCGGATATGATAAAAACCGGGATTCGCGCCAACATCCGTCGCACTGGCGCGTCGGAAGATCTGATGGATCTGTTTGAGCGGGTGGTGGATGGCGCTTATCAGGCGGACGACCTGCAAAGTCAGGTGGAGAGACGCCTGGAGCAACAGCTGTCGCCAGCGGAAATGCGCCATGTCTTGCAGTGGTATCGCTCGCCCATCGGCCAGAAAATCGTGGCGGCGGAACTCAACGCCATGAGTTCGGAGGAGTATGCCGAGGCGCAGAAAAGAATGGAGCGCCTGAGTGAGGAAAACAAAGGCGGTGAGCGGGAGCATCTGTTTTCCGCCTATGATCGCGCCACCCTGGCGACGGACTCCATGCTGGATAATACCGTCACTATTCAACTGGCGATGGCCGCCGCTATTACTTCGGTGGTGAAAGGTCCTGAGCTGCCTTCGTACCATGACCTTAAAAGAGTCATTGAAGAGCGTCGCTTTTCCATTCGCGGCATGGTGGGGCAGCAGGTTTATCTGAATTATCTCTATACCTATCGGGATGTGCCGCTTGCCGATATGAAGGGCTACATTGCATTCGCACGCACTGACGCGGGAGCGCGTTTTGTGGAAGTGTTAAAGACGGCGTTGTTTGATGTGTTGCAAGAGCGCTCAGAGGTGCTGGGCGAACGGCTGAATCAATTGGCTGGGGCGCAGTAACCGCTTTGGCTCTTTGACTGGCGAGTGGCGTTAAACGCATAACCTGAAAGATAAGTTGCCCGCGGGTCGGGAGGAGGGAGAGATGACCCGCGGGCGACCACCCTGTCGAAACTGGATGGAGCGCCGGATGGCGTTGCAACATCACCGGACCCCTTGAGTTCAGTCCTGCCGCTAATCCGCCAGCGCTGTGCGGAACTGTAACCAATTCCCTTCGCATCAGGGTTGACGCATATCAACAACCTCAGCGTTTTATCCGGATTATCCTTAGGGCTATCAATACCTAAGAGACTTAAGCGTAATTGCGCAAAGTGATCCCAGCCCATAGAATCTCAACGTTTTTCATTATGTTCTGCGTCTGCAGGCGATGGTTTGTAGTAAATCGTTGACAGGGGCGCTCAATAAAAATAACCGAGAACTAAAGTACGGATTAGCTGAATGAAAAAACTGCAACTTCTGCTGGGCGGTCTGCTGTGCGCGGCTGGCCCTGTTTACGCCTCTGAAGGCGGCATGCTCGTTCTAGACGCCACCGACTCACCCAAGGCGATACTCGCCGTCATCCTTTTTATCGTCGCTTATATCGCCGTCATGGCGGAAGAAGTGTTGCATTTAAGGAAATCCAAGCCGGTCATTTTCGCCGCTGGATTGATCTGGGTGTTGGTGGCGAGCGTCGCCCAGGACATGGGGCGAAGCAATGACGATATCCACGGCGCCGTCGCCCACAACCTGCTGGAATACGGCGCTTTATTTCTATTTCTTTTGGTGGCGATGACTTTCATCAATGCGATGGAGGAACGCCATGTATTCGAGTCCTTACGCTCTTATCTGGTTCACAAAGGCATGAGCTATCGCAAGCTGTTCTGGGTTACCGGATGGCTGGCTTTTTTCATTTCGCCGGTGGCGGATAACCTGACCACTGCTTTGCTGATGGGAGCGGTGATCATGGCGGTGGGAGGCAAAGACACCAAGTTTGTCTCCCTGTCGATGATTAATGTGGTGGTGGGCGCCAACGCAGGCGGGGCGTTCAGTCCTTTTGGGGACATTACGACCTTGATGGTGTGGGCGTCCAAGAAAGTGCAGTTTGAAGAGTTCTTTGAGCTGTTCATTCCCTCTGTGCTGAACTTTGTGACGCCTGCGCTGATTATGAATTTCTTCCTGCCCAATGGCGTTCCAACAGGACATGGGGGGCTGGTGCCCATCAAACGCGGCGGCTTGCGCATCTGTATTTTGTTTTTGTTGACCATTGCGACGGCGGTCTGCTTTGAGCGCTTTTTCCACTTGCCGCCGTTTCTCGGCATGATGACCGGTATGTCCGTGCTTATGTTCTTTGCGTATTTTCTGCGTAAAACCGGAACCGTCGAAGACGACATTCAGTTTGATATATTCCGCAGGGTGGCGCGGGCGGAGTGGGACACGCTGCTGTTCTTCTTCGGCGTGATTTTCTGCGTAGGCGGCCTGGCGACGCTGGGCTTCCTGCAGATGATGTCTCATGGCATGTATGACAACTGGGGGCCAACGATCGCCAATATCGTGGCGGGCACCATCTCGGCGGTTGTGGATAATATTCCGGTGATGTTTGCGATTATATCGATGGAGCCGGACATGGACGTCAGCCAGTGGCTGTTGATTACGCTCACCGCCGGCGTTGGCGGCAGCCTGCTGTCCATTGGGTCGGCTGCCGGGGTGGCGTTGATGGGGCAGTCGAAAGGCAGCTACACTTTCCTGTCGCACCTGAAGTGGTCCTGGGCCATTTTTATCGGCTACGGCGTATCTATCGCCGCGCATTTGGCCATCAACGGAACCTGAGTCGGCGTTCAGGGAAGATCCGGTTGAAGTGAAACCGGGTCTTCACGTTTCTTGCTTATCAATGTTAGCATGGAACACATTGACGCCAGAGAGCCTTCGCCATGTCCCCTGAAATCCTTCCTGTCATTAGTCCGGACCAAGTGCGTTCCACGCTGTCGCTCTATCGCACGGAAGATGCGTTGGCGCCAGTGGTCGTCTGCATGCCCGCCATGGGCGTCCGCGCCAGTTTTTATTCGCCCTTGGCGGAGGCGATAGCCGCACGCGGCGTTCACTGCGTGACGGCGGATCTGCGCGGACATGGCAGTAGCTCAGTGCGCGCCTCCCGGCGCACCAACTTCGGCTACTATGAGATGATCCAATACGACTGGCCGGCCGTGCTGGACTGTGTGAGGCTGCATCTGCCGGATTCGCCGATCTGGCTGCTTGGCCACAGTCTGGGCGGACAATTAAGCTCTCTTTACATGGCGGAGCAGCCGGGATCTGTCGCAGGGCTTATTTTGCTGGCTTCCTGTAATGTCTACTACAAAGGATACGCCAAACCTTTGCGGACTCTCGCCGGTACGCAGTTGCTGCGTGGTATCAGCGAGATCTGGGGATATATGCCGGGGGATCGTATCGGTTTCGCGGGGCGGGAGGCGCGTCGCCTGATTCGTGATTGGGCGCGCAATGCCCGCACTGGCGACTACTACCCGGAGCGAAGCCCGATAAATTATGAGCGTCTGCTGGAGGCGGTCACCAAGCCTGTGCTGGCGATTTCCTTCGAGTCCGATGAACTGGCTCCGGCTGAAGCCGTGGCGAACCTGTATCGCAAAATGCCTTCTGCGGAGGTAACGCACTGGCGTCTGACGGACGCTGATTTCGGCGGCGCCTGTGTGGGACACTTCAATTGGATCAAGTATTCAGAGAGTCTGGCGCAACGTGTGGGCGACTGGCTGGAACGCAGCGCTCTGCAATCTGAGTCGCCTTTGGCGGTCTCGGAAGGGAGTTGAAAGGGTAAGTTCACCTTACCCTGTCTATCGTCTAAGAAGGCAAGCCTAGACTTTGAGTTTGTCCGTATAAGGCGGCCAGCCCAGAGGTTTCCCCGCCAGAACGTGAAGGTGGATGTGGAAAACCGTTTGTCCTGCGTTTTCGTTGCAGTTCATCACCACGCGGTAGCCGTCGTCGGCAAACCCTTTTTCTTGGGCGATTTTAGCCGCGGCGATATACAAGTGGCCCACTAACTCGCGGTCTTGTTCTTCAATATCGTTGATGGTGGCGATGGGCTTTTTGGGAATGACCAGGAAATGCACTGGCGCCTGGGGGTTGATGTCGTTGAACGCCAGACAGAACTCATCCTCGTAGATAATGTCGGCGGGGATTTCCCGTTTGATGATTTTGCTGAAAATCGTTTCAGACATGGTCTTGCATCCTTTGGCTGCGTTTACGGTGTGGTTATGTTTTGCTGCGACAGTCAGCGCGTCAACGGACGTTCCGTCTGTGCGCCATTCAGTCCCATGGCGTAGGCGATGACTTTGCGTTTCGCCGGTCCTAACAGGCCAGCAAGCCCGAGTCCCAGGTTGCGCGCCAGTTTCACCGGGGCGAGGTTGTTGCTGAAGGCGTAATAAAATCCATCCATCAGCGTCATCATTTTAAGGTTCTCTCCTCGGCGCAGTCGCTCATATTGACGCAGAGTCTGCAGATCGCCGATGTCCAGTCCTCGCTCTGCAGCTTGTTGAATCACCTCCGCCAGGGCGGCGGCGTCCTGAAACCCGAGGTTAACTCCCTGTCCCGCCAGGGGATTAATTGTATGCGCGGCGTCCCCCGCCAGCGCGACGCCCTGAGCCACATAGTGTTGAGCGTGTCGTTTCACGAGGGGGAATGAGCCTTTGCCGAGCACTTGGCGTAGTTCCGGCAACTGACGGGGAAACTCTTTGCGCAGGGCGCGGATAAATTCGTCCTGAGAGAGCTGTTGTAAAGCCTTTAATTTGGCAGGCTGGTCGTACCAGACCAATGAGGCGTAGGCGACGCCGTCGATGGCGCACAAGGGTAGGAACGCCAGAGGCCCATTAGGTCGGAATGCCTGCCAGGTGATATTTTGAGGCTCGCCGGCGATGGCGACGCTAACCACTAGCGCATGCTGTTCATAGGCGTCGCTGAGCAACCCGAGTTGCGCCTGCTCCCGAACCAGGGAAGAGCCGCCATCGGCGCCGACGATTAAGCGTCCGCGCAGCAGGGTTTTATCATCCAGCATGACTTCAGGCGACGATGCGCGAAAGTTGATGGCGTGAATGCGCCGACCGCTGAACAAGGTTACGTTTTCCGCCTGCTCGACCACACGCAGCAGCGCCAATTGAATGACCCGGTTTTCAACGATGTGACCAAGATGAGAGTGGCCAACATGGCGGGAGTCGAACTCTGTTTTGTTGACCACCGACGACAACCGCTCGCCTAAAGGATTGCCCAGTTTTTCCCACACCGCCAGGCGTTGGTAGGGATGGGCGCGCATATGCAGTGTATGCTTCCAGGCGCCAATCTGGGTGAGAAACTGCTCGCTGGCGAAATTAATCGCGGATACGCGCAGGTCCGGGGTTTCATCTGGGTTGAAGGGCGCGGGCAGTTCTCTCTCTATCACCGCCGTTTTTAACGCCGTGTTCTTTAACGCTGCGGCGATGGCTGCGCCGACCATGCCTCCGCCGACGATAATGACGTCATAATCGGGAGCGGCGCTGAGCTGGGAAGAAGCCTTGTCTGTCATAGTAATGTCAATAGGTTCCGGACGGCGGCTGGATAAGCCGGGAGCCTAATGATAGAGGAAGAGGGAAGGGGACTGCAAAGCCTCGGCGCAGGCTCCAGGGCCTTATTCGTCCGCCATGGAAGGCGGCGTGCGGGTAAGGATATCCAGAGGGCTCTCCGCTATGCCGTAGCGCCGATAGATGGTCGCCACCCAGCCGCTTTGCAGAAGCTCTGCCAGTGCTGCGTTGAAGTCGGCGACGATGGTCTCGGCGTTGTCCAGGTTACGACGAACCCCCATATGCAGAGGGCGGTACACCAGGGGGAGAGGCAATATCTTCAGGTGCTCGCTAAGCCGGTCATCATGGTTGATGAGGCTATGCAGAATCCTGACATCCTCTACGGTCAGATCCAGACGCCCGACAGCGGTCATATTGAGGGCGCTTTCCGTGGTATTAACGGTGATTTTGTTGAGCGATGTTGAGAAGTCAAATGGACTCCAAAAGCGGGCGCCTTGGCGTACGCCGATGCGGGCGTTGGTGAGGTCGCTGAGACGCGCCGGTTTGAATGTGCTCTCTGTCGGCGCGGCGAAACCAATGACGTTGACGTAATAAGGGGAGGAAAAGACGAAGACTTCTTCTCTTTCCAGCGTCCACCAGAGCCCGATCATGACATCGACTTCTTTGAATTCCGCTGCGCGCAATAGTCGAGGCCAGGGCAAAATCTTTATCTGTACCGGGTAGCCGGCTTTATTGAAGGCGGACTCCACGATTTCCGTGGCCAGGCCACGGTGGATCTGATCTTCATCCAGGTAAGGCGGCCAGGGAGGGCCGCCCAGGATCAGCGTGGGCTTCTCCGCGCTGGCGAAGCCCGCGTGCAGCCATAACGCCGCCAGCACAAGCGACAGATATTTGTATATCGGCAACGCTGCCGGTCTATGCTGGCGAATATTGACTGCTCCGGGGTCAGGCGTGCCTGTGGGCGCGTTTACGGCCTTGCCGCACCCGCTGTAGCGGCGGGCTGTTGGGCTGAACGAACCCTTCATTCATGATTAGCGGCCGCGCTAAGTCGACATAGGCGCTCATAGACATGCGCAGTATTTCGCTGTGAGTGCCTGCGCTGAAGGCGATCTCTTCGTTATTGCGCAGATGCTCGTCCATATAGACGGACATGCCGTACAGATTGCCGAAAGGAGGGATGGCGCCGACTTCGCATTCCGCAAAATGGTCTTTGAAGTCCTCTTCGTCCGCCAATTCGATGAAATCCGTACCCATCGCGCGCATGAACCGGTCCCAACGAATACGCGATGTCGCGGGCATAACCGCCATCGCGAATTTGCCGTCCATCATGACAATCACGGTTTTTGCGAGCATCTTCCCGCAGATATGCGCGGATTGAGCGATCTCCTGAGCGGTATAAGCCGGGGAGTGCTGTATCGACACATATCGGACTTGATGTCCATCGAGGAAGTTCTTCAAAGATTGTACAGGCATAAGCCACCTCCAGCCTGGATAAGAAACATTCGCTCTTAATAATTAAGATAGCCTATTAAGTTGCGATTGCAGCAAATAGCGGGGCTGAAAGTTGGGAACTGGGTAACGGTTGGGAAAATAAAAAGGGGAACCTGAGTTCCCCTTGCTTGGATTATCTGGCGAATGAGCCGTTATTGATTAGTTTTAACAGTCGCTTCTACGACTGCGACAACGCGACGGTTGGCGCTACGGCCTTCTGCGGTGTTGTTATCGCCAATTGGACGGGCTTCGCCGTAACCGACGCTGGAGATTCTCTCGCCAGCAATGCCGAAACGTTCAACGACCATCTGACGCACAGCGCTGGCGCGCTTCTCAGACAGCTTCTGGTTGTAGGCGTCTTGACCGCGATCGTCAGTGTGTCCTTCAACAACCGCTTTCGTGTCTGGATACTGGCGCATGAATTCAGCCAGTTTCTCTACTTCTGACACGAACTCCTCTGGAATGGCCGCTGAGTTAGTGGGGAACGTGACGTTCATGGTAATGGTGACCGTCTCGCTTAACTGAATACGGCAGCCGCGGTTGTCCACTTTAGCGCCATAGGGCGTGTCAGGGCATGCGTCCAGACCGTCGGTGATGCCGTCACGGTCGGTGTCCAGAGGGCAGCCTCTGCTGTCCACTTTCGCCGCTGCCGGAGAGTTCGGGCACTGGTCTTTTTCGTTCGGTACGCCGTCTGCGTCATCGTCGCCGACAACAGGGCAGCCTGTGGCGTCAACGCGCGCGCCGGCTTTGGTGTTGGGACACTGATCTTTGTCATCGGTCACGCCATCACCGTCCGCATCGCCAATCACCTCACATCCGCGAACGTCGACTTTAGCGCCGTAAGGCGTGCCAGGGCAGGCGTCTTCGTCGTCATATACGCCGTCTCTGTCGCTATCCTTAGGAGCAGGCGCGGCGGAGGCGAACATGTAAGTGAAGCCCAGGTTCAGCATGGCGTCTTTGGTTTCGTCTTCATCGCCATACACGCCGCGGGCGTCAAAGCGAACGTCCATAGATTCGCTGATGGCGTGCTTGATACCGGCGCCCAGATTGTATTGAGTCTCTTCGTTTCTGCCGCCTTCATCGTCTTTGAGCCTATAGTTGCCGGCGCCGCCGACAATATATGGACGCCATGCTTCACCCTGGTTGAAGTGGTAGAGAGCGTCTACACGGTAGAACACGCCATCAAGATAGCCGGCGTTATGTTTGCGTTCTAAATCCGCAGCGCCAATCAGAACTTCAGCGGAAATAGCTGGCGTGAAGTTATAGCCCAAACCTGCGGCCAAACTGGGATCATCTTCAATTTGACGCTCATGGTCGAAGAATGTGTAGCCGAGCAGGCCGGTGAAATACGCACCTTTTTCGCGACCGTCGGCAAGCGCCGGCTGCGCGGATGCAATAGCGCCCATAAGTAAAATAGATGGGAGTAGTTTTGCTTTCATTGCCACCTCTTTGTGTAATCTATTCCCGAACCTGCCGGCCCGGGGGGAACTTTCCAAAAATAAAAGGGATTAAGGGATTTATTGAGTTTCTTGATAAATGTGGACATCCCTTTGTGGGAACGGAATGGTGACGCCTTCTTCGTCGAAGCGCTTCTTCACGTTCTCATGCATGTCGAAATACAGCGGCCAGTAATCCGCAGTAACGACCCAGGGGCGTACGGCGAGATTAACGGAGCTGTCCGCCAGCGCCATGACGGCGATCACGGGGGCTGGATCTTTCAACACGCGTGAATCGGCTTCCAGCATGGATTTAATTATATTTTTAGCTTTGTCGATGTCGTCGCCGTAGCTGATGCCGAATACCATGTCCACACGTCTGGTTGCTTCCGCTGCGATATTGATCAGGGGATTATTCGCCAGATTGGAGTTGGGAATAATGACCCGGCGGTTATCCGGCGTCATTACGACCGTGGTGAATATCTGGATTTCCCTGACTGTGCCGATGTAGCCGGCTCCATCTATCACGTCGCCGACTTTGAAAGGCTTGAACACCAGGATCATGATGCCGCTGGCGAAGTTCGACAGGTTGCCCTGCAGAGCCAAGCCAACAGCCAGGCCGGCGGCGCCTAAGACGGCGATAAAGGAAGTCGTTTCAATGCCCACCATTTGCGCAACGCTGACCAGCAGCAACGCCTTGAGACCCACTGACGCAATGCTGTGCACGAACTTGGTGAGTGTGGGATCAAACTTCTTCTGCAGGCGGTCATCTGTGAACTTGAGCGCTCTGTTGATCAGCCACATACCTACTATGAGAGTAATGATGGCGAGCAACAATTGCGGCGCGTACTCCATCACCAGTTCGACGCCCTTATCTAAATACTGATCTAGGTTCTCCATTGAAGACTCCTTAGCGGTTTTAGTTCTTATGCGTCAGCGCCCGCCACCTGGCATGGGTGGGGTTGGGTATTGCATTGCAAAGGATGACGGCGAGCGCGCGGACATTGAAGCCAGACAGCGCTAGTCTAGCAGAAGCCGACGCTCTGCCAAGCGCTTTTACGCGCAGAATCCTGGAGTTAGCCGCGCAATAAGTGCATTTCCGTAGGTGTGACGAAAATCTGACGCAAATTCCAAGCTAGAGTCTACGAAAAGTTTTCATAACCGGATTCCCTTGATTTGGCGCTATTTGTGACATAATGGCCGCTATTTTCTGGAATTTTCGTCTTATTCGATAATTTACGTTCAGTAGTGGATGAACCTCTCATGTCGGACTTGTTACTGCCTTTGCTGCAGCGCACGTTGCCTCGCAGCGCTCTGCGGGTGGCCGCACCGCCGCTTATTCCTGAAATCCGTCTGTATCTATTCGACCCTGCAGTGATGGAAGGGCCGCTCTCCCATGATGAGGCCCAGGCTGTCGTCGCTGAACCGGCCTACTGGAGTTTTTGCTGGGCCAGTGGGCAGGTGTTGGCGCGATATATTCTGGATCACCCTGAGCTGGTGGCGGGCAAAACGGTGTGGGACATCGGAGCGGGGTCCGGCGTGGTGGCGATTGCCGCAGCGCTGGCGGGAGCCTCCGCCGTCATGGCCTGTGACCTGGATTTGGCGGCGCAAGTGGCGGCGGCGGAGAATGCGGTGTTGAATGGCGTGCAGGTGAGGGTGTGTGAGACGCTGCCGTCTGCCGACAAGCCTGATGTGATCACGGCGGCGGATGTTCTCTATGATCGAGACAACCTGCAATGGTTGCCGGAGTGGCGGGATAAAGCGTCGAAAGTGCTGTTAGCGGATTCGCGGGTGCGTAATCTGTCGGCGCCTGGATATGAGTTAAAGAAGACTGCGTCAGGCAGAACGTTTCCGGATCTCAATGAATTCGAAGAGTTTAATGAGGTGAGAATTTACGAGAGCGGGCGCCGCCATATCTCAGGCGAAAAAAAAGGCGACTAATCAGGTCGCCTCATTTGGAATAGGTTTTGGATTCCGATCCGCCGTTCCTTGGTAAAGCGCCATCCTATGCGCCAACTTTATCCTGTTTTATTCCTGGATTAACTCCAAAAATTCCCTCAAGCATCATTCCTTATCCTTGCTTCCCTTCGCTTCCTGCGAAGAAACCATCCTGGCTGGATTCCATTTCCTTGTCTGCCTTGACGGTTGTAAATATACCTCGGGCCGAATGACCTTTTTGTGACAATCTTCAAGAGCGGGTACGCCGCTTAACTCGCTCTGTTTTGAAAAGGTTATATAAAACAACGTGTTACGAAATGTCTCAGCAAGTAAATCCGTAATGATTACAGTAACTTCCGCTAATTTCCTACGGCTTTGTGAGATATTTCGCACAAGATTTAAGGCTGATGTCTTACTACTAATACATTAGTGCATTTTCTGTAGAAGCCTGCTTGTCAGAGAAATCCGATGGACGGTTTCAGTAGGAGGCTTTGGTGGGGCGAGCGGAGACTACCAGCCAGTTCGCCAGGGACACGCCAATCGCAATGCCGATAGTATTGGCTACAATATCTCCCAAGCTGCCGTCCCGGTAGGGAATCAAGCTCTGCAAGCCTTCAATCAGCAGGCCATAACAAGTCATGGCGATAAAAACATGAAGGACTCGGCTATTACGGTGACTCCACATAGCCATGCCGCTCATGACGGCGAAAGAAAACGCATGCCGTATTTTATCGTTCACAGTTCCCAACGGCGTGTACTCGTTGGGAGTGAGCGCAATGACCAGCCCCACCACCATCAGTACGTAGAAGGCGACACGGGCGGACCAATGTCCTCCAAGAACGATCAAGCTTTTATATAATTGAGACAAACTGAACATGGGAAAGCGCTTCCTGGGCATCAAAACATGAAATTATATCTGTACGCCGACAAGCTGAGCATTACCATCTTGAGAGAGGGTAAATTGCCTTTACGTGGGCTGGACGGCTTGCACGACCCTTTTCTGAATCCAGAACTTCCCTTGGCGGCCGCTCCGGTCAGGGATATCACTCAAGCGGAGTTCGTGGCGGAAGTAAAGCGGCAATATGACGCGCTTCCAGAGGATCTGAGCAGTCTGGTCACCTTCGAGTATTATCTGCAGCAGGCCAAGCATAAACGCAAAGAAATAGAAGCCATATTATTGAAGGGTGTCGCGAGCGATCCTTTGTTTCTGAGCCCTCGTTTTATGCTGTCGTTGGGGGGGCTTGGTCTGTTTGAATCTGTTGAAAGTATTGCGCTGTGGCGGTTTCAGGGGGATCGCCATCGCGGCGTCGCGCTGGAGATCGATCCTGATAAGGCGGGACTAATGGATGGTCACTATCAAGACAGCCCGCAAACGTTCAAAAAAGTCGAATATTGTGACGAGCGGCCGCAGACTGGCGCATTCGGCTTCAGTCCTTTGTTTCAGCGCTCCACTGAGTTTTCTGGAGAGGGGGAATGGCGCTTGTTGCGCCCCTTGGATACGGGACAGAAGCAAATACATTGGGATGGTGAGGCATTGTCCCTTTGTAAGTTTCCCTCCAACGCCATATCTGCGATCATGTTCGGCTGCGCCGTGGACCCTGAACTGCGGGATGCGTTGACGCAACTGCTTCAGGTGGATATGCGCTACCGTCAATTGCGGACATTTCAAATAAAAATGAGCGCGTCCCGGTTTCGCCTTAGCGCGGAGCCTTTAAATTGAGTGCTACGGCGGCTCTCACTAATTTTTTGTATGAGGCAGAAAGGAAAAGAGCGTGAAATTATTCGCTAAAGGCTTTAACGACCTGCTTGAGGGGTTTCGCCTGATTCAGCATCCCAAGCTGCGGGTCTTTGTCATTATCCCTTTGATTATCAATATATTGGTATTTATCGGCTTCATCTGGGGCATGAGCGCTTACTTCTCCGGCTGGGTGGACGCCATGGTCAGCTGGCTACCAGACTGGCTGTCTTTCTTGCGCTGGTTAGTGTGGCTGGTTTTCGCCATTCTGGTGGGCGTTCTGGTGTTTTACACCTTTGTGTTTGTCGCCACACTGGTTGGCGCTCCCTTCTATGGTTTGTTGGCGGAGCAGACGCAGAAGTTGCTGACTGGAAAAGAGGTGGATGAAGACACCCCTTGGAAGCAAGTGATTATGAATATTCCCGCCAGTGTTTGGCGCGAAGTCAAAAAGTTTCTTTATTACTTGCCTCGCGCCTTAGGTCTATTTGTAGTTACATTTGTGCTCAGTTTTATTCCACTGGTAAACCTATTGTCGCCGGTGTTATGGGCGGTATTCTCCTCCTGGATCATGGCGCTTGAGTTTGTGGATTATCCTGCGGATAACAACAAGCGCAAAATTGATGATGTGATTCGTTTCATGCGTGAGCGTCGCAGTCGGACGTTGGGCTTCGGCTTAGGCGTTTGGGGCAGCACTTTGATTCCTATTGTGAATTTGGTGTCCATGCAGGCGGCGGTCGCCGGCGGCGTTAAATTCTGGCTGGAAGAGCACGGTCAGTTACCCAAAGCAAACCCCGCTTCTGGCGCAGGAGTAACGGTGAGGTGATCCTGCAGCGGCGGCGTGGTCGTTACGCCGCCGCTTAAGTACTGAATAAAGTGGGAATTTTGTCAGACAGTGCTAGCCTTATAGTTATGTGATTAACGGAAAGTGTAGCTCTGACATGGCTTTAAAGGTGTTGGTGGTTGATGACGCGAGTTTCGTCCGGGATATGGTCAAGCGGGCGATGCGAACCTATTTTCCTCAGGTGACGGTGGAAGAAGCCATCAACGGGAAAAAAGCGCAGATCCTGATGAATAAGACGCACTATGATCTCATCCTGTGCGACTGGGAAATGCCGGAAATGTCAGGACTTGAGTTGCTGCAGTGGGCGCGCGGACAAGACGCCTACAAGAAAACGCCCTTCGTTATGGTGACCAGCCGAGGGGATCGTGGCCATGTGGTGGAAGCGGTGCAGAGCGGCGTTTCCGATTATCTGGGCAAACCCTTTAGTCCTGAAATGCTGGCGCAGAAAGTGAACAAGCAATTGGCCGCCAAACTTAAACGCGCTGCTGGTGAAAAGTCCTCTTCGGCCCGTCCGGGCTCTGATTCCGCTTCCGTATTGATGCAGGCGTCTGACAGCGCCAAGCAGGCCTCGGCTCCAGCCGCGACGCCAGGCCCGTTTGCTGACAGTGCGGCCCTGTTGACTGGCGGCGCCACTGCGCCCAAAAAATCAGCGCCGGACCCAACCTCTGGCAAGAAAGCGCTGGCGCAGATTCGCTTTGCTGAGTTCAACCTGCCCTGTGTGATCAAGGCTATTACTTTGACTGAAGTGAAAGTGATCGCCAAACGGGGGCAGAAGTTTCCGATGATTCTTGATCCCGCCGTGGTGGATATAGAAGTCGACGATGGCGAAACTCTGGAGCGGATCAACGGCTACGTACACATGCTGCAGGCGGTTGAGAAGCGGGTGGACACGGACTTTATCAGCATCGTTATTCGGTTTGTGGATGAGGACCCGGATAAGATGGCGTCGCTGTCCAAGTTTATCGCCAAATTCTAACCCTGTTTAATCGCTGACATCCTCAGCTTCCGCCAACGCTTCCGCAGAAGCCATGCGGCTGCGCGGGAAGTGGCAGGTGAAGGTGCTGCCCTCGCCGATGTGGCTGGTGATTTCCAGCTCGCCATCATGGTTGATCAGGACATGCTTGACGATCGCCAGTCCCAACCCTGTGCCGCCAGTGTCCGCGGCGCGTGAAGGGTCAGCCCGGTAAAAACGTTCCGTCAGTCTGGGAATGTGCAGGGGATCGATGCCGATGCCGCTGTCCCTTACGGCGAAATGCACGCCTTTCTTGTCCTCGAACCAGCGCACCCGAATCTCGCCATTGGGAGGCGTGTATTTCACTGCGTTCATAACAATATTGGAAAAAGCGCTGTGTAATTGAGTTTCGTTACCGGTAAGCCCGGCGCCGCTTTCCAGGTTCAGCTCGATGCGGTGGCCTTTTTCCTGGCTCAGGGCGCGGGCGTCATCGCAGATAGCGCGCAGCATGCTGTCCACATCCACCAACGTGGCTTTGAAGTTGGAGCCGTCATTCTCTATGCGGGAAAGCAGCAGTAGATCATTGACCAGGGCTTCCATGCGCTGCGCTTGTTGCTGCATCTGATTCAAGGCGCGATTCCAGCGCGGCGGCAGCTCATCCGCGTTGTCGATGAGGGTCTCCAGATAGCCGGATATGACCGTCAATGGCGTGCGCAGCTCATGGGATACGTTAGAAACGAAGTCCCGTCGCATCTCTTCCAGACGATATAGCCGCGTCACGTCCTGCACCAGTAGCAGGCGGTCGTCTTCTCCGAACAGCGTGATATGAAACTGTAACTTCAAGTTGGGATTATTGGGGGCGTTGAGGATCAACGGTTCTTGGTATTTCTTGGAGGTGAAGTAGCGCTTGAAAATAGGCGTGCGGATCAGGTTGTAAATCAACTGGCCCCGGTCGGTCGGGTATTTGAAGCCCAGCAGCTTCTCTGCGGATTGGTTCCACCAGTCCATGGCGCCTTCGCTATTGGTCATGACGACGGCGTCTTTAAGGGCGTTGGTGGACTCCTGGATGCGGTCGATCATGGCTTGCAGTCGATCGCGGGAGCGATAGTGCTGAACCTGGAGACGATGAATGCCGTCGAACAGATCTCCCCATAGGCCGCGGCTCTCGGGAGGGTCTTCCATTTTTGCTTGATACAGCCAGCGATGCATGCGAAACGCCTGGGTGAGCGTCCATCCCAGATAGGCGGTGAGGCCGAACACCAGCGCCCAAGCTACTGAACCGATAATAAGGCCGGCAACGATACAGCCCAGCAAACTGTAAACCAGTAGCCGTACATAATGACGCCAGTGATTGCGCATGCGTTTTATGAATACTTCTTTTGGAATTATTTATTTTTTAAGACGGGTCGCGGCGCTTATGGCGCTCGGGTCGAAAAGCGATAGCCCGTCCCACGCACGGTTTGAACCAGATGATGATGACTGGGCTCCAGCGCTTTGCGTAAACGTCGAATATGCACGTCAACCGTGCGTTCTTCCACGTAGACGTTGCCGCCCCATACCTGATCCAAAAGCTGCCCGCGAGTATACACCCGTTCTTGATGCGTCATAAAGAACTGCAGGAGCTTGTATTCCGTGGGGCCCATGTTGAGCGCATCGCCCTTGGCGGTGACGCGGTGGCACACTGGATCGAGGCGCAGTCCTTCGACTTCAATGGGGGTTTCCATGCCTTGTACGGCGGTACGGCGCAGCACCGCTTTCAGGCGCGCGACCAGTTCTCTGGGAGAGAATGGTTTGGTGATGTAATCGTCTGCGCCCACTTCCAAGCCCTGGACTTTGTTGTCCTCTTCGGTTTTGGCGGTGAGCATGATAAGAGGGATTTCCGAGGTGTTTTGATCGCGCTTCAGTCTGCGTGCGAATTCAATGCCGCTGACGCCGGGAAGCATCCAGTCCAGCAGTATGAGATCAGGCTTCTGATCAATGATCAACGCATGCGCTTCCCGCGCGTCCCCTGCCTCCAGGTAGTCATAGTCAGCCATTTCCAGAGCGACTGCGATCATTTCCCGGATGGCGGGCTCATCGTCCACAATGAGAACTTGTTTGCTTGCCATGCAAAACACCTTTTTGAATACTCGATTGCCGAATTATTACAACGGCGTTTTGTTACAAGTATATGACAGGCGCTTAATTAATGTGATGGAAATGAGCCCGGCTGTTTGCAGTCGGGCTGTAAGCGAGGCGGGACGGGCTTTAGGGCCGGAAAATAAACTCCAGAACCAAACCGAGAAACACGGCTGCGCCGACCCAGTGATTGTTAAGGAACGCCTTGAAACAGTTCTGGGAAACGCGGGCGCGAATCAGGTGCTGCTGATACACAAACAGCACGGCGGCGACGATCAAGGACATTTGGAAGTAAACGCCCAGCTCGTATTGCGCGCCAACCATGAACAGGATGCCCAGCGTCAATACCTGCAGGCCCGCCACGGCGGCGCGATCAGCCTCGCCAAATAGAATGGCGGTGGATTTGACCCCGATCTTAAGGTCGTCCTCCCGGTCCGCCATGCCGTACATGGTGTCATAAGCGACGGTCCATACCACCGTTGCGGTATACAGCAGCCATGCCTGCTGGGGAACGGCGCCCAATTCTGCAGCGAAAGCCATGGGGATGCCCCAGGCGAAGGCGGCGCCCAGTACGACTTGGGGCAGGTAAGTATGGCGCTTCATGAAGGGGTAGGTTGAAGCCAGCGCCAGCGCTCCAGCGGAGAGATAAATTGTCAGCGCGTTGGTGAACAACACCAGTATGAAAGAAACCCCAACCAGAACGCCGAACAGGGTGAGCGCCTCTTTTTCCGTCACTCGATTCTGCGCAAATGGACGACCTTTGGTGCGCTCCACGTGCATGTCTATGCGGCGGTCGGCGTAGTCGTTGATAACGCAGCCTGCCGAGCGCATCAGCAGCACGCCGAAGACGAATATGAACAGGTTCTTGATGGAGGGGAAGCCTTCTGAAGCCAGCCATAGTGCCCACAGTGTCGGCCAGAGCAACAGATAGGCTCCGATAGGGCGGTTCAGTCGCGTGAGGTCGATATATACCGGCAATTTCGCCTTGAATTGTTCCGCCAGGGATGGAAGTGGGCGCCCTTGGGATTTCATAGCCAAACAGAATCCTGATTTAGTGTGTGGTTTGCAACTGCGTTCAAGCTTAGCCGCCCAGCAACTTGTTTTCCGCCTGTTCAACCTGGTCCGCCGATCCATGCAGGATCAACGTATCGCCAGGCTGCAGAATGAAATCACCGGCAGGGTCGAAGAATTCCTCATCACCGCGTCGAATACTGTCGACATTACAGGCGGCCAGTTTCATCTGCGCCAGAGAGCGATGACAGCTGTAAGCGCCATCCGGCAGCGTCAGCGCATGCAGTTTTTCCAGCGGCGTGCCGTCAGCGCCGACCAACTGGGAATTAATACCTGGGTAATAACCGTGCAGCATTTTGTAGCGGCTACGGCGCACTTCCTCGATTTGACGATGGATCTTCCTGGCCGGCGCGCCCATAAGAGTAAGCACTTGAGTCACCAACATCAAGCTGGCCTCCAGCGTCTCCGGTACGATTTCCGTCGCTCCCGCTTCCTGTAGCAACGACATTTTTGAGTCATCCGCCGTGCGCACCAGGATAGGCACATTGGAGCCAGTGGAGCGGACCTTGCGTATGACCGCCAGACTCTTGTCCACATCCGCGTAGGTGATGATCAGCAGACGAGAGCGTTCCAGGCCCAGCGCCTTGAGAATATCCAACCGCTCGGAGTCGCCATAGTGCACGGGTTCGCCTGCGGCTGCGGCTTCTTTTACCCGCACAGGGTCCTTGTCTACGGCGGTCATGGGCATGCTGCTGCGACGCATGAAGCGGGCGACGGTCTGTCCGACCCGGCCGAAACCGCAGACAATGGCATGGCCTTCCAGTTCGGAACAGGCGTCGGTTAAGGCTTCCATGCGAGTCTGGGCGACGCTCTGGCCTTTGTCGGAAGGGAAGCGGGCGCTGAGATAGCGCGCCAGATTCATCAGCCAGGGCGTCAATGTGATACTGAGAATGACGGTGGTGATCACCACTGCGCCAGCTTGTTTGGATATCAGCTGGAACTTCTCGCCCAATGCGAAGAGCGCGAAACCGAATTCGCCACCCTGGGCCAGATAGAGGCCGGTCTTCAGCGCCACGGCCCTGTCTTTCTGGTGACGATAGGCGAGGGCGCCGATCAGCGTCGCCTTGGCCAGCAGGAGCATTGCAGTGATGAGGATAATCCACGGCCAGTTGGCGAGCACTTCCTGGAAGTCCACGATCATGCCTACGCTGATAAAAAACAGGCCCAGCAGAAGGTCGCGGAAAGGGCGAATATCCGCCTCAATCTGATGTTTATAGTGGGTCTCCGACAGCATCATGCCGGCGATAAACGCGCCCAGCGCCATGGATAGCCCGAAGCTGTGGGTCAAGGCCGCCGCCAGCAGAGACACCATCAGTACGGTCAGAACGAAGAGTTCTTCCGAGTGGGACTTGGCGACTTCCGTGAAAATAAACGGCAGCAGGTATTTTCCAATCGCCAGCATCAACGCGAATAGCAGAGCGCCTTTGCCCAGGGTGATGGCCAGGGCCGCCGCCAGAGAACTATCTGAGCCGCCCGCCAAAAACGGGATCAGAATCAAAAAGATAACCGCCGCCAGGTCCTGAAACAGCAGCACCCCCATCGACATCACGCCGTGCGGCTGGCCCAGCTCGTTGCGCTGCACCAGTTCTTTACTGACCACCGCGGTGGAGGACAGCGCCAGGGCCCCGGCGATGATAATGGCCTCTTCCGTACTGGCTTTGAACAGCCGGGCGATACCGAAGATTACCAGACTGCTCACCGCCACCTGCCAACCGCCCAGGTTGAACACCACCTTGCGTAAAGCAATCATCTTGGCCAGAGAGAACTCCAGTCCCAGGGAGAACAGCAGAAACACCACGCCGAACTCCGCCAGCACCTGGATCGTTTCTACGTCATCCACCCACCCCAAAGCGGTAGGGCCAACGCCGAGGCCCACCGCGAGGTAAGCCAGGACAGAGGGAATGTTCATGCGCCGGAACAGCGACGATACAACGACCGCCGCGGTTATCAGCACCAAAAACTGACTCAGATTAGCTTCATGCATAAGAGGTAAGGAACCAACATCGCCTGTTAGTGAATTGGTTTAGCGCCCGGGCGGGCTTGGCTTAAAGGCCTTTTACGGCGTAGATGCCGGGTGCGTTGCGCCAGTAGCCTTTGTAGTCCATGCCATAACCGAATATGTAGCGGTCAGCGACTTCCAGGCCAGTGAAATCGCACTTCTGGCCGGGGTAGACCTTGCGTTCATGCTGTTTGTCCACCAGCACGGCGGTGTAGACTTTTTCCGGCTTCTTGTCTTGGCAATAATCGCAGATGGCATGCAGGGTGGCGCCTTCATCGAGGATATCGTCAAGGATGATGACCGTGCGTCCTTCCAGGTTTTCCGCCGGCTCCACTTTCCATTTCAGACCGCCGCCGCTGGTCTGGTTGTTGTAGCGGGTGGCGTGAATATAACTGACTTCCAGCGGAAAGCGCAGCTTGGGAAGCAGCTTGCCTGCGAACACGACGCCGCCGGTCATCACGCAATACACCAAAGGGTTGCTGTCTTTCAGCTGCGCCGTGATTTCCTGCGCCAGACGTTCGATCGCCTGGTCTACCTGTGTTTCGTCGAATAGGCAGTCTGCTTCCTGAAATACCTGCTGCATGTTTTCCATATTATGGGACATTGGAATTACCTGAGAGTTACCGTTGTGATGATGAATGTTCTAAGAATTTATAAAAGTTACCGGCTTTGTTGGCGACGCCGGCGCCTCAACAAAGCCTAGTATAACGATTTAGCCCCGGAATGACTTGATCAATGCCGGCCGGAACCTTATAAATGCACTCACTGTGAATCAGGCGTTTTACCATAAATAAGAAGCTCTTTGCGGCTTTTTTGACAAATTTGAATAGGATACTGTGATGCGTAAATGGCAATGTGTGGTGTGCGGATACATTTATGATGAGGCGGAAGGCTGGCCCGAAGACGGTATCGCTCCCGGAACCCGCTGGGAAGATGTGCCGGAAGACTGGATTTGCCCAGACTGCGGCGTCGGCAAAGAAGACTTTGAAATGATTCAAATCGGTTAATTCGCTCTCCAAGCCGCTCAATTCTCTACTTGAAACCTAAAAGGATACGTCATGCCGGATACTGCGCCCATCGTCATTATCGGAACCGGTCTCGCTGGCTATACGCTGGCCCGTGAGTTCCGCAAACTCAATAAAGACGCGCCAGTGCTGATGCTGACGGCGGACGACGGCCATTCATACTCCAAGCCGATGCTCTCCACTGGCTTCGCTAAAGCCAAAACCGCGGATCAACTGTCCATGGCGGACCCCGGCAAGATGGCGGAGCAATTGAATATCGAAGTGCGCACCTTCGCCACGGTGACGGCGCTGGGCCCGGAAGGCCATCGTTTGTACATCGGGGATGAGGTGGTGGAGTACAGCAAACTGGTGCTGGCCTGGGGCGCGGATCTGATTCATCTGAATATACCCGGCTCCGGCGCAGGTAAGGTTTTCGCAGTGAATGACTTGATGGATTACCGTCGCATTCGCGAAGCCTTGCAAGAGAAAAAGAGAGTGGCGATTCTCGGCGCCGGCTTGATTGGCTGTGAGTTCGCCAACGACCTGTTGCAAGGCGGTTACGAGGTGGAGCTGATTGCGCCCTCTGATACGGCGCTACCGGGCATGCTGCCGAAGGCCGCTGGCGATGCGGTAGTGAAAGGCTTGCAGAGCCAGGGCGCGGTATTCCATTTGGGACAAGTGGCGACAGCGGTGGAGGATACTGGCGACGGCGTGGCGCTGACATTGGATAACGGCGTCAAGGTGCAGGCGGATATCGTGCTGTCAGCCGTCGGACTGCGACCGCGTACGTCTCTCGCCAAACATGCTGGCGTTCAGGTTAACCGAGGCATTGTCGTGGACCGGGAAATGCGCACCAGCGCGCCGGATGTCTATGCATTGGGCGATTGCGCGGAAGTAGACGGGCATGTGCTGCTGTATGTCCTGCCGCTGATGGCATGCGCTAAAGCCCTGGCGAAGAGTTTGGCGGGTGAGCCGACCAAGGTCAGTTACGGGGTGATGCCGGTAGTGGTGAAAACGCCGGCTTGTCCGGTAGTGGTGGCTCCGCCGCCGGTTGGCGCGGAAGGCGACTGGCAAGTGGAGCAGTCCGGAGAGTGTGACGTCAAAGCCCTGTTCGTCAACGCCAAGGGCGCATTGGAAGGGTTTGCGTTAACCGGTGCGCATGTGATGGAAAAGCAGAAACTGGCTCAGCAATTGGACCCCATTCATAACGACTGAACGGGGCCCTTGTTATCTCAGCCCTGACCCTTGGTGCGGGTGCTGGATTTATTCTCCTGAATCTTCTTCTCGATAAAGGCGTAAATCAAACCGGCGATATCCTTGCCGGTTGCGTTCTCAATGCCTTCCAGGCCTGGTGAGGAGTTAACCTCCATGACCAATGGGCCGTGGTTGGAGCGCAACAAGTCGACGCCAGCGACGTTCAAGCCCATGACGCGGGCGGCTCTTACCGCGGTGGAGCGCTCCTCGGGAGTAATCTTGATCACCGACGCCTGACCGCCCCGGTGCAGGTTGGAGCGGAATTCGCCCGGCTGAGCCTGCCTCTTCATGGCGGCGACCACTTTATCGCCGACGACGAAGCAACGGATATCGGCGCCGCCAGCTTCCTTGATGAACTCCTGCACCAGAATGTTGGCTTTCAGGCCCATAAAGGCTTCGATAACGCTTTCCGCGGCCTTGCGGGTTTCCGCCAGCACCACGCCAATGCCTTGTGTGCCTTCCAGCAACTTGATGACCAGCGGCGCGCCGCCGACCATGGATATCAGGTCGCGAATGTCGTCAGGGGAGTGGGCGAATCCGGTGACCGGCATGCCCACGCCTTTGCGTGAGAGCAACTGCAATGAGCGCAATTTGTCGCGGGCGCGTGAGATGGCCACGGACTCATTCAACGGAAATACTCCCATCATTTCGAACTGGCGCAATACCGCCGTGCCGTAGAAAGTGATGGATGCGCCGATCCGGGGAATGATGGCGTCAAACCCTTCCAGCACCTGACCCTGGTAATGGATGGTGGGTTTGTGGGTCGCCATGTTCATGTAACAACGCAGTGTGTCGATTACATGCACCTCATGCCCCCTTTTTTCACCTGCCTCCTTCAAACGGGAGGTGGAATAAAGAGAAGGATTGCGCGACAAAATGGCTATTTTCATAAGTTACCAAGGAAATATTGAACTAAGGTAGATTGGCGTCGTTGATAATCAGCACTTCAACTCTGCGATTAGCCGCGCGCCCTTCTTTGGTGTCATTGTTCGCCACCGGACGGGAGGCTCCGAAGCCTTCTGCTTCTATCCGGCTGGAATCTATGCTGCCCACATTGGCGAGGAAACTGGCGACGTTGCTGGCGCGCTTCTCAGAAAGAGACTGGTTCAGGGCCCGGTCGCCGCGGTTGTCAGTATGACCGGAAATGCGAATTTTGCAATTGGGGAAGGCTTCAATTGCGTCGATGATCTTGTTCAGCAGGGTGACGTTGTCACGTTGCACTTCACTGGAGCCGGAGGCGAACTTGAAGCCGTGGGCGCGGATCAGCACATTGGCGTTCTGCCGGTAAACATCGGCTTCCGTCAGGGTAAACAGTTCCTGCACGAACTCAAAGCGGCGTTGGATTTCCTCGCTGGCGCGTTTGGCCGCGTCAGTCTCCAACTGGACCGCCAGCAGCTTCTGATCCATTTCCTGCTTCATTGTCTCCAGGCTGGCTGCGCTTTGGACCTCGCGAACTTCCGCTTCAGCCAAAGCATGACGCAGGGTCAGCTTTTCTTGCTGTAGACGGTTCAGGGCTTCGTTGATGGATTCTTTGACCTGCGCAGGCCCTTTCTCGAAAGGAATCTCGGGAACGACAGGCTGCACGGCCTCGGCCAGTCTGGCCTCATGCCAGAGTAAAATATCTTCCAGACTGGCGTCTTTGGCGTCGAAGTCTGCGGCCTGGGCGGCGATGGCGCGGGCGTGTTGCACCTGGGTCAGGGCGCTGTTGGCGTGACGACGAGCCTTTTCCTGTTGCGTGCGGTCATTTTCCAGTGTGGACAGTGCCAGCAACATTTCCTCTTCCGCTACCCGCAGGGTTTTAGGAGCGCGGTCGTCGATATCTTCTTTGCGGGCCTGTTCGATCGCCTTGCGGGCTTTGCCTGTCACGTCCAGTTTCAGTGAGCGCAGTTCGATATCCCGGTATACGCCTGCGAGGGCGGTCTGGGCCTTGCTGTTGTCGGCGCCGGGTTGCTTCTCCAGTTGCGCGGCGATATCGCGCAGTTGCTTGTCGGCGGAAGCGAACTCGTCTCCGAGCAGCTCATCTCCGCTCACGGCTATCGCCGCCTGACGGGCGTTCGCAATGGCCTGCAGTTTTCCGCGGGCGGCGTCCGCCTGCTTTTCCGCCTGGGCGGCGTAGGTCAGGCCAGCCTGGGCCTTGGCGGCGGCGACAGTGGGTTTGCTGCGGGAAAGGTCCAGCGCTTCATTATAGGCTTCCACGGCTTTTCCATAAGCATCCGGCGCGTACAGATGCACACCGTTGTCGCGCGCGGTTTCCATTTGGGCGTATAGCTGCTTCGCCTCATCCAGAGAAACGGCGGCGGGCTCCTGTTTCAGCACGGGTGTGCTGCTGCAGGCTGCGATAGCCAGGGCCAAAGAGGAGGCGGTGAAGAGACGATATAGCTTTTTGGAAATAAACATTATTCGGTAGTCCGTGTTTGATTTGAGGCGGCGACAAAGCCGAATGCAGAGTCTATCTGTCTTCCCCAGTTGAACTTTTCTTATGTCGTTCTGTTGTACGTTATTTGGCTGGCATACTAGCTCAAAATGACGCCGGGCCAAAGTTTACCAAACATGGATTATCATTATATTCAGAATCATCGACTGTTCATGGCGGCGACAGACTCGCCCCTTACAGTTGAAGGCGGCGCTAGCGCTCTTTAATAATGCTCAGTCAGCCGCGTCCGCCTCACTTTGCTTGGCTTTCAGGCGCTCGTTCAGACAGCTTCTGCAGTAACACTTCGCGCCTTCCGTGAATAACTCGGAGGTCAGTCCCGAAGGCGGGAGGGAGAAGCACCAGCATGTGGATTTGCCTTTCTCCAGATCGCATTGAGCTGGACGACCGCAGCCCGGACAGGCGTGCGAATAAGCGGGGTCGGGAAAGGCGATGTTGACGGCGTTTTTCATTTTGCCGGTCTCCGGAAGCTGTAGTATTGATCGTTAGCCAGCCCGATAGCTGCGGGCTGCTTTTTATACTTAGACGTCTTCCAAGTCAATAAAAGGACGGGGCGCTTATCACTAAGGCGACCTGCTTTAGGTTAGGAGCATTTGAAATTCGACGCAAGCCGTCCCGAAAAGCGGGTTGATTTACTGCTGGTCGGCGGTCAGTTAAAGTTTTATGACCTACTCAAACAGGAAAGCAAGATGAACGATGTAGTCCAGAAACTGTTGGATTTGTTGCAGCTGCACGCGCTTGATGATTGCCTGTTTCAGGGCTCAAGCGAAGACCTGGGATTTAAAAACGTATTTGGCGGTCAGGTTGTCGGTCAGGCGCTGATGGCGGCCTACCGCACAGTGGATGAGACGCGGGTCGCCCATAGCCTGCATGCCTATTTTTTGCGCGCTGGCGACCCAGACCATGACATTATTTATGAGGTGACGCCGATTCGTGATGGCCGCTCGTTCAGCGCCAGGCGCGTCGCCGCCCGCCAGCATGGTAAGGAAATACTTACTCTCATGGTTTCGTTCCAGACGCCTGAACAGGGGTTTGAGCATCAAGAGCCGATGGTTGACGTATCAGGGCCGGAGGGCATCGTATCGGAGCTGGAGATGCGTCGTCGTTTCAAGGATCTGATCCCTGAGAGTCGTCGTGAACAGCTGACCCGTGAGCGCCCGATCGAGATTCGCCCGTTGAATCCGGTTAATCCTCTGAATCCCGAGAAGCAGGAGCCGAAAAAGTACAACTGGTTTCGTGCGGTGCGCGACATGTCTGAGGGCGTGCGCTGGCATCATTGCGTATTGGCGTATGCATCGGATTTCGGTCTGTTGGGAACCAGCCTGCACCCTCACGGGGTCTCTTTTTTTCAACGCGGCATGCAGGTGGCGAGTCTGGATCACGCGGTCTGGTTTCATCGCGACTTTCGCGTGGATGACTGGCTGTTGTACGCGATGGACAGTCCCAGCGCCTCCCATGGTCGCGGCTTTAATCGCGGCCTGATCTATGATCGTTCCGGTCGGCTGGTGGCCTCCACCGCGCAAGAGGCGCTGATTCGTCGTCGCACGGATTGAGCCTCAGAGCATGCTTTATTCTTAATACTAAACGCCTCTGGATAGTTTGGAGGCGGAAGACTTCTATTATCACTGAGAGACTGGCGCATGACCAAAATACTGGACCTGGATGTTCCCCACGCATACCGCAATCGCCCCCACCATGTTGGCGGTCGCTTCCGGTCTCCGCCAGGAGGGCATCATGATGGCCGGCATTCCTCGGAGATGGCGAAAGTCCTGTGGGAGCTGTTCCGTCATGGCAATGACCCGGTGCGCGCCACTCACGATCATTGCCTGCATCGTGATGCGGCGATGGCGGAGTTAGCGGCGGCGCAGGCGGAACAAAGTCTGACTTGGCTGGGGCAGTCCTGCTTTTATCTGCGTCTGGGGGATCAGAGAATACTGACGGACCCGTTTCTGGGGGAGCGGGCGTCGCCTCTGCAGTTCAGCGGTCCAAAGCGTCTGGTGGCGTCGCCGCTGCAGATTGAAGATCTGGATGTCGACGTCATCGTCATGTCCCACAATCACTATGACCATTTTGATGCGCCGACGCTGGCGCGGGTGAAGAACAAAGAAAATGTGCAGGTAGTGACAACCTTGGGGTTACGCTCGGATTTTATCCGCTTAGGCTATCGCAAAGTTGTCGAGTTGGACTGGTATCAGAGCTGCCGTATTCACGGCGTGCTTTACACTGCGCTGCCGGCCTATCACTTTTCAGGGCGTTCGCTCTGGGATGCGGACCAGACATTGTGGGCGAGCTTCGCGATAGAGGGCGGGGGTGTTAAATGTTTCTTCGCCGGCGATACCGGATATGGCGATGAATTTAAGCGCATTGGCGAGTTAACCGGCCCTTATGATATCGCCTTAGTGCCTATCGGCGCTTATGCGCCGCGGGAAGTTTTCGCGGGGGTGCACGCGAGCCCGGAAGAAGCGGTTTCAATGGGCAAGGACCTGAAAGCGGCGCGATTGGTGGGAATGCATTGGGGCACGGTGAGACTGACCACTGAACCGTTCTGGGAGCCGCGAGACCGTTTTATGGCTCCTGGCTCGGGGCCGCAGAGACGCGTTATGAAAATCGGTGAAACCCGCGCGATATCCGCGCTGTAACCGCCTCAACCGGACTTGGCGCGCATATCTCGTTCCGCCGCCCGCTCTTGAGCATGGGCGGCGTAAGTGCGCAGCCACTCGATGGCGAACTCCCAGGGCATTGGCCGGGCCAGCCAGTAGCCTTGAATGTAACGGCAATCCATGGATCGCAGCAGATTGAGCGACTCAACATCCTCCACGCCTTCCGCAATCGCCTCGTAGCCCAGTCCATGGGACATATCGATGGCGGTGCGCGCCACGACGCCTGCGTCCGGTGCGCTGGCGAGATCGCTGACCAGGGAGCGGTCAATTTTCACCTTATGCAGGGGCAGCTTCTTGATATAGGAGAGAGAAGAGTAACCCACGCCGAAGTCATCCAGCGCAATCAACACGCCTGCCGCTCTGAGGGCCTGCAGCGCCGATAGCGCCCCCTCGGGATCACGCATGAGTGCGGTCTCTGTGAGTTCAAGCGTCAGTCGCGCCGGGGGAACGCTGGCGCCAGCCAGTAATCGTTGCACCTTCTCGATAAAGCTGTTGTTCTCCAGATCCACCATGGAAATATTTACCGCAATACCGATGTCTTCGTAGCCGGCTTCGCTTAACTCCTGTAGATGGCCCAGAGCCTGCTTGATCACCCAGAGTGTGAGTTTGGTGATATGTCCGGCCTGCTCCGCCAAGGGGATGAACTCATCCGGGAACACCTGGCCGAAGTCGTCATGAGTCCAGCGGATCAACGCCTCAAACCCGGTAATGACATCGGCCTCAATGTCCAATTGCGGTTGGAAATGCAGACTGAGCTTATTGGCGTCGATAGCTTTGTCCAGCTCCGCCAGCAGGGTGAGGCGCCGCTCGCTGTAAGGGTTGTACTGAGACTGGTAAACCGCGGCGCAGCCCTTGCTGTGATGGGTGGCGTCCAAGGCGATGCGCGCCAGTCGCAACAGGCCTTCGGCGCTGTCTGTGTGATGGGGGTAGGCCGCGAGGCCAAAGCGCGGATCGAGATCAAGAGAAAGGTAGCCGAACTGGATGCGTTGCCCCAGAAACTTCGACAAGGCCAGCACTTCCTGGTCGTCTTCGCTGTCGCGGCGTCGCTCCAGCAGCATCGCCAGGGTGATTTCATCCAGGGACGCCACGTAGAGCGGCCCCTGTACGGACTGCTCGATGGGGATGACGCCATCCAGCGTTTCGACGAACTCATTGAGCTGATGAGCGATCTGATACATCAGCTGGCGCGCGTTTTCGTTGCCCAGGGTGCGGTCTATGTCACGGTAGCGCTGCAGGCTGATCAGGCAGGCCATAAAGGCGGAGCCGGGCCTGGCGCTGATGCGATCGGTGATGAAGCGCTCCAGGTAGGCGCGGCTGGGCAGCTCGGTGACATGGCTGTGGGTCGCCTCATATAAACGGCGTTGCTCCAGCAATTGCAGTTCCTGCTGCTCTTCGATGATTTGCTCCTGGGCTTTGAGACGCTCGTTCCGCTCAACATAGATGCGCTCCACAATGGCGACCGACAGCAGCACGGCTTCCGCGGCGGAGCCGATTTCGAAACCGTAAGCGGTCAGCAGGTTATGGGGAACGACCCCCAGGACCAGCAACAGGGTCAAACTGGCGCCCAACTCCAGCATCAGCCAGGCGCAGGTAAACAGGCGAGCGGAGCGCACGCCTTTCCACCAGAGATAGGGGCCGATAATGACAAGTATCAGGTCGGTCACCAGCACTAACGCGGTGGACACGCCTTTTGACAAGTGCGGAGGCGCGGCGAATACGCCGACGATTGAAGCCGCTCCGGCGATGCTGATGCCGATCAACAAGTAATTCAGACGCGGGGCTTTGACTGGCAGTTTCAGGAAACGCCGGGAAAACTCCGCCGCCGACAGCGCGATTAGCGGCACGGAGACCAGGATAGTGAAGTTCTGCAGCTGCGGTACGGTGGGCCAGAGGAACTGGAAGGTGCGGCCTTGCAACGTCGCCTGCACCAGTAGAATCATCAGGGTAAAGATGACGTAGAACAGATACATGGGCTCTCTGAGCGCCAGAAAAATAAACAGGTTGAAGGTGACGACGAAGAGCAGGAAGCCGTAATAAAGTCCGTGAGTGAGGGCCTCCCGATCATTGCGCAGGTAGAACGCGTCTTCCTTCCATATTTCCAGAGGCAGGCTCAGGGAACCCTCGCTTTGAATGCGGAACATAAACTCATGGGCTTCGCCGGGCTCCAGCTCCACGGGATAGATATAAAGAGGGTGCAGGGTCTCCCGTTGACTGAACGGGTAGTATTCGCCGGTCTGGCTGCGCCGGACGACCTCGCCATTGATCAGCTCGACAAAGACAACATCATCCAGATGAGGCGCTCGGACTACGAGCAGACGACGTTTCGGCTTATCGGTGGCGTTGGCCAGGGTGAAACGGAACCAGAAGCTGTCTTTGGTATAGCCGAAATTGGCGTGGTTGGCGGCGATGGTCTCCCAAGAGTGGTCGGCGTGGCTGAGCAGTTCCTCCAGGCTTTCTTCCCCGGTAACGTCCCGCCAGTAGTCGACAACCGGTATCGCCTTATCCTCCGCGCTGACATAGTTGCGCGGCGCTGCTTCCCCCAGGCAGTGGGCGCTTAGCGCGAGCAGACATAGGAACAGGAACGCTTTGATATTTGGCATTGTTCTTTTGAATTCAGCAATTAGCGTCGCCCCATCAAGGCGGTAATGGGGAGAAGCGAAGGCGGCGTATACAACTTAAGATTAGGTAGGGATGGGCGATCACGCCAACCTGGGGCGTTCATCGGAGAGAGAAAGGGAAGGCCATTGAGAATCAATGGCCTGTTGAAAGTAGTCGTAGACTGGCGTGGCGACGAGAAAGGTTAAGCCAATTGCTGCGCCCAGGTTTGCGCCCAAGCGACGGCTTCCGCGGCGGGATCGGCGGTTTCCATCGCGTCGATCTTGAGACCGTCTCCCACTTTCACCGCCGCCAGCTCGGTCATGGCGTGCTCCATCAGCTCGCCTGCGCCGCAATAGCTGTCGAAATAAGAGCTGTCGCCCAGGGTGATAACGCCAAAAGGCTTGCCGACGATATTGGGGAATTGCGTGGTCAGCGCCGTATATAAAGGCGCGATGTTGTCGGGCAGGTCGCCGCTGCCGGTGGTGGAGGTGCAGATCAGCGCGGCGGAGTCTGTTTCCGTGATGTCTTCCAGAGTGGGATTTTGCGCCACCCGGGCTTCATATCCTTCCTCATTCAGCACCTTTTGCACCGCCTCGGCGGCTTCCAGCGCGGCGCCGTACACCGTGCCGACGCAGATAACAATCTTTTTCATGCTCTTTCCCGGTTACTGGGACGATTCAATGTCCGATTAATTCAGTCGGGTATTGTAAGCATCCGCGCCAGGAATTTTAAGCGTCTCCGCCAGGATTTGTTATCGGAGTGCGCCGCATTAGAATTTTCCCGGCTTTGCATTTATTGTTTAGACCCCGCCATCCCGCATCTCAACAGGAGGACAAACCTATGGCGTACTGGCTGATGAAAACTGAACCCGACGCATTCAGCATCGATGATCTGGCGAACTCGCCGGAAGGCGTGTCCGGCTGGGATGGCGTGCGGAATTATCAGGCGCGTAATTTTATGCGCGACGATATGAAAGTGGGCGATCAGGTGTTCATCTATCACAGCAGTTGCCCCGAACCGGGCGTGGCGGGTATCGCGGAAGTCTGCCGGGAAGCCTACCCGGACCCGTCCTCTTTTGATCCGGAGTCGCCTTATTACGACCCCAAGTCCACGGAGGAGAACCCCCGCTGGTGGTGCGTCTCAGTGAAATTCGTGCGCAAATTGAAAAAGGTCGTTCCGCTGGCGGAGATTAAGCTGAATCCGGCGCTTCAGGACATGGCGCTGGTCAAACGCAGCCGGCTTTCTGTGATGCCGGTAGAACCCCATGAGTGGGGCGCGATTATGGCGATGACTTGACGGGCTTAGACGGGCTCATCCTCGCTGGCTTTTTGCACCACTAACGGAATCACCATGTTGCGGCCTTTGATTTTGGCCTGATACAGATTGACGTCCGCCTGCTTTAATAGAGAGGCCAGATCCTTCGCCTGACTGATGGAGCAGACGCCGCAACTGATGGTGTAGCTGATATCCTGGTTTTTGTACTGCAGCGGACTGGCCTCGATGCTCTTGCGTAGCCTTTCCGCCAAAGTCAGGGCCTGCACCAATGAGGTATCCGGCAATTGAATGAGGAACTCCTCGCCACCCCAGCGCGCCGCCATGTCCATTTTGCGGCAGGCGTTGACCAATAACTCTGAAATTTTCATCAGTACGAAGTCGCCGGCGTCGTGGCCGTATGTGTCATTGATCATTTTGAAGTGATCGATATCCAGCAGGATCACCGAAAAGTGGCTGCCATGACGCTTGTAGCGGAAATACTCTTTCTCAAGCTGTTGCTGCATGTCGCGTCGGTTCGGCAATTGGGTCAGTTCGTCGGTGCGGGCGGCTTTTTCATACAGGCGCGCCATGTTGATCAGCTCCTGGCGCGCCTTGCGTCTGGAATGGTCCATTACAAAGGCGAAGACGGAGACGAAGGAAACCGTGGCGGCGAAGCGAAGTTGGAAATCCAGATTGTAGACGGTGCGCACCCAGGGGAGTTCCGGGAAACGGAAGATAATGGCGATCAGCGCCACCATGATGATCAACATCCAGCTGCCGGTGCGCAGCCCCGCCACATAAAAGACGAAGGGCGGGAACACGTAAAACCACAGAATGCCGGTATTGCTCTCGCCGCCGCCGGCGATGAGATACAGGAATAAAAGACCCACCAGCCACAAGAACAGGGTTTTGAACAGTTGCTGATTGAGAGTGCGGTTGTAGGAAATCACGTTCATCAACATCAGCGCGCAAAACAGGAACAGCGCGGATGCGTGCGCAGTATGGGACCACAGCCAGGACTTCACGCCGATAGCGAAGGACATGAAGGACGCTGCATAAGCCAGCGCTTTAATGACGCTAACGACTTTGGCTTCTTCGTCGAGGACTGCGCTTAACAGATGGAAGTTGGTTTTGCGGTTACGCTCTGTCATGTCTTATTGTTATGGCCGCCTCTGCAAGTGACTGTTTCTATTATAGTCCACATATATTCGATAAATTGCCGACACTATCAGGTATTTCCCGCAACAACTGTTAAATATTATTTCGGAATGCGATGGCGGCGGTCGGCGAAAGATCAGGAAATCAGGCGGCACCCGTCGGATTAACCTAACGGGCGGCGATGGGTTTGTTCGGAGCTGATTCCCAGCAGTGAAATAGCAGCCAGCCTAAAGCGTACGAAATCCAGAGCCTGTTGCGCGGAAGAAAACCGGAAGCTGGCGTAACGGCTGGCGCCGCGGCGGTCGCGGTATTCCGCGTAGACCCAATAGCAGGCGTGGCTTCCTTGAGTTTTGCACCGGTATGAGCCGTGCGCCATCCAAACATACAAGGGACAAAGGTGAACGTAATGACTGATCGTCGCGCCGGACGTGAGAAGCTGTTCGAGACCGGGCGGCGGTAGCTCGGGCTGATCCTGAAGCTCATGGGCCTCAGCTTGATCTGCTAATGAAGCGGTTAATGACATGTTCTTGGTTCTCCACGTTAATACTATCGATTAAAACGTGCGAGAACTGACGTGGGGCTTGCCTGTGAGTTGCCAGGATGGCCACATCTCAGAACCCGGAAAACAGTCTTTTGATTAAGTCATTCCCGCACGTGGGAGTTTTTTCTAATGTCTATTGCCTAAAGAGGCGCAAACGATCGGGGCTTATTTACCGGTTGGTAACATGCCCTTGGTAATTCGTTTGGTAATCGACATTAATGACTTAAACAAAATGTTTCCTGTAACGGTTCTGGCACCACCTTGCCCAGGTCGGCAGGTTGGTGAGGACGTCAGTCCTTCTCTTGATGCACGAACTCGCTTAATGTATACAAAATAATCGGTTGAATCAATAACCTGGCGAGACGCAGATCAATCTTCCAGGAATTTCCCCGTTAATAGCCGTTATTTCCGCGATTTTGGACTATGTCCATCAGATGACTGTTTTGTTAAAGTTGCGCCTTCAAATTTACTGAGGGGAAAATCTGATGGAGTTTCGCAACCTGGGTCAGTTGGAAGAGGCCGCCTCCAGTGGGCAGCAAGAACTGGCTCGCATTGGTATTGCGCTACTTTTTATTCTGGGCATCCTGATATACACCAATCTTCGGATCGGCGATCTTGAGGGAGGATACCTGCTTGTAGTCGCCGCTATGATCGGCGGTTATATGGCGTTGAATATCGGCGCCAACGACGTAGCCAATAATATGGGGCCCGCTGTGGGCTCGAAAGCGATCACTCTGCTGGGCGCGCTGGCGCTGGCGGCGATATTTGAAGCGCTGGGCGCGCTGGTCGCCGGGGGCAACGTAGTCAGCACCATCAAGAACGGCATTATCAACCCGGAGTTCATTCAAGATTCAACCACCTTTATTTGGCTGATGATGGCTGCGCTGTTAGCCGGCGCGCTGTGGCTGAATGTGGCGACCTACCTGGGCGCGCCGGTATCTACCACGCACTCCATTGTTGGCGGCGTATTGGGCGCGGGTGTTGCAGCCGGCGGCTTTGGCGTTGCGAACTGGGGACAAATGGGCGCTATCGTAGCCAGCTGGGTCATTTCGCCGGCATTGGGCGGCGTTATCGCGGCGGGAACCCTGTACTTCATCAAGCGCTCCATGCTGTATGAAGAAGACAAACTGGGCGCGGCCCGTCGTTACGTTCCTGTTCTTATCGCGATCATGGCGTGGGCGTTTGTCACCTACCTGCTGTTGAAAGGCACTAAAAACATTATCAAGCTGGACTTCATGACTGCCTTACTGGCGGGTCTCGCTGCCGCCGCCGCGTTGTATTTTGCGCTGTTGCCGTTGGTGGGCCGCGCCGCACGGAAAATGGAAAACACCCGTGAAAGCGTCAACAAGTTGTTCACTGTGCCTTTGATCTTCGCGGCGGCGTTGCTGAGCTTCGCTCATGGCGCCAATGACGTGGCCAACGCAATCGGGCCGTTGGCGGCGATCAATGACGCTATCGTTAATCACGGTATCGTGCAAAAGGCGTCCATTCCGTTGTGGGTAATGATGGTCGGCGCGCTGGGTATCTCCATTGGCCTGCTGTTGTACGGACCAAAGCTGATCAAGACGGTTGGCAACGAGATCACTGAGCTGGATAAGACGCGGGCTTTCTGTATCGCGCTGGCCGCGGCGATCACGGTAATTGTGGCCTCTCAGTTGGGCTTGCCGGTCAGCTCCACTCATATCGCTGTCGGCGCGGTCTTTGGCGTGGGCTTCCTGCGGGAATACCTGAAAGTGAACTACGCCAGCCAGCTGCACCTTATTCTGGATGAGCATGCAGGCCTGGAGCGTGAGAAGCTGCAGAAGTTTCTGAACAACTTCGAAAAAGCGTCTGTGGAAGACATGAAGCAGATGTTGAAGCAGGCCAAAAAGCACAAAGAAGACGTCCCTCTCACCAAAGAAGAGCGCAAGCGTTTGAAGCATGTGTATCGTGAAGAACTCGTCAAGCGCGCCAGCATCAAGAAGATTGTGGCCGCCTGGGTTATTACAGTGCCTGTGTCAGCGTTGCTGGCGGCCCTGTTGTATTTCATGATCCGCGGCATGCTGTTGCCATAGGCTGTTTCTGCTCTACGAAAGCCCGGCTTTCCTGAAGGAGAGTCGGGCTTTTTCATTTTGGCTTACCGGAAAGTGGCGTTGAGCCGTCCTCTGAACTTAGCGTATATATGCAGTTATAAGGACTGTTAAGGTGAGCGATCGGTGACTCAGACTCTCGTAATTTATCATGGCAATTGCCTCGATGGCTTCGGCGCGGCTTATGCGGCGTACCGCCGTCTGACGATGTTGGATAAACAGGATGCGGACTACTACGCGGCGACCCACGGCGAACCGCCGCCGGACTGCGCGGGCAAGCGCGTTTACCTGCTGGACTTCTGTTACAAGCGAGAGGCGTTGAAGCAACTGTGCGCCAGCGCTGACGCCGTTATCGTGCTGGATCACCATATCAGCGCGGCGGAAGAGGTCGCCGGATTGGATCAGGAATGCCCGAATTTAAGTCTGACGTTCGATATGAGCCGCTCCGGCGCGGTGATCGCCTGGGAGTATTTTCATGAAGATCCGCCTCCAGCTTTGCTGGCGATGATTCAGGACCGCGACCTTTGGCAATGGCGCATCGCTGACAGCCGTGACGTCAATGCGGCGCTGATGTCTTATCCCAAGGACTTTGAGGTATGGGATGAGCTGGCGCAGTCAGGGGCGGCCTTGTCGCGTCTGGCGGACGAGGGACGCGCCATTAACCGGTTTCGTGAACAGATGATCGAGTATTACAAGGGACGGGCGGTGATGGGCGAGGTCGCCGGCTATGCGGTGCCTATTGTTAACTGCCCTCTGGCGGTGACCAGCGAGTTGCTCAATGTGCTGGCGCAGGGGCATCCCTTCGCGGCAGGGTATAGTGATAAAGGCGGTAAGCGCGGCTGGTCGCTAAGATCTACGGAAGATGGCGTCAATGTAGCGGAAGTGGCGATAAAGTTCGGCGGCGGCGGGCATCCGCGCGCAGCGGGCTTCTCCACTCGGATAGATGAACGCTGGTTGACCTTGGAGCCGACGGAAGTCACATCGGAATGAGCGCTTCAACGTCTTCGCTCTACAGTATTGGCTACGCCACCAAGCCGGTAGCCGTCTTTATCAGCCAGTTGCAGAACCATCGTATCGACGTGGTCGCTGATGTCCGCTCTGTGCCATATAGTCGCGCCTTTCACGACTACCATCGGGAAACCCTGATCCAGCACCTCAAGGAGCATGGCTTACGTTACGTCTATCTTGGCGAGGAATTGGGACCGCGCTCCAAAGACCCGGCCCACTACGACGAAAGCCGACAGGTGCAGTTTGACCGCCTGATTCAATCCGATTTGTTTCAGAGTGGGGTGGAAAGACTGAAAGACGGAATGGATAAAGGCTTTCGCATCGCTCTTATGTGCGCCGAGAAAGACCCCGCCAGCTGCCATCGTAGCCTGCTGATCGCCTATGCTCTGCAACGTGAAGGCATTACCGTCAGACATATCTCTCATGAGGGCGACATTGAGGCGCAACCTGAACTGGAGCGCCGTCTGATGGAACTCACCGGCATTCAACCGGATATGCTGACACCAGAGGAAGAGTGTCGCGACCTGGCCTATCGTAAATATTGTCAGGTCATGGCTTATCGGAAGCCGGAGTGAGGGGACTTAATAAGCCTGACGACAAGGGCGCGCTTATGGTTGGGGCGTGAGCAATACTTTGTATGCGGCCCTTTAAACTCTTGTGTGAAGCGCTTTAGGAATCGGGATTGTAGTCATACTTGAGATAGTGCTCATTATAGAAAGCCTCCAGGTCCAGGTCTGACTCATATAATACAGACCATATTTCATATCCGTTTCTCAGTTTTTTTCCGTCTTGTTTATAAGCACTTTGCTCCGGGTGTAACTCGAAGTTGCAGTCCTTTGCGTATTTCTCAGCGTCCTTTAAGGCTTTTGCGTGAGCGGAATCGAAACTCTTCGCTTTAAAACATACGATGCGTTCTTCGTAAATATTTTTGCCTGACTCCTTGATTCCAAAATGGTAAAGGCTCTTGACTGCGTACCAGCTCATTTCATGTTCTCCGTTGGAATATTAATTCAATGCCGGCGATCTAAGTTTGATCTATTTGATGCGCCAAAACTGGGGTGGCGTATTTCTATGGAACGTTTGCGATAATCTGAGGAGACAGATACGCAGTATCTCTATAATTATGTTGAAGGCTCGCACAGAGGCTGGTGATTGCTGACCGTTCCCTCTATTTATTCTGCTCAATCCGATCCCCATGGCTGGGCGGGGTTGAGGTTACCGTGAAAATTAATTCCTCTGTTGACTCGTTCCTTAGTTGATGAGGCGCGCCGGCGGGGACATGCTTGCCTTGGTGAGGATACAGGGTATAGGTTTCTCCGCTGACCTCCAGCGTCGCAATGCCGGATAGGACGAAGAAGAACTGTTCCGCCTTCTGATGCAGGTGGCGCACTTCCGAGCAGCCGCTGGGAACCCGCTCCTGGATAACGCTTAATGTCGGACTTTTAACCAGATGCCAGCCGTCGCAGCGTTCTCCCCAGATGTAATGCTCGGCGTTTTCTTTTGATATTACTTTCATAGAGCTTTCCTTTGATCTATCGTCTTTGCGCTAATCGACCGGGATATTGTATTCGGTGTATGTGCGCGCCAAGAATTTCCGTTATTTATAGGCGTGGAGGGTCATCATATTAGAGTAATAAATGCAGGGAGAAAAATGGCTCGTACATTTTTAAAAATTGTCATTTGGGTTTTAGCTTCCATCACGCTAGTGTATTGGATGACTAAGTACAATATCCCGTTTGGAATACTGGACATATTATCTGCGCCGTTGGTGGCAAGCATATTCGTATACTTCTTTTACGCTATTACGACTTTCAGTTGGAGTAGGAGGAAGAAATACTATTTGGCCTCAATATCGTCATTATGGGAGCGACGTACAATCCTGGCGATTGCCTTTTCGTTAGTAATGCTTGGATGGTTCGGGGCGCAGTGGGGGATAAATAACTTTACTGTAGAAATATACTTCATGCATGGCTATACCATTGCGCTCTATAGCGCCACTGCTTTATATATTGGCGCGCTTATAGTCATGAAGTCGATACTCCCAACAAAAAAAGCGTACTAAAAAGCTCACTTTTCGTGGCTTTAATGCAGGAGAGCCGTGACGCCGTAACAAAGCGACTAAACACGAACCCGCGTAGTCCTGATTTTTCAGCTAATCTCTTATAGATAAAAAGCGGCGTCGTCATAAATCCTGGCGGGGCGGCTTCTCATTCTGGCGCGAGGAGGCGGCTGGCCATTGGCGGGGCGCTTGTTCGGGCCCGCCGAACAGGCGACGGGAGCTTGGATGTCAGGGAAATCCTCCTCAGCTCAATGGCGAATCCTATCTGCGCTGATAGTCGTTGTCGGCGTCTGTCTGCTTGTCATTTACATCAGTATCGGCGTTGAGCGTCGCCGGCTTTATGCGGAAACGGACTCGCTGATGCAGGCGCAGATTGCTTTCCGTTCGGAGAAGTTTACCCAGCGACTGGAAGGGCTTTCCCACGATGTGCGCTTTCTCCTCTTCACTCCTCCCATTCAAGGCATCGTGCGCGCTTCGGAAAACGATGGCTACGATGTCAGGGAAGATAGTTCCCTGGCGCTGTGGCGGCGGCGCTTGAATACGATTTTCTCCGGCTATGTGGTGACTCATCCCGAGGTCACGCAGGTGCGTTTAATTGGCGTTGCGGACGGCGGCAGGGAGATCGTCAGGGTCGACCGCATCGGTGAGCTTCCAGAGATTGTCTCGGATGACGAGCTGCAGCCGAAAGCGCAACAAGGCTACTTCCAGGAGGCGATTTTGATTCCGCCCGGTTCTTTGTATGTGTCAGACCTGAACCTGAATCGTGAATACGGGATGGTGCAATGGCCGCATGTGCCGACAATCAGGGTGGCGACTCCGGTTATTAACTCCGCCGGCTCTGTGTTCGGCGTTCTGGTGATCAATATGAGCGCGGAGTTCATGTTTGCCGACATTACGGAGCAGACGCCGCCGGGATATAACATTTACCTCACTAATCAGGCCGGCGACTTTTTGATTCATCCTGATGATAACAAAACGTTTGGGTTCGACCTGGGCAGGCGACATGTCTGGGAGGATGAATTTACACAGGAGCAGGTCGATGCTGATTTGTTCGGCGCCATGTCTTTATTTGAAGGAGAAGAGGAGGGCCGATTACTGGTAACGAGTCGGGATCTGCCTTTGCAGGAGGGGCAGCCGGACCGGTTTCTAAAGCTCTACATTACCTACCCTCAGGAGATGGCTGAGAAACGAGTTGGGCGTATCGTTTCGAATATCATGCTGGCTTTGCTTGGCGGCATGGCGGTGGTCGGCGGCTTCTTGTATCTCTACTGGTTGAACATGCGGCAGCGACAACTGGTCAGCGCCGGTCAGGCGCGATTGGCGGCGATTGTGGAGAGCGCCCAGGATGCGGTTTTGGGGATGGACCTGGACGGCGTCATTACGGATTGGAATCGGGGCGCCGAATTGATGTTCGGCTTTCGTCGCGATGAGGCGATTGGGCGTTTCGTACAAAAGCTCACTGTGCCGTCGGAGAGAGTGGCGGAAGAAGAAAATATCCTGCGCATGATTGGAGAGGGTGAACCTGTGAAACCCTTCAATACTCAGCGTAAATGCAAGAATGGCCGGATGGTGGAAGTGTCGGTGTCCGTATCTCCGATCAGAAACGCGGATGGAGAGATTGTCGGCGCCGCCAAGACGATTCGCGATATCAGCCGCCAGATCTCCATAGAGAATCAAATTCGCGAATTGAATGCGTCTCTGGAACGTCAGGTCGAGGCGCGGACGGCGGAAATACAGCGCTATCTGGCGCTGCAACAGGCGATTCTCAACAATGCCGGCAATGCGATTATCGCCACGGACCTGGAGGGCGTGATCACGCTCTTTAATCCTGCAGCGGAGCGTATGCTGGGGTACAGCACGAAGGAAATGGTGGGTAAAAGAACGCCCGCAGTTTTCCATTTGCGGGAGGAAGTGGCGGCGCGGGCGCGGGAGTTTTCCGAAGAACTGGATGAGAAACTGGCGCCGGGCTTTGAGGTATTCATCGCCAAGACCAAGCGCGGCCTGCCCAATGAACACGAATGGACCTATGTGCGTAAAGACGGTTCCCGTTTTCCTGTGCAACTTTCTGTGACCGAGCTGCGCGATGAAAATAACCGGACCAGCGGCTACCTTGGCGTCGCCACGGATATCTCCCGGCAGGTGCAGGACAGACGCAATCTGACTTCCATGCGCGATCAGCTGCTGAAAGCGGCGGAAGTGGCTGAGCTGGGAATCTGGACCTGGGACCTGGAGAGCGACACGCTCACCTGGAACCGGCAGATGTTCGAGATCTATCAAGCGCCCTATGAATTGAATACAGGCGGCCTGAGCCATCGCCACTGGCGTCACGCGCTGCATCCGGAAGACGAGGCGTCCACGGTGGCGAAACTGGAGGCGGCGCTGGCGGGGGAGGGGGTATACGACCCTATTTATCGCATTGTGCGCCCCAGTGGCGAAGTGCGCTATGTGCAGGCCGCCGCGGTGGTGGAATTCAATGATCTGGGTAAACCGATATTGGTGCTTGGCGTCAACCGAGATATCACGGAACAGCGTGAGTACGAACAGCGTCTGCGTGAAGCCAAGTCGATGGCGGATAAAGCCAGTAACGCGAAATCGGAATTTCTGGCCAATATGAGTCATGAAATCCGTACGCCCATGAACGCGATTCTGGGGATGGTCAACTTACTCAAGCGCACCGATCTGGAAGAGCGTCAGCGAGACTATGTGCAGAAGGCGGAGTCTTCCGCTAGAGCTTTGCTGGGCATTCTTAACGACATTCTGGACTTCTCCAAAATCGAAGCTGGCAAACTGACTCTGGATTTGGAGCCCTGCAGCCTGGATAAACTGCTGCAGGATGTGGCGGTCATTATCACCGCCAATATTGGCGACAAACCGCTGGAGGTGCTGTTTGACGTTGATCCGAAAATTCCTGACTGGCTGGAGCTGGATGGTCTGCGTTTGCAGCAGATTCTGATTAACTTGGCGGGCAATGCCGTGAAGTTCACGGAGCAGGGCGAAGTGGAGATATCCGTCAGACTGGAGTCTGCGCAAGATGATAATCTGGTTTTGTCTTTCGCTGTGCGCGACACCGGTATCGGCATCTCTCCAGAGCAGTTGCAGCGCATCTTCGAAGGCTTCACGCAGGCGGAGGCGTCAACCGCCCGGCGCTTCGGCGGCGCGGGTCTGGGATTGGCTATCTGTCGGCGTCTGGTGCGTTTGATGGGAGGAGAAATTACGGCGGAAAGCAAGGAAGGCGAGGGCAGCCTGTTCCGCTTTTCTATCTCTTGTCTCCGGGCGCAGCCATGGAATGCGGCGAAAAAAGCCTGCAGTCTGCCTAAACGGCTGCGTGTGTTGGTGGTGGATGATAACGCCAGCGCCAGAGAAGTGCTCAGAGGCGTGATTGAATCCTTTGGCTGGTCGGTGGAGATCGCAGTCAGCGGCGAGGAGGGCGTCGACAAGTTAATGGAGGCGGCGGATTTCGCCACGCCTTACAACCTGGTGCTGATGGACTGGATGATGCCCGGCATGGATGGCTGGCGGGCCGCAGAGCTGATCAAGGCGCAATATCCGGCGGGCCAGGCGCCGCTGATCATGATGGTGAGCGCTCAGGCCCGTGATGAGATGGAGCGTCGTCGTCTGTCCTCGCCGAACACGATTGACGGTTATCTCACCAAACCCGTGACCGCTTCCATGATTCTTGACGCCGCCTCGGATACCCTGAAGCTGGATCGCTCCCGTAATCGCGTCAACGGTGCAGCCGCGGGTAAACGCCTGCATGGGATGACCATCTTGCTGGTTGAGGACAACCCTACCAATCAGCAGGTGGCTATGGAGCTGCTGCAGAGCGAAGGGGCGAATGTAAGCATTGCCGGGGACGGTCTGGAAGCGGTGGCGGCGATACAGAGCGCGGAGTCGATGTTTGATGCAGTGCTGATGGATATCCAGATGCCGGGCATGGATGGCTATACCGCCACCCGTGAGATTCGCGGCAAACTGAAAATGAATGCGTTGCCGATTATCGCCATGACCGCCAATGCCATGTCCTCGGACCGGGAGGCGGCGCTCTCCGTGGGAATGAACGAGCATGTCGGCAAACCCTTCGACTTTGATCATCTACTGGAAGTATTGATAGAACAAACGGGCTGGGATAGCTCACTGGAATCAACGCCAACGCCAACGCCAACGCCAACGCCAACGCCAACGCCAACGCCAACGCCAACGCCAACGCCAACGCCAACGCCAACGCCAACGCCAGCTACCGCTTCTCCGGAGGCGGAAGCGAAAGAAGAAGCAGTAAAAGAAATGGAATCGGTAATGGAGGCTCCGCCAGAAACGGAGACTGTCCCACAGGAAACCGCTGGTTGCGCCATCGAGAGCAGCGGCGCCATAGACTCCGCTTGCGCGCTGGCGCGAATGAGCGACAACTGGGGGATATACTGCCGCGCCATTCAGCTGTTTCTGCGCGACGCGCCGAAATTGATGGAGCTATATCCCGCGCAATGGCCTTCGGACCCTGAGGAGACCCGGCGGAATTATCACAGTCTCAAAGGCATGTCCTCCACAGTGGGGGCCAACAGAGTGTCTGAGCTGGCGGCGGAGCTGGAACAGCTGGTTAAAGGGGGGCAGCGCGACGACGCTCGCTATCAGGCATTGCTGGAGCAGCTCAGGCTTCACATCAAGGCGGCGTACGCGGAGGCGGAAGAGTTGTTGCAACGTCGTGACGTCGGTTAACGCTCTTTCGACTATGCTTAAGTCCTTTCAATGGGTAATGGAAACGCAAGCAATGCAAAGAATAGTCATATTTACTGCTCTGGCGCTGTTCGCGATAGGCGCGCAAGCGGCGGAGCTGAGCAAGCAGGCCTTGCAGGGAAGCTGGTTGATTCTGTCCATGAACGGAGAGTCTGACGACGAAAATGACAAGTGGGAATTCGAGGGCGATAACTTCTATCAGAACCTGGGTGGGCGGCGTATTTCTCCCGACGCTTTCACGGTGAAAGGACAAACCATTGACCTGGGCTACGCCAAAATCAAAGTGCTGGCTTTCGATGGCGACACGATGACGGCGGATATGGCGGGCTTCACCTATGAACTTAAAAAGAATTGAGTCAGTTTTATATAAGGAGGACTGACAGCTCGCCTTCCTGGTCCCGCTCTGGCGGTCGTGAGTCTATGTGCGCATAATGCCGCTCGGATTTAATCGAGCGGCTGTCGACGTGCAGGACTAACAGCCGGCAGTAGCGCAAGGATCATATGAAGTTACGAGTATTACTGTTCACGCTTATCACCGGGCCGTTTTTTAGCGCGTTTTCCTTTGTTACGGTTATCTTCGTAATGGGTGCGATTCAAGCTCCTGACTCTTTCATGGACAGGGGCGTTGAAACGCTGGGAGTCTATTTAGGTTCTATTTTCATCTCCACCATTGCTGGTTATCTGGTGGCCTTTTTGGGCGTTGAGGAGCTGCCGCCAGGCATCTTCCCTCTTGTCATCTATTCAGTCTTATTTTCAGCAGCGGTCAGTCGATATTTCCTGTGGACCTACTTTAAGGAATATTCGAGAAAGACGGTGGTTCTGCATATCACGCTGATCAGCATGGTCGTCGCTTTGATCGACTACGGCGTGTTCTTTCTGCTTTTTCCTCTGTCGCCTCAAATGAAGTTTGTTATGCCGTACATGGTTCTGCCGACCAGCATTGTTCTGGGGGTTATCTGCGGTGTCTGGGAGAGCGGTAAAGAGAATCGTAAAGGCGTAAGGACGAGGGAAATGGGCAAGGAAAAAAATGGATTAAGCCCGAGTGCTGAGCCTGTGAGCACTGAGGCTGAAGAAAAGCTTCAGACGACGGACGTCATCTGAAGCCAGATATGCTGTTATCAGCCTTTCGCCGGCGAGCGTCCAGCAGGTTTTCCGCGCTTGGGCCCAGCGCCCTGACGGGGAGGCAGGCCAGTGTGCTGGGTTAGAGCCCGGCCTTTGCGCGGCTGTCCGCCTTGCGGATTCAGCTTGGAGCCGTACTTCTTGGCGCTGGGGTGATTCGCTGGCTGCGTCGGCGGCACCAGGTGCTTCTTACCGTAGCCAATCAAATGCGCCTTGCCCATACGCTGCAGGGCTTCTCTGAGCATGGGCCAGTTGTCCGGATCGTGATAGCGCAGAAACGCTTTATGCAGACGGCGCTGCCGTTCGCCTTTCGGGATGTATACCTTGTCCGTCTTATAGTTGATGCGGTGCAAGGGATCGCGCTCAGAGTGATACATGGCGGTGGCGCTGGCCATCGGAGAAGGATAGAACGCCTGCACCTGATCGGCGCGGAAGCCGTTTTCCTTCAGCCACATCGCCAGATTCAGCATGTCTTCATCCGTGGTGCCTGGGTGGGCGGCGATGAAGTAGGGAATCAGATACTGTTCTTTACCCGCTTCTTTGGAGAAGCGTTCGAACATCTCCTTGAACTTGTAGTAGGTGCCCATGCCAGGCTTCATCATTTTCGACAGGGGCGCTTCCTCAGAATGCTCCGGTGCGATTTTCAGATAGCCACCGACATGGTGAGTCACCAGCTCGCGTACGTATTCAGGATCTTCCACCGCCAGGTCATAGCGTAAGCCGGAGGCGATCATCACCCGCTTCACGCCGGGTAGCGCGCGGGCGCGACGGTATAGCTGCGTGGTCTCCGAGTGATCAGTTTTCAGGTTCTTACAGATCGTCGGATAAACGCAGGACAAGCGACGGCAGTTGGCGTGAATCTCCTCGCTCTTACAGTTGAGGTGATACATGTTGGCGGTGGGGCCGCCCAGGTCGGAGATAGTGCCGGTAAAGCCAGGCGTCTTGTCGCGAATATTCTCGATCTCGCGGATGACAGAATCCTGAGAGCGGCTTTGAATCCAGCGTCCTTCATGCTCGGTGATGGAGCAGAAGGAGCAACCGCCGAAACAGCCGCGCATGATGTTCACGGAGAAGCGGATCATGTCGTAAGCGGGAATACGCGCCTTGCCATACGCAGGATGAGGAATGCGCTGGAAAGGCAATTCGAAAACGTCATCCAGTTCCTTGGTCTGTAGCGGAATCGCTGGCGGGTTCATCCACAGGTAACGGTCGCCATGCTTCTGCGCCAGCGTGTGGGCGTTGGCCGGGTTGGTTTCCAGGTGCAGCACGCGGGACGTATGCGCGTACAGAACAGGGTCGTTGCGTACTTTCTCGTAGGAGGGCAGCTGAATAAAGCGCTTGTGGCCGCCGCTGGGAGGCAGAATATGCACCACTTGCTCTTCCGGCTCATTAGCGACAGCCTGCTTGGAGCTGCAGCCTTCTTCCGTTCCTTCCTCATTGGCGTACACATAAGGATTGGGCAGCGGATCGACCCTGCCGGGCTTGTCGATGCGAGTGGAGTCCTTCATTTCCCAGTCGTGGGGAAGTTCAGACAATACGCACGCGGTGCCGCGGATATTGGTCATGTCTTTCATTTGTTCGCCGGCGGCGGCGCGATGGGCGATTTCCACCACCGCTCTTTCCGCGTTGCCGTAGACCAGCAGGTCGGCCTTGGAGTCGAACAGAACCGAGCGGCGCACTTTGTCCGACCAGTAATCATAATGAGCGATGCGGCGCAGACTGGCTTCGATGCCGCCGACCAGCACCGGCACGTCGCTGTAAGCTTCTTTACAGCGCTGGGTGTACACCAGTACGGCGCGGTCTGGACGTTTGCCGCCTTCGTTATTGGGCGTGTAGGCGTCGTCGTGACGCAGTTTGCGATCCGCAGTGTAGCGGTTGATCATGGAGTCCATGTTGCCGGCGGACACAGCGTAGAACAGGTTGGGTTTGCCCAACGCCATGAAGGCGTCTTTCGAGGACCAGTCCGGCTGCGCAATGATGCCGACGCGGAAACCATGGGATTCCCACAGACGCCCAATTACCGCCATGCCGAAGCTGGGGTGATCGACATAGGCGTCGCCGCTGATGATGATAATGTCGCAGCTGTCCCAGCCCTGCGCCTCCATCTCCTTGCGCGACATCGGCAGAAATTCCGCCGTGCCGAAGCATTCAGCCCAATAGCGTTGATAGGAAAACAGAGGACGCGCCGCGTGCATACAGAACTCACCGGGAGGATTGATTAAAAAATGGCCGAGTATTTTACTCGATTATTCAGGCGGACGCGATAGCGGAGACCCGGCGCGGAGAATAATTCCCCTTCGACCGGGCAATATAGAGTTGCTACGAAGCCTATCTCTTAGCTTGTTTACTCCGGCGGCAGGCGCTTGCGTATCTTTTCGGTCAGCGCCTTATTCCGGGTGTTTGCGACCGACTGCTGGCGTTGGTGCAGCGCAACTTTCGCCAGCATATGCGCCGTAACTGGCGCGGTGATCATCACAAACAGGGTAATCAGCAGTTCATGGGCGGAAAGGCGTTGCTCACGCACAGTGAAGGCGATAATGGAGGCGATCAACAGCGATCCCATGCCCACTGTCGCGGCCAGGGTTGGCGCATGCAGACGGGTATAAAAGTCGCTCATCTTCAATACGCCAATGGAGCCCAGCAGGGCGAAAAGGCCTCCAAGCAGGACCAAAGCGCAGATAATCAGTTCTACCGTAAAGCTCATATCAGTACTCTCACATACTTTTCCGGCGTCATTCGATGATGTCGCCGCGCAGAAGAAACTTGCACAACGCCGCCGTACTGGCGAAGCCTAGCATGGCCACCAGCAGCGCGGCCTCGAAGAACAGGGCGGCGCCTTGCCAGAGTCCAAACAGAATGATCAGCGCCATGCTGTTCAGATACATGGTTTCCAGGGCCAGAATCCGATCGGCGGGTTCCGGGCCCAGCAGCAGACGCCACAGGTTGAGAAGCATGGCGATGGAAACCATGCCGATGGCGATTTGCAGAGCCAGATTCAGCATTCGAATATCTCCTTCAAGGCGGCTTCGTAACGGCCTTTGATATGTGCAATCAGCTCGGCCTCGTCGTCCAGGTGCAAGGTGTGGATATAGAGCCAAAGCTTATCTTCGGAGATCTCCACGCTGACGGTGCCAGGGGTCAACGAGATGGTGCCAGCGAGAATGGTGAGAGGAAGAGGCTCGTGCAGTGCCAGCGGCAAGGCCACGAAAGCAGGCTGCAAACGCTGATTCGGCCCCATGATCAACAGGGCGACGCGGAAGTTGTCGCGAATAATATCGCCCAGCACGCGCAGAACATAGCGGATCGCCAGGACAGGCCGTTTCATGGTGGGCTGTGGGTCGCCAAGTCGGGCGGTCAGTCTTGGAATCGCGATAGCCAATAAAGCGCCCAACACCAAGTGACCCGGCGCCGCACTGTTGTTGAGCATCAACCAGGCGACGAACAACAGCAGGCTGAGCCAGGGCGAGGGAAACCAGAACAGGCGTAAGCGGTTAACCATCAGGAGCCTCCTTGTTGCATCATGCCGCTCAAGGCGGCTGAGTCATGCAATTGCGTTGCGGCGGCGTCAGTAAATTCGGTAATCGGTCCGCCGAACACGACCAGCAGAGGCGAGGCCGCCAGCAGCAGATAGACCGCGATTATCCTTAGCGCCGGCGTCGGCTCCGCCACAGGCGCATCTTCGCTGTGACGCCAGAACAGGGACGAGCCGGCGCGGGACAGGGCGATAATCGCCGCCAGTCCACTAATTAGCACGATGGGCCAGATCAGGCCTGCTTCTACGGGACCTTCTGTGGCCTGCAACAGCAGCACTTTACCGACGAAACCGGACAACGGCGGTGCGCCAGTGGCGGCGATGGCGGCGATAATAAAGGCGACGCCCAAAGCAACCGGACGCTGCATGCGCCGTGAGGCGACGAAGCGGTCCTCCGCCTTGCCGCGCTGTCGTCCGATCATGTCCGCCAACAGGAACAGCGCGCCGGTAACCAGAGTGGTGTGAATGGTGTAGTACAGCGCCGCTGCAGTGGCGTCAGCGCGCTGCAGGGCGATGGCGGTCAGCAGAATGCCCATGGAGACCAGCGTCAGGTTGGCGGTTAACGTGCGCAAACTGGGGCTGGCGAGCGCGCCGATGGAGCCGATGATCAGCGTCAGCAACGCCAGAGGCTGCAGCCATGGGGTGGCGATTTCCGCCAATGCGCCGGCGCCGGCGCCGAAAATCGTCGTGTGGATGCGCAGGATGCTGTATGCGCCCACCTTGGTCATGATGGCGAACAAGGCGGCCACTGGCGCGGAGGCGGAGGAATACGAACGCGGCAACCAGAAATAGAACGGCAGCAGCGCCGCCTTCAAGCCGAACACCGCCAATAACAGCAGCCCGCCCGCTTTCGCCAGCGGTTGTTCATCCGGTCCCAATAGCGTGGCTTTGGCGGCCATGTCCGCGATATTGAGCGTGCCCAGGACGCCATACAGCGTTCCCAGTGCGAACAGAAACAGACAGGAACCCACCAGGTTAATAATCACGTAGTGCACCGCCGCCCGTGTTTTCTGCTTGCCGCCGCCATGGATCAGCAAGGCATAGGAAGCGATAAGCAGCACTTCGAAGAAAACGAACAGGTTGAAAATATCACCGGTCAGAAACGCGCCGTTGACGCCCATAAGCTGGAACATAAACAGCGGGTGAAAATACATGCCGTTTTTGTCGTCGCCGGCGCAGGCGTACAGCAATGCGCCCAGGCCCAGCAAAGAGGTGAGCAGCGTCAACAGAGCGGAAATGCGGTCCGCCACCAGTACAATGCCGAAGGGCGACGGCCAGTCTCCCAAGGCGTAGGTGAGAGCGCCTTCCAGATGCGTCCGCTGCAGCAGCATGACCGCCGTGACGATCAGCGCCAGATTCACTGCGACGGCGATGAAACGCTGTCTGGGCAGGGAATGACAGAGCGGGGGCAGCAATAACAGGACGCCCGCCAGCAAGGGAATGACGATGGGAAGGATTGGCAAATGCTGCATCATCCTTTTCTCCCCGTGCGTCTTTGCACCAGAGAAGGCTCTGAGGGAATGCGTCCGTCCACATGATCATTGCCCAGGTCCGCCCGCGAACGCATCGCCAGGATGACCAGGAAGGCGGTCATTGCGAAGCCGATGACGATGGCGGTCAGCACCAGGGCCTGTGGCAGAGGGTCGCCATATTTTTCAGTGGAGCCCAGGACCGCTGCGCCGTACAGGGCGAGGCGCCCGCTGGCGAACAGGAACAGGTTGACGGCGTAGGACAGCAGCGTCAGCCCAAGCACTACAGAAAAGGTGCGTCCGCGCAGGCATAAGAATACGCCGCAGGCCGTCAGCAGGCCGACACAGAATGCGTAAACGCCTTCCATTTAAAACTCCTCTTTGTGATGCGTCGCAGGCGCGCGCGGGGCGTCGCCGTTTTCAAAAGCCGGGCGCTCGCTGGTGGTGAGCTTGCCCAGATTCGCCAGAATCAGCATGGCGGCGCCCACCACAGTCAAATAGACGCCAAGGTCAAACAGCATGGCGCTGGCGAGTTCGAAGTCGCCGATCCAGGGCAGATGAAAATGATCGAACCAGCTGGTCAGGAAGGGACGGTCGAACGCCCAGGCGCCGGCGCCGGTAAGGGCCGCCAGCAGCACGCCGCCGGCGATCAGAGCCTGATAGTTGATGCGTACGCGGTGTTTGATCCAGTCCACGCCATGGGCGATGTATTGCTGGATAATCGCCACGGCGGTGATCAAACCGGCGATAAAGCCGCCGCCGGGCAGGTTATGGCCGCGCAGCAGGATGTAAACCGACACCAACAGCGCCAGGGGCAGCAGGTTTTGCGACACCAGGGCCAGGATCATCGGGTGACGGTCCTGGCTCCAGGGACGACCGCTGTCATCTCCCGCTGGCATGTACAGACGCATGCCGGCGATCAGCTTATATATTCCCAGGGCGGCGATGCCCAGCACGGTGATTTCTCCCAGGGTATCGAAGCCACGGAAGTCCACCAGAATGACGTTGACCACATTATCGCCGCCGCCTCCGGTTTTGCTGTGAGTCAGGTAGTAATCGGAAATGCTCAACAGCGGACGCGTCATCAATGCATAGCTGATGCTTCCGACCACGCCGCCTATCAGCGCCGCAAGACTGAGGTCGCGGGTCAGCCGGTTGGGGCTCGACTCTTTGAGGGTGGTCTGTGGCAGGAAGAACAGCGCCAGCATCAGCAGTATGACGGTGATGATCTCAACGGACAGCTGCGTCAACGCCAGGTCCGGCGCGGAGAAATAGGCGAAGGCGATGGAAACGATCAGCCCCGTCACGGACAGCGACAACAAGGCGATAAAGCGTCGCCGCGCCCAGATTACTGTCGCCACTGCGCTCAGGCTCAGCAGGATGGCTCCTGTCAGCACTACGCCGTTGAGTTCCAGTTGCGGGCGGGAGCCGGCGCTGTGGTGTAAATCCAGCAAAGGACCGGCCATAAACATCAACGCGAACAGCAGCAGCAAAAACACGTAGCGCTGCAGTGAGCCGTTCTCCAGCGCGTCGATGATGCGCTCGCACTGTTTGGCGACGTATTGCACCGCGCCTTCGAAGATTTGTTTGGCGTCGTGCTGGGGAAACTGGGCATGGAACTGGAACAGCATGCGCCGGTTGTAATAGATGTAGAGGCCGCCAGCCATGGCCGCCAGACTCATCAGCATGGGAATGTTGAAGCCATGCCAGATGGCGAGGCTGTATTCCGGCAGACGCCCATTGAGCACCGCGGCCGAAGCGGCGTTCAGCAGGCTGTTGACGACATAGTTGGGGAACACGCCAACCAGCAGACAAAGCGCCACCAGAATTTCCACCGGAACCTTCATGTACCGAGGCGGCTCGTGAGGCGTCCGCGGCAAATCAATGGGGTCGCCATTGAAGAAAACGTCGTGAATAAAACGCAGCGAATAGGCCACGGAAAACGCGCCGCCGACAGTGGCGAGAACGGGAATGACCCAGGACAACCCGCCCAGGGTGCTTTGATCCAGGGTCTCCGCAAAGAACATTTCCTTGGACAGGAAACCGTTCAGCAGCGGTACGCCCGCCATGGAGGACGCCGCCACCATGGCCAGCGCCGCCGTATGCGGCATGTATTTCCACAAGCCATTGAGCTTGCGCATATCGCGAGAGCCGGACTCATGGTCGATAATGCCCGCCGCCATAAACAGCGAGGCCTTAAAGGTGGCGTGGTTGATAATATGGAACACCGCCGCCACCGCCGCCAAACGGGTATTCATACCCAACAGCAGGGTGATCAGTCCCAGGTGGCTGATGGTGGAGTAGGCCAACAACCCTTTCAGATCGTGCTGGAACAACGCAGTGAAAGCGCCGTAGAGAAGAGTAATCAACCCGGTCATGCTGACGGCGAGGAACCACATGTCAGTACCGGACATGGCCGGATAGAACCGCGCCAGCAGGAAAATGCCGGCTTTTACCATGGTGGCGGAGTGCAGATACGCGCTGACCGGCGTCGGCGCCGCCATGGCGTGAGGCAGCCAGAAATGAAATGGAAACTGGGCGGATTTGGTAAACGCGCCCAGCAACAGCAAAATCAGGGCGACCGGATAAGCGGGGTCCGCCTTGATCAACGCGCCATTCGCCAAAACGGTGTCCAGACTGTAGTCGCCGACCATATTTCCAATCAGCAGCAGTCCCGCCAGTAACGCGAGTCCGCCAGCGCCCGTGATGGCCAGCGCCATGCGCGCGCCTTTACGGGCGTCGCTTTTGTGGGACCAGAAACTGATCAGCAGGAATGAACTGATGCTGGTGAGTTCCCAGAACAGCCAGAGCTGCAACAGGTTATTGGACAGCACGATGCCGAGCATCGCTGTCATAAACAGAAGCAGGTAGGAGTAAAACCGCCCCATGTTTTCCTGTTCGGAAAGGTAGTAGCGCGCATACAGAATCACCAGCAATCCGATGATCAGTATCAGCAGGCAGAATAGCAGGCCGAGTCCATCCAGACGGAATGCCAGTTGCAGCCCGATGGCGGGTATCCAGTCCACCGCGAAGCGCAGGGTTTCGCCATCCAGCACGGCTTGCGCCTGGATCAGCATGTAGACCAGCGCCCAGGCTGGAAACAACGCGACGGAGAGCGCCAGGGCGCTACGGCCCGAGCGTCCGGAGAATAAGGGAACCAACGCCCCCAACAGGGGAGCCAGTGGAATTAAATACAAACTCATCCGCAGACGTACTCCTTTGTTTTTCCTGCCTGTCCGTGTGGCGCGGGGCATCCGGACAGGGGCCTTACACTATAAAGGTCTGACTGCAAAAGGGAATGCTCAAGGCAGGATTATAGTCTCTCCGGCGCGCCGGGACGGGGCTGAGGCGAAAAAAACGTCAATCCTGGCGAAAGCTGAGGGCCTGATGATCAATTATTCTACTGTTGTCCGTTGATAGATCGCTTTGTAGTCTTTAGCCGTTCGAGAAGGATAAAACCGGTCTTTAGCGACTTGTCGTTGGACAGGGAATTGATGCGCAGGGTTATTAACATGTCGGGCGTCTCCACGTTACTATTTTCCGCCTGCGCAGAGTCGTCTCATTGCGCTACTTTAAATAGTCGTTAATCGCCATCACTCATTTCAAGGAGAGAAATATGCATACGTTGATCAGGAATTGCGTCTGTCTGCTGTTGGGCCTGCTGGCCTTCACGGCCGCAGCGGGCCCTTTACCCTACGATGAAAGCGCCGACGCCAGGCGCGATATTCAAGCCGCCCGCTCCGCTGCGAGCGAGGATCATAAGCTGATATTACTGACCTTCGGCGCCAACTGGTGTCCGGATTGTCGCGTTTTCGATGAAGCCATGCAGGATGCAGAGATCGCCGCGCTGGTCAGCAAACACTTCAAGGTCGTCAAAGTCGATATCGGCGACTGGGACAAGAATCTGGATATTGTCGAGACCTACGGCAATCCCATTGAGAAAGGCATTCCCTCCATTGTCGTCACCGATAACGATGACAAAGTGCTGTTCGCCACCCGGGGCGGACAGTTGGCCACAGCGCGCAGTATGGGCAAAGACAAGTTTATTGAGTTTTTTGAATTTCTGGCTACGTTGAAGCAATGAGCGTCGCCCTGTTTCGCCTTGCGGGTTGTGTGCGGGCGTAGAAACAGGTAAATATGCTCTAAAAATAAAGAGCCAGAAAACAACGAGTTAAGCGGTGTCTGGTTGCACATTTTCGTCAATAAGGAGAAAAGCAAATGATCAGACGTCTGATATGGGTATTGGCTGGAGTGACCGCATGCGGGCAGGCATTGGCCAGTGGCGAGTCGCATTGGGGATATGATGAACCCGAGCGCTGGGGAGACCTGAAACCGGAATACACCATGTGCTCCGCCGGGAAAAATCAGTCGCCGGTGGATATCAGCGGCCTCATCAAAGGCGAACTGCCTGCGGTGGGTATGAGCTACAGCAGCGGCGGCCATGAGGTCGTCAACAACGGTCATACCATCCAGGTGAATTACAAGCCAGGCAGCAAAGCCAGTGTGGAAGGACGGGAGTTCGAACTTAAGCAGTTCCACTTCCATGCCCCCAGTGAGAATACGGTCGACGGCAAGAGCTTCCCGCTGGAGGCGCACTTTGTGCACGCCAATGAAAAAGGCGAGTTAGCGGTGTTGTCCGTGTTGTATGAAGAGGGCGACCATAACGAACATTTGGCGAAAGTCTGGGAGCATATGCCGAAGGAAGCGGGCGGCGCCAAAGCGCTGCCGACTGAGGTTCACGCCGGCGACATGGTGTCAGCGAACTCGGGCTACTATCGCTTTAACGGCTCGTTGACCACGCCGCCTTGTTCCGAAGGCGTACGCTGGCTGGTGATGAAGGATTACCGCAAGGCTTCCAAAGAGCAAATCAATCAGTTCACGGAAACCATGGGCGGCCCAACTAACCGTCCCGTTCAGGGCACAAACGCCCGCGTCATTCTGCATTGATCGTTATCTTCGCGCAGGCTCTGCCATAGAGCCTGCTTTTCCTGCCGTTTTTTACCTGGCAGACCCAGGCCAAAGCAAACGCCAGTTCGCGGTCCCCCATCTTTCTTGACAACTCACCCCATTTTTCTAGGGCGTATGGGGGATTTACCCGCTCATCGTGAATTTGGATTATGAAAACGTATTCATAAATCTGAATGCTATGCTTCTTATAGCGCGTAAGACACGCGCCCATTACCGCCAAATAATGAGTTTACGGAAGGAACAACAATGAACAGAAACTGTAGATCCCTCTCCGCCGGCGCATTGCTGGCATGCCTGGCTGGCGGCGTTAACGCCCACGGCCTGATTGAAGACCCGCCCTCCCGCAACTGGTATTGCGGCGCCGTGACCAAGCCCGATGAAATCGACAATGGCACAGCGGAATACGAAGAATGCCGCGGTGCTTTCGCCCAGGACCCGGTGGGCGGTTACCAGTTCATGAGCGTATTGACTCACGCCCAGGGACGCGCTGTGGTGGACCCGTTGCCTGAGCATGTCTGTGGCTTCGGCAGTGAAACCTGGCAGGGTGGCGCCACTCCCTGGGACAGCGCTATCGACTGGCCTACCTCCCACATGAGTCCAGGTCCGAGAACCTTTACCTGGAATATTTCCTGGGGTCCTCACTTCGATGACACGGAAGAGTTTCGCTACTGGATCACCAAGCCAGGGTTCCAGTTTCAATCCGGGCGTGCGCTGACGTGGGATGACTTTGATGAAGAAGCGTTCTGCGTTCTCAACTATGACGACAAAAACCCAGACGCCAATCCCAATGTGGAGCCGGACAAAGGCAACGCGCGTTTCCGCACGACCTGCGAAATTCCTGAGCGTAGCGGTCGGCACGTGATCTATGGGGAGTGGGGGCGTAATCAATACACCTTTGAGCGATTCCATGGATGCGTGGACGTGGTGTTCGACGGGACTGATCCGGGCGATGGTGAAAACGTTTTCGCAAAAATCGGTCTGACGCCGGATGTCAGCGAGTTTACTGGCGCAGGGGAGCTGCGTCTGGACGCTGGCGAATCTCAAGGCGAGGGCTTGTCTTATCAATGGAGCGTATCGTCGCAGAACCCAGGTCTTTATGAACTGGAAGGGGCCAGCCAGAAAGTGGCTACTTTGCGTATGGCCAATCCGGAAACCGCCGGTCGCGTCACTATCTCTCTGCATGTGAGCAATGCGGACGAAAGTGATGACGCCAGCGTCGCCATCACGCACCTGCCAGCGGGCTCTTCGCCATGGCTGGACTTAGGCGCGCTCACTGCGCAGCCAATGAATCTGGCCGCTGGCGACAAGGTCAGTGTACGCGTGGTGCTGCAGGACGGGCGTGATCTTTACTATCCGGCGCAGCCTTTGGCGCTGGGCGACGCTGATTCTGCAGCGGCGGAATGGCCTTATGCGCTGGCGCAGGCGGTCAACGCGGCGGGAGCGGAAATCAAAGTCGGCGTGGTGAACGCGGATGGCGAGGTGAGCCCGGTGCGCGACCCCGTGGCGAACAAGGTCTACGCCAAGACCGACGCGGCGGTGGCGAACGCCTATCTGCAAGTGAAGAAAGGCGGCGATGAGCCCGCCGCGGACTGCGCGGTCTACTACGATGTGGTGAATGAGTGGGATGGCGGATTCCATACCGTGGTGACTGTCACCAATAACAGCGACGATCCCGTGCGTGGTTACGAGTTGGCCTGGACACTGGGGGCGGGCGAAAGCTTCGACTATGGCTGGAACGCCAACTTCAGCGCTGATGGCGCCGGGGTGACCGCCGCGGTTCCTGCGACGCAATGGAACGGGACTTTGGCCGCTAATGGAGGAACCTCCACCTTCGGCTTCATCGGCAAAAAAGGCGCTGCTTCCGCCAGCGTTCCTGCGATCATTAAGCTTAACGGGAGTGAGTGCGGGCAATAGTGTGTTAACAATCGCCTGTTAAACGGCAATACCTCTTAACCACTACCTCTTAACTTATTGCCTCCAAACCAATACCTCCAAATACCTCCAAACCAATGCCTCTGATAATTCAGAGGCATTGGCTCTTTCGAAGAAAAGTCAGACCTTTTGCTTGACCGCGAGGACGCCTTTTTACGTTACTCTTTAGTCTGTCGTGATGATAAGAGAAACGTTTACTAAGGAGTCGTCGCAGTATGTCCGGTACATCAACCAGCAAAAAAGTCGTCATTATTACTGGCGCAGGAAGAGGAATTGGCGCGGCGGCGGCGATGCTGGCGGGCGCTCGTGGTTACGCGGTGTGCGTGAACTATCTGAACAACCATGATGCGGCGCAGCAAGTGGTGGCGGCGATTCGCAATAACGGCGGCGAAGCGATCGCCGTGCAGGCTGACGTTTCTCAGGAGGAGGGCGTGCAGGCCTTGTTTGCGACGGTGGATCGCGAACTCGGGAAGGTGACCGCCCTGGTTAATAATGTCGGCGTGCTGGAGCGGCAGATGCGTCTGGATCATATGGACGCCGAACGGCTGACGCGCATCTTTCGCAACAATGTCGTCAGCTACTTTCTGTGCTCGCGGGAAGCGATCAAACGCATGTCCACGATCTATGGCGGCTGCGGCGGCGTGATTGTGAATGTCTCCTCCACGGCGGCGAAACTGGGCTCTCCAGGGGAATACATCGACTACGCCGCTTCCAAGGGCGCGGTAGACTCTATGACCGTGGGCCTGGCGAAAGAGCTGGCGCAGGAAGGCGTGAGAGTCAATGGCGTGCGGCCCGGATCGGTATACACGGAAATCCACGCCAGCGGCGGCGAGCCAGGTCGCGTGGATCGGGTGAAAGCGAATATCCCCATGCGCCGTGGCGGCCAGCCGGAAGAGCTGGCCAATGCGATTTTATGGTTGTTGTCGGAGGAAGCGTCCTATGTCACGGGAGCAATATTGGACGTAGCCGGCGGGCTATAGAACCAACGGTTTATCGGCTGTGGTTTATATAGCGCCTCTTTGGCTTAACTGACCGGCCGGGTGTTGAGGTAGTGGTCGAAATGCCGGGCCAGTTGCTCACTGGCGGAGACAAAGCCCGGCAGCAGGCGGTTAACTTCTTCGATGTCATCCAGGCTGGCGGCGTTCTCTAATGCGCTGGCGGCGTGCTGCAGTTGCTGCGCGTGCAGTTGCCCCGCCGCGCCTTTGATCGAGTGGGCGATGAACTCCACTTTGCCGGTATCGCTTTCGCTGATGGCTTCCTGCAGCGCCGCCAGGCGCTCCGGCAGTCGACTGCAAAATCCGCCGAGTAGGCGACTCAACAGTGCATGTTTCCCCATCAGACTTTCCAACGCCGCTTTTTCATCCCAAAGCTGCAATGGCTCCTGACCTACGGTATCCGCCTCAGCCCCTTCTTCTGATGCGGCGCCTAATATCTGGAGGCCAGGTCTGGCGCTGGAGCGGCGGAACAGCCAGAGCTTGAGCTTTTCCTCCAAACCGCTGGCGCTGATCGGCTTACTGAGATAATCATCCATGCCCGACGCGAGGCATTTTTCGCGATCGCCTTTCATGGCGTTGGCGGTCATGGCGACAATGGGGATATGACGGTTATGCTCGCCGGCTTTCCCTGCGCGAATTTGACGGGTGGCTTCATAGCCGTCCATTTCCGGCATCTGGCAATCCATCAGCACTAAATTATAAGGCGCTTCCTCCAGCGCGCTTTGCAGAGCCGCCAACGCCTCCAGGCCGTTGCCTGCGACATCCGCCGGCAATCCCATTTCCTCCAGCATCAGTTGCGCCACCTCCTGGTTAACCTGATTGTCTTCCACCAGCAAGAGGCGACTGTGCGCTGGCCATTGCATCGGCGGATGCGTTTCCGCCGTGTCCGATTCTGCGGCGTCACTGGCGGGGAGGGAGCGCGCGTAATGGCGTGTGACCAGCGGCTTGGCCTGACGCAACGCATCGCCGCCTTCCGCCACCACGGAGAGTGCGGCGCTCAACTCCGCAACGGTAACCGGCTTGGGCAGATAGGCGCTGAAACCCAGTTCTGCGAAATAACGCGCATCGCCCCGGTGGCCGATGCTGGTCATCATTACTAACGCCATATTGCGGTAAGCCGCGTTGGCCTTGAGTTCACGTCCCAGCATAGCGCCATCCATTTGCGGCATATGCATGTCCAGAATGGCGATGTCGAAGGGACGTCCGTAAACGGCGGGAGAGCCATTGATTTTCGCCTCGCACATGGCGAGCGCTTCTTCGCCGCTGGCGGTTTCAAGCACATGCGCGCCCCACATTCTGAGCTGCCCGCAGAGCACTTCGCGATTGGCGGCGTTATCGTCCACCACCAGCAAAGAAAGCGCACGCATATCCACTTTGGGAAGAATCGGTTGCGTCAGTTCGCTGCGTTGCAGACGGATGCAAAATTCGAAGCAACTGCCTTTGCCTTGTTCGCTATGGACGGTAATGCCGCCGTCCATCAGCTCGCTAAGGCGTTTGCAAATAGCCAGTCCCAACCCGGTGCCGCCGAACTGACGGGTAGTGGAAGCGTCCACCTGGGTGAAGGGTTCGAACAGCCCACCGATTTTCTCTGCGGGAATGCCGATGCCGGTGTCGGTAACGGACACGGTTAACAGCAGGTGATCCTCTTCCGGTTGCAACTGGCAGCGGATGACGATTTCGCCTTCGGCGGTGAATTTGATGGCGTTGCTGACCAGATTGGTGAGGATCTGCCGCAGCCGTCCGGGGTCGCCCCGCACCATGGATTGCTCGACGGCGCTTTGATCCAGCACTAGCTCCAGCTCTTTCTCCTGAGCCCGCAAAGCCATGGTGCCGGCGAACTCGTCCAGATGATGGCGCAGGTCGAAGTCGAGAAGCTCCAGCTCCAGTTTGCCCGCATCCACTTTAGAGAAATCGAGGATGTCGTTGATCAGGCTCAGTAAGGACTCCGCGCTGGATTTGGCGATATTGACCTTGCGCTGCTGTTCCGAATCAAGTTTGGAATGCAGCACTAGATTAAGCATGCCCAAAACGCCGTTCATCGGTGTGCGAATCTCATGACTCATGGTAGCCAGAAAGTCGCTCTTGGCGCGGGCGGCGGCTTCGGCGGCTTCTTTCGCCTCAGTCAGCTCCATTTGCGCATTGCGTTGGGCGGTTATGTCCACCGCCGTAGCGTAGATTTTGCCGGAAGCCGGATCACAGGCGGCGTTCCATAGCAGGGTCACGATTTCTCCGCTGTAACAGCGATAACGATTGACGAAAGAGATGGCGGGCTTGCCCCGGGCCAGTTTTTTCAGCTCCAGCAATGTGCTTTCCACATCGTCAGGGTGTATGAAGTGAACGATGGGTTCCGACAGCAGTTCTCGCTCCGAATAACCCAACACTTTGCTGAAGGTGAAGTTGATTCTTTCGAAGTAGCCTTCGGTGTTGGCGATGCACAGGAAGTTGGTGGAGAGATCGAAGAAGTTCTGCAACTCCTTCTGGGATTGTTCGATTTGCTGGCGTGCGACGCGACTTGCCGCCTCCGCCTGTTTGCGCTCGGAGATGTCCTCGATGATCGACCAGATATATTCCCGACCCTGGGTATCGGAAATCAGCACGCCGTTCAACAGCACCGGATAGCGATCGCCGCTCTTGCGTATGTACTCTTTCTCGTAGGGCCCGTAGCGTCCACGAATGCTGAGTTGCTCCAATTGTTGCGACTCCAGTTCTTCGTAGTCCTTGGGGGTGATGTCCCAGTAACTCAGCATGAGAAACTCTTTGCGGGTGTACCCCGTCGGGCCCAGTAATGCGTTGTTGACCTCCAGGAAGTCGCCGGTTTTGTAGTCATTGAGGGCGATGCCCAAAGGGGACAAGTCAAACAGGCTGCGCAGCAACATTTCATTTTCATGGCGTTTGCGTATTTGCCGGAACACCAGTAGCGTCGGCGTCAATATCAGCAGCCCGATTGTGAGGACGCTGATGCGCAGTGCGATGGCGCCTTCCGCCAATTGCGGCCAGCCGCCCTGGGGCGTGGCGCCGATACGCCAGGCCCCGTTGGGCAGCGTGACTTCAGCGATAACCGGGTTGGCGTGAAAAATTTCCGGATCGCCATAGAATACGTCGCTGTCCGTGTCGTTGTTATAGGCGGAGCGGATAGCGATATCCAGCCCCTGGGCTGCGCTGGTCAGGCCGCTGGCTCTATATAGCTCCTCGACGTCAATAACCGCGGACACCAGCCCCCAGAAGCGCTCTTTTTTACCGCTTTCGGAGTAAGTGAAAACAGGAATGCGCCCGATAAATCCGTAGCCTCCCTGCACCAGTTTGACAGGGCCCGTCACCAGCGGTTGGCCGGAATGTCGCGCCTGTTCGGCGGCCTCTCGCTGGTCGGGCGTCGCGCTCAAATCCAGTCCAATGGCGCCTTCATTGCCTTGCAGCGGATAAATCAGCCGGATAACCATATCCGGCGCTGCGCCGATGTTGCGTAATTGCGCGCGGCCATCGAACAGGGGGTGTGCGAACTCGGTGAAGCGATCCTGGTTCATGTCCGGCTCAACGCTGATGGCCGCCACCAGACCACGAACTGTTTGGATATTGCTGCTGATGGCGCCTTCCAGGCGTGCGCGCACCACGCTCAACTGGCTGAGTACGTCGTTGCGGACTTCCTGCTCATGACGAATGTTGTTGAGACGGTCGATATAAAAGCCGGCGGCGATGACGCCAACCGTGATGATCAGCGCAGCGCAGCGATACAGCCACTTGGACCTGCCGAGGCCGCTGCTATCAGGCTGTTGCATGGGGCGGTCAAGAGTAGCGCCTTCCTTTATCCCAGGCTGGCTGTTCATAAATCGCTTCGTCCAAGAGTTCCGCTACATTGAGTTCGGCGCCAGCGGCTAGGCCGTCCAGCGTTTTTCATGTCTGAAGTCTGTCTTTGTTTGCGCGGGGAACCGCTTTCTTCGCCGCAGACCTGATGGCGTTTCTGTATCGTCAACAAGCCTTAGATTCTAGCTTAGCATGTATCGCCGGGCTCGCTTCCGCAATGACTGCGATGCTTGCGTCGACATAGTCGATGTTATTGGGGAAAACATAATAATTCGTTATAGTTTTGCCCAAATAAAAATAACCATCCCATGCAAATAACTGAAAACACTGAATAAGCAAAGGCGACGGACCTGGGAGGGTTTATGAGCACGCACGTTGACAGAAAGCGCATCACTATTCCGCAGATACGGTCGATGAAAGGCAGGGGAAGCATCGTTTCCCTGACCGCCTACACGACGCCCATGGCGCAAATGATGGATGAGTTCGTGGACTTGATTATCGTCGGCGACTCCACAGGCATGGTGGCCTACGGCTTTAACTCCACCATGTCCGTCACTTTGGACATGATGATCAACCATGGCGCGGCGGTGACCCGGGGAGTCAGCAAAGCCTGTGTGATTGTAGATATGCCATTCGGGACTTTTCAGGAGTCGCCGCAACAGGCATATCGCAATGCTGCCCGGGTTCTGGTGGAGACCCAGGCGCAGGGCGTGAAAATGGAAGGCGGCGAGGAGTTACTGGAAACCGTCGATTTTCTGGTGCGTCGGGGTATCCCGGTGATGCCCCATATTGGCCTGACGCCGCAGCACGCGAATGTGCAGGGCGGGTTCAAGGCGCAGATCCGCACTGAGGAAGAAATCAACGCGTTCATCAAACTGGGGCGGGCCTTTGAAGACACGGGCGCATTCGCCTTATTGGTGGAGGGCGCGTTTGAAGAGGCGGCGCGCAAAGTCACCGCGGCGGTGAGCATTCCTACCGTCGGCATCGGCGCTTCGCCGGAGTGCGATGGCCAAGTGTTGGTGACCGAGGATATACTTGGTCTGTTTTCGGGCTATACGCCCAAATTCGCCAAACGCTACGTGGATTTGAGCCAGCCTATTAAAGAGGCCTTCTCCAGGTACGCTCATGAAGTGCGCTCCGGCGAGTTCCCGGCAATGGAACATTGCTTTGGCGTACGCAAAAACAGCGAAGGAGGCTGACTCCTCGCGAAATCCGAAGATAACGCCGTCGCCGTACGCGCAGTTGAGACTGCGACGGCTTTATCTCTGACATTAGAAGTTATTGAAGAAGTATTAAAATGGATTTACCTGTAAAACCTGATTACTACCTGATCATTGATCTTGAGGCCACCTGTTGCGACCAGGGCTCCGTTCCCCGTAGGGAAATGGAAACCATTGAAATTGGCGCAGTGATGGTGGACGCCGCGTCCCTGGCGGTGGTGGATGAGTTCCAGACCTTTATTCGGCCAGTGCGACACCCGCAGTTAACGGACTTCTGTCGTGGGCTGACTACAATCAAGCAAAAGCAAGTCGATGACGCGCCGACTTACCCGGAGGCGATTGAGTCTCTGCAAGACTGGATGCGCCATTACCCCAATTATCTGTTTTGCTCTTGGGGGGATTACGATAAAGGTCAGTTCGAGCAGGATTGCCAATATCATCGGGTCGCCTATCCTTTCGCCAGCGGGCATCTCAATATCAAGAAGCAGTTCTCAGAGACGCAAGGGCTCAAGAAAAAGTATGGCATGGCGGGCGCCTTGCGCGTTGTCGGTTTGTCCCTGGAAGGCTGTCATCACAGAGGTATCGACGACGCCCGCAATATGGCGAAACTGATGCCTTATATAGTCGTACCAAAAATAGTCGTTCAGAAAAAGTAGTGGGTCAGGAAAACGAGTGAATCAGGAAAAATAGTGGGTCGGGAAAAGGTGAAACATTGATTCTAGCTGTAGACGTACAATACGAAGACGATGGCGGCGCAACCGTGGCGGGCGTGCTGTTCAAAGACTGGAGCGATCCGGAGCCGACGCGAGCGGTGCTGACGCATGTCAGCGAAGTGCAGGATTATGAGCCTGGCCAGTTCTACAAGCGTGAGCTGCCCTGCATTTTGCAGTTGCTGGACGTGATTCCCGAATCCGTCGATATCATTGTTGTGGACGGCTATGTCACGCTGGGCGCGGATGATCGCCCCGGACTTGGCATGCATCTGCATAACGCGTTGCAACAACGTATTCCGGTCATTGGCGTGGCGAAAAAAGCCTTTCTGGACACGCCGCAGGACCGTGAAATCTTACGCGGCGACAGCCTTAAACCTCTGTATGTTTCCGCCGTGGGCGTCCCACTGACTCAGGCTCGGGACTGGATTTTTGCAATGAGCGGCAGGCACCGCATCCCCACACTTCTCAAGCGGGTCGACCAACTGTGTCGAGGCTCCTGGCGTCCATAACGAGAGTATTTCCTCCTCTGTTCTATACTGAAAAATAATGCCTGTGACTTGCTGAGAAGATTTTCAATGCGGGTCAGTGGGTTTTGTAATGAATTCAGGACGGATGACAGAGCTTTGCGAGCGAGCCGCAGAGCGGGGAGCCATGTGCGTTATCTGTTATGTCTGTGTCTTAGCTGTTGTTTGGGCGTATCCGCTGTCCTCAGCGCGGAACCCGTGGTGGTGCGCCATGTGGGGCCGGAAGACGTTGGCGATATCCGCAAAAATTACTTCATTGGCGTGCTGCATCTGACGCTGGAAGAGTCCGCATCGAAGGTGGGCCCCTACGAGATGAAGCAGATCCAGGCCCCTATGTCGCAAGGGCGGGCGTTTAAAAGCCTGCAGGAAGGGCTGGTCGATGTGGTCTGGTCCATGACCTCTGAAGAGAGAGAAACCAACTTTCGCGCCATCCGTATTCCCTTGATGCAAGGTTTGATCGGCTATCGGGTGCTGGTCATCCGTAAAGAAGACCGTTACAAATTTAATGCGATCACTGAGCCTGAGCAGCTCCAGGCGTTGCTGGCCTATCAGGGCCACGACTGGCCTGATGCGCAGATCCTGCAGGCTAATGGCTATCGCCTGAACACCAGCTCCTGGTACAAGGGATTGTTCAAACTGCTGGCGCAGGGCGGCTTTGACTACTTCCCGCGCAGCGTGTTGGAAGCCTGGGATGAGCTGGCCGCCTATGATCAGGATAGTTTGATGGTGGAAGAGAGTATTCTTCTGCATTACCCAACGGCGGTTTACTTCTTTGTGCGGCGGGAGGATGTCGATTTGGCGGAACGGATACGTCTGGGACTGCGCAACGCTATCGATAATGGCAAGTTCGAACGTCTGCTGTATGGATTTGAGCCCCATCGCCGCGCGTTGCAGGCGGTGGACTTCAAACATCGTCGTATATTTCAGCTGCATAATCCGCTACTGACCGAACAGACGCCGTTGGATGACGAATCGCTCTGGTTTGACGTGGAAGCATACGTGAAGAACCATTCCCAATGAACTGATCGTCGCGGTGAGCGGCGGATACGGTTCACTCCTGGTTGACGCAGGGACGCCAGCCCTGAAGAGGACCGGCGTCGTGTTGACGGGACAAAATGATCCCGTTCCCTGCGTGTTTACAGGTCGCCATGGTCACTGATTCCTTGTGGAGAGAGTTTCGGCAAGCCTCGCCGAAGGGGGGGGGCTATTCTGACGCCAGTTGGATGCTGGTGTGCACGAGCGTCAGATCGTCGCTCAGAGCGTCGCTCTTCAGGTCAGCCGCCCAGACTTCGATATAGTTGAAGCCGGAATCCAGCGCGAACTGAATGGAGCCGAGCAACTCTTCTTCGGTGAGCTGGATGTTGGCGCGGTCGGAAGACGCGGTGCCAACGATCTGCACTGCTGCGAAGCTGGTCGCCTGAGCGGACACTAGCAAATTGTACATGTCCGGATAGGCGGTCATCGCGTTCTCTTCGCTGAACCAGGCGGCGAACAAACCAAATCTCTGACCGATGCTGGCGTGGCCGTAGGCGGCGACTTCCTGAGCCACTACCGGGCTACGGAATACCGGATGAATTTCCACGTCCAGTTTAGTGTTGGGGAACGCGTCGTCGTAAGCGTCCATAATCTGCTTCCAGGATTCCACCAGCGCCTCGTTGGAGAACCCCATGGATCTGAAACGGTTCTCTGTATCACGGTCGAAGAAATACTGCATTTCAAAACCGTTGGTAGTGGAGTTGGTCATGTGCACCAGCGCGATGTTGGGATTGCCGTCATAGCGTTGACCCAGGGCGTCGATGAACTGCGAATAACGATCCAGGAAAACGCTGTCCCATGGCAACGGCATGCTTTTGGGATACACGCTACGGAACAGGTAGTCCAGGGTTTGCGCGCCTTCCGACTTCAGCCAGGAGGGCGCCTCCGCTCCGTTTGTGATCGCCAACGCGATTTTTACGCCTTCCTGTTGCGCTTTCGCCAGCTGGCTGTCCAGGCGGCTCCAGTCGTAGACCCCGGGGGTTGGCTCCAGCAGAGCCCAGCTGATGCGCACCAGTACGCCGTCCATGTATTCGATTTCTCCGGCGTTGTGGAATACCGAGGAGTTGCGTTCAGTGGTTGGGCTGCAGCTACAGTAAATACCTGACAGGTTCGGACTCTGCATGGCGTTGGCTGTGCTGGAGACGGCGCCGGAAGCGACGATGGCTCCGCTGATGAGCAAAGAATTGAAAGCCGCTTTCCAGTTGTTGCGGATAGAAGAAAATGTGTGTGAACGGGTGGCGAAGATCTCCTTGTACATGATGCTATACCTGCTTATGTTCTGCCCATGAATGGGACGATGGATATCGGGTTAATAACTCTCGAAAGTACCGCTCAGCTCATTCGTTGGGCGCAGAATAGGCATCATGAAGGAGGGGTTAAAGGCAGTTTCCGTAAAACTGTGACGCGCCTGCCGGGGCGTTACCATAAGCCAACGCAAGTTAATGGTTTTGACCGGGTATGTATCTGTATGTATGTGAAATTAAAGAATATATTTCTGGCGTGAAACCGCAGAAATGGGACTTGCCGCACACCGGAAATGTGACCGTTCCGCTTGTTGAGGTGTCTGCTATGACGTTAAAGGGATATACTCCGCCGCGTTAACGGCCGCCTAAGATGACAGTGACGAGGAAATGGCATTCATGAAAGTAGAGCTGCAGAAGATTTTCAGTTTCATCATCGAACTGGAAAAGCTGAAAAGCGTCAATCGCATGACCAAAGTGATTGGAACCGATCGCCGGGAAAATTCGGCTGAGCACAGTTGGCAAATTGCGGTGCTGGCGATGTCCCTGGAGAGTTACGCGAAAGAGAAGGTGGATATCAACCGGGTCGTGCGCATGCTGTTATTGCATGACGTGGTGGAAATTGACGCTGGCGACAAGTTTGTCTTCTCCGCCGCCCATGCGGACACGGAAAATGAAATGAAGGCGGCGGAACGGATATTCGGAATGCTGCCGTCGGAAGTGGGGAACGAATTCAAAGCCTTGTGGCTGGAATATGAAGAGAGGCGGACCCCAGAGTCTCGCTACGCCTACGCCATGGATCGATTGATGCCGGTATTGATCAACCTGAATAACGGCTGTCAAAGCTGGGTGGAGAATGGCGTGCGTCTGGAACAAGTGCTGTCGAAAACGGGAATCCTGGCCGACTTCAATGAAGCACTGTGGGAGATGATCAGCGGTCGCCTGCATGAAGCCCATCAAAAAGGTTTTTTAGGCTAAAAATTATTTTAAAACAGTGTGGTGGAGAGCCGAAAAGTACAGGCTAAATAACATGTGACCTGCTCGGCGTTATCAATTGGCTTAAGCGTTTTACGCTGGACGTTAAGCGGCATTCAAGGTAATTTACGCCCACCTATAGTGCTTACTGATAAACCCAGCACTATATTACCGCCTGCCGGCGACGCATTGCGCGCCTCAGGCGGTTAACCCCTTCCCTGATTTTCCTCTACCGCTTCAGTAAATTATTACAACTTGTTTAAGCCGGTTTTTGTAATTAGCAATAGCTGATTGATTTCCATAATATACCTTTACTTTTCTGCAGTCTTGGCACTGCCCAAAACCAATCACGGAAAGAAGTCCAATGCGTCAAATAACTTGTATCTTTACTTGCTTAGCCTGTTTCTCTGCGCCAGTTCTGGCGGAAACTTGGTATGTGGGAGCGGATGGGGGCGTAGGAATGGTGAAAGCCTCCTCCGAAAAATTTTACATCCCTGCAGCCAATGTTCGTTTGGGCGGACGTCTTGAAAACGGCGTTGGTCTGGAAGCTTTATTCTCTACAGGCGTTACTGATTCCGAGGAAGCGAACGTCAATATGGAGCTGAACAGCATGGCGGGCGGTTATTTGACTTACACCGGCGTACTGAGCGACACCACGTTGCTGACATTGGGAGTCGGTTACGTCGCCACTGAGCTGGAAACCGAAGTGGGAGGCAAAACTTCCGATCTCTCATTCGATGGAACCAGTCTGGCGATCAGGTTGGAAGAGCCGCTCAGAGCCTATCCCAGCGTGAAACTGTCCGCTGGCTACTATCATGTGTTTGAAGATGATGGCGTGAAGATCAGAAACTTTGGTCTGGGATTGCAATATGATTTCTAACCTCAGAAAAACCCGTGTTGTAGCCGGTTTTGCCGCGCTGGCGTTGTGCTCTGCGTTGCTGTCCGCCTGCGGCGGAGGCTCTGGCGATACGGATGCGTTGAATGACGCGGTCGATGCAGGAAAACTGGACGCTAAGAGTCTGACCCTGACTTCTACCTCTGACAAAGTGCTGTTTGAGCCTAATGAGAGCTGGCAGCTGAAGGTGGTGGCGGAGCTGAATAACGGCTCGACCCAGGACATCACCAGTAAAGTGAAATGGAGCACTGACGATGGCGCTCTGGCGACAGTCGACAATGCCGGCAAAATGACGACTGGAACCCCGGTTGGCAATCAGGATGTGGTGATTACCGCATCACTGGTGAACCTCAACGCGCAACTGACGGTTACGGTGTCTGACGCCACCTTATCCACTATTGAGGCGAGCGCGAGCGATTCCGAAGTAGATGAGTGCCGCAGCCTGACCCTGAGCGCAACGGGAACCTACACCGACGGCTCTCAGCGTCCAATTGTTTCAGGGTTATCCTGGATTAGCAGTGATAGCGCCGTGGCGACGATTAGCAGCGACAGTAGCACGCTGTTGACCCATAACAGCGGCAACGTAAATGTGTCTGTCAGCCGGGGTGCAGTAAAATCTACGGACTTGCCTATCACGGTCAACGATACGCTGGCCTCTTTGAAGATTAATGAAGGCAGCGAGGTTTCGGTCAGCAAGTCCGGCAGCACGACACTGACAGTCAGTGGCGACTACAGCGACGGAACCAACAACGTCGGCATCACCTCCAATGCTATCTGGACCAGCGGCAACACGGGCGTGGCCACGGTTGATGGCGGTAAGGTCGCAGGCGTGTCCACGGGTACAACAACCGTCACGGCGGCATGCGGCGGTCTTTCTGCGGACACTAAAGTAAATGTTTTGGAGATTTCCCACTATGAGTTGTCCGACGTCAAAGGCGAGACGGCTCTGGAAGAAGGTGAGGTGCGGCAGTTAAGCTTCTATGAGGTATACACTGACAATTCCAAGACCAATATCTCCTCTAAAGCGGACTGGGAAATTACTACCGGCGACGAAATCGCGGATATCAATGGCGATGGCAAACTCACCATGAAGAATGATTTCAGCGGATACAGCGGTACATCTATTACCGTTAGAGCTGAATATGACGACAAATCAAAATCCTTACCCATCAATATTGAGAAATAGTTGGGGATTATTCTCTAACTCTATGTAAAAGGGGCGATTTATCGCCCCTTTCTCTTTTCGGGTAGGGCAAGGATGTGGATAATGGGCACCGGCGTTGTTAAGGAGGCTGCCTTGAATTATCTGATTAATGTCCTTGTACTTGCTGTCCTGGCGGGTCTTTCCTATTTTGGTTATCAGCAGTATCGCAAAGCGGTGCGCAATAGACGCGTCCGATTTATCGATAACTACCGTTTCCCTCCCACCATTGATCGGCGTATCGCGAGGAAATATCCGCATTTGACCCCTGCGCAGGTCGAAAGAGTTCTCACTGGTCTGCGTGAATACTTTCATATCTGCCGCATGGCGAATGGACGAATGGTGTCCATGCCGTCGCAGGTAGTGGATGTCGCCTGGCACGAATTTATTTTGTTCACCCGTCGTTATGAAAAATTCTGCGACGAAGCTTTTGGGCGCTTTTTACATCACACGCCAGCGGAAGGTATGGGCAAAGCTACAAATGTGCAGTATGGGGTGAAACTGGCCTGGCGCTTGAGCTGTTTAAGGGAGAACATTGATCCTCTGCGGCCCAAGGCGTTGCCCATTCTGTTCGCCCTGGATGCGGAATTGAAAATTCCCGATGGCTTTTACTATTCGCTGGATTGTACAGGTCGCAATGACCATTGCGCGTCTAATATAGGGTGCTCTAGTTCCAGCTCCAGTTGTTCCAGCGACTGCGGTGGCGATTGGGGGAGCGGCTCCGGCCGGCGCTACAATGATAATGACAGCGACAGCAGCTCAGACAGCGGCAGCAGTTGTGGAAGCAGCTGCGGCGGAGGTTGTGGTGGCGGCGACTGATACAACGCTTCATCCCTGCTAATATTTCCCTAATAATCCAGCGGACAATTAGCGTTTTCCTATATGTCCGCAAACGGCAGGAGCTGCTACTTATGTCAGCCCCTGTCTTCAGAGGTTTGTCGTCGCGAAGCGTACCGCCTCATTGAATACGGGATCAGGGTATGAAGCTGTTGTGTGGCCTGTGGCTGACGTTGATGGCGGTTTCCGCCTGCGCGGATCAGCGTCCTCTCCGTTATTATCAAAAAGACAGTCGTTACGAATATCGCATTCAGTTGCTGCAACTGGCGTTGTTAAAGGCGGGGGTTGGTAATGAATTCATGCTGCGTCCCCTGCAGGACAATGTCACTGCGGCAAGAGGCTTGGCTTTACTGGAGCGTGGCCAGCTGGATGTTGCGTTCCTGCCCACCACCGTTGATCTGGAGCGGCGCTTTCGGGCGGTGAAAATTCCCATTCTACGGGGAATACTGGGCTATCGCGTATTTTTGACGCATAAACACAGTCTTCCCGCATTGAGCCTGGTGAAGAACCTGGATGATCTGCGCGAGCATTTTGTCGCTGGCTTTGGCGCGCAATGGAGCGACATTGACATCTTGCGCGGCAACCATCTCAAGGTGGAGGACTCCCCGCAATACGGGCTTTTATTCGATATGCTGATGGAGATGCGCTTCGATTACTTTCCCAGGGGGCTGAACGAAGCCTGGAAAGAGCTGGAGGAGCGTCAGGCGCAATACCCCGATCTGGCGGTGGAGCCCACGCTGGCGTTGTATTACCCCTATCCGGTGTACTTCTTTGTGGGCAAGGGGGATGAAACCCTGGCGCGATTGATTGAAAAAGGGCTAAACGCGGCGCTTCAGGACGGTTCCTTCAAGCAGCTGTTCCTTGCGCATCACCAACCGTTTTTAGATCGCGCGCAGTTACCGCGTCGACGTGTATTCCTATTGCAGAATCCCACTCTTCCTGCTGGGACGGAGGCGCCGGATACGCACTGGTGGCTGCCGGAGTCGCCCCTGAATGAAAGCGCGCCGTCAGTCGAATAGTTGCAGTCTTTCGTAAGGTTTCTCATGCAGCGACCGCAGCCTGGATTGCAGAGAGCCGACATGGATTTCGAGCTTATGGCCGTCGGGATCGAGAATATACAGCGAATCGCCTTCGCTGCGGTTTTGCTTCCATTGCTTCACACCTGCCTGGTTGAGCGTTTCTCTCATTAGAGGGAAGTCTTTCTCGGCGATATCGAAGGCGATGTGTGAGTAATCGCCGCTGGGTTGGCTGGCGTCCAGAGAAAGACATAACCAGAGTTCGCCCGCCGACAGATAAGCGCCTTGTTTCCACTTGGCGTGAGGCGTCATTCCCAACAGAGAAACGTAGAACTCGAACGCGACGTCCAGGTCGCTGACCGCAATGGTGATATGGTTGAGACCATTCAATAATCCGCGCGGAGCGCCTTCGTTTTTCAACATGGCTATCTGACGTCAGATTTTGCTGTGGTCGATGAACAGGGCTTCCAGGCCGGGTGTTTTACTGCCTTTATTCGCCTGATACAGATGACAGCTGATGCGGGCGTAGTTATCGAGATCGCTCTGCACCAGACACGTGCTCTCATAGGCGATGCTGTTTTCTAGAAAACGCATGCGCAAGACCGTGGCTTCGCCATGCGCGGCGTCTTCAATCGCCGCCTCGCCGAATATCACGGCGCCGCCGATTTCCCGCTTGATCTTGAGTTGGTGATTCTCGGAATAGATTTGCAACGCGCCTTGATAGGTACTGGTGGAGTCGGGCGCTTTGCCGATGAGTTGGTACGCGCCGATGATGAAATCTCCGAGGAAATCTTTGGCGGTCTCGCCGCCGAAAGCGGAGGGGGATAACAGACAGCACAACAGCGCTGCAGGTTTGAGGTTCATCCTGAAAATCTCCTTAGGATACTGTGTAAGTCGCCGTGCCCAGCGCGATCGTCTGTTCTCTGTCATTGACCAGCTCCATGCGCGTTACCGCTATCGACTGGCCGTGACGAATGACGCTGGCGGAGGCGACGAAAAACGCGCCGCGCCCGGGGCGCAGATAATCCACCCGCATATCTATCGTGCCGAGCCTGCGCAGTTTACGCTGCACTTCTTTTGGATCAATTTCCGTAAGCCGCTCAATGATGCTGATCGTCGCCACCAGACCGCCAGCCACATCAAGCAGCGTTGCGGTGACGCCGCCGTGCAGGATGTTCTGAAACGTATTGCCGACCAGCTCCGGCTTCATTTCCAGTCCCAGCACGACTTTCTCCTTGCTGACCTCGCGGACTTTGATGCCGACCAGCCGGTTAAAGGGGATATGCTCGTTAAAATAAGCGGTAATCGTTTCTATCAGCTGTGCTTTGTCCATGCAATGCGCCTTTCACCTTGTTGGGCGGAATGTCTCATTAAAGCAGAGGCGTCATTACGCAGCCTATGAGACATAAAGGTTTGTTGACATTACGCTTTTATAGCCTGTTTCCGCCTCCAGGCGTAGCCCTGATTTTCCTCCAGAAACTGGATGAAGTCCGCGCCGAAGTTTTTATACCCCTTTGCGGAGAGGTGAATTTCATCCGCCCAGAATTCTTTGCCGGTCAGATTCAGACGACGTGTCTGCGCGTCGTAGAACAGCGTATTGTCGTATTGGGAGAGCGTTTCAGCGAGGGCGTCGGACAGACGTCCATGTATGATGCGGATGATGTCATGACGCAAGGGCGATGCTTCTGCGGGCGGGTATCCATGCAGTTCGAATACCGATGAGATCCAGGGACCCGAGCGTAGAAGCAGAAACAGTTTCCATCCCCGTTCACGGCTCAGCGGCGCACTGTAGCCATGGCTCACGACGATGGCGTTGGGGTGATAACGGTCGCGCATTTCCAGGCTGCTTTTGTAGAAATCCGTGATATTGCTCAACACAGTATCAAGAATATCCTGCCGCAGGCATTGCTGCGCCGTTAGGTCCGGTTTGTAGGGCGCAAGGATCGGCGCCAGATTGGCGAATATGTCGTTGCCGCCTGCGCTGATGAAGATATAGTCAAGTCGGACGTGGGCGTGTTTCAGCCTGCGGTAGTGCTGTAAATGCGGTTGCATCTGTAAGGTTGTGGCGCCGGAAATGGCGAGGTCCAGCCAGTTGGCGCCCTGCGGCTCCAACATGGCGATCGCTTCAAAGATATTATTGGGAGCGTTTAAGGCGCCCCAGCCGCGGCCGGGGTAATCAAACCAGGAATCGCCTTCCAGCAGGATATTCGGATACTCGCGCCGCACGCCCTGTCTGACGCCGTCAATAAACTCGTTTAAATTTCCGCTGATGTAGTGTTGTCCTATCTGTCTCGCCATGACCTGTATTGCCTGTCCTTATGTTCCTGATGATTCAGCGCTTGTGTTGAAAGCGTCCCTCCCGCAGGAAATGCAGGGTTTGTTCCAGCGCAGTCTGGTTGCGCATGATAAACGGATGCGTTGCAGGGAGCACCAGAAAGTCTCTCATGCCCGTCAGCTTTGCCCGCTCAACCGACACTTTACCGTCATTGGGACCTTTGATCATGAGGGAGAGCAGAGGATTTACGGAGCGGTCGCCGGTGATGACGCCGCATTCAAAGTCGGGTGAGCCCAGATTTTGCAGTAACTGGTTGTCGACGGCGCCCAGTTGCCCGCCAGCCGGACCGTTAATCAACTTGAATAACCTCAGCTTGCCTAATTTGTCGACCACTTCGCTACCCTGACTGGGCGGGCTGAGCATAACGACCCGACCTATGGAAATGTCAGGCTTCGATGCCCGCAAAACCCTGACCAGGATACCGCCCATGGAGTGTGTGACGAAATGCAGTGGCAAGCTGTCGGCGCCGAAGCGAGCGAGTAAGGCGGGATAGAGATGCTGCGTCGCCAGTGCTTCCAGGGAGAGTCGCGTGGAAGGATAGTTCAGGTTGACCGTATCGAAACCCTGTGCGTCGAGATAGCGTTGCATACGGTTCAGACTGCGGGACGTGCGCGCCAATCCGTGCAATAGCACAACCGGCTGCCGCGCCAGGGAAAGGGGGTGATGAATCATGATCGGGCTCCACTAAGAGACAGGTCTGTAGAGTCTAGATGCGTGGATGTATGTAGGGGCGCCTCAGAGGATAGGGTTGCGCCTGATAAACCTTTAAGTTGCGTTTTTCAATACCAAACAAGGCGCTGGCGTTAGGCGTTAATTGATAAAGGACAAGCTAAAACAATTGAAAACACACTCGGTGCGGGCAATCATCTATACTAGACCAATGGCTAAGGTTAGCTAACGCGTTGGATGCTATCCACAAGGAATTTTCGCTTAATAATTAAACAAATAAAGCGAATGTATGAATGAACTATCTCGTATGCAAGGGGCTTTAAGCAGGGGGCTGAGATGGATATGCGATTTTATGGTGTGGACTGGATCGCCATGTTGTTGACGTTTGTCGCAGTGTGGCAGATCGGCAATAAGAACAAAGCTGGGTTTTGGCTGATGATGCTGGCCAATGTGGGATGGATGATGGTAGGAATCATGGGCCAGAGCACCGCCATTTTTCTGGCGAATGCAGTTTTTCTCTCAATGAACTGGCGCGCCGCCAGTAAATGGGCGAAACAGGAAACGACCGCTCATGCGGATACCGCCTGAGGCGGGGTCGTTTACAGTAACGGGGACTCCTGCAGGCTTTGCCGGTAAGTCTCCGGCGAGCAGGAAAACCAGCGTTTAAAGGCGCGGCTGAAATTGCCGGCGTCGTTGAATCCCAGACTATATGCGATCTGGGAGATGCTCATGGAAGAGGACTTCAGATAACGCTCCGCTATTTCCTGCCGCACCTCATCAACCAGCTCACGGAAGTTGGTTCCCTCCTGACTGAGATGACGTTGTAGCGAACGTTCACTTAAGTGCAGCGTATGCGCCACTTTCTGTAAAGACGTTTCCTCAGTCGCCATGGTCTGGCGCAACAGCGAGCGCACTCGCTGAGTCAGTTTTCTGTTGAACAGGCGTCCGAAGTAGATTTCGCAAAGTCGCTCGTTTTCATTCGCCAACAACACATCGGCGTTAGGCAGGCGGCAGTGAAAATAGTTACGGCTGAAAACCAGACGGTAGCGACTGTCGCCCCAACTGACCGGACTGCGGAAATAGCGCTCGTAGTTTTCATAATCCGCGGGTCTATCGCGCCCCATGGAAACACGCAACAAGTCCGTTCCCTGCGGCGTCAGAAAGCGGCAGATGCGCACCATCATGCAGGCTGCGGCGTCCAGAATGGCGTCGTGCAGCGGCGCCTCGCCTTCGCGCACCACGCCCAACTCCACTTCATCGCCGTTGGTTTGCAGATACAGTCGGGTGACGTTGGAAATGCCGTAGTTATAACGAATCACGCGAGAAAATCCCTCCCACAAAGACTGACTGGCGATAACCGCGTAGCCCAGGGCGTGGAAGGTGGTCAGACTGATATTTTTGCCAGCGTCGATGCCGATGCTTTCGCATTGGGTCGTTGCAATGACGGCGTCGAACAAGGCGTTGATTTTATCGGTGTGCACGGGGGCGAGGGGAGACTGCAATTCGGAGGCGCACAGCTGCGCAGACTGCATTAAATCATAGGCGTCCAGCCCTTGTTTCTCAAAGGCGTCCAGACACATTTTCACCCAGTTGGCGATGATGAAGGGTTCGTCCAGTTGTGGCGTCATAAGAGTAGTTTCTCTTCCATAGACTTGGCGAAATAACTAGCCTGCCGCAGGGTCGCCGCCCATGCGTATTCGAATATAGCAAATCAAGGGCCAGGGAAAACTCGGCCAAATAACCTAACGAAATAGGCGTACTTCACACTGTTAAAAAAATGGCAGCAAGTGACAGGTGAATAGCGCGCAATGACATGTCGAATGGATTCTCAATAGCTAGGATGTTCCGCTCCGATAAAACCAAAATGATAGAAACAAGAGAGGGGAACTACTCGTGAAATTAAAGCTTTTAGTAGCTGTCATGGCCGCCATGACAGGCAGCTACGCCTTATACCACCAGTTAGGCGATGGATCGTCGGACGCCACTTCGGCGTCGGTGGAAAACGCTCAATCATCCGCTCAGACTGTCGCAGCCGCGACGGCGATGACGCCTGGCGCCGCGCCAGCGGGTGCGCCCGCCTCTGCGAAATCGGCAGGCGACGCGCCCAGCATGGCGGATGTTGAGGACTTTGTAGCCAATCTAGATGATCAGGCGGATACGGGTTATCAGTCCCCCAATGCACAGTTTTCGCCCCCCGCGGCTGGCGCTGACCTATTTCAGGGCGAGCGCACCGCTGGGGTTGGCGCGCCTTTCCATCTGAAACCGAACGGCGATCAGCCGTTGGTGGCCAGCGACGCCAATATGGCCAAGCAGGCGATTATGATGGGCGGCAAGCAATTGCTGAATATCAGCGAAAACGACGACCTGGAGTTGAAAACCTCCAAGCGTGATGACGAAGGCAACGTCTATTACAAATTCGCCCAGGAATATAACGGCGTGCCTGTGCACGGCCGTGAAACAGTGGTGCAGGCGTCCGGCCAGGACGAAATCAGTCTGGTGACCGGCGAATTCGAGCCGGGCATCCAATTGGACGTTAATCCTGGTTTGAACGGTCAGGTGGCGTTCAACAAGGCGGTCGACAGTATGCGCGACACCCTAAAGGGCGAGCCAAGATTCCGCGAAGATCCCAGCCTGCAGATTTATGTGTCCGAAGCGGATGGTCCGGTCCTGACCTGGCGCTCCGTGGTGGAATACACCACCACCGACGAAGGCTATCGCGTAGATGAAATCTTCGTTGACGCCAACAGCGGCAAGATCGTGGATAAACTGCCGCGCTTCTACTCGGCGTTGTCGCGTAGCGTACACTCCATCGACCGTCAGTGTTTCGACCCTAACTGGGGCAGCAACATCCTGCCGGGCCGTGAAGTGTCGCCTAATGCAGATGAGCACGCCAAATCCGCTTACGACAACTCCGGTTACACCTACTGGTTCTACGACAACATGTTCAACCGCGACTCTTTTGACGGCCGCGGTAAGAAGATGGTCAGCACCGTACACGCGATGTTCTCTTCTCCGAATGGCGGCTGTTCCGGCGATAACGCTTACTTCAACGGCGAGCAGATGATCTATGGCGAAGGCGGCAGCATGCTGCAGAACCCCGCTGGCGCGCTGGATATCGTCGCGCACGAGCTGACTCACGGCGTGACGTTCTCCGAAAGTAACCTGACCTATCGCAATGAGTCCGGTGCGATCAACGAAGCGTTGTCTGATATCTTCGGCGCTGGCGCTGAAACTTACATGATGTCTGGCGGCAGCTCCAGCGGTAAGCCTTCCGGCGGTCTGAAGCCTCAGCGCAGCAACTGGACGCTGGGTGAGAAGGCTTCTCCGAACGGCAGCATGATGCGCGATATGACCGACCCTGTGGCCGACGGGCAGAGCCGTGACAGCTACGACTCTCGTTACACGGGCTCGGAAGACAACGGCGGCGTTCACCTTAACAGCGGCATCATGAACCTGGCGTTCTATCTGCTGTCTGAAGGCGGCGTTCACCCTCGCGGTAAAACCACCAACCGGGTGACCGGCATAGGAATGGAAAAAGCGCTGGCGATCTACTATCACGCCAACACCAATTTGTTCACCGCTTCCACCAACTTCGCTTCCGCGCGGACGCGTCTGGCGCAATCAGCGGAAACGCTGTACGGCGAATGCTCCCAGGAATGGCACTCCATTCATGAGTCTTTCGACGCTGTAAAAGTGCAGGGCAGCTGGACGCCTTGTGACGATGGCGGCGATGACGGTGGAGACGACGGCGGCGACAATGGCGGAGATGACGGCGGTGATAACGGAGGGGACGACGGTGGAGATAACGGCGGCGATACTGGCTCCGTTTCAGTTTCCAGCGCGAAAGCCTCCAGCACCTACAGCAGCAGATACCAGGCTTCGAATCTGCATGACGGTTCTCTGTCTACGCCTTGGGTGTCTTCCACTATCTACAACAGCTATCAGCAACAGTGGGTGATGTTGGATCTGGGCAGCGCCAGAAGCATGTCCGGTATGACCATCAACTGGGATGGCGGCAACTTCGCTGGTTCTTATGACATCTATGTCTGGCAGAACGGCCAGTGGGTGCGTGCGCAACGCATCAGACAGTACCGCTCCGGCGCGGCGGATATCCCGCTGCAAGCCAACTCTCAGTACGTACTGGTTACCATGCGCTACGGCAACTACGGCCGTTGGTACGCTATTGACGAAATCACGCTGAGATAATCTGCGTTGAGGGGCGCTTGTCGCCCCTTTTGTTTCCGGCGCCGTTGGGACGTTGATGCGGCGTCGGGCCTTCAGCCCGGAGGAGACTGCCTCCCTCAAAAATAACAACGCGGCAGTATAGAGACAAAATCAAAATGAATATCAGAAATGAACTTGCTCCCATTCTTCTGCAAGCCGTATCGGATGCGATTCAATTCAATCGCGCGATTATGGACGGCGGCTTCTTAAACGATTCGGAAAGTCACTTCGAGTATTTGGTGAGTTTGAATCACCTTCTTCATTATCTGGAGGAGGAGTACAAAAAAATAGAAGCAGAGGTGGGCATGCCTCTGAATCTATTAGCGTTGGAGAGCGCCTGAGGCAGGCGCGTAGTGAGTCAGTGGCCGCCCGGATTGCGTTATGGTCGCCGGCTCAATAAATGGACCAGTTCTCTCATGTCATGAAAGCATAAGGCCGCACCCGCGGCCTTTTGTTTTTCCGCATCCATGTCCGCACTATAGGCGTACACCGTCATACCTGCGGCCACAGCGGCGGTGATGCCCGCTGTGGAGTCTTCCACCACCACACAGCGTTCAGGCGCTACTTCCAGTGCGGAGGCGGCGTGCAGATAGATATCCGGCGCCGGCTTGGGGTTCTCAACATCTTCGACGCAGAAACAGTGATCGAAATACGTATGCAGGCCGGTCCGATTGAGTTTGAAGTCCATGTCTTCACGCAGGGCGTTGGTCGCCATGGCCTTGGGTAGATGGATCGCCCGTAGTGTCTCTTCTACGTAAGGGACCGTTTTCAGACCAGTGTGCATGGCTTCCCAGAAGCCGGTGCGCAGGCGATGGTGGGTGTCCTCCGGTAACGCCCGCCCCAGCAGGCCGGCGGCGGTGATCAGGTTGGCTTCCGTGGTTTGTCCAGTGAAGTGGGTATGCATTTCCATATGGGACAAATGCAGTCCCTGTTCCGCCAGCAGGCTCATGAATACTTCGTTGGTGAGGCGCTCGGTATCCACCAGCACGCCATCGCAGTCAAAAATAACAGCGTCGTACATATACTTCTGCATGCATTGATCCAGGGTGAGTGAGAGGTAGGGTGTTCGGACAGTATACCGGGCGGATGGCCCTAACGGCATTTATACGTGCGTATAGGCGCGCCCAAGAAAAGGTTTCTCCAGCGCGGAGAAACCTTTTGATCAAGAGATGTAGAAATCAGTAACTGGAAACGTCCGAGTGGTCCACCTTACAGCTGGCGGTGTTCCAGGCTTCGCCTTTTTTCTCGGACTTGCCGTCGCCTTTGTTCACGCCTTTATATTCCACGCAGATTTTGGGCTTGCCGGATTTGTAGTTTTTGACTTTCAGGTTGCGAATGGTGGCGGTGTCCTTGTAATTGCTGTTGACGCCGGCGAGTCCACTGGACAGCGAGCCTTCGACGATGACGTTATCGACGATCAAATGCCGGGGGCCGCCATTGTTTTTGCAGTCGCCGCAGGAGCGCCATAACTTGCCGTTATCGCCTTTGATGGTGAAGCCGCCAGTGATAATGGTTGTGCTGTTCTTGGAGTTATGCTGGAAGATCTTGTCCGGCTTGCCGCCAGGACCGCCATTCCTGTTGTAAGCCCAGCCGCCAATGATGGTCATGGTCCCGCCTTCCGCCGAGTGAGTGGCTGCGTCTTCACAGATGTCTTCCCAGACCACATTTTCCAGCGTGCAATTGCCGCTGTCGCAGTGAATACCGTCGGAACCGCCATCAGCGGCGATGCGCAGGTTCTTCACGCTGGCGTTGATCAGCGTAAGCACCGGCGGCTGGTGTTCATCATCGCTGTTGCAGGACAGTCCGATAGTCTTGCCGCCGCAATCCACGCTTTTGTTTTTAATCGTGGCGCCGGCGAAACATTCATCAGCATTGCCGGAACCGCCGGATGGCGTGGCGGACTGTGCGGCGGTGCTGGCGACGGCGCCGTTAGTGTCTGTGTACTTGATCCAGTACCAGTAGGTGGCGCCATTGTTGACCTTGGTGTCGGTGAAAGTGCGGTCGGAGCCGGCCAGTCTGGCGATGCGCTGACGGCCAATAGGGTTGGCGTCGGTGTCGCGCATCACCTGCACATTACGCAGGGCGCCGCTGGCGCTCCACGACAACTTCACCCTGCCGTCGTCGGCGTTGGCTTGCAAGGCGACGGTGATTGCGGCTCCCGCGCCGTCACCGGGGCTGGCGACGTTTTCACGAATGGAGCATTCCTTCACCGACTTGGCCGGGTTTGGATCGACCCCGAAAGTGGCGACGTCACAGGAGAATGCGCCGTTTAGCGATTTATAGACGAATTTACCGGCGGCTCCAAAAGCTACCTGAGTTTGACTGCTGACCATACAGGTTTGACCGCTTTTACAAAGCGTGGCGAAGCCGTCTGGTCTATTGGCGGCGGCCTGAAGACTTGTTGCTGAGGCAAGCAGAGTCAGGCCTAAAGCGAATTTACGAAACATCATGTTCTCCGAATTTATGGTTTTTGTTGACCCTGAAAACGAATGCGCTTGTGTTGTTATTGGCTTATTAGTTTTTATGTGCGGTGCTGGCCTTAACCAGTTCAACTTTGTTTGGCGTAGATTCCCTCCTGTGTAGACTGCCTTTATGAAGCCGACCCGCTCATTGCGTTTGCAGTGAGGCGAGCAGGCTGTCTTCCATTTCTTCAAAGCTCAGCGCTTCAAAATCCGTTAACGCCGCCATTTGCTCTTCGTCGAGATAGGCGGAAGCTTCCTGCAGATAGTCATCCCGATAACGGGTTAGCGCTTTGACTGCTTCATCCGCCATAGCGCGTTTGTTGCTCTGGGCGACGGCGTAGTCGCGCATGGCGATATTGAATGCTTCTTTGTGGCGGAGTTTGGCGAGGAGCAGCGTGCGCTCCTGCTCGTGACTAAGCGGATTGACTGCGCTCAGACTGTCAGTGACTTCTTTCAGTTGATGTTGTTCAAACTCTGAATTGCGGGTGAGTTCAAACAGGCGCGAGCTGTTTGCATCCAGCAGATCGACAATGCGTTGGTCCACCTCGTCCAGCGCCTGGGTGCGCAGCTGGGCGTGCTCTTCAAAACTTTCCGGGGCGGAGAAATAGTTCACTGTGGGCAGCGCGGCGAGGCGCTCTCGCTCCAGCAGCAGACTTTGCAATTGTTTCTCTGTTGTGGCGTCGAGGGATATTTCGGAAAACAAGACGCGGTATTTTTCGCTGACCGCTTGTCGCAAGCTTGATTCTTCCGCCTCCAGTAGTGGTTGTGCGGCGCTGAGCGTTAGAGATGAGTGTGTGGTTATGGCTGGCCCAAAGGTAATGCGTGACACTGGATTCTCCGGAGATGCTTGCTGTTTCCGCCGTTCTACGGGATGTTCCAGGTAGGCGTTGAACGCAGCTACGGCCTCCAGGTAGCGAGCGTCTTGCTGCTGCGTATGTTCTTGAAAACGTTTTCTTTCCTGGTCAAATTTTAATTCCAGATTTTTATTTTCAACCCACAGGTAAGTGGCTGCCGCAGCACAGACGAGCGCGCATGCCGACATGCCTGCTGAGAACCTGGTCATATCCGTGACTCCTGTATGTATTGAGGTTGTTGTGATCGTTTATCAATTAATGGGCGTTAAGCGCATCAAATGTTAGTTAATCTACCTGCGGCGTGAAAACCGGTTAAACGGCATAGACTGGTTGAGTGCTCAGCTGTCTAGCCATGGCAATTGCGGGGTTTTATCTTGAGGAATGGAGCGATTAATGCTCCAGGGACGTGCGAAGAAATCTGGTTATCCGCTCCTCGTACTCTTGTGCCGAGAAGTCATAGAAATCCTGATGATGGGCGCCCACCGCCAACCAGAGAGATTTGGGCTCTGGGGCATTGGCGAAAAGGCGTTTTGATTCTGGCAATGTCGTGTGTTCATCCTCCGTACCGGCAATGATCAGGACGGGCGCCCGCACACGTTTGATGGCTTCTTCCGGCTTCAACTCATCCAGACTGACGCCTAAACGTAATGGGATTTGTGCGGTTAACAATGGCGTCAGCCATTCTCCCAGCGCGCCGAGTCGCATAGACAAACGATTGCTGACGGCTTGTTCGATGTTCGGGTAAACGGCTTCCAGAACATAGGCGTCCGCTGGCGCGGGCGACTGTCCCAGCAGGCTTGCGGCTCCGCCGAGAGAGACGCCAATAATCGCCACTTTGGCGCACTGGCGTTGCGTGCGCAAATAGGCGACAGCGGATCTGACGTTGTCCGACTCACGGTAGCCAAACGTGATGTGCTCCCCAGGCGTTTCGCCATGGGCTTGAAGGTCTATCAGCAATGAGGAATATCCTGATTCCTGCAGGAACAGGGCGCGTCTGATCATACTGGTGCGATCGGAGCGTACGCCGTGTAGAAGCAACACGCATTGCTGGCCGATGGCGGGGGCATACCAACCGCTGACGCCGTCAAACTGCACTGCTTGCGCGTTCAGGGAGGCGGGCGGTGAGGGAAGGGGATGATTGACGGAGGCGGATAGCGCGCCTCCGGCGGTCCATACCGCCGCGAGACCTAAAACCAGTGCGCCCGTGGCGAAAGCGATACGTTTTTTAAGTTTTTTCATGGGGTTGGAGGACTTCATCATCGCGATAGATATCTACATCGGCGCCGAAACACATATAGCGGGACGGGGATAAGTATGTCGATTTGCGGCCCTTTCGGAAACTGGTTATTTCAGAGTTAGACAATGAGGCGGGGTGAGACGACGCAGCATTGAGCTGCGCCGAGAGAAGGGACGAAGTAAGGAGTTAGCTTTGCAGATTCTCGTAAAGGCCCGTAATTCTCTCCATATTCTTCAGCATTCCTTCCGTCGTGGTGGCGATGATGAAAGGCACAAAGTTCTGACCTTGCATCAACTGAAACCCTGAGCGAGAGAAGCTCCACTGGGAAATCACTTTGTCCAAGGCGGCGTTGATGTCCTGATTGTTGATTTTCGCCTGACGCAGCTCATGTAACGCCTGATCATATTCCTGCACGGCCTGGGTGAAACTGTCTTGTAGATCCGCCTGCTCCAGATTCCAGCTCAACGCGGAATAATATAGCGCAATGCGCTGGGACAGCATCCGTTGTCGGCCGGAGAGGTTGATCATTTTGTTCTTGGGACTGCCCGACTGTTGCTCCAGTGACTGTACGATTTTATTGCTGAGCGCGAGAACACGCTCTCCAGCGTTGATCAGCTCAATGGCCTTGTCCTTCGCGGGCTTAGCCGTCGCCAATTGACGAAACCCAGTCCACTCCTTACGCACGGACTTGAGCTGCCCCGAGATTTGCGGCGACTTGGAGTAGGCTTCCAGTTCTCCCAGTTGTTGTTCGAATAAGGCGACGCTCTCTGTGAGCTGGCTTGAAGATTTATCTGGTTGAATATCCTGACCCATCAGCAAATATGACTTCACAATTCGCTGACTCAACATACGTTGGCGCCCAGCCTTGTTGATGGCTTCGTCCAGGTCGGTAATGTCTGCGATAACAATGTGGCTCCAGGAGAGTGCAAGCAGGGAGAGAACAAGCAGACTAAAGTTCCTTATATGGCGCATATGCGTTTACCTCATGTGATTCAATCTGGTGCAGTCTAAGTTAAAGCCTATAAATATCAGATGCTTACAGCGCGATAACTGGGTAGGTAGTTAACGCATCGCTGATCTGGCGCAAGTTAGGCGCCAAATGAACCGGAAATTTGTGGGTATGGACAAAGAGCGGTTTTTGAGAATGGCGAAAAGGCTTTTAGAAACAATAAGAAAGAGAGGAGTAGTTGCGTATTTGGATGAAGCGGAGCACTTTTACGCGATGAGCGACGCCTGCTGAATGCGAGAGGGAAAAGAGGCTGAGTAAGCGGGAAAAAAGAGTGCGGCTTGCGCCGCACTAAACGAAGAAGACGAATAAAACAGGAACTCGGTTTAAGAGTTCAATCCTTGCGGATTAGCTTTTCAGACCTGCGTACATGTCGGAAATCTTGCGCATGCTTTTCAGCATGCTTTCAGTGGTCGTCGCGATCACGAAGGGGACGAAATCATGACCGTCCATTTTTTCGAAACCAGAGTGGGAGAATGACCACTGTGAAATAACTTTATCCAGCGCCTTGTTGATATCTTCGCTGTTGGCGTCCGCTTTACGCAGCTCGCTCAAACCTGCATCGTACTTTTTGACCGCGGCTTTAAAATCGTTTTCCAGGTCGGAAACGCCCAGGTTCCAGCTCATGGCAGAGTAGTACATGGCGATTTTCTGGGACAGCATGCCTTGTTCGTTGGAGATATTAATCAGACGTCCTTTGGTGCTGGCTACTTGTTTTTCCAGATTGCTGGTGACGCCTTGAGTCAGGCTCAACAGTTCTTCACTTTGCTGGATCAGTTTCGCTGCGTTTTCCTGATTGGGCGCGGTGGTGGCCAGTTTACGGAAAGCGGCCCACTCTTTACGGACGGATTTCAAATCGCGCGCCATTTCGCCTGCTTTCAAATAACCTTCCAAGTCGGACAGTTGAGATTCAAATTGCGCCACACTGTCATGTAATTGAATCGATGATTTGTCAGGAAGAATGTCCTGACCAATCAATAAATATGCTTTAACGATTCTTTGACTCAACATTCTTTGTTGACCCGCGATGTCCAGAGCCTGATCCATGCTCGATATTTCCGCGCGAGCCAGGCCGGCGCCGAATGCGGTAAGTGTGACAAGTAAGAAACAAATCTTTCTGAACGACTGCATTAAAGTTTACCTAGTGCTAAAAATGGCGTGCATATTGAAGGATTTAGATCAAAAATCAAGCGCCAAATGGCTTTTGACATATAAGTAATTTACGAAGTCAATAGATGTTGTTCGTTTCCTATCAAATATATGTGTCAATATGTTTTGTAACAGTGAGTTTAATGCACATTTATGTAACTAAAAGTTGCATTTCAATGAGGAAAAAGAGGCGGGTATATAATTCGTTATACTGTATTATTTTTAATAAATTTTACATTGTTTTTCTTTTACGAATTGTACGTCACGTTTTTATCGCCATGCGTATTCGTAGTTATGTTTGAAAAAACATCAATGGATGGCTGTTTTTTTGATTAAAAAAGCGGCCGGACTCTCACTGACTTATTCCGCGTAGTGGTCTATAGATGAATAAAATTAGTCCTGATAACAAAACATTATAAAAAATATGAAGGGCGTTTGAGTCGGGTTGACGCTAGCTTCAGTATCCGGTCACGCGCGCGAAGGGACGCCTTTTCCCAAAACGAGTAAGAACCAAGGCGAGGCTGCGGTGACTGTCGGCAATAACGAGTTTAAGGAGACGACAAGATGGCCCTGGCGGATATTTTTAAACAGAATGCGAACAAGTCAATTACCGTGACCGGCGCGGAATCCTCAAATATTTCTCACGCTACCTACAGCGTCAAATGCAACAACATCCAACGCAACTGCTATCTGGTGAACCAGCTTGAGCGGGCCAACCTGCAAGAAGGCGCACATGTGGCTGGCGGAAATACGGTCACAGTCGCCACTGCTCACAATGGTAACTGCTATTGGTTGCCATGGCGCGGGTGGCGGGCTGTAGCCGGACAGCTTCAGGGGGCGTGTAACTTCTTCGTCACCGCCAATCTGACCGGGTGCTGCTTTGTTGTATCTGGTAATCAGGTATCTCCCTTTGTCGTCCATATGAACTGCCAGCCAGCTAACGAAGGCTTGGTGAGCTTCCCCAACAGTGGAGATATCAAGGAATATAACTTTGATCTGCAAGCGGCGCAGGATCAGTTCTATGGGCAAGTCACCGAGCAATTGATCACCAACAATGTGATTGCACACGCTGGTCTGCAGATGTTGAAACCAAGTGATTACGGGGCCAAAGCGAGAGAAGGTTACGGGACGCCCACGAGCGTCTTTGGCGTCCGCACAGGGGGGCTGTGGACCTTCTATTACAACGTAGGTAAAGGCGGCGGACCTGGCATTACCCGTGAACTGTTCCCGAATTTCCAACCTCTCTGACAGCGCGCTTTCCTTTCACGTATTTGCACAGCCGGCGACTCAACGCCGGCCTGCCTCTGCGTTTTCCTTGATCCTTCATTTCAACCTATCTCAGCGCCTTACATTACAGTCATTGGCGTCCCGTTTATAAACCCATAGGTTAGTGGCATAATCCCGACGGCAATCAACAGGTTGCCGCCATGCAGGCATGGGAGCGCCATCCACGCGTTGCGCGATGAGATGGAAAATGGAAAACACGGAAAGCTTTTGTTATGAAGAATTTGCTGATTGTCGGTAATGGAGAGGCCTTCTCGGAAGAGTGCAACACCTCATTCCTGTTGCAGTCCGCCGATAGCTCCATTCTTATCGACTGCGGTTATCAGGTTCCACCCCGCTTATGGGCGGGCGATTTGCACCAGAATATTGATCTGGTTTTGCTGACCCACCACCATGCGGACCACTCCTTCGGAGTCGTACCTTTGCTGGTCCGCTATCTGGAAGAAAAAAGAACCCGCCCCCTGAAGATCTGGGGACCGGCGGGCACGGAAAGTTTCATTAAAAGTCTCCTTGAGCACGGCTACCCTGGCGTGTCCAAGTATTTCAAGTACACGATTGAGTTCGCCGAGTTCGACACCCTGGACAGTAAAAAATACGGGGATGTTTCCATTCGCTGCGCGCCCACCGTACACTCTATCCCGAACTTATTGTATCGACTGGATTTTGACGGCCGCTCCTTCTCCATATCCGGAGATGGCAAGCTGACGCCGGAAGCCGTTGAGCTGATTCAAGGCGTCGAACTGCATTTGCAGGAAGTCTACGAGCTTAACAACAACATCCCCAGTCACTATTCATTCAGCGAAGTGCTGCAACTTGCTCAATCCGACGTGGCCGCCAGTGTTGGCGTCACTCATATGTGCCGGAATGAAATCAGCGTGATTACTGAGACCTACGATAAGTTAGTAAGGGAGAATGAGATTGAAAAGGACAGACTGTTTATCACCCGTTCGGGGCAAACTTTCGAATTTTAAAACCAGCGCGCTACTGACGGCCGGCGTTTGGGCGTTGTCACTCAACGTCGCCGCCAAGGAAATCTTCGTCATCAATAAAAACGCTGCGGACTATCGCGTGGTGGAGACGAACAAAAGCGCCAAACGCATCGACGTATACTCCAATACGCCGCACCGATACCTGAACAGTGAGAAAAAAGAGCACGTTTTCACCGGGGTGCCGGTGAGCGAGCTGCCGCCCAAGGAGTGGCGTTACGATAACGTTTACTTCATTGGCGACGACGACTACATCACGTTCATGCCCGCGCAGATCGCCAACAATCCGCAAACCATCCTGGCGAGCGCCAAGGACGCCGCGCCGTTAAGTAAGAGAGATGGTGAAGTTCAGGTCATTCTGCCCACTCGCGAGGAAGCGAAGGTGGAAGATAAGTATCTGAAAAAGGCCGCTTTTTGGGCCTGGTATGTGAAGGCGGTGGTGTATGGCGAATTAGACAACCGGCTGCAATATGGCGGCGCTTCCATTGACATGACCAACGTCATTGGCGCGCCTGCGGAAGCCTATAAGGCCCCTTCCGTATTTTCCTATGATCCTATCGCTTGCCCGGATACCTATCAGGTGTCGGTAAAAGATCTGGACCCGGGATTTGATAAAGGCAAAGTCGAATTCCTGCAATTGAACGGCAATCAGCGGACGTATGGCGCGGGAGACGTCATGCTGATTTTCTCCAAGGAGGATACGGCGCTGCCTATTGAGTGCGGCGGCCCCTATGCGGTGCGCAAGGGCGAAGAGTATATCTACAGCGTATATTCTTTTAAGGGAATTTAATCAGCTAACAAAGTGCGTCTAACAATATGGATAGTTTTAGAAAGTACTCGTTTCAGCGTTGCATCAAGTTTACGGTTCTGGTCGCTTTGTTTGGGTTCGCGGTGTCCTTTTTCGTACACCAGTATCAGGTGCTGGCGAACTCGATCAAGGTCTCCGATCAGACTTCCGGGTTGATTAACCGACAGCATATTTCCGTGCTGCTTGGACGGGGCAACTTTGTCCATATTGAAGACGCCTTGGCGCAGCTGGTTAAGGAGAGCCCTCTGCTGTTCGCCTATGTGCTGGACGCCGACGGCAAGGTGGCGGCGACCAGTCACAAATCCGCAGCGGTGGACGTTCCCTGCTGTTATGACTGGGAGAACCTTGAGGATAGCGCGTTTAAGTTTGAGGGGACGCCTGCGGCGCCTTTCGAGGCGGTAGCGGATGGTGTCGCCTTCATTCGCAAAGTAACGCCAGTGCTTGAGCACTCCTCGGGAGAAGAAATCGGTTCCCTGGTGACCTTTCTCGTACCACGGATGATCAAGCGCGAGCATCTCGTGGATACTCTGATTATCAGCTCCATGGCGCTGATTTTTATCCTGGCGACTGGCGTGGCGCTTTCGCTGTTATTATCGCGGGCGCTGACCGCCCCGGTGAGGGAGCTGACGCGCTTTGTCGACTCTGTGGACGACACTGACGCCAAGGAGGAGTTAAGCCGATTGGGATCGCATCAATTCGCCGGCAGCAACATTGTGGAGATACGGCAGTTGCTGCAGTCGTTTCTGGCCTACCGCGAAAAAATTCTTGATCACAAGAATATCCTCGAAGCGCAGGTGCGCGAGAGAACTCATGCCCTTGAAGTGGCGGTTGAGGAAAATCGCATGCTCGGAAAGACGCTGCGTACTGCGTTGGAAGGCGAACGCAAACTGATCGCCCAGGAAATTCACGACAACTTCAACGCCACGCTGGTCGCTATCAAGATGTACTCCCAGAAAATTGAGCAGTTGGCTCGGGAGGGTGGTGAAGACGCGCAGATCGCCAGCATGGGAAGGAAAATTACATCCATCGTCACGGATGCCTACAGCTCGGCCAGAAGTCTGGTTTCCCGGCTGCGACCTGAGATTATCGATACGCTCGGCTTGGGCGGCGCCCTGGAGGAACTGGTCAACAATTACAATCAGTCCTCAAATGGGTGTTCGTTTATGCTGTCGATTGGCGACCACTGCGACAATCTGGATGAAGAGCGCAATATCGGCATTTATCGCATTGTGCAGGAAGCCGTCACCAATGCGGTTAAGCATGCCTCGGCGAAAGAGGTGGCGATTTCCTTACATCGTCCCAAGGACTATGAATTGGTGATTCAGGACGATGGCGTGGGCTTCAAGCCCTCCCAGGATAAGGACGCCGGCATTGGGTTGATCTCCATGCGCGAACGCGCCATGAGCCTGGGCGGGCGCTTCGAGTCGGAAAACACCCAGGCGGGCGCCCGCATCAAAGTGTCTATTCCCGCCTAAATACGCCCTTCCAGCGCAGGTATGCCGACTCGCGGCGGCGTCACATAACTGAAGCGTTTGCGGTATTGCTCCATCGTGCACCCGGTGGCTCGTTTAAAGAGTCGCCGGAACGAACTGATATCCTCGTACCCGACCTCCCAGATGATTTCATTCGACGACTTGAGTGTCGTCTCCAGTTGGTGCTTCACCGCTTCCACCCTTAATTGTTGCAGGTAATTGATCGGATTCTCGCCGGTGGCTTCCTTGAAGCGGCGTTTGAATGTGCGTCCACCCAGTCCGGCCAAGGCCGCTACATCGTCCACGGAAAAATGCTCGGCGTAGTGAGACTCCATCCATTCCTGCGCTTTTTTCACGGCGTTGTCTTTGTGGGACTTGTAGCCATAGAAGGTGATGTAAGGCGTTTGTTGTTGGCGTTTGCTGTCAAACAGGTGCAGTTTGGACACCGCTGACGCCAGCCCTTGGCCCGCGAAACGTTCGATCAGATGAAAGCTGAGATCGATATAGGCGGTGGCGCCGCCAGCGCAGATGATGTCGCCGCTATCGATGAGCAATCGATCTATGTCCAACCTGATTTCCGGGTAGCGCTGGCGGAAATGTTCTGCGGCGCGCCAGTGGGTGGTGACGGTTTTGCCTTCCAGAAGTCCGGCTTCGGCCAGAACGAAGCTGCCAGTGCAGGCGCTGGCGACGATGGTCCCGCGTTCGGTATGGCGGCGGAGCCATTCATAAGCGTCATGAAATTGCGCCAGATGTTCCGGCAGGGCGGCGCCGGCGGTGATGGCCTCAATTGCGGAGGCGACGATAATCAAATCCGGCTCTACTGACTCGAACGCCGCATTCGGCGCAATGGCCATGCCGTTGTAGGCAGTAACGGGCTGGTCATTCTGCGTCACGACTTTGATGTTGAAGTACGGCTCCAAAGGGCGTTTGCCGGCGGCGCCGGACAGTCGGGCGTGACAGTAATTCGCTGTCGTGAATATATCCAGAATGCCATGCACGGAGGCGGCGGCGCAGTGGGGAAGGGCGAGTAAAACGATCTTCATGGGCGACTCCTTCATCCAATTCGGCAGTGAAAAAAGAAAAGACGAAATGTCATAAAAAGCAATTTAAGTGTCAAATATGACACTCCCGCTAATGCATTGCAAACCTTATCTTGTAGTCATAGCCGCTGCGACAACGCCACGAAAAAAAGGCGTGACGCAGGCGATTGTATCCAGCAAGTTAAGAGGAGAAGTCCCATGTCCGCGAACATTCCCCTGGTTGTCGCTCCATCCAAGCCTCTGCGGGAACCGCAGGTTCCCTTCGCCTTGAAAGCCATGCGCTGGGCGATTCGCGCCTATGCCCGTATTTCCTCTCAAGGCGCGGGCCGAATGCTGAATCGCCTGTGGTTCACGCCGCAACGTTATGGTTTGGACTCGCGCTTTGACGCCCTGTTGGACAAGGCGGATGTGTTTATGAATCTGAAAGTGGGCGCGTTGACGATCCCTGTCTATAGCTGGGGAAGCGGCCCTGTGGTGTTGTGCGCCCATGGCTGGTCCGGGTCTGGCGTGCAGTTTGGCGCGATGGTGAAACCCCTGGTGGACAATGGGTATCGGGTTGTGGCGTTTGATGCGCCCGGTCATGGACGGGCGCAAGGCGTGCGCACTAATGTTCTGCAGATGCGGGATGCGATTCTGCAAGTGGCGGCGCAGACTCTGGGCGTGCACGCAGTGGTGGCTCATTCCCTGGGCTCTATCGCCGCCGCCATGGCGGTGCGGGAAGGGTTATTGACCAACAAAGTCATTATGCTGGCGCCGCCGGCGGACATGCAGGTGGTGCTGGATATGTTTCAACAGCGTTTGCAGGTTCCGGACGCCGTCATGCTCGCTCATTGCAAACTGATGGAGCAGGAGTTTGGCGACGATATTTGGGACCGTTTGTCATTGATGAAAAATGTCCCACTCATCCAGGCGCAAGGGATGATCGTATCAGATACAGATGATGCGGAAGTTCCTGCTGCGTACGGTGAAGCCCTCGCCCTCAAATGGCGCGGTAGTCGTTTCTTGCAGACCGCGGGGCTGGGGCATTATCGGGTGCTTCGGGATGAACGCGTCGTTGAGGAAGTAGTGAAGTTCATAAACCGACTCCCTGATTGACGCCGGTGAGGGGCATTGTGGTTAAGGGACGGTCTCCTCGGTCAGACCGGCGCAGCGACGATACGACGTAATCATTCTTTAGGTGAGTGCGTATCGTCGCCTTTTTTGCGGCGGCTGGGATTGCTGGTTAGACGTCAACGGCTTCCAGCGCAACCGGAACGTATTTGTGATAAGGCGTCTTGGCGATGGGATCGCAGTGTTGTGCGTCCGTCAGCACGTTGATCGCCGGACCATTGCGTAACTGTCTTCCCTGCTCATCCTGATAGAGCATGCCGAAACCGTGAGGCAACGTCAGTACTCCAGGCAAAACGCTCTCATCTGCGGAGGCGATAGCCTCCACGGCTCCACGTCGGGAACGGCAGCGCACTTTATCCCCGGAAACCAGTCCCAGCTTGGCCAGATCGGAGGGATGAATGCGTAACAGGCCCTCCTTGTCCGTCTTGCGCCACTCCGGTCCACGGTAGATCTGGTTGGCGTTATAGGCGCGGCGTTCGCCAGCGGCGAGGATGAACGGATAGTCCCTCTCTTCACTGAGAGCCTCTGTTTGCAAACGATCCAGCCACTCAGTCAGTTCGGGTATATACAGGTTTATTTTGCGATCCTTGGTTTTGATCAGGTTCCAGGTTTCCTCCACCTTGAAAGTGGCGATGGGCGCAGGTCTGGGACTCTCCAGAAAACGATTGAACAACGCCAAGCCCAGCGTGTAGCCCTTACCTTGCAGTCCGGTGCGCCGAACCTGCGAGCCGAACTTGGCGGCGTACATCTGGCAGACGCCCCAGATCGCCGCAGCGGATTGCATGCCTTCCGGCAATGCCTTGCCAAGGGTGGCGTATAAAATGACTGGGACGTATTGGCGCCACTGCGGATGGCGTTTCAGCGCCGCCGCCAGCGCTAACGGAAAGGCGCGGCTGACCGGCAAGCGACGGTCCAGTTTGGCGGCCTTTTCCAGTAGCGGAAAGCGGTCGGGAATCGCTCCCAGACCCACCAACAGGCGTCGGTAGATTTCCGGCTCGGGAAGCGTGTCGCCGCTGCGGGGCAGTATGGGGCGACGCAGATGGTAATAGTTAGTGGGGAAACCGAATGTGAAATAGGTGGACTCCACTTTTTCAAACTGACTGTCCGCCGGCAATATGTAGTGCGCGTGGCGGGCGGTTTCCGTCATCGCCACATCAATCACCACCATCAGCTCCAGTTTGTCGAATGCTTTTCGATAGGCTTCCGTATCAGCGGCGGACAGGGCGGGATTGGCGCTGTCCACCACTAAGGCGCGGATGCGGTCAGGATGATCGCTATCGATTTCCTGGGGCAAAATGTTGGGCGGAAACAGCTTGGCGATGCCATACATCCCAGCGACAGCGGTTTTCTTGTCATCGGCTTTGGAATGACCGATCAACGGGGCGAATTGCGCCATCAAATGATTGCCGCCCTGTTTATTGAAATTGCCGGTCACCAGAAACAATAGCTTCTCCAGATAGGAATTCAGCGTGCTGTGTAAACTGTGTTGGATGCCAAGGTCGGCTCTGACTGTGGCGGATTTAGCGGTGGCGAAACCTCGGGCGACCTGCCGCGCTAACTCGGGATCGACGCCGGCGATGGTGGCGTACTGCTCCACTGGCAGATCGATGAAATGACGGCGCAATTCGTCATAGCCGTTAGTGTGTTGACGCAGGAATTCTGTATCTTCCAGCGCCTCCTGAAAAATGACGGCGATGATGGCGGCGAGCAGGTAAGCGTCCATACCTGGGCGCACCCGCAAATGAATGTCCGCGTCTTTGGCGGTCTCGCTGACGCGTGGGTCAACGACGACCAGGGTGCGGTTGGGGTCTTTCTTGTAGGCTTTCAGCAGGTCCCGGGTTTTGCGCACGCCGTGGGCCATATAAGGGTTGGTGCCCAGCACGATGCAGTAATCAGAGTGTTCCATGCCCTCCAGCACAAAGCAGCTTTCGCGGCCGAACAGTTTTCCGTTTACCCAGAAATCCCCCGTCTTTTCCTGCGCCAGCGCGGTATATAAATAGGGCGTATCCAAAGCCGCCCGCAAAGCCCCGGAATAACTGCCGCCCAGGTGGTTACCCTGACCGCCGCCTCCATAGTAGGCGAATGCGCCGCCCCCATGTTGGGCCTTGATGTCGCGCATGCGCGCAGTGATCTCGGCGATGGCGGCGTCCCAGGAGATAGGCGCGTACTCGCCGTTTGGCTGACGTTTTAGAGGCTGCCGCAGACGGGCTGGGTGATTCTGGTAGTGATCAAGTTTGGCGGCTTTCTGGCAGATGTAGCCTTCTGAATTCGGCGCCAGTTTATCCCCTCTGACTTTGACGATGCGTCCCTTGTCCACCTGCATTTCCAAGCCGCAATTGATGCTGCATAGAATGCATGCGGTAGGCCGCCACTCATGTTGATCTGCGTGCTTTTCAGCCGTCTCGGTACCATGCATGATCACTCTCCTTTTCTTGTTAGTTCTATTTTGGAACTATCAAAATAGTAAATTCCAAACTGGAACCTGTAAAGCTATACTTCCCGTCATTCTCCATTCCTCTTCCGCTAACCCAGATAAGACGCCATATTCGCCTATGCGCTGGAATGAAATCCAAGATATCCCTTGTTCAATCGCACGCACCCTATCGGTCATTGGCGACCGCTGGACTCTGTTGGTCATTCGCGAAGCGTTTCTGGGCGTGCGTCGGTTTGAGCAGTTTCAAAAGCGTCTGGAGATCACGCGCCATCGCCTGTCGGATCGTCTGAACAAGCTGGTGGAAAGCGGCGTGCTGCGCAAAGCGTTGTACCAGGAGAGTCCCGCCCGTTATGAGTATAGGCTTACCCGCAAAGGGATGGATTTATACCCTGTGATTCTCGCTATGGCGGGGTGGGGCGATAAATACATGGCTGGCGATGCGGGCCCGCCGGTGGAGTATGTCCACCTGGGTTGCGGTAAGAAGATGACGGCCACGCAGGTTTGCTCTGAATGCGGCGAACCGATAGACGCCAAGTCTGTAAAACCCATGCTAGGTCCCGGGCTTAGTGGGCTAGCGAAAAAGGCGGGCGAATAAAACCAGGGCGCGCCGCCTGACGCCTTTACCGCGCTGAGATAATTTCCGTTTCTCCGTTTCTCCGTTTCTCCGTTTCTCTTCTGTCGTGCACCCACTTCTTGTCAGCTTTTCTTTGAGAAATTATTGCTACTCAAAGTAATTCCAGAAAATTCTTCTCATTTCTAATTAGAATGCTAAATATTGTGTGGTTACAAAAAATTACAATGAGAGAATGCTCTTCTTTTATGTGTGCTTAATTGTTTGTAATTAAAGTAATTTAATCTGTTTTTCGTTAGTCTTTCTTCTCGTCTCCTCTTGTTTTTCAAAATTGAAATATTGAGTTCAAACTATTAGGGTATGTTTTTAATTGAACATTCAATCAATAAAAAATGCCCAAAATCGTCGTCGAAGCAGAGAAGAAAGAGCAGCTTATCGAAGCCACCCTGAAGTCGGTGGAAGCCTATGGCATTCAAGGCACGACTATTAATTCCATTAGCCGTTACGCGGGAGTTTCTACAGGAATTATCAGTCACTACTTCGGAGGCAAGCAGGCGCTGATGGAGGCGACTGTCCGCTACCTGCTGGAAGCCTTGAAAACCTCCCTGCTGAAAGAGCTAGCCAAATCCAAGGACGGTTCGCCCTACAGTCGTCTTCTTTCCATTGTCGAAGCCAACTTCAGCAAGCTGCAGGTGAGTGAACGGGCGGCGAAAACCTGGATGGCCTTTTGGGCTCAAGCGATGCATGACCCACAGCTGGCGCGGTTGCAAAGGGTTAATGAACGGCGATTGTTCTCTAATTTGAAAGTAAGCCTGCGGGAAATTCTACCGCCTTCCCAGGTGGAGGATCAGGCCCACGCGATCGCCGCTCTGATCGATGGGTTGTGGCTGCGCAGCGCGCTCAGCTCTGGCGGTTTGTCCGTGGTGCAGGCGGAACGTATTTGTAAGAACTACGTAAGTGAGTTGTTTGAAGGAAAACATAAAGCATGAGCATTCCTGTTTATCAGTCTTTTGTTGACGGCGCTTATCGGGCGTCCACATCGAGCGAGACCTTTGATGTGGTGAATCCCGCTACAGGCGAACTGATCTATCGCGTTGAGCAGGCTTGTGAAAGTCTGGTGCAGGCGGCGGTGGAGTCCTCACAGCGCGGGTTCGCGGAGTGGTCCGCGTTGACCGGCATGCAACGAGGGCGAGTGCTGCAGAAGGCCGTGGCCTTGTTACGGGACAGAAACGACGAGCTGGCGCGCATCGAAGTGCTGGATACCGGTAAGCCCTGGCAGGAAGCAAGTGTCGTGGATGTGGTGACCGGCGCAGACAGTATTGAGTTTTTCGCTGGCCTGGCGGCGTCGATCGAAGGCAATCAGCAATCCCTGGGCGAAGATTTTTACTACACCCGTCGAGAACCTTTAGGCGTTTGCGCCGGCATCGGGGCCTGGAATTACCCCTTGCAGATCGCCTGCTGGAAATCTGCGCCAGCCTTGGCGGCGGGCAATGCGATGGTGTTCAAGCCTTCCGAAGAAACCCCGTTGGGCGCTTTGAAGTTGGCGGAGATTTTCATTGAAGCGGGCGTTCCCGCCGGCGTCTTCAATGTGGTGCAAGGCGATCATCGCGTCGGCCGCATGCTGACCGCCCATCCTGGCATCGCCAAAGTCTCCTTCACGGGGGAAGTGGGAACCGGCAAGAAAGTGATGGCGGACTCCGCCTCCACTCTGAAAGACGTGACGATGGAGCTGGGCGGTAAATCGCCGCTGGTGATCTTCAATGATTGCGATCTGGAAAACGCCGTCTCCGCGGCGTTGCTTGGAAACTTCTATACCCAGGGTGAAGTCTGCACCCACGGCACGCGGGTGTTTGTGCATAAAGAGATTTACGACCGTTTTCTGGCGCGAGTGAAAGACCGCGTTGAAAGCAATGTGCGCATTGGCGATCCCATGCATCCCGACACCAATCTGGGGGCGTTGATCTCCGCGCCGCACCTGGAAAAAGTCATGGGCTACATCGAGCTGGGCAAGCAGGAGGGCGCAAGGCTGGTCTGCGGTGGTGAACAGGTGCGCCCGCAAGGCGTGGAAAACGGCTACTTCGTCGCCCCCACGGTATTCGCCGACTGTCGCGATGACATGAGAATCGTGCGGGAAGAGATATTTGGGCCCGTCATGAGCGTGCTCAGCTTTGAGGACGAAGAAGAGGTCATTGCGCGCGCCAATGATACGGAATACGGCTTGGCCGCTGCCGTGTTCACCAATGACATCCGTCGCGCCCATCGTGTGATCGGCAAGCTGCAGGCGGGCATTTGCTGGATTAACAGCTTCGGCTATTCACCGGCGGAGATGCCGGTGGGCGGTTACAAGCAATCCGGCATCGGCCGCGAAAACGGCATGGCCACCCTGAATCACTACACCCAAATCAAGGCCGTCTACGTCGGCATGACGGACCTGGAATCACCTTTTTGAGCGAGCGTTATGGCTGACAAGCAGTTTACCAATAGTTTTGATTACATCATCGTCGGGACCGGCTCCGCTGGATGCGTTCTGGCCAATCGCCTGTCCGAAAGCGGCAAGTTCAACGTGCTGGCGCTGGAAGCGGGTCGCAAAGACGATACCTGGAAGATTCACATGCCCGCCGCACTGACTTTCAATCTGGCGGACGACAAGTACAACTGGTACTACCACACCGAACCCCAGGCGTTCATGAACAACCGTCGCCTGTATTGGCCGCGGGGAAGAGTGTGGGGCGGCGGTTCCGCCCTCAACGCCATGGTGTATATCCGTGGTCACGCGCTGGATTATGACCGCTGGGAAGAAGAAGGCGCCAAGGGCTGGGCGTATAAAGACGTGTTGCCGTACTTTCGTAAGGCGGAGACCCGTGAACGCGGGGGCGACGCCTATCGCGGCAACGCCGGCCCCTTGAACGTGCATACCGGGGACGAAAAGAATCCGTTGTTCGACGCGTTCATCAAAGCGGGAATGGAAGCCGGCTATCCCTACACCGAGGACATGAACGGCTATCAGCAGGAAGGCGTGGGCGTGATGGACATGACCATCAAGCACGGCAAACGCTGGAGCGCCGCTCAGGCGTATCTGCGTCCGGCTTTGTCGCGTCCCAACCTGACGGCTGAGACCGGCGCAATGGTGACCCGTCTGTTGTTCGATAAGGGCCGTTGCATTGGCGTCGAATACGAGCAAAACGGCGTGCTGATCAAAGTGAAAGCGGAGCGGGAAGTCATTTTATCCGGCGGCGCTATCAACTCGCCGCAGACCTTGATGCTCTCCGGCATTGGCGATGAAACTCAGTTGCAGTCTCTGGGGATTCCCGTTGTTGCGCATGTGCCCGGCGTAGGTCAGAACCTGCAGGATCACTTGGAGTTCTACGTTCAGCAAGCCTGTTCGCAGCCGCTGACCTTGTACACCTATACCAAGCAGCCCCGTAAGACGCTGGAAGGCGTGAAGTGGTTCCTTAATCACGACAGCGGCGCCTGCCGCACCGCGCATTTGGAAGCAGGCGGCTTTATCCGCACTGAAGCAGGCGTGAAGCACCCGGATATCCAATATCACTTCCTGCCGTCGCAGGTGATCGATCATGGGCGCGTGGACCCGCAGTTGCACGCCTATCAGGCGCATGTCGGTCCTATGCGTCCAACCTCCACTGGCTATCTCAAGATTCTGTCCCGCGACCCGCGTAAACATCCGCTGCTGGAGCCGAATTATCTGGCGACCGAGCGTGACCGCTGGGAAATGCGTCAGTGCGTGAAGCTGACCCGGGAAATATTCGAGCAACAAGCGTTTGATCCATTCCGTGGCGAAGAGCTGCGCCCTGGACCCGCGGTGACCAGCGACGAGCAAATAGACGCATTTATCCGTGACAAGGCGGATAGCGCTTACCACCCCTCCTGCACCTGCAAAATGGGTGCGGATGACGACCCGATGGCGGTGGTGAATTCCGAGGCGAAGGTCAGGGGCGTTGAAGGACTGAGAGTGGTGGACGCATCCATCATGCCCAGCATCGTCAGCGGCAACCTGAACGCGCCGACCATTATGATGGCCGAGAAGTGCGCAGATCACATTCTCGGCGTTTCGATGCTGCCGCCCAGCGACGCGCCAGTCTGGATTCATCCCGACTACGCGAACAAGCAGCGGTAGCCAAGGCCGTCCTGTTGGCAGGGCGGACCCCAACCATTTCTGGAACGATTGAAGAGAGGAAAAATAATGAACCACTTCAAGCGACTGTTGATCAGCGGTCTGATGTTATTGACGAGTGTTAACGCCTATAGCGCGCAAAGCTGCAAAGAAGTCACTTTTGCGGATGTCGGCTGGACTGACATCACCGCCACGACTGCGTTGACCTCCGTCATTCTGCAGGGGCTGGGCTATTCCACGGAATCCCAGTTACTGTCTGTGCCGGTGACCTACAAGTCGCTGGAGAACGGCGATGTGGACGTGTTCTTGGGCAACTGGATGCCGACCATGGAAGCGGATATTCGCCCCTATGTGGAAAACAAGTCTGTGGAAGTTGTCGGCAAGAACCTGGAAGGCGCCAAGTATACGTTGGCGGTGCCTTCTTATGTGGCGGAAGCGGGCGTGAAAACATTCGCAGATATCGCCAAGCATGCGGATAAGTTCAAAGACCGTATTTACGGCATTGAGCCTGGCAACGACGGCAACCGTCTGATTCAGGATATGATCGATAAAGACGCCTTCGCTCTGAAAGATTTCAAAGTGGTGGAGTCCAGTGAAGCAGGCATGCTGTCGCAGCTGAAAAGAGCCGTTAAGCGTAAAGAGTGGATTGTGTTTCTGGCCTGGGAGCCGCATCCGATGAATGCTAATTTCGAGCTGACCTATCTCAGCGGCGGCGATGACTATTTCGGTCCCAACTTCGGCGGCGCATCTGTATTCACTAACGTGCGTAAAGGCCTGATGAGCGAGTGCGGCAATCTGGCGCAACTGCTGAACAACCTGGAGTTTTCCCTGCAGATGGAAAACGAAGTCATGGGCGCGATTCTGGATGACAAGAAAAAGCCTGAAGCGGCGGCCAAAGCCTGGCTGAAGGAAAACTTCGACAGCGTCGAAGCCTGGTTGCAGGGTGTGGAAACCATTGACGGCAAGCCAGCGGCGCCGGCAGTGAAAAAACACCTGGACCTGATGTAAGCAGGCGCAGGTATGGACTGGAGTAGTAATTTAAGCGCTCTCAGCAGCTACAAACTGCCAGTCGGCGATTGGATGGAAAGCCTGGTCGATGTGCTCATCGACCATGGCGGCGCCTTCTTCGACGGTGTCGCCGTTTGTCTGGAATACCTGATCCAGGGGCTCACCGAAGCGCTGCTGTTTGCGCCGCCCTGGTTATTTATCGCCGCCATCGTGGCATTCGCCGCCTGGCGTCATCGCAACTGGTCATCGCCGTTATTCGCACTGTTCGCCCTGGGTCTCATCTGGAATATGGGGTACTGGGAGGAAACCATCGAAACACTGGCGCTGGTTCTGTTTGCGACCGGATTCTGCGTGCTGTTCGGGGTTCCTATCGGCATCGCCGCCGCGCATCGTCCCTGGTTGTATCGTGGTATGCGGCCATTGCTGGACCTGATGCAGACGATCCCGACCTTTGTTTATCTGATTCCGACCCTGACCCTGTTCGGTCTGGGCGTCGTACCTGGCCTGATTTCAACCGTGATCTTCGCCATCGCCGCGCCGATCCGTTTGACCCATCTGGGCATCACGCAGGTGCCGGAAGAATTATTGGAAGCGGGTAAAGCGTTCGGCTGTAAACCCAGCGTATTGTTGCTGAAAGTCGAAATCCCCGCGGCGATGTCCAGCATTATGGCGGGCGTCACTCAGTGCATCATGTTGTCTCTGTCCATGGTGGTTATCGCGGCCCTGGTTGGCGCGGACGGACTGGGCAAGCCGGTGGTGCGCGCTTTGAATACCGTGGATATCGCCACCGGGTTTGAAGCTGGCCTGGCTATCGTACTGATCGCCATTTTATTGGACAGACTGTTTAAAAGAGCCTGAGCGCATTGCGCTTGGTCTCTGCTGAAAAAGTAGTGGGCAATTGCCATGATTGAGTTTAAAAACGTAGACGTGGTGTTCGGCGACCAGCCCCAGCAGGCCTTAGGCATGCTGGATGAAGGTCTGGACAGGGAAGCGATTCTCGACCGCACCGGTCACACCGTCGCCGTCAATAACGCCAGCTTGCGAGTAGAAAAGGGCGAGATCTGTGTGCTGATGGGGCTGTCCGGTTCCGGTAAGTCCAGCTTGTTGCGCACAGCGAATGGCTTGAATGACGTGAGCCGGGGACAGGTCCTCATCACCACGGAAGACGGCGAGCAGGACTTCTTTGCCTTGTCGGTGGAGCAGCAGCGCAAGCTGCGACTGGAGCGCATCACCATGGTGTTCCAGAAGTTTGCGCTGATGCCTTGGCTGACGGTGGGAGAGAATGTCGCTTTTGGTCTGGAAATGAAAGGCATGAGCCGCGCACAGGTAAGAAAGCGTGTGGACGAGCAGTTGGAACTGGTGGGGTTGGCGCAATGGCGCGACACCAAGCCCGGCGAACTGTCCGGCGGCATGCAGCAGCGTGTCGGCCTGGCGCGGGCGCTGGCGATGGAGTCCGATATTATCCTGATGGACGAGCCGTTCTCGGCTTTGGACCCGCTGATTCGAAATCAGTTGCAGGATGAGCTGTTGCGACTGCAGGAAAAGCTGAACAAAACCGTGATTTTTGTCAGTCACGATTTGGATGAAGCGCTGAAGCTCGGCAGTCACATCGCCATTATGAAAGATGGCTGCATCGTGCAACATGACACGCCAGAAAACATTGTGCTGAACCCCGCTAATGAATATGTGCGCAGCTTTGTCTCGCACACCAACCCGGTCAATGTGTTGCTGGCGCAATCACTGATGCGTCCGTTGACCAAAGAGGAAAAGGCGGCGGACGAAATCTGCGTCAGCAAGCGCTACGACTACTGGCTTAAAACGGCGGACAAGCTGGAAGAAAGCCAGGTTCGGTACGCGGACGCCGTATTTCCTGTGCAACGCTGGAGTACGGAGCAAGACGTGGAAAGCCTGCAAAAGCTGCCCACGATTATCCCAGCGGATACGCTCATGCGAGACGTAGTGGCCATCCGCCACTTCACCGGCCACGCGATACTGGTTGGCGGAGAAAAAGAAATATCCGGCGTCATCAACGACCAGAACATCTACCACGCCCTCCTGGGCCGTCACCTCGACGACAACTGACCTCAACGGCTCGCAGAATGCGAGCCGTTTTCTTTCTTTCCTTCCATTAAGTTTTCGTCTGGCTGTTTGACGAGTTCCGTAGTTATGGCCAGGAAAGCTCGTATTCTTGGCACTGACCATCCGTCAATTTTTTACAGAGACTATGATTATTTATTAACGAGTCGATCGCCTCCGTCTGGCTAAAAAGAGGGGATGCGGAAACAACGAGAGGGGTTGAGCCATTGTCTGAGCTTACAAGGTATCCATACCACTTTCGCTCTAATGTTTGTGACTCAGAAAACGGAATTTCACTAACGATGAATCCGCTAATGCTGGTTGAAAACGAGTTAATTCTGTATGAAAGGGTAACCGTATAAGTGCTGACAACATATATAACTGCAGAAACTACTGCGCCTCCGAGCATTGCCTTTGTAGATTTTTTAGATAGAAAGTAAGCGTAGCTAATAAGGCAGGTTATAAAAGCAAGAACTGCTTGTAAGTAAATGGAGACAGAGTATATTTTTTCGAGGTCTGCGAAGCCGTCAAGAAGTCGCCAACTATTTGTAATAATAAAAGAAAATAACAGCGTTAAAGTTATCGATAGACAGATGGTAATGCTTAAAGCTTTTTTCATTGGAGATCATTTTCACTAGTACTTGCAGTCAACAACAGCGACCATGTGTCTTCCGCTAGTCTGATTGTCATATCAGATCAGAATGGCTCCTGGTTTGATATCACCTGTCTTATTCTTGAGCGCCCATTCTAGAGGCGCTTGTGGAAAAGGGATAGGCTTTGTGATCTGATTGGTAATTAGTTTGTTTCTTAAGGCCCTAAGCTTTCAACGATGCTGAACATCTCTACACCTGCACTACTGTTTCCCGCCATCTCCCTGCTATTGCTGGCTTACACCAACCGTTTTCTGGTGATTGCCCAGTTGATTCGCTCTTTGTACAAGCAGTTGAATGAGACGAAGGAACGTCATATGAAGCAGCAGATTCTGCATTTGCGGAAGCGGATTCATTTGATTCGCTGGATGCAGACTCTTGGAGTGATGGCTTTTATTTTATGCACGCTCTCCATGGGCAGTCTGATTTTACAGTTGGAGTACGTGGGGGAAGGGCTGCTTGGAGGGAGTTTATTGTTTTTAATCGGCTCTCTGATTATATGTTTGGTGGAGATTCATATCTCTGGCGCTGCGTTGAGCATCCAGTTGAATAACCTGGAAGATCTCTGATATCTACATAAAAAAGCCAGCATTACGCTGGCTTTTTCGCACAAGAAGCCGCTTGGCGATTAACCCGCCATAGTTTCCTCTTCCACGCCGAAGATATTACGGTACAGTGCGCCGTAACAAATCATGGTCATGGGCAAGGTCCAAATCAAGCCAATGCCCAATGGGATCATTGCCACAAAATTAATCAAGCCCAGCAGCAAGAACAAGCCAAAAACGGCGAACCAGCGCTTGGTGATGGCTTTACGAGAGGCTTCCAGAGCCTGCCACGGAGAAAGGCCCTTTTCTGCAATTAAAGGCAACGCCAAATAATAACTAACAGCTAGATAGATGCCTGGGATGATCAGCAGTACAAATCCGAGGGCGATCAACAGGTACATCAGGATCACGCCAATAAGTAGCGGGACGACTTTGCTGAAGTAGTTGAAGATTTCTCCTACATTGATAGGCGCATCAACTGAACGCTTTAATCCCAGAATGAACATGCCCATTGCAATAGGGATGGTGACTGCGGAAATGACAATCTGGTTTACAAGACCGAGAATGAGGGCGATCACGGCGTTGTCTGGAGTGATAATGCCGAAAATGATGCTTGTGACGATTGTCACGCCGAACATTACCGCGATATAGACTATTCCCGCGAGGATGAGGGTCATTTTCGCACCATTGGTGCGCTCCCAGGCCTCGCTGATCAGTTCGCCCACCCGAAAGTGGTAGTTGCCGTTAACGCCGTCTTCCAGCGAGCCCCACCTGCGGTCTCCACTACGCTCCGGAGTGAGGTTGGATTGCGGAGTAGAATAAACGTCGCTCATAGTTATTCCTTAATGCCCGTTGTTTTATTAATAATAATTAACAGACAAAATATAGCATATTATTCCTAACAGGTAGCCAGACTGGAAAATTTATTTTTTACAAAGAGTTACGTAGCCCTCGGTGTGAGGTGGGAAGTTGCTCAAAAAGGGAACTGTTTGTAGCGTTACTGAGCGGGGAAAGTATTGGAGCCTTTATTCAGACTCCAATATACGTAGCGTTTATTTTTTAAACGCCAGCAGTGCTTGCGCCAAGTGCTCAATGTCATCCCGTGAGATATCGAGATGCGTAACGAACCGAATCGTAGGTGACGGAGAAATTAAGATATTTTGTGACTTCAGATACTGCGCCAGCGCGTTGAGGTCGTCCCCCCGGTAGGCGGCGAACACCATGTTGGTCTGCACCAGATTTATATCTATGTCGAACAGGTTGGTCTCCGCCAGACGTTGCGCCAGATAAGTGGCGTTGTCGTGATCCTCTTGTAGACGTTCAACCCCTGATTGCAACGCAATGATGCCTGCTGCGGCCAGGACGCCAGCTTGCCGCATGCCGCCGCCACAGACTTTTCGCCAGCGCCGGGCGGTGTCGATAAAGGCCTTGTCGCCGCACAAGAGCGAGCCAACCGGCGCGCCGAGGCCTTTTGACAGGCAAATGGAGACGGAGTCGAAGTATTGCGTGGCCTCTTTGGGTTCAATGCCTTGCTTGACGGTCGCATTGAACAGGCGGGCTCCGTCCAGGTGAGTGGCGAGACCCCGGTGGCGGGCAAGGTCCGTTGCGTTTCGGATGTAATCTTGCGGAATCACCTTGCCGCCTATCGTGTTTTCCAGGCTTAGCAGACGGGTGCGGGCGAAATGAAAGTCGTCAGGCTTGATGGCCGCCTCGATTTTCGCCAGAGGGATGGTTCCGTCCGCATCGTGCTCGATAGGTTGAGGTTGAATGCCTCCCAGCACCGCTGCGCCGCCGCCTTCATATTTATAGGTGTGCGCCTGTTGGCCTACCAGATACTCGTCGCCGCGCTGGCAGTGGGTGAGCAGCGCCAGCAGATTGGTCTGGGTGCCGCTGCAGGCGAACAAGGCGGCTTCATAGCCCAGCATCTCCGCCGCCATGTCCTGCAAGCGGTTAACCGTTGGGTCATCGCCGTAGACATCATCGCCGACTTCTGCGGCCGCCATGGCGGCTCTCATGGTCTGGCTGGGGCGGGTGACAGTGTCGCTGCGAAAATCAATCATAATTGGATCCCAATGCGATAGAATGTTCTGTTTTGACCGGGCTGCTCAAATCATTGACGCCGAATATCCTGTCCGTGAGGACAGGTACGAGTTGTCAAGCCAATACTAATTTGGTAATTCTGAGCGCCCCTGACTTTTTTAAAGGACTAGACCAGAGCGAATATTACGGATTAATCGCGAAATTGCGGAGCCTGGCCCTCCCAATTGTGTTAAAGTTACGTGTTACTACGTATGCCTCTGTAGTCGACGGTTTATGCGGCTAAATAAACCGTATTGAGGGTAGTAAGGATTAACACGCCCAGATTCGGACGACAATGTGTTTCGAACCAAAAGACGTAGAGCCAAGCACTCGATCCAGTTCCATTTGGCGATGGCCTTTATTGCGCTGTTACTGACCTTCGGCGCGGTATTGGGCTGGTTTCATCACCAGAAAATGTCGGACATATTCATAACGTCCACCCATCACTTGTTCGATAGAGTGGCCACGGACGTCAGCGGCGCGTTTTACGCAGGCTACTCTCCCGTTTCCGCCACCGTCAAACTACTCTCACTATCGCCGTTGATGCAGGAAAGCGACCTGGAAGGCCGCTTACAGCACTTACCCAGCCTGGTCGCCGTTTTACGGGCGCAGCCGCAAGTCGCCGCGTTATCCGTAGGGTATGCGGACTCAGAATACTTCATCATTCGCAACCTGAACTCGGAATATCTGCTGAAACGTTTTGACGCGCCATTGGGCGCCCATTATGTGGTGGACAACATCGAGCGCAGCGACGGCGCCAACGCTTTCATGCGCTTTTACTACGATGAAGCGCTGAATCGAATTGGCGAGAAAGACCTCGGCTACTCCAATTACGATCCCACCGTGCGCCCCTGGTATCGTCTGGCGGCCTATACTCGCGACGTCACCACCACGCAGCCTTATTTGTATTATTTTATCGGTAAGGTCGGAGTGACGGCGGTAAAGCAGGACCCCGCCAGCGGTGCGGTGTTCGCGGCGGACATCACCCTGGAGTCGCTGTCGCAGACCTTGCAGGAGAATCGGGTCAGTCCTTCGTCGCAAATGCTGATCTATACCCATGACGGTAGCGTGATCGGTAGTCTGGACCCCGCCACCATAGTCGTGGATAACGATCCTGAGAAATTGCGCATCCTGCAACTGGCGGATCTGAAAAGTCCTGAGATTCGCGACTTCATCGCGCGGCAGAAGGAATCCGCCGGCTCCGACTTCTTCTTTGACTCCCACGGCGAACGTTGGTTGGGAGTGACCCGTCCCGTTAACCTGGTGGGCTTCACCGCCAACCTGATGATACTGGCGCCGGAGTCCGAGTTGTTGGCGGAGGCGTACGAAATCACCAATCAGTCAGGCATTATCACACTGGTTATCGTGATACTGGCCTTGCCGTTCGCCCTGTTTTTCGCCAATCAGATTGCGCGCCCGCTCAGAAATCTGGCGGAGGAAACCCGCCGTATCCAGCGCCTGGATTTTGTGTCGCCATTAACCGTGAAGTCATCCATCAGCGACATCGACTCCCTGGCGTCCGCGATTGAACTGATGAAGAACACCATCAGCCGCTTCACTGGGCTGACTCGTACTCTGGCGGAAGAGCAGGATTTCGAGCGCCTGCTGCATGAGGTGTCCCTGAATGCGATGCATATGAGTCAGGCGGAAGGGTCACTGGTCTACCTGATCGACCCTGAAGAGGAGCATTTGTGGCCGGCGTGCTTCCAGACGCGTCATGGCGCTAAAACTCATCACGCAATGCCGTCGCTGCGTTTGTCTGATCAGAATATCGCCTTTGTGCAGGCGACCTACCAAGAGGACCTGAGCGTCATCGCCGTCACCTACGATTCCGCAGCCCGTTGCGGCACCCATGAGAGCCTGTTGAATCACGTCGGCAGCGAACGCCTCAGCGCTGTGGCGATGCCGCTCAAGAACCGCCAGGGGCGTCGCATTGGTCTGCTCTGTCTGCTGTTTCAGCCCGATGAAGAAAATGGCCTGTCCGCGCCGGAGGAGAGGCTGGCGTTCGTGCGGGCGCTGGCGGGCCTGTGCGCCCTTTCCATCGACAGCGGATATCGCGCCAGTCCCCGCAAGCAGGCGGTCTGAGGCTAAGCGGCCCGCATAGCGGGCTATGCCATCTCTCAACTTGATTTATAATTCGATTCGTGGAAAGGTTGTGCCCACTCATGCGGATCAAATTAGCGAACAAATAATGCCGAAACGTCAACAGCCTCTTGGCGTCCGAACAGGCGACGAATATGCAGCGCGAGCGCGTCGCCGCAAGTCATGCGGCAAGCTCCAATAAGCCTGTATGCCAATTCATTTTGTTACCGGCTCGCATAATTTCAGGCAGCTTCTATCCTTACTCCTGTTGCTTCTCAGTTGCGCCTGGGCGTTAACGGCGCATGCGGACACCATGGAGGAGCGCCGCATCCGCACCGGCTTGAAGTTATTCCGCTCCCTGCTGGCGGCGGATCAGGATATCGAGTCCAAGAAGACCCACGACGATTATTTAAAAATAGTGCTTATATACGCCAACAACAGCGCCAAAGCGGAGTTCTATGGCCGTGAGTTGTTGGAGCTGGGCGAGGGCGAGCTGCAGGCGCGGGTGCGAGGGCTGCCCATTCGGGTTGAGATCTCCAATGATTTCGCCTTGAGCAAATATCAGACAGCGCCACCCGCCGGTATTTTCATCATTGAAAAACTGTTTGACGACGAACTTAAGCAATTGATCGAGTTCGGCGTCGACAAACAGGTGGTGCTTTTCTCTCCGTTTGAAGGGGATGTGTCCAAAGGCGTTTTGGGCGGACTGGCGGTCGAGGCGCATATAAAGCCTTACATCAATTTGCAGACGTTGGCGGAATCGCAGATTCGTATCAAAGCGTTTTTTCTGAAGGTGGCGAAAACATATGGCCCGTGACATCCGTGCAGAGCGATCCCGCGTGCCTATCGCCGCCACGCTTGCGTTTTCATTGCTGGCGCTGGCGTTGGAAGGCGTATTGGCGGTTTATTGGTTTCTCGGCCTGGAGCCCCGTTTAAGCGAAGAAGCGCAGGCGAACGCCCAGATACTGGCCTACTCCCAGGGAGTGGCGTTGGCGGATGTGCTGACGGAGCATCCTGGTCAGCCGGTGGACCGGGAGCGGGTGGAGCGGGTGATTGATCAGATTCTGCTGTTGACCGATCCTGTATCGGAGACGCCTTTTTTCCAAAGCGTGACGCTGGAACTGGACTACACCACGTTGAATGCGCCATCAGGGATTCTCAATCGCACCTGGGGCGTGCGCAAATGCGCAGGTTGCTACGCCGCTCAAATTGAGCTGTATTCCAGGGTGACGGACGAACTTCTGGGCGTCGCGCGTTTTGAAGTCAGCCATCTCTTCTTCAGCAAGCTCAAGCGCAACATGCAGCATGCGTTTTTAATGGACGCTTTATTGACGCTATGTCTGTTGCTCATCGCTTGGGTGGCGATCAACATCCTGATACGGAAACTGCGTGGTGAGATCGATGCGCGCAAGCAGACGGAAAAAGAACTCATTCTGGCTAAAGAACAGGCTGAAACCGCCAGTGAAGCCAAGAGTTTCTTCGTCGCCAACGTCAGCCATGAGATTCGCACCCCCATGAATGCGATATTGGGAATGTGCTATCTGATGCAGCGCACGGACCTGGACGCAAGGCAGACAGATTTCCTCACCCGCATTAACGTCGCCGCCAAGTCGCTGCTGGCGCTGATCAATGACATTCTCGATTTCTCCAAGATCGAAGCGGGCAAACTCAAGATTGAAAACAGGCCCTTTACGCTCGACGGCGTTCTACAGCAGTTGGCGCAAATGGAAGCGGCGAAGGCGGCGGAGAAGCAACTGGAGCTGATCTTTTCCGTCTCCCAGGACGTGCCGCAGCGTCTGAAAGGCGACCCGGACCGTCTGGGACAGATCCTGCTCAATCTGGTGAACAACGCGATTAAGTTCACGGAGCGAGGCAAAATTGTAGTGACGGTGCGTCTGTACAAGAAAGAAGCCGGCGACGAAGGACCGGTGATGCTGCGCTTTTCCATTCGTGACACCGGCGTGGGCATTGCGCCGAAAAATCTGTCGCGCCTGTTCGCAGCATTCAGTCAGGTGGATAGCCGTTTAAGTCGACGTTATGAAGGCACCGGCCTGGGGCTCGCCATCTGTAAGCAACTGGTGCAGTTGATGGGGGGCAAGATCTGGGCGAAGAGCACGCCAGGCAAAGGCAGCACATTTGTATTCACGGCTGGTTTCCAGGTGGATACGGACGAGGCTCCGCCGCCACAGGAAGTGAAAGAAGTCGGTCCTGTGGCCCGTCCAAGGGTATCTGGCAAAGTGCTGGTGGTGGAGGATAATCCGGGTAACCAGGAAGTGGCCCGTCATCTGCTGGGTGACCTGGGGTTACATGTAGACATCTGCAACAACGGCTTGCAGGCCATTAACCGTATCAAAGACGCCTTGTATCGCAAAGAAGGACTCTGGGATCTGATATTCATGGATATTCAGATGCCCGAGATGGATGGCTTGCAGGCGACGCAATTGTTGCGCAAACTGCCGGGTCTGGATAAAACGCCGGTTGTCGCTATGACGGCGATGGCGATCGCCGGTGATAAAGAACGTTGCCTTAAGGCGGGTATGAATGATTATATTACCAAGCCTATCGACGTTAACCAGTTGTACCGGACGTTAAAAGCCTGGATGCGGGAAGCGCCTCCAAGCAAGCGGACAGAGGCTGCCGAGTCTACTGTGGACAAGCCCGCCCGTAAGATCACGGAGAACTCCATTGAACTGGATCTGCCGGGGATCGACTGGCAGCAAGCGCAAGCGCGCTTCCTGGGCAATATATCGCTGCTGCTGCATCTGGTCGTGGATTTTATTGAAAACAATTCTCACGCCTGCGCCCGTTTGCAGGACATGCTGGACCAAGGCGATGAGCAGGGGGCTGAACATTTGGCCCATAGCCTGAAAGGCGAAGCCGGTAATCTCGGCGCCGAGGGTGTGTATCAAGCCGCCATGACTCTGGAAAAGGAGATACGCCTGGGGCAGGTGAGAAACGAGTCCCTGGTGGTGCTGGCGGACGCACTGGACGAAATGTCCGGCTCTGCGCGTCAGGCGGAGCTGCTGTTGCTGGAACTGGAAAGCAACGGCGAACCCGAGCCGCAGCCTCAAAACGAGGATGGGCCGTTAGCTCGGGGTGCATTGCTTGAAATACTGGATGAGCTGGAAAAACTTATTTCCAGCAATAACTTACGCGCCAGGGACGTCGCTAAAGAAGTCAATGCGTACGTATTAAGTGACGCCGCAAAGAGAGAAAATCAGGATTTGCTATTAAACTTACAGAAGTTGAACTTTAAAGAGGCGCTGGAAGCGTTGAGACGTTTGCGAAACCTGATACGAACAGACGATTAGAGCGACGACCTATGGCTAAGCAACAACCGGCCGGGCGTATTTTGGTGGTGGATGATCAGGCCACCAATATTGAGCTTCTGCATAACATCTTCAAAGAAGTGCACGAAGTGGAGTTCGCCATGACTGGCGAAGAGGCGCTGGAAATGGCGATCCGGGACTTACCGGACATTATCTTGCTAGATATCCAGTTGCCCGGCATGGATGGCTTTGAAGTATGCCGCAGGCTTAAAAGCAACGCGAATACCCGGCATATTCCCGTCATTTTTCTGACTGCGAAAAATGACGTGGACGACATGGTCAACGGCTACAAACAAGGCGCCGTGGACTATGTCATCAAACCGTTTAATTGGTTCGAACTCATCGCCAAGGTCAACACGCAGTTGGTGTTGCGGGAAATGAAGTCGGAACTGCGCAACGCCCAGGAGCGGGAAGAGTTATTCCTGCGCCAGATTCAGTTGTCGCTGGAAGAAACTGAGCTGACTCTGGGAGGCGGCAGACCGCAGACCAAGCAGCGTGTCCTTATCGTGGACGACTCCGTCAGCAATATTGAGACTCTGGCGAGCATGCTGGGGGATGAGTATGAGCTGTTCTTTGCGGTCAATGGCGAACAGGCCAAGCAGATCGCCCGTGAGGCGCATCCGCATCTGATCATGCTGGATGTGGTGCTGCCGGACACGGACGGCTATCAGGTCTGCAAACAGCTAAAGCGTGAACCGGAAACCCGCGATATTCCCATTGTGTTCGTCACCTCGCGGGACTCTGCGGAAGACGAGACGCGCGGCCTTGAAGCTGGCGCCATCGATTACATTATCAAACCTTACAGCCACTCTATCGTCAAAGCGCGAACGCGTAACTTGCTGGAACTGGTGCGCAATCGGGATTTGTTAAAAAAGCTGACCTTGACCGATGCGCTCACTGGCGTGCCGAACCGGCGCAATTTCCAGGAAGTCTATCGTCGTGAATGGTTCCGCGCCTGCCGGGCGCGAGAGCCGTTATCGTTGATCATGATCGATATTGATAACTTCAAGCGATTCAATGACTTCTATGGTCACCCCGCTGGTGACGCCTGCCTGCAGAAAGTGGCGAAGATGATTTACCAGGTGCGCAAGCGCAACACGGACTTTGTCGCCCGCCTGGGTGGGGAAGAGTTCGTGGTCATTCTGCCAGACACGGATGCGGAAGGCGGTCAGCGTTTCGCTGACGCCATGTTGAACGCCGTACACAAACTGGCGATCGCCCATGAACATAACGACGGTAAGAAGATCGTCACCATCAGCGCCGGGCTGGTGACATGCTATCCGGGCCCACACATCAGTCGCGAAAACCTGCTGTCCACCGCCGACGAATGTCTGTATCAGGCCAAGAAGGAAGGACGTAACCGGGTATGCAGTCGCATGGAGCCGCCGGACGACCCGGCGTAAACTCCACGTCTTAGATTACTTTCAGGCGCATTTTCTAACGAGAGGCCCCGCGATCATTTGATGCGGATATTGCCTTGCTCTGACTGCTTGAAAATGGTGTAGGGCAGGGACAACGTATCGAGCACGCCTGATACGACCAAATCCACTACTAACATGTGCGCTTCTCCATCCGTCGCCTGCCAGGTGTGAATGGGGGCGGGTGCGCCATGCAGGCGGCACAGGTCATAGGCGACGCCGCTGTAGACCCGGGGAATGGACTCACAATGAGTGCCGATTTCGTTGAGGTTGCGCGCGGCGACGTCATCGCCGCGCATGACGGTGTTTACTGTGCCACAGCCGGTAAAAGCCGTGACGGAGACAGCCGCAAGACTGCCCAGAATGGCGGTTTTTAATATATTCATTGTTGGCGGATTAACTGCTGTATTTGTTGTTTAGTTATTGTTTTTCTTTATCTGTTTTTATGAGTCGGCGCGATGTCGACGAAGAAAAATTCTAGCCAAAATATCAGCCTTTTGGCGTGAACTTCATCAACATTGTCAACCGGACTTGGTTATAGAAAAGTATTCTAATAAGCGAGTCTGGGATAGACTACCGTCTAATGACCCTATGAAAATCCGCCTATGCAGACGAACCAGAATTTACCTCCTTCCACCGCAAAAGAAGCCGCCGAGCTGCCTCTCTCCCGCGCCTTGATATTTTGTCTCGCCAATGAGTTGCAATGGGATCAGACGACTCTGGATCGCGCGTTGGACCATGCCGGTTATCAGACCTCTCGTCCGGATTGGCTCGCCAGATGCCGCCTGTTTTTTATGTTGTGCGGCGCGGCGTTGATATTGGCTGGCGTCGCCGCATTCTTTGCCTTCAACTGGCAGGATCTGCACAAATTCGCCAAATTCGCTTTGATCCAGGCGGGTGTCGTAGCAGGAGCCTGGGGCGCCTGGCGTAAAGGGCTGGATAGCATCGTCGGGCGTTGCTGCCTGTTCGCCGCCGCGTTTTTGACGGGCGTTCATTTGGCGGTGTATGGACAGATCTATCAGACTGGCGCAGATCCATACGGACTCTTTGTCGCCTGGGGCGTTCTCGTGGCGGCCTGGGTGGCGATTGGACGGCAGCCAGGTTTATGGATGCTGGCGGCGGTGCTGGCCAATCTGGCCCTGATTCTCTATTGGACGCAGATGCTTTATCCCCACTCAAGCTGGAGCGAAGACTTTGGCGGGCCATTGCTGATGCTTGGGCAAATGGTGTGGGACCAAGGGCTGGCGCTGTCGCTCTTGTTGCTGAATGGCCTGGTGCTGGTCGCATGGGAATATAGCGCCGAACGCGGCGTGTCCTGGATGCGAGGACGCTGGTTTCCCAGGGTTATTGGTACGGGCGTATTGGCGTTAATGGTCTGCGCCAGCTTGTCCGTCATTTTTGATGGGTGGGAGCATGGCGGACGCCTCGCTCCATTAACGCCTCTAGGTTTCATTATGGTAGTGGGCGGTTGCCTTTGGTTTTATCAGCGTCGCAAGCCTGATTTGCTGATTCTGGCGGAATGCGCCTTAGCCATCATTTTGGTGTTGAACTCCCTGATAGCAAGACTATGGGCGGATTCATTCGAGTTCGCGTTGTTCATGGCGTTGCTGGTGATCGGGCAAACCGCCTTCGCCGCACTCTGGTTGCGTGAGCTGGCGCGTAAGATTCGGAAGGGAGCTTCCCATGCGTAACGATAAATTAACCCTGGCGCAGCTCCTGGAGCGCATGGGGACGGAGAATTCCGCGATTACCACAGCATCGGAATTACCCGCGCCGTTACAGCAACGGCTGTTGCAGTTTGAGGAGCAGCCCTGGTTCATCAAGGCGCTGGTGGGCTTCGGCGCCTGGTTGGGCAGTTGGCTGTTTATCGCCTTTGCATTAGGCGTTAGCTTGATGGCTTCTGATGGGGGCTATGTCGCCCTGGGGCTAATACTCATCGTTGGCGCGACTGTTCTGAGTCGTTTAGTGGATCACCTGTTCATTAACCAAGTGGCGTTGGCGACCAGCATGGCTGGCCAGTTGATGCTGGGCTTTGGTCTGGAAGAGATGGATCTGGTTGACGATGTGGAAGGCATACTGGCGACGCTGATCATGCTTAATCTGGCGTTGATTCCGCTGTTCGCAGACCGTGCGCATCGCTTTTTGTCCGTACTCTTTATCTGCATCGCGACAGCCATACTGCTGTATATCCACAAGCAACAGGCGCTGATACCTGTAGCGCCGCCTCTGTTGGTGGCGGGATTCGCCTGGCTGGCCCTGAATGACTCGCAGAGTGGGTTACGCCGATACGAAGCTCTGACGTCCCCTCTCGCGGCGGGCATGATCGTCGCTGCGTTAGGATGGTCATTATTGTCGACTGTTTATGTGCTGCCGGATCTGCTGGATGATTTTGTGTTTTACCCCAACCCCTGGATTTCCACTTTGGGAATAGCGGCGGTTTTAATCTGGTCGATATGGCGAGTGTTGTTTCCTGTCTTTGGCGAAGACAAGCGTGCGCCAGCCATCCTGATCGCGACGGTGCTTATTACTGCGGTAACCGCGCATAACGCCCCGGGGTTGATGGTCGCGTCTCTGGCTCTGGTGGTGGGCGTCGCGCAATGTCGCACGTTTTATATCGGGTTGGGCGTGGTGTTTTTGTCCGTGTTTCTGACGGCCTACTTCTACGGAATCGAAATCAGCCTGTTGGCGAAGTCAATTAGTCTGGTTGCGACAGGCGGGGTTCTGATTGGCGTGCGCAAATTGCTGGATCGCATTGGCGTTGAAGAGGGGGCCAGATCATGACTGAGATGATGCGCAGACGAATCCTCTGGGGCGGCCTGACGCTGGTTTTACTGGTATGCAACGGGCTGATCATCGCCAAAGAAAGACTGCTCGCAAGCGGTGAAACCGTGCTGCTCGAACTTGCTCCTCGCGATCCCCGCTCGATTATGCAGGGAGACTATATGCGCCTGCGTTATTCGCTGATCCGGCAAATCGACAATGCGCTGGGCGATCAGGAAGACGTTGTGACGGCGGACGGCTATGTGATTGCGACGCTGGATGAGGATAACGTCGCCCGCTTTCAACGCCTGGCGCAATCGGCGGATGAGGCGGGCTCATCCGAGGTGGCGCTGCTGTATCGGATCAGAGGCGGACGGATCAATATTGCTTCGGACGCGTTTTTCTTCCAGGAAGGGTTTGGCGAGTTTTATGAAGCCGCCCGCTATGGAGAAGTGAGAGTGAGCGCAGGCGGCGACGTATTGCTGGTTGGGCTGCGGGACCGCGACAAGCGCCCCATGCAGCCCGCTATGCTGAAAGCGGAGTAAGTTACGCCGCTTGTTCTTCTTCGCTGGTTTCCTCGTCCGTGACCTCTTCATGATCCGAGCGCGGGTCGAATTCCGCCATCACCGGCGTATTCGGCGTGGTTAGCGTGTAAGCCTGGTGTTCTTCCAGCGGCACAGGCGTTCTGACTCTCCGGCGCCATAACAGGAACCCAACCAGGGCGAGAGAAACGGCGGCGAAGTAAGTGAAGATGCCCTTTGGTCCCATCATAGAAACAAAGGCCGGCTCCACCAGTGGCCCGGTCATGGCGCCGACGCTGTAAGCAATCAGCAGCCCCTGGTTGGCGCTGATCACCTGCTCAGGCTTCAATTCGTCGCAGGCGTGGCTGAGACTGATGGGATAAATAGAGAACGCGACGCCCCCCAACAGGAAGATCATCAGCGCCATCGTGGCGTTGCTGCCGCCGGCGCCATAGCTCATCAGGCTCATGATGCTGCTGAGAATAGCCAGCGCCGCCGCCAGCGCTGTCAGCGTCAGACGACGGTCATAGCGGTCTGACGCGCGGCCGACCGGATATTGCAGCGCCATGCCGCCGACGATCACCACCGCCATCAGGTTAGCGACCCAATCCAAGTCATAACCGGACTGGGTGAAGAATAACGGCAACAGCCCGTACACCACACCCAACACCATTCCTGACATGAAGCTGCTCAATACGCCGGCTGGCGTAAGGCGAATCAGCTCCACCATGCTCAACGGATGCGGCTCGCCCATTTCCGGCATAGGCACGCGAGTAAGAGAAAGCGGCACTACGGACAGTGAGGCGGCGATAGCGGCTAACGCGAAAGGAATCAACGTTAAAGGATCGATGTACTTAAGCAACAGCTGTCCGCTCGCCAGCGAGGCGTAGAAGAGAATCATGTAGACCGCCATCACCTTGCCGCGGTTTTCGGAAGAGCTGGACACCAGCATCCATGATTCAATGACCACTAACAGGCCGCCAGTGGCGAAACCGCCCAGCAGACGCAGAAAGGCCCAGGTGTAAGGCTCCACCACCAGTCCATACATGATGGCGACGCTGGCCAGCATAGATGCGTACGCCGCGTAGGCGCGGATATGGCCGACCCGGATAATGAGTTTGGCGTTGACGAATGAACCGATCACCAGACCCGCGAAATACGCGGTGGAAATCATACCGATGGCGAAGGTGGAAACATTCTCCGCGGACATGCGCAGGGTCAGTAACGTGGTTAACAGGCCATGGCCGACAACAAAGATCAGCATGCTGAAGAGAGGAGGTATGACGCCAAGGGCGCCTGAACGGGGGGCTGACATGGTCAGACTCATAGTGGAAACGAACTCACTTTGGTAAAACAAGAGACATGCGCATTTTTCTGGGGACTATAGTGTATGCAGTTATTTATTCAAGTGAGTGAGGGTACGTGAAGATACCTGTAACGGCGGTCTTCTTCGGCGAAGAGGTGTGGCAGGTTTGGTATATCCTATTGTTTTATATGTAAATATCTATTTGATTACTTTTGTGTAGAAATTGTAATTGGCGAATTGTTGGCCGATTAGGTTAATCGATATGCGCAGTGGCGCGAGGGATTGGAGAAGGGATAGCAGTGGTTGAAAAAAGGGCGCCTAAAGGCGCCCAAGGCAGGGACTATAAACCGTTGAGGAACGGCTTATGGTTCTTCAGATATTCGTTATTGTTGACGCGATCCCAGTTGATGGACCAGGTCATCAGACCTTTGAAGCCCGGATAACCATCAGGATTCTGTAACTGGTAAGATCCGCCGAAAGATTGCCCTTTCACCAGATAATTCACCGCTTGATGCACGACCGAGGGCGAGGTGTAGCCGCTGCCTGCGGCTGAAGCTGAGGCGGGTAGGCCAATCGCCACTTTTTCCGCTGGCAGGGGCGGGAAGCGGTTGTTGGCATTGCCGCCTACAGGGAAACCAGCCAACAGCATTTCCGCCATGGCGACGTGGAAGTCAGCGGTGCTGACGCTGTAGCACTTGCCGTCCAGCCCCAGCATGCAGCCGGAGTTATAGTGCTGCACATGAATGAAGCTGAGTTCATTGCGCAAGGCGTGAATGACCGGCAAGTAAGCGCCTGAGCCGCCGCCATAAGCGCTGAAGCCGCCCTGAACATAGTAGGTTTCCGGCGCCATGGTCAGCATCAGGTTGCCGCCGAAATTGCCGATGATGCGCTTGCTGGCGGAGATCAGATGCGTCAGTACCGGAGATTTCGGGTTTTTGAAGTCGGTGTCGCCAGCGTCCAGAGACAAAGAACTGCCCTCCAGATCGATATCGAATCCGTCGAAGCCGTATTCACGAATCAGCGCCGTCATACTGTCGACGAATTCCTGCTCTGCGTTGGCGTCCGTCAGCTTCACCACGGCTTCCGCGCCGCCGATGGAGATAATGACTTTCTGACCGCGGGCCTGTACGGCGGCGATATCCGCTTTCATCTGCGCCGGTGAAATCTGGAACGGAGAGAATTCCATGTCGGAATGGCTGCCCAGTTTGGGCGTGGCGAAGGCGACATCAATCACATCCCAGTCCGCTGAGACATCCGGCAGTCTGACGAAGCCGGAGCCATTGTCGAAGTTGTGCCAGTAACCGACGATAACGCGATCAGACGTCTTGCCGCCGAGCACAGTCACCAGGATGGGCGTGGACATGGCCTCGTATCCGTCTTTGTCCGTCGCAGTGACGGTAAGCTGGTATTGGCCTTCCGCAGCAGGCGTCCAGTTACTTTGATAGGGGGCGCTGGCGTCTGAGGAAATAGAGGTTCCGTTAACAAAGAACTCCACCTTGGCGATATCTCCGTTGATGGAGCTGGCGTTGGCGTTAATGTTGACGCTGGCGCCAAGCGTGACTCGCGCATTGTTTTGCGGTGAAGTGATGGCGGTGGCGACGGCTTCGTCGCTGACAGTGATGGTGACGCTGTCGGAGGTAGTGGATTTGCCCCCATCGTCTTTAGCCACGGCGGTCAACGTATGTTGTCCGACAGGCGCGTTCAGCCACTCATAGGCGTAAGGCGTGTTTACCGTGCTGCCCAGCAGGTTTGAACCGTCGTAGAAAGAGACTTCCGTGACCACGCCGTCGCTATCGGAGGCGCTCGCCTGCAGATTGATGGCCGTTCCGGAGAGGATAATTGCGCCGTCTGCAGGATTGCTCAGGGAAACCGTCGGAGCGGCGTTGCCGTCGCTGCATACGCCAAGATCGCCCCAGGCTTGTTCCCAGTAAAGCCCTTTACCTGGTTCGTACGCCCAGGCGGCGCTGGAGGAGCACCATCCGCCGACCTTGCACTCGTAAACCCGACCCAGATTTTGCACCTGGTCGCCATTGGCGTATGCGGCTCCCGCGGCGTATTGCGGGGCGTCACAGTCCGATGAGGGCGGTTGTGTGTCGTCATCAGAGACATTAATGGAAACGGTTGCGGATTCGCCCTGTGCGGAACGGTCATCGGTAGCGACGACTTTCAGGGTATGTGCGCCAGCGGTGGCGGTCCAGGTGGCCGCATATGGCGCGGTAGCGTCCTGGGATATTTGTGCGCCGTCTACGAAGAAGGCGACGTTGGATACTGAGCCGTCTGCATCGGCGGCTTCTGCGTTAATCGCCACCGTTGCTCCAACTTTAAATGTTTGCCCTGCGCCGGGTGAAGTCAGTTTGGCGGTGGGGCGTTGATTGCCGCCGGCGCCATCACAGGCGCCTTCCGCTTTCCATTCCTGCCATTGTCCGGAATGGGCTTCCGGGTCTGCGCCTTTGTTCCACCAGTTAGCGGTGTAGGCGTTTTGCTTGTGTTGGATTGTTTTGCCGCCGACATAGACGGCGGCGGCGTCCCAGCTGCTCAGTCCTGCGCAGTCATAGGCCATTGCCGGCCCGGCTGCGATAAGCGCGGCGATAGCCGTCGCTTTAAGTCCCTGCTTAATCATTGGCGATACCTTATGTAATTGTCAGGTTTAAAAGGCCGACGCGCTCACTGCGCGCGTCGGAATCTCCCGAGGAAGCTTTACGCCGGAGGGGCTGGAGCCGAGTTCACAACTTCGACATAGCCAATGCGGTATTAGCGCGCCAGCAGCCATGACGGACGGAAGACGGCGCCCGTCATGTCGCCCCCGGTAATTCGTCGCGACGAGAGTGTTTGCTGGTGCTTAATTAAGTAACGCCTTTGTCCGTGCTCATTCAGACGGGACAAGACGTTGAAGTGGAATCGTTTTCATTATGTGTGCGAAATACTCTAGCTTTCCTTCGAAATATTGCAAACCCCCATTTGGACTACATCCGGTGATTTGGGAGATAACTGAAACGCCTGATAACGATGCTTTGGCGGGGCTTATTCTCAAGAGGCCATTGCTTTCTCTGGAAAGCGTTTTCAACGTTAACCGTCGGGTCTGAGTGTCGAGAAGAGACTTAAAATGGAGTTAGCGCATTGGGGCGTCCAGGGAACTGATTATCTTAAGCGGACTCTAAAACGTCAGACTTTGGTTTTATTCAATGACCAGAGGCTGTCGTCTTGATGTCTACAGCCCCTGAAGCGCGAGGAGTGAAAAGTGAAAGCTAACCTGTTTGCATGCATATTATTGGCGTGGCCATTACTGGCTCCTGCGCAGGAGTTTGTCAGCGCGAAACACACCACGGATGTGGTTGAACTCTTTACTTCCGAAGGCTGCAGCAGTTGTCCTCGTGCGGATGAGTGGTTGTCGGAAATGAAAGGGGACAAGGGGCTGTTTAAAGATTTCATCCCTATGGCGTTTCATGTGGATTATTGGAATCAGCTGGGCTGGACCGACCGCTTTTCGCGGGAGGAATACAGTGAAAGACAGCGGGATTACGTACGCTCAGGTTTGGTCGCCCATGTTTACACGCCGGGCATTGTGGTGAACAGCAAGGAGTGGCGTCGCTGGTTTTCCGGGGCGAGACGGTGGCATGGCGGCGACGCCGAGCCTGGCGTACTGTCAGCGCAGTTGCAGGACGGCCGTTTACATGCTTCATTTGCGGTTTCCAGCAAAGCCGTTTTGAACGTCGCATACCTGGGCGTGGGATTGACGTCAGAAATCAAGGCGGGGGAAAACCGCGGACGTATGCTGATGCATGACTTTGTGGTGCTGGACAGGGTGGAGGCGGCGGGCGCAGGGGAGTGGAACATCGAACTTCCCCCGCCGCCGCAGATAGGTCAGGAGAAAACGGCCTTGGCGATATGGGTGTCGCCGCCGGATTCTCCCCGTATTATCCAGGCTGTTGGCGGATACCTTCAGCCCTAGTGCGCTGTGTATTGGCCTCAGAGCGCTTGATGACGAGCGTGCAGGACGCTTGCGCCTAAGTGCGGACTGCACGGCTTGGGCGTGCTCTGAGGCGTCTCCAGCTCCTGCCTGAGCGATTGCCGCATGTCCATCATGTTCAGCAGGATGGCGGCCATTTCGCTGTCGTCCAGGCTGAGCGCCTCGCGACTCATGCATAGCTCCACCGCACCCGAGTGTTCCGATAGCGCAAGCCATGCCCCCAGCATGGTTTCCGGTTGTGAGTTGATGTGCAGTAGTTTGGCGTAAAACGTCTCCCTGTTGGCGTTGGGGGGCTGCGTCAGAGGCATTCTGAATACCACCGTTTCTGAATCCCGGCCGACCTGCACGTGCAAACGGGACTCCTGATCAAAGGAGAGCGTGCAGTAGCCGTTCTTCAGCGTCAGATCAACGCCGCAACGGTTTCCTATCACCTGCAGCAATTGATGAATATGCGTTTGATATAGAGTCATATTGGAACTCGCTATACTCCTGTGGTTGATACTACCCGGTATAAATGCAGCGCCGACTCGTCCTGCTGGTCATAGCGCCTCAACTTGTAAGTAACAGGGAAAGTGAAAAAGTTCCTAGTCCAAAAAGATTATGTCCGCTGTGGCGCATTGCAATGGCGGCGGATTTGATTTCTCCGGGCAATAAAAAAGCCGGCGTGAAAGCCGGCTTTTGGATAGCGAGTGAGGTGATCAGGATTTCTTGATCTTCGCCATGGGGTTAGGCAGGTCGGTAATAGTTCCCGCCGCCAATTCGCCAGCCAAACCAACGGTTTCGTGCAGCGTTGGGTGAGCGTGGATAGTCAGCGCCAGATCTTCCACATCCGCGCCGAACTCAATGGCCAGACTCAATTCGCCCAGCAGTTCGCCGGCGTTGATGCCCACGATGCCGCCGCCAATCAGCGTGCCGTCTTCTTTGTAGATCAGCTTGGTTTTACCTTCGCTGCGCGCGGCGCCTAAAGCGCGTCCGCTGGCTACCCAGGGGAATACAGCGGTTTTGTAGGGAATGCTGGCTGCTTTGGCTTCTTTCTCGGTCAAACCAGTCCAGGCGATTTCCGGGTTGGTGTAGGCGATGGAAGGAATGACTTTAGGATCGAATACGCACTTGTGGCCTGCGATCACTTCCGCCGCCACATGGCCCTGATGGGTGGCTTTATGCGCCAGCATCGGGTTGCCGGCGATATCGCCGATGGCGTAGATGTGCGGTACGTTGGTGCGCTGCTGGTTGTCAGTGTTGATGAAACCGCGCTCATCCACTTGGATGCCCGCTTTTTCTGCGCCGATCTTCTTACCGTTGGGAGAACGGCCTACCGCCACTAGAATGGCGTCATAAGACTGCTGGCCTTCTGGCGCATTCTTGCCTTCGAAAGTTACGTACAGACCGTCTTTCTTCGCTTCCACCGCCGTTACCTTGGTGGACAGCATGACGTTGAACTGGTCTTTGACGAATTTGCTGTAGACGGCGATCAGGTCTTTGTCCGCAGCCGGGACCAATTGATCAGCGAATTCGACGATGCTAACTTCGCTGCCTAGGGCTTCATATACCGTGCCCATTTCCAGACCGATGATGCCGCCGCCAACGATCAGCAGGCGTTTGGGGATTTCTTTCAGCTCCAGTGCGGAGGTGGAGTCCAGAACGCGGGGGTCGTCGTGAGGAATAAAAGGCAGTTTAACGCTCTGAGAACCCGCCGCGATGATGCAGTGGTCAAAGGTAATTTCGGTTTTGACGCCTTCGTTGTCCACGGTAATCTGGTTGGGGCCGGCGAATTCGCCATAGCCGTGAACTACTTTCACTTTACGGCCCTTGGCCATGCCCTGGACGCCCTGGGTCAGCTTCTTGACCGTGTTGTCTTTGAACGCGCGCACTTTATCCAGGTCTACTTCCGGCTTGGCGTATGTGACGCCCACGGCGGAGGCGGAATGCGCTTCTTCCATAACGTAAGCGACGTGCAGGAGCGCTTTGGACGGAATACAGCCTACATTAAGACAAACGCCGCCCAAGGATGAATAGCGTTCAATCAAGGTTACTTCCAAGCCCATATCCGCGGCTCTGAACGCTGCGGAGTAGCCCCCCGGTCCGCTGCCCAACACTACAACCTGGGAATGAGTCGTTTGCCCGGCCATATAGTCTCCTTAGTTGTCTTCTAGGTTAGATTTTTTACCAGCTAGGCAAACTAAAGGCTTATTCTCACCGGGTCAATAAGATGTTTGTCGACGGGAACTGACGGTGGTTTGGGGCGTGTGGACGATGCGCCGCCAGTGCCTGGGGGAAACCCCAGGTTGTAGTGATTTGCAAGGCGTCAGAGTGAATGATTCGTTACAATGGCCGCAGCGTCTGACTTTAAATTCATTGATTCCCAAGGAGAAAAATGATGTTGAAATCTGTAGTCGCCTGCGTCATGACGGCGATTCTACTGAGCCCTTCCGCTTTTGCCGCGGATGATGGCGCCAAGAAAGCCGCAGCCAGGCTGCTGGATGTCATGAATATGGAAGTCATGATGGAACACTCCATCGAACAAATGATGACGATTCAGCTGCAACAAAACCCCAATCTGACGCCTTTTCGGGATGTCATGATGAGATATTTTAAAAAGCAGATGAGTTACGACACCCTGAAGGGAGAGTTCGTGAAAATCTACGCGGACGCTTTTACTGAAAAGGAGCTCAATGAGATTGTCGCTTTCTACCAGACTGAAACCGGACAGAAAGCTATCCAGAAGATGCCAGAGCTGATGAGCAAGGGCGCTCAGTTGGGCGCTTCACGCGTGCAGGCGAATATTCAGGAACTGCAACAGATGATCAAGGCGGAAGCCGAGCGTCTGAAAACTGAGGGCGGTCCTACTCCTCAGTAAAAAGTTTCCGGCACAAGGATGTGTCGCGGCTTTCAACTATTTCTTCCGTGCTTATCATCACTATACTGCTCAAATATCGCTCTTATTAACCGATCTGACGGCGCGTCAGGCTTCCGGGTTTGTTTCCTGAATTTTCCTTCAATCCTGCTAAGTGGCGAGATTTCTGGAAAAATTTTGAACGATGTTCACTTATCGGGAGCCCAGGCCTGGTCTGGACTAGGACAAATATAGATCCTTTGGGTGATCGTCTGGAAATGGTTCCCGTCCTATACTCGGCGGTTTCGAGAAAAAAGATAGTTACTCATGTTTGGGTGTAGCTTGCGGAGGCGGATTTGGTAAGTGTTCCGGCAAGTCTATGGCGCGGTCCATGGGATCACAGCAAGTTTCGAAACGCTGCCGCCGATGTGGTGGAAACAACCCAAGCGAATCAGAATTTCTTAAACGATACAGGTAGTAATGCATATGGATAAGCAAAAGCAGCCCACGCCTCAGCAAATGGTTGAGGAGGCGATCAAACGCTACGCTCCGATATATGTTCCTGATGCGCCGCAATGGGCTGAGGAGCAGATCTGGGCGACTACGGATGAGCAACGGGACTGCCGATATCGCAGAAATATGGGACTGCGCCAGATCGCAGAAGTTATGAACGGCGGAGTCGCCGCTTCTCAGGTTAAAAGAAAGAAGAGCTGATTTTTATCAGAATGGCTGCAGGCGCTGGTTCCAGCGACCTGGCTGTCAGCCGCCGAGTTTCTTTCTCAATCCGCACACGCCCGTTAGCCCGCCACCAGAAAACTCAATTAACTCAACTCTTCTTCGCATCCTCCGCCCCATTTGCAACCTTAACGCGCGTTATCCGCAGCGCAAAGAGCAAAAACGTACAATACAGCCGTTAATGAAGCCGCTAGACTGATTCTATATTGGGCCTTCCCATTTATCGTTAAGTGACCTTTACCATGAGTGTCGGTTTGTGATTGAGCATGCTAAGTACTGGCAGGACAAAGCGCTAGGCGGCGTCGAGATTCTGAAAGCCACCTTCGTCAAACAGCACTTTCCCCGGCATGTGCACGAGGGCTACTGCGTGGCGGTCATTGAAAAAGGGGCGCAGCATTTCCTTCGCGATGGCGCTGAGCATACTGCGCCTGTCGGCAGTATCGTATTGGTTAATTCCGATCAGGTGCACACGGGGCGCACCGCGACGGAAGAAGGGTGGTCCTATCGGGCGATTTATCCTACTCCGGCCGAATTGGCGCCGGTTATCGCGGATATATTCGGTCCTGGCGTTGAGCCCTGGTTCCCGGAGCCGGTGGTGCGCGATCCGCAATTGGCCAGGGGACTGCAGGTCCTGCACTGTCTTCTGGAGCAGGGCGATGAGCCGCTGCACTGTGAAACGCTTTATTACCAGATGATGGGGCAGTTGATGCAGCGGCACGCCCGCATGCGTCCCCGTCAGCTTCTGGAAAAGGGCGGCTCGCACTGGGCGGTGGCCAAGGTGAAGGAATATCTGCAGGCGCACTATGCCGACGCAGTTTCATTAAAGGATTTGACCGACTGTACCGGGTTGAGCCCCAGCTATCTGACGCGGTTGTTTACGCGCATGACGGGCATGCCTCCGCACGCATATTTGAATCAGGTGCGGGTAAGCCGCGCGCAGCATTTACTGCGGATGGGGCTGAGCCTGACGGATGTGGCGGCGGCCACAGGATTTTCCGATCAAAGCCACTTAAGCCGTCACTTCCAGCGAATTATGGGCGTCTCTCCAGGACGTTTTGCGAAAGTCTGTTAGTTTGACGACCCTGATGCGCTCATCTTCGATGCTTTCTATAAGCAAATAATTAATCTCTTAGAGCAGTTCTTTTATGACGACTCACGCATTTGAATCGCCCGGACAGGCGTTCCGAGCCGGCGCACAGAACACGATTCCTTTGATCGTCGGCGCTATTCCATTTGGCATTGTATTTGGCACTCTGGGGCCGGTGAATGGGCTGTCTTTTGAGGCGACGCTGGCGATGTCTTTGATCGTGTTCGCCGGCTCGGCTCAGTTTATTTCCCTGGGTTTACTGGCGGCGGGAGCGTCTCCCTGGTTGATTGTCCTGACAACCTTTGTGGTTAACCTGCGTCATTTGCTTTACGCCGTCACCCTGATTCCCATGGTGCGCACTTTGCCGCAGCGCTGGCGGGCGCCGATGGCGTTTTGGCTGACGGACGAAACCTTCGCTGTTGTCGCCGGCCGCCTGGGTGGCGAGCATACAGGGCAGTTTCATTGGTATTACCTGGGGTCTGCGCTGTCCATGTACCTCAATTGGCAGCTATGCACCCTGTTGGGACTGACCTTGGGCGAGTGGGTTCCTGATATCGAAAACTGGGGCCTGGATGTGGCTATGGCGGTGACCTTTATCGGTATAGTGGCGCCGCAGGTGGTTAACCGTCCTCGTCTGGCGGCGGTGTTGGCGGCTGGCGTCTGTTCGGTATGGTGGCGTGATTGGCCGCATCAGCTGGGGCTGTTTGCGGCGGCGCTGACGGGAATACTCTGCGGGTTGGGCGCGGAAGTGGCGTTGCAAGACCGCAAGTCTGAACTGGCCGAAGGAGGTTGCTGATGGAGTGGGCCATGTTATTGGGCATGATGGCGGTAACCTTCGGCATTCGCTATCTGCCGTTCGCCCTGGCGGATCGGCTGCGTCTTAATCCATGGGTGGAGAGAGCTTTGAGCTATGCGCCGATGGCGGTCCTGTCGGCGATTATTGCGCCTGCTGTGCTGGTTCCGAAAGGCGAGCTTTGGCTTGACTGGCGTAATCCTTATCTGGTCGCGGCGGTCGTGGCGATCATTGTTGCCGCGCTCACCCGAAATCTGCTGGCGATCATCGCCGCGGGCATGGGGCTTTTCGCACTATGGCGGTTTTGGTTGTAACGCGCTTTATCTTTGGGCGGGGACGGCGCTCAGAAGAGCGCCGTTAGCCTGCCTCCCGCACAGTGCTTACTATCCCTGCTTTTTGTAGATAGCGGTATTGTTGCTTTCGTCGCACTCGTCCACTTTGTGGGAATAATCCACCATGAAGTGCAGTTCGGCGTCAGGGTCGAATACCCAATAGCCAAGCCGGAACTTAACGCCGGCGGACGCTCCTGGCACCAATGCTGCGACGGGTTGGACGTCAGACGCGCCCGTACCGGGATCGTAGACGCGTGCGTCCGTTGCCGCAGACATGCTGACGCCCACATTCGTGACGACAATTTTTATGACGGACTCGCCGGTTGTAGAATCCCATACAGGGTCGTATACCGTACGAATTACCAAATCCGGACCACTGCAATTGCTGACGCAGAGGCAGTAATAACGCTCGCTGACGATAGTCTTTTCACTGGGCGTTCCCATGAAGCAGGCTTTTTTATCACCAAACTGGTTTCCGTAGAGCCACATGTCTCTGTCAGTTGGTGAGGGAATGGTGTCGATGTTGTTCGACTTGCACACATAGGTGGCTTTATGTTCGTCATAGGGAGTCCGTTCACCTTCGGCGCGCCAACCTGTCCAGGCGCGGCAGGTTTTCGGGCAGGTTAAAGGCCCCTCGTTTTCATAAACGTTCGGATACCAGCCGGCCTTGTAATGGTTGGAAACGCTGTCCTGAATCGGGTCAGCGAAGGCATTGGAAATCGCAAACAAAAGTGCGATAGAAATACAGCGAAGAAATGTCATGGCGTCCCTCCATCATAATCCTGAAGTGATAAAGGCATCCTGCCCGGGCGTTGAGAGTCCATGCCCGGTATGGGTAGTTTAGATTCGGCGGGATTTTATTGGAAATAACGAAAAGGAACTTATCGGTTTAAGGCGTGACGCTATTACTTCGTTGAGCAATATGCGCTGTTTTTTCTGTCTTTTACGCTTTGCAGCATATGCCAGACCAGGTATGCATGCATTGTTTCCTCGTTATGGAAATCGGCCAGTGATTGTTTGCTAAAGGTATTTATGGATTCTTTGCTGGCATGGTTAGTCAGCCACTTGGAGAAGGAATTAATTAATATCTTCTCCTGATCGGAGCCTTGTTTAACTCTTTGAGCGCGCCCCTCGAGCTGGCCTAGGATAAAGGTGCAGGGATGCTCTGACTCAAGCGCCTTGTCGAAAGTCACCCACAGTTTTTCATGGCCGGTATCAATGCAATAGGCCATGCTTCCGCCATCTGAAGGCAGCGCGAGTTCACAAATGTCAAAATCGCCATTGCTATCCTGGATATGGCTTATAGCCGCCCCCGACGTGTCGCAAGCTGAGAAAAAAGGCGTTGAGATAAGCGCCAGGGTAAAGTGCAAGTAAAGGGATACTTTTCTCATGCCAGAAGTATCTTTCCTTAATTTTGGCTCATGAATGTGTAGATCTGAGCTCAAGCTTCAATGCTTGAGATCAAATATAAAGGCGCCGGATCTGAAATTTCTGGTGTAAGCGATCTTAACCCTGCCCGAGCGGCGACGATGCATAATGCCTATTTTGTTGAGAAGTTGTTATTTTTTCTGGCGGACTGCCTATCTTTGCCTACACTTAGAAAGACACAGCGAATGCGCAGTCTGCCTCATCAGACCAGCGGTTCGAACCTCTCGAATGATGTTTTCTTGAACGCTACTCGGCCCCTGCTTGGGGCCTTTTTTTATTCCTGGGCCTGGAACGTCGTATAGCTGCTCAATGGTCATCAGGGGGCTGGGTCTTGCGTCCAGAATTGAGTAAGACCGGATTGCAGATTTTGACTGCTTCTGACGAGCTGCGGACGCCAATGTTGTGGAGCCAAGGCAGGGTAAGGCGGTTTGGTGAAACGGTCGTCCACCAGGATCACGACGCCTTTGTCTGACTCGGTGCGGATTACCCGTCCTGCGGCCTGCACCACCTTTTGCCAGCCCGGCAATTGATAAGCGTAGGCAAAGCCGTCCATTCCCTGGCGCTCAAAATAGGCGGAGATCTGCTCGTTGACCGAACTGATCTGCGGTAGGCCGGGGCCTAGAATAATGCAGCCCACCAGACTGTCTCCGACCATATCGATACTTTCCCCATAGACGCCGCCAATAACGGTGAAACCCAGCAGCTCGCGGGCCTTGCGGAAGCGGGTGAGAAAACGCTGCTGATCTTCCTGGCTGGCCTGTCGGGTCTGCTGCGCAAACTCTATCTCTGGATACAGCTTGGCGAAGCGCTCAGTGAGCTGCTCCATGTAACTGAACGCTGGCGTGAATACCCAATAGTTTCCAGGTCGGGAGGCGATGCTCTGCTGGATCAACGCGCACACTGCGTCCAATTGCGTGTCCCTGCTGCGCAGTCGGAAATTTAAATAGGGCGCAATAAACACCCCCAGATGCTCTGGCGGAAAAGGGGACAGGCTACGCAAAAGCTGAGGATTATCGTCCAGGCCCAATAAGCTCTGGTAGTAATACGGCGGCGTCAGTGTTGCGGAAAACAGGGTGACGCCATGACAGGCCTGCAGCATCGGCCGCAGTAAACGGGCGGGAGACAGACAGCGTAGACTCAGGATACGCTGTTGCTCCCAGTCGCGCTCGAAACAGGCGAAATCGTCGCCGATGCTGGGAGCCAGACGTATCCAGCCCTGTGCGGTGAAAATCGCCTCCTGCACCTGTCGATTCAGCTCTGTATCCGCTGACGCGAGCAAATCCTGGGGCGACATCAGCCAGTGCTCCGCGACGGCGCAAAAATCCTGCAGACGCGCCTCCAGCGGCTGCTGGCCTTTGCCTGGCGCCTGCTCGGGCGTGATATGCATTTGCCTGATGGCTTTGGCGACGGCGCTGGCGTCTTTCCTCAGCGCCTTGCATTGACGGGCTATACGATTGAAAGGAGCTTCGGACAGCTCTGCGGAGAACAGATCCCGCGCCCGGTCAGGCAAGTTGTGCGCTTCATCCGCCAGCAGGCCGATACGATTTCGAGTGAAAAGGCTGTCTGATCTGACCTGGGGAGAAAACGCATAGTTATAGTCGCCAATGAGGACATCCACCCAGGGCGCCAGCTCGCCCTGCAAACCGTGAGGGCAGAGATCGTATTTCAGCGCAATCTCGCGCAGGCGTTCGCCATCCAGCCATGCCGCTTCCAGCGCTTCCTCCCTTGCTTCCGGCAGACGTTGATAGAAGTCGCGTCGGCGTGGGCAGTCCAGCGGATCGCAAACGGAGTCGCCGCCGCAAATACGGTCGCGGGCATGGAGCTGCAGGGTGCGTAGCGGCGCATTATCCAAGCGCATATCCTGCATGGCTTTTAGCGCAGCTTCTTGGGAGGAAGTCTTGGCGGTGATCAGCATTACTTGATCCAGGTGACCTTCCCCCATGGCTTTCAGCGCCGGGAACAGCGTCGCCAGTGATTTGCCGCTGCCAGTGGGCGCCTCTATCAGCGCCTGACTGGCGTCGCGCAGGCTAAGATAGGTTTGTCGCGCCAACTCCCGCTGGCCCGGGCGAAATCCGCTATAAGGAAAGTTGAGATCGCGCAGCAGACCGTTACGTTGAGTGCGATGTTGCGTCAGACGCCGATACCAGTCTTGCAGACGCTGAAACAGCGTGTCGCTCTCTTGTTCGGCTTCCTCACAGGACATTTCGCTATCAAACTGCGTCTGCTCCATGTCCGGAACGCGCACATAAGTCAGACGTAGCCTGATCGGCGTTAGTGGGGGCTCTGTTTGCTCCCGTCGCCACAGCAGGGCGTACAGCAACAGCTGCAGCCGGTGTCTTTCCGCCAGTCCAAGGGGGATATGCTGAGGGTCTTGGCGCAGCGTTTTGATTTCTTCGAACAACACATGGTCGTCAGCCATGCGGAGGCCGTCTATGCGCCCCTGCAGTTGTAGTTGAAAGTCCGTTTCGGAGAGGGTGATCTTTACCGGGGCTTCGCTGATGTAGTCCGCCGGCCAGCCTTCCTGAACCTGCTTGTGCGCAAGCTGCCCTTCGCGGGCGCTGGCGGTGTCCCGATCCTGATGATCGAGGTCGCCCAATTGCGCAAGGAAATGAGCGGCTTCCCGAACGCTGAGCTTGTAGGAGAGTTTGTCCGGAGGCGAAGTCTTTATAGCCAAGTGACTTGAACCAGTTGGTAAGGGATGCCGTTTTGCTCGAACGTCGCCATCCAGCGTTTTTGATTTGGTTGCAGGCTGTCAGTGGGGCTTTTCACTTCCAGCAATTCATAGCCGCCCTGTTCAGGGAAATGAATCAAGTCTGGAAAGCCGCTGCCATTCTCCCGCAAGTCCCGCAGCATGCGTTGAAAGACTGCCCGCCAATGCTCGCGGGGAATACGCTCCAGCGCTATCTGCAGGCAGTCTTCTCCTGCTTCCGGCCAACCGACGAATGGATTGCTCAGGCCGAATTTGTCCCGCCATCGCGCCAGGACGACCTCCGGCCAGTCTTCTGCGTTTAATAAAGCGAAAGCGGCCTGGATCAGCGTATGACGCTTCTTGGTGAAGCTGGCGTCGTAAAGATCATGGGGGCGATGCTGATAGGGATGGCTGAAAGCGCCGGAAACCGGGGCGAAGACAGCCGGCCAGAAGGTCAGCCCGAATACCGCATTGAAGAGCCAGTTCTCTACGTAGACACAAACTCCGCTTGCCCCGGCGACTTCCTGGCGCACCAGTTCCTCCACCCGCAACTCGGGATTGGCGGCGATAGTGAGCAAGCGCTGTAGGGGACGGAAAGGCGAAGAACGGTCCTTTGGGCGGCCCAGTGCTTTGGCGCACTTTTCGGTGAACTGCTCAGCGAAAATCAACTCCGCTTCAGTGTAAGGCGAGTCAATGATGCTTGCGCAGATATCGTGCGCCGCCTCATATTTTTCCTGCTTGAACTGAATGCGGGCGCGGCGCTCGCGAGAAGGCGGCTCCTGGGTGCGCAAGTAGACCTGATACGCCAGATCCAGATCCTGCAGGCGCTCCAGATCGCGAGCGACTTTATTGCAAAAGCGGTCGTGGCGACGGCGCAGGACGGCGCTATCTCCCGGCGCAGGCGTTCTGGCGATGATATCGACGCACACGTCGACGCTCAGAGTTTCTAGAGCGGAATATTCGTCCGCCAGCGCTACCAGTTGCTTGATGTGATCGATATCCTCACGTGCGGCGAACAGTCGGTGTTCGGGATCGAGCTGGTAGCTTTCGTAGCGAATGACGCCTAAATCAGAGGTGACGAAGGTGGTCAGGTCCTGATAGAGGTTGCCGAAAAACAGCAGCCGAAACAGCAGTACTAAATCGGTATGGTTCAGCTGCAGAAAGCGGAAGTTGCCCTGTTGATAAAAGTCCGCGCAGGTCAGCTCAAGCCCTTCCAGCAGTTTGTCGCGCTTGCTGCTGCGAGGGGCCTCCGCACGCCAGTTCTGGCGGATTTCCTCTTTGGTCAGCAAGGCCAGTAACGCCGGGGCTTCTGCATCAGGATTGAATTCAATCCAGCCCTTGTCGGCAAGAATATCCAGGTCTTCGCCAAGTTGGGGAATCTCTGCATAAGCCAGTTTGTCGCTACGAAACAGCGGGCCTTTGCGCCCGTACAAGCGCACCAGCAATGCCTGTTGCGTGCGCGTCAGGGAGCGGAAATTCTGGATATAGGCGCTTTCTTCTGCGTTCAGCAGGTTGGCGTATTGAGCCTCTACGCAGCTCAACAGAGTAAGGAAGTTGTCCAGGTAATAAAACGGCTGAAGCGGCGGCGCAGTGACGGGAACGTCCGCGTTGGAGAGGGGGGCTTTTGCTTCAGACATAGGGTCGGCTTCGGACATCAGGTTATGCTGCGTCGCTGGAACTTATTTCGATACTCTTTCGGCGTCAGACCGGTTTTCTGCCGGAACAGTTTGGTGAAAGAGCTGACGTCTTCATAGCCTACCGCTAGCGTGATCTGACTGACGTTGTCGGAGGTCTCCTCCAAGAGCTTTTTGGCCTCTTCCAGACGCAAAGTCTGCAGGTAGCCAAGCGGCGTATCGCCGGTGGCGGCCTTAAAGCGGCGCGCCAGGGTGCGTGGACTCATATTGAAGCGTCCCGCCAGGTCGTCGATGCGCACGTCCTGATCGCAGTGCGTTTCCAGCCAGTTTTGCACCCGCAGCACATCCTCATCGCGGTGATATTTGCGCGCCCGCATGGAGGAGTAACTGGATTGATAGGTGCGTCCCATATCAATGACGAAGGTTTTGGCGGTCTGCACCGCCACTTCGTGGCCGCAGAAATGTTCGATCAGGTACAGACACAAATCCAGCCAGGCGATGCCGCCGCCGGAGCAGAACACGTTTTCCGAGGCGGTGAGCATTTGCTCCGGCCGCAGGTCCACGCTGGGGTATCGCTGGCGGAACATGTCCACAAAGGCCCAGTGGGTGGTCGCAGTGCGGTTGTCGAGAATGCCAGCTTCCGCCATGAAAAAGGCGCCGGTGCAGTTGCCCGCGATGATTGTTCCCTGACCATTCATGGTTTTCAGAACCTCAATCAGTTGAGGGTTCTGCGTCAGTGTTTTTTCGATATCGCCAGCGATGGAGGGAATAACCAGGATATCGCTCGGCTTAATATCGTCAAAGCAGGCGTCGGCCTGAATCAGCAGCCGGTTATGGCAGCGCACAGGCTGGGCGTCCCGGGTGGCTACGCGGATATTGAACTTGGGATGGGGCTGGCTGCGCTGAATGTGATTCCAGGTGACCCCGGCCATCGCCAGCAAATCCACCACGCCGGTAATGGCGGAAGATACCGCGTAGTCGAAACCGAGAATTGTGACTTGCTGCATGCTTTTACCCGTCATCGCTTGGATTGGCTATATTAGCCTAAAAAATGTCGAAACAGACAGTGTTGGAGCGAGACGATGCATGACATTCTGCTTTGGCCAACCAGATAGCGGCCTAACAGCTATCCTTTCTGGTTTGATTTGTCTCATACGCACCGCGTCAGCGGTACTTATAAGCCCATGTTCGACGACTCCCATGAAGGCGTCGGGCGTGGGTTTTTTTATGGATAAACCCTCACTATACTCACTATAAGAACTCAGATACGTTGTCTCTTGGTTTTTGCGGAATAAATTATTAGAACAAGCTGTTATAGGAGATCGCCAATGAGTATGGCGGAAGAGAGCCGGCAGGCAAAAATGATTGCGGAGATGCGGGGCTTCATTAAGAAAGTGCTGATGGATCCCACCATTCCGGTTAAGTGCATGGAAATCGCACGCAGGTTGCAGCAGGAGAAAGACGCGGAACGTAAAATGGCTGATGAAATCAGCGCCAGCACCACCATCCGCATTCCAGAAAACATGAGTGATGCGGACAAGCTGTTCCTGGACGTACTCAACGAAGTCTTGGAGGATGAATCGGCGCTGTACTGATTCCCGCAGGCCGGCGTCGCCGGTCTGATCAACGGCGCGCCAGAGTATTAATGACTCTGGCGTCGCATGCTTCTTATTCGCTTATTACCACTTTATACACATACAACTCGGCGTCTTTATCGCTAATCACGTAGAGCGATTGGCTCGCCGGATCATAAGCAACTCCCTCCGCCTTTCGCACTGGCTTGAGCTTGCCGGGCTTTTTCCCAGGCTTGGTCAGCGCCGCAGAGCTTTTAACCCGTCCGCTTGTCAGATCATAGAAATAGATCCTCGCCGCTTTGTCGCTGACGATAGCCAGTAAGTTGTGTTCGGGGATCACGGTCAGGCCGGAGTAGTCGATGTCATCCAGGGCGATATCGTCGTCGCTGACGCCGGTTTCCACTAGCTTGACGCTGCTTATCACCTTGCTCAGATCGCCGGATAAATGCAGAAGTACGCCGGGATCGCCTTCTTTTATAGCGTAAATGCTGGCGTCTGCGGGGTTCCAGGCGATTCCTTCCAGACCTTTATTCTCTTTGGTTTGAGCAAAAAAGGTCGCGCTTTGGGCGAAGTCCTCGAAGTCCGATAAGCGACGCTGCGCCACTGGTTCGCCAGACGCGAGGTCGAAAATGAAAAACGCGTTGCTTTCCTCTTTAACCGCGATCAGACGGCGGTGTTCAGGGTCATAGGCGACGCCTTCAAAACCGGATGCAGGCGCCTCGATGCTCTTGAGCACCTGTCCCTGATGATCCAGCAGAAATAACTTGGCGGTGTCGTCGCTGACCGTCCAGAGTCCGCCGTTGGCGTCGAGCGTCAGCCCGGATGGCTCCGTTAGCCCTTGTGCCTTGTTTTTAACGGAATGGAGTTCGGTGAACTGCAGGGATATTTCTATGGGCTCCGCCTGTGCAGACAGGTGGATACTGGCGGCCAGCAGCAATGTCAGCCCCGGTTTGCGCGCCATGAAATGACGGAATGGTCTGGCGAAAATATGGGAACAGGAAAGCGAATAGCGACGCATAAGTTTGATGTCGAATATTTATTGGCAAGGTTGGGGCGCCATTGTAATGCAAAACCTGATTGGGACGCCGGTTAACTCCCTGAAAGCCGTTGTCTCAGGGGCTTGCGGAACTGTTGGTGAGGAGGGTTAAGTGATTAATATTGTTAGAATTCAAAATAATTATTGAGAATTAAATTTCACCTACTTATGATTTTTAAGGATTTCGATAGACATTTTTGTTTAGTCATATAAGGAATTCGAGGGAAGTCATGAAAAGTATATTCGCGTTTATATTGTTCGCGCTCTCCACCGTCACAATGGCTGACACCTGGGATGAGATCAGCAAAGAAGGCAAGATCACCCTGGGTGTCGCCAACGAACGTCCCTATGGATATCTCACTCCCATGGGGGAGCCCGCGGGAGAGGCTCCATCCATCGCCATGTACGTTTTGGACAAGCTTGGTGTGGATGATGTGGAAGTGGTTGTAACGGAATTCGGCTCCCTGATTCCCGGATTGAAAGCTGGTCGGTTCGACGTCATTGCCGCCGGTATGTACGTTAACCCCAAAAGATGCAAACAGGTGTTGTTTTCTAACCCTACCTACACTATCGGCGAAGGCTTTCTGGTGCTTGACGGTAACCCCAAGGGGTTACACGGCTATGGCGACGTGAAAAAAGCGGATGAAGTAAAAATGGGCGTGATGGCTGGCGCGGTTGAATTTGGCTACGCGAAAAAATTCGGCGTGCCGATGGACCGTATTGTGACGCTGCCGGACTATCCTGCTGGCGTAGCGGCGCTGAAAGCGGGGCGCATTGATGCGCTAGCGGGCACCAGTTTGACCATGGCGCAACTGGCGCAGAAAGATGAGCGAGTGGAGTTGGCGCTGCCGTTTGATGAACTGAAGATTGATGGGGAGTCCGTCAAAGGCTACGGCGCATTTGGCTTCCGTAAGGGCGATGAAACCTTGCGCGACAACTTCAATCGAGTGCTGGATGGTTTCCTGGGAACGGAGCAGCACGTCAGCATGGTGCAGGAATACGGTTTCGGTACGCACACCTTGCCGGGCGACATCACTACCCAGGAGCTGTGTAACTAAGTCTTATCTCATGGAACTGAGCGAACTGACGCCCATCTTGCTCCAGGGCGCCTGGATCACCCTGAAAATTCTCTGCCTGTCTTTGCCCGTTGCGGGGGCGCTGGCTTTTATCGCTGGCTTGACGCGACTGTTCGCGCCCACCCCGTTGCGGCAGATAGCGCGGGTATATATTGAGTTTTTTCGCGGCACTTCCGCCTTGATTCAGCTGTATTGGATTTATTTTGTGCTGCCGTTCTTCGGCTTGAGTCTGGATGCGATGACGGCCAGCGTCATTGCGCTTGGATTGAATATCGGCGCTTATGGCGCGGAGGTGGTGAGAGGATCTGTGCTGGCTGTGCCCAAAGGGCAGTACGAGGCGGCGGTGGCGTTGAACTTTACGCCCTGGAGCCGGTTATGGCGCATTATTCTGCCGCAGTCGCTGATCAATATGATTCCGCCGTTCGGCAACCTCGCCATTGAGTTGATGAAAGCGACCTCTCTGGTATCGCTGATCACCATTGGCGACCTTACCTACAAAGCCAAAACCCTGGCGGATGCGACCCTGCAGGTGGGGGAGATTTTTGGCCTGGTATTGCTGATCTATTTCGTGATGGCGCAAGCGATGGCCTTTTTGTTCCGGTGGCTGGAAGCGCGTCTGGGCCGGGGCCTGGATAGAGGAGGCCTGCGCTCATGATAGAACTGGATTGGGACTGGGATTTCACCTGGGAAGTGTTGCCGGATCTATTGAACGCAGCACAGATAACCTTATTAGCCACCCTGCTGGGCAGCCTGCTGGCGATTGGTGTGGGGTTGGCTTTGTCATTGTTGCGACGCAGCCCCTCACGCTGGATCAGTTGGCCGGTCTACTGGGTGGTTGAGTTTGTGCGCAGCACGCCGTTGCTGGTGCAGATCTTTTTCCTTTATTACGTCATGCCGGAGTTTGGCGTGAGTCTGTCGCCCATGACCACTGGCGTGCTGGCGCTGGGCGCGCATTATGGAGCGTATTTGTCTGAAGTGTTTCGCAGCGGCATTGATGGGGTGGAGAAGGGGCAGTGGGAAGCCGCCAGAGCGCTTAACCTGTCTCAGTTCATGACCTATCGCGATATCGTATTGCCGCAGGCGTTGCGGGCGATGATTCCGGCCACCGGCAACTATATCATCGCCATGTTCAAGGAAACCCCTCAGCTCTCCGCCATCACTTTGCTGGAAATGTTGCAGACCGCCAAAATCCTGGGTTCCGAAAATTTCCGCTACCTGGAGCCGTTCACGCTGGTCGGCTTGCTTTACCTGGCGTTCAGTATTGTCGCTGCGCTGGGCGTACATCAGATCGAGCGTCGTTTTCCCAAAGAAGGATTCAGCCTACGATGACCTCTCCCATTATTGAATTTCAGAATGTAAAAAAGCAGTTCGGCGAACTGGCGTTATTTGAAAATTTTAACTTCAGCGTCGAAGAAGGCGAGATCGTGTCTATCATTGGCTCCAGCGGTTCCGGCAAAAGCACGCTATTACGCATCCTGATGACCCTTGAGGATATCGACGGCGGGGTGGTCAGGGTGAAAGGCGAGCCGTTATGGCATATGTCCAAAGGCGATCGGCTTGTTCCCGCTGATAAAAAACACCTGCGCAAGATGCGCAACCATATGGGCATGGTGTTTCAGCACTTTAATCTGTTTCCGCATATGACGGTGCGCCGTAACATCACCGAGGCCCCTATGCGAGTGAAGGGTAAATCCCGGCAGGAAGCGGAACGGGAGGCGATGGATCTACTGGCGCTGGTCGGGCTGCAAGATAAAGCGGACAGCTATCCCGCGCAGTTATCCGGCGGACAGAAACAGCGGGTTGGCATCGCCCGTGCTTTGGCCATGCGGCCGGAAATTCTGTTGCTGGACGAAATAACGTCGGCGCTTGACCCAGAGTTGGTGGATGAAGTGTTGGACGTGATTCGCAACCTCGCCAAAGAGCACAGCTTCACCATGCTGCTGGTGACTCACGAAATGTATTTCGCCCGGGAGATAAGCGATCGCGTCTGCTTTTTCGACCAGGGCCGGATTCTCGAAGAAGGGCCGCCGGATAAAATTTTTGTGGCGCCGGATAAAGAGCGTACGCAAGCGTTTCTGAATGCTTTTATAAGCGCCTGATATCCTTCAGAATGCCCCTCTAAACAGGCGGTTTTTTTCTTTGCGACGGCTATATGACGGGTCGCTTTTATAAATAGCGCTTTGTGTTTCTTTTGCCTGAATTCATCGGATGTAAACGAGGAGTAGGTATGTCTGATACTTTGATACCGGATGTGGTCTTTAATGATAACAACAGCCAGCGCACCCCCTGCGTTCTGGTTCTGGACGGCTCCAGCTCCATGTTTGGCGAGCCGATCAGACAGCTCAACGAAGGACTGAGACTGTTGGAGCAGGCCCTGAAAGAGGACGCCAGCACAGCGATGCGCGTGCAGCTTTTGGTGATCCGCGCAGGCAACCATGATCAGGCGGAAGTGCTGACGGACTGGGTGGATGCGATGGACTTCAACGCACCCGAAGTATTCGCCAATGGCACGACGCCGCTGGGCGCCGCCATGAATCTGGCGCTGGATAAAATCGAAGATCAGAAAGCCGCATATGACGCCAACGGCATTTCCTCCACGCGTCCCTGGATTATCCTCATCAGCGACGGGGCGCCCACAGACTTCGACTGGGAGAGCGTCGCGGATCGTTGCCGCCATGCTGAGCAGAATCGTAAAGTCGTAATTTTTCCCATCGGCGTGGAAGGCGCAACCTTCGAGACGCTCAACCAGTTTTCCAACAAAGGCGCCAAGAAACTGAAAGGCCTGCAATTCCGTGAGCTGTTTGTCTGGCTGAGCCGGAGTATGGCCACTGTATCGGTGTCGTCTCCTGGCGAAAAAGTGCAGTTGCCTGCGACAGACTGGTCTGAAGTCGAAGTTTAATCCTCTATGACAAGCAGTTATCCAGAGCCGGCCTGGAAAGTGGTCGCGGCCAGCGTTGCTGGCCCGCACCATGTCCGGGACGGACTACCCTGTCAGGATGCGTTCAGTTGGCGCGTTATTGGTGAGCGGCTGGTTGCGGCGATAAGCGACGGCGCAGGTTCGGCGGCGCAGTCGGAGCAAGGAAGCCGCATGTTAAGCCTGTGTCTCGTGGACGCCTTCGCTGAGAACGTTTCCGCGCCATTGCAAGAGTCTGACGTACGAAGGATTGCCGAACAGGCCGTCGAAACTTGTCGCGCTCAACTACTGCAGGCTTATCCTGACGCCAATCTGGCGGACTTTCATGCGACGCTGGCGGCTGTTGTCATGGACCGCAGTGGCGGATTTGTTCTGCAAATTGGCGACGGCATGGCGGCGGCGGTGCAGGAGCGTCAATGGGCGCCTTGTCTGCTGTGTTTGCCGGAAAACGGCGAATACGCGGAAGAAACTTTCTTTTTCACCCAGGATCGCTGGCGTGAGCATCTGCGCATAACCCCAGTGCCCTCTGAATATGATGAGCTGATACTGGTGACTGACGGCGCCTACAGCTTTACCGCCAAACCCGCGGCTAATGGATTGGACCGCGACTTTATCGCTCCGGTCTGCGCATTTCTGGAACAGAACGAAGAAGAGCGGGGCGTCGTTGCGCTCCAGCAGATTCTCGATCACGCCAACGCCCGCCGTATTTCTGGTGACGATAAGACGTTGTTATGGGCCAAACGCAAACGCTGATTGAGGTGGGCGGCGGAGCCGTCCGCCTGCTGGATAAACCTTTGGGGCAAGGCGCGGATGCGGCCATATACCGCGTCGAGGGATGCCCTGATCTGGTCGCTAAGATCTATCACAAGCCAGAGCAGGACCCCGGACGCCGCGCCAAGCTTGAAGCCATGTTGGCGAATTCGCCAGAGCTGTCCCACATTGAGCACGATGGACATCGCTTTGTGCAAATCGCCTGGCCGCAGTCCATTGTGACGAATAGGCGCGGCGAGTTGAGAGGCTATCTGATGCCTTTCGTCGACCTGTCCCGAGCTGTATCACTGGAAATGATGCTGAACCGTAAGACACGGCAGTTCAGTAAGCTACCTGAGCACTACGGATACCGCCTTTCCGCCGCCAAGAATCTGGCAGCGCTGATCGCAGCGCTGCATCGCAAGCGCCATCATGTCATCGACATGAAGCCGGTAAACATCAATGTTTATCGGGAAACCTTCTTCACTGCATTGCTGGACTGTGACGGTTTCAGTATTCAAGGCGCTGGCAAGCGCTTCACGGCGCACCAGTACACGCCTGACTATATCGCCCCGGAAGCCATCAAGGGACGTCAGGGGCCGGATCAGCTTGGTGAAGAGCAGGACCGTTTTGCGCTGGCCGTCATCCTGTTTCAATTGCTCAATCAAGGCGTGCATCCGTTTCAGGGAACCCCCAAAGGCGGCGCCAATTTACCTACGACTAACCACGAACGTATTGGCGCGGGTCTCTATGCTTATGGCTTAAAGGAGCACCCCCGGATTGCGCCTTCCCCCTGGAGCATTCACCAGGCTCTGGACTCACGCACGCAACAGTTGTTTGAAAACGCCTTCACTAAGCCTCCCTACGCCAGACCCTCCGCACAGGAGTGGAGCGACCACCTGCATTGGCTATTGGCGGCGGATGACTCCCCTTTGCAACCTTGTCCGAATAACAAGGAGCACTTGAGCTTCGGTAATGGGTGTCCGTTCTGTACTGTTGAACAAAAAGCCGCGAATACTGTAAAGCGTAAAGCCAAGAGGCCCGCTAGGGCGCAACCGCCCAAAGGGAGAAGGGCGCATCGCGCTACGGCGCAGACGCAACCCCAACCTCAATATCGGCCCCAACCTCAGCCCGCGGCGCAGCCTATTGTCATGCCGCGCAAGGTTAAGTGGGGGCTAATCACGGCCTTGTCAGTGGTGGTTATCCCTCTTCTGTTATCAGCGATTTTGAACCCGGTCATTGCTTCCTGGCGATGGCCTGGCTTTACGGAGGCGGCGCTTGATATGGGCTGGCCCGTCTGTGACAGTGACCGGGACTACAATTTGTTATCCCAGGCGCTACTCTCGGAAGAAAAGGGGCATATCCAACTGGCTTTGCAACATATCAAGGGAGCTAGTTGTTTAGGGGATGTCGCCGTCAATTACGCCTCTGGGTGGCTTGGTTCAGACGTGGATGATGACAGGCTGTGGATGCTGCTGGAGAAACTGTCCTCAGCATCGCAGTCATATGAAAGATGGATGTCATTGGATACAGCAGCCCGGCAGAACTATAGTGGCGCTTATACCTCCTACTACCACGATCCGCTGGGATATATCGAGACGGCCGTCAGGGAGCGCCTATCAAACCTGCCTTATAGTCCTGAAGTGAGGGATAGTTGGCTACAGCGTCTGAGAAGTGTGAGCGAAGACCATGGTCGGCGAGCATTAGGCGACGACTCGCCAGGGGATGAGTTAGCGCCGACCTATGCGCACGCCAGAGCTGTTGTGAATGGGATAGAAGAATCGGTTTTAGAACCTCTGTGGAAGTGGACGGCTGAGCATGACCTTGAGGGCTTGATGGAGATATTGCCCGAGCGGGCTCTCGTTGACTTGAAGAAAGTAGAGTGGATTATCGCTGCGGTAGCGGAAAAAAACGTAGATAAGCTGGCGGACCTTCTTCAGCGTCCGGCCATCGCCTTCAATGAGGGTGACTATGATGGTGAGGACAAGTTGGCGCGCGACCAGAGCATCGTCGCCAGCACGCTGCGAGTGTCAGACCTGTCTACGCTTCCTGAGGCGGTTAAAACGTTGTCTTTGAATTGCGCTCAGTTGTACCACGCCTTCAGTGTTCTGGGAGAGGGCAACATGAACTTTATGTCTCCCCGCAGAGTGCCTACACCCTACTACAATCCCTTGGTTGCAAGGAATGCTTCATCGTCGGAAGTTCCTTTAAAAAGTGGAGGCATGGCGTATCTGGTGCGGCAACCTGAGCTGGCTTGTGCGTTGTCGGCGGTAGCCGACGGGGATAGCGGGGATGGGGTGAGTCTGAAGGCGGTGGCGGTCTTTTTGACCAGGGCTGAAACCGCAGAGCCAGGGATAAAGCAAAAAGTGCTTTGGGATATGGCGCGAAACATGCCCCGCTGGGAGAGCGATAGCGGGCTAAGGCTTTACAAATCCCGCGACAATACCGAAAGACTAGTGGCTTGGCTGGTGGAAGAGCAAACTGCCGCTGAGTGGGTGGATAGAGATGGCGAGACACTGGCGCATTACCTGGTGAACTGGGTGTCGCCGGAGTTGGTGCAACGCCTGCCGAGTTTGGGGGCGTCGACTTCACTGCGTAATAGTCGCAATTTAACTTTGAAAGAAGCATACCAGCGCCGTCTGTCAGCACAAGGGACAGCGTCGAACCATGAGAGAGCTGCTCTGGAGGCGCTGGGTCGCCGCAGTCCTGCCGAAAAGCTTGATGACTACTTTTTTGGAAGCGAGAGCGATTCATGACGGCGTTTTCCAAGGGAAGCCTGCCCATCGCTAAAAAGCCTGTCGCGTGGATACTGATCACGGGAGTTACGATTTCCATCCTGATGCTTTCCTGCCTGGCCAAAGCAGAAACCGAGAGGTCTAAGGCGGAAGCGCTATATGCGGCGGACAAGTTGCAGTGGGATCAGGTAGTGGACACAACATGGCCTGAGATGATGAAAAACGCCAAGCACACTCGCTATCCGGTGCAAGGTATTAATCCTGAACAATACACGGATGAAAATACGCAGGCGTACGGGGGCTTCTCCTATCTCAATTTTCTCGCCCGGGACGGCATGTATGACGCGCTTTTGGACGCGCTTCGCGCTGGCGTGAAGTTTCCCCGTAGCGATAACTATGACGCCGTGTACACCGCTGTGATTGAGTCGAAGGAGCACAAAAATCCCTTTTTCACCATGGCGTTGGTGTCCTCCATCGACCAGTGGAATATCGCCCATCGTTTGGCGGCTCGCAACAAAGTCAAAGAACTACGCGGGCTGGATAAAAAAGTACTGATGGCGCAGACGGAGTTTGGCCGCAACGCGCTGATGCTGGCGATTCTTTACCAGAATGAAGAGGCGGTGAAGTATTTGAGCTCGTACCAGGCGCTTCTGAACCAGAAGGATGACTTTGGTTGGAGCGTCATGATGTATGCGGTTTATGTGGAAAACCCATCGATTCTGGACGTGTTGTTCAGCCTGCCAAAACCGCCGAATGTAAACCTGCAGTCTTATGCATGCGTGGACGCACCTAAACTGCGCATCGCCATGATTGGCAGTCGTATGCTCAGGCAGGCGATGTCGGGTGGAGGAAGCCCTGCGGACTCACGGGAGCTGTTACAGCAGGATGCCATCTACAACCGACTGCTGGCGCTGTCCAGCAAACAGAGCAGAGATTCCTGTAAGTATTATTTAATGGACAGGCCCTATCATAACTGGTTGTTATAACTGGTAAACAGTAAGTCCACACTTTACTCAGGACGGGTCACCCTAATAAAAAAGGCCGAACATCCCGATGGATATTCGGCCTGTCTCGAGGCTGGCAGTCAGCCGATCATTACACTCTTATCAATAACATCAGTTACAGGGAACCGCGCCGATGTCAGAACCGTCACTGGCCGCGCCGCAGACAGGGGAGTTGGGGAGCGGGGTGTAGTTTTGATTGTTATAGTCAGTTAGCAGCGGATCTGTAAATAGACTATTGATATCAAAGCCGGCATTTTTCCAGCGGGTTTCTGTGAACTTGCCATTCCATTTTCCGGCGACATATACACTGGAGGAATGTATCAGGTTAAAGTCTCTGATAAACAAGTCGGAAGTCCAATACTCGTTTTCTTTAGCGTCACAACAATTGTAGGGCAGAGTTCTTCCGCCTATATCATCAATAATATTGTTACGCATCTGAACGCTATTCGCTCCTCCGGTTGGCATGCCGCCATCATGGCTAACTCCACCTAATATAGTATTGTTCTGAGCCAGTATGTTGCCAAATCCTCCAACCATACTGCCTACTAGTAATCCATAACGTGACCCTGCAAGTCTGTTGTAAAGTACGTCAACACTGTACGAATACTCTTGACTCAATACACCTAGGCCATATTTAACATTATAGGCAAGGTTGCCACGCAATGTATTCTTATAAGAAGAGTCCTTGTCCCGAAAGCCAAACCCATCAATATCATGTGCGATATTATCTTCCACTAGAGCGTAATGTACGTTAAATAGCGCGCTAGAAGAGCCATGAATATTTGATATTATGTCTCCATGAATCCCTGATCCTCGATCAAACAGATCATGAAACTCATTATCCTGAATGATTATGCGCTCCGCGCTTTTGCGACTGTCTCCATAATAGATAAAGCTTGGATTACCTTTATCTGTGGCGTCATATAAGGTATGCATGTGGTTACGTCTGAATAGCCAATCAGGATTGCTCGCACTCAGCTTTATGCAATAGGTTACGCAGTTTTTGATTTCTAACCCGTCAATAACTCCAAACTTTCCGAGAGCAGTCGTTGCTTCCTCAAAGTTAAAGTCTATAACCGGCGTTTCGCCAGGATAGGCGATCAGCTTATTTGCTTTATCCTCCTCATATTGAAACACTTCCGTATAGTTCCCACCTTTGATATATAAAATATCATCGGCGTTACTTTCGGAAATTCCATAAGAGATAGATTTCCAGGGCGTCGTCTGAGAGCCATCTCCAGATGAGTCAGAACCATTGGGAGAAACGAAGCGAAATCCTGATTTTGTCACCTTAACAGTAAATGATTGTGAGGCTGTTTCTTGATTGCGGTCATAAATAGCAACTTGTACGCTAAATGTTTGCCCTTCCAATTGTGAAGAGGGTGTCCAGGAAATTTCGCCGCTACGTGGATCAATAGTCATGCCTGATGGCTTTTGATCCAGCATAAAGTAATAAGGGTAACGTCCGCCCACAACGCCTAACCGAGTGTTATATTCAACTCCGGGATATGCTTTTGTGATTGGCCAGGAAATAACCTGTGGCGTGTCGCTCACCATTGAGTATTTATTGGCGGGCTGTCCCTGTGGCTCAGATATTTCCGATAGCGAAGTGGCTAGTGTCCAACCATCCTCTCCTGTGTCGTAATCAATCAGGTACCATACCGGACCCACTGAACTTGGGTATTTTTTCCCGGCAACAATGATGCCGGTAGCTCCTTGAGGCTGGCTGCCAATACTCGTCGTTGAGCTGGTTGGTGGGTTGTCATAGATCTGAACAGCCTCTTCAGTTTGAACGCGGACGTTAAGCTGATAAGGACTTGGAGTTGAGCCTGCCTGTGCTAAATGCGCCACTAGCATAGCGGGCGCGGCAAGCATTAGCTTTCTGCACCAGTTTATTTGAGGGAATTGAGTCGTATTTATTCCTGACATGACCGTCACTAGCTCCTTGGTCGTAAATAAGAGAGTTGTTTTTGTATTCGGGCGGACGGGAATGCTTTTCTCCACCGAGCCCGGTCATGTAATTTATCTTACGACTAATAACGAAATAACTGGGGTGTGTACTAGGTAACCACTTGAAAATAAGTGACTAAATGTGTTTTTGAGAGGCGCTCGAATGTAGGGGAATGGTCCTGTTTTTATAAGACGGAAACATAGGGCTGGTGACTTCATCTATAGCCTTTACCCGCCAAGCTTCGTAAACTTTGCCGAAATTTGGATTCGGCTGACTTTTTCTAATGACCTTTCGTATTCTTCATACCTCGGACTGGCACCTTGGCCAGCATTTTTTCGGTAAAACGCGGGCGGACGAGCATGCCATGTTTTTCAACTGGCTGTTGGAGCAAGTCCAGGTGCATGAGGTGGATGCTTTAATCGTCGCGGGCGATATATTCGACACTGGAGCGCCGCCCAGTTACGCGAGGGAGTTGTACAACCGCTTTGTTGTGGAGTTACAGCGGACGGATTGTCAACTGGTGCTGTTGGCGGGGAATCATGACTCTGTCGCCACGCTTAATGAATCCAAAGATCTGCTGGCCTGTCTGAATGTGCATGTTGTGGCGGGTATGCCGGAAACGCCAGAGAACAACGTGCTGTTGTTGAATGATCGCAATGAAGAGCCGGGCGCTATTCTGTGCGCGGTTCCCTTTCTGCGGCAGCGTGACCTTACCACTAGCAAGGCGGGACAGGACGGTGTTGAGAAACAGCAGGCGCTGCAGCAGGCGATTGCCGATTACTATGCGCGCCTGTTTCAGTTGGCGCAGGCGCGTCGTGAGGAGTTCGGCGAGGCGCTGCCCATTATCGCCACGGGTCATCTAACGACGGTGGGGGCGGAACTCTCGGAGTCTGTGCGGGATATCTATATTGGCGCGTTGGACGCGTTTCCTTCCGGCGCCTTTCCTCCCGTGGACTACCTCGCTTTAGGCCACATTCATCGCTCACAGAAGGTGGGCGGTCAGGAGCATATTCGCTATAGCGGTTCGCCCATTCCTCTGAGTTTTGATGAGGCGGAGCAAACCAAATCGGTGTTGATGGCGGACTTTGAAGATGGGCGTTTGCAACAAGTGACGCCACTGGAGACGCCCTGTTTTCAGCCGATGCAAGTGATTCGCGGCGATCTGAAGTCTATAGAGAAACAGTTGGGCTCCATTGTTGCGCCCAATTCGCAACTGTCGCTGTTCAGCAATGCGGATAAGGTCTGGGTCGATATCGAGGTGGCGGCGACGCAGGACTATCTCGATGATTTGCAGCGCCGCATCCAGGACATGGTTGGCGCTCTGCCGGTGGAAGTGCTTTTGGTGCGTCGCGAACGCAAGAATAAGGGGCTCAGACTTGAGCGGCTGGAGAAAGAAACCCTGGCGGAGCTGACGGTGGAAGAGGTTTTTGAACGCCGCCTCGCTCAGGAAGTCTGGGAAGGAGAAGATGCGGAGGCGCGGAGGCAGCGCCTGATGGGGATGTTTCGTCTGGTGGAGAGTGATGTGCTTACGGACGGCGTGGAAGCGGAAGTTGTCGCTGAATCCAGTGTTGAAGCCTCTGTGACGGGGGACGATGCATGAGAATTTTGAGTCTTCGCCTCAAGAACCTGAACTCCCTCAAAGGCGAGTGGAAAATAGACTTCAGAGCAGACCCTTTCCATAGCAATGGGCTGTTCGCCATTACAGGACCGACCGGCGCCGGCAAAACAACATTGCTGGATGCGATCTGTCTTGCGTTGTATCACCAGACGCCACGCATCAACGTCTCGCCCATGAACAATGAGATCATGACCCGGCACACTGCGGAGTGTCTCGCCGAGGTCGAGTTTGAAGTCAAAGGCGAAGCCTATCGCGCTTTTTGGAGCCAGCGACGTGCGCGCAATCTGGCGGAAGGTCGGTTTCAGCCGCCTCAGGTCGAATTGGCGACAGCGGACGGCAAGATCCTGGCGGATAAAGTAAAGGATAAGCTGACCCTGATTGCGGAATTAACGGGTCTGGACTTCGCACGTTTCACCAAGTCAATGTTACTGGCGCAGGGCGGCTTTGCTGCGTTTTTGAACGCCCCAGCGAATGAGCGCGCCGAGTTGCTGGAAGAGCTTACCGGCACGGAGATCTACGGCAAGATTTCCGCCCGGGTCTTTGAACGCCAGCGTGACGCAAAAGGCGAGTTGGAGCGACTGCGGGCGAAGGCGGAAGGGCAGGACTTGCTCAGCGACGATGAGCTGACAGCCTACTATGAAGAAGCGGCGGCTCTCGACACTCAGGAAAAAACAGATACCGAACGCCTTGAGATTTTGCGGGCGCAGAAGCAGTGGCTGGACCGATTGACCCAGGCGCAGCAGTCCTACAATGAAGCTGAACGGCGTCTTACCGAGGCGACGGCGCGGCTGGAGCAAGAAAAAGCTGACTTAGGGCGACTGGCGCTGAGTGAGCCGGCGGAGAAGTTGCGTCCTTTCTATAAAGACTTCCAGCAGGCCCATGACGCTTATGCGCAGACGGAAAGGCATATCAAGTCTCTGACGGAAAGCCTGGAATTAGCTCGCGAAGAGCTGGAGCGCAAATCCTCTGAACTTGCGTCGGCGAAACAGGCGTTGATGCAATTGCAGACGCAACGGGAAGAGTTGGAAAGCCTGGTGGCGGAAAAGGTCATGCCTCTGGATCAGGCGATCGAACAACTCAGTTCTCTGATGCGGCAGCAACAAGAAACTGTCACTGAGACCCTGCGACGCCAAGAGGAATCTGGAGAGCAGGAAAAAGCCCTATCTCTCCAGTTGAAGGCGTTACGGGAGGAGATCCAAGAGGCGAACGAATACCTCGAAAGCAGGCGCTCCCATAAGCTATTGCCGGAGAATCTGCCTCTATGGCGGGAGCGTCTGGCGCAGCGAACAAAAGCGACGGTTGAGCTGGCCAAGTTGCAAGAGGCTGTCAGCATGCGTCAGGCGGAGCATCGCCAGCAGGAGGCGGAGTCTGTTCGTTTACAGGAAGCGCAGGCTACGGCGCACAGCGTTCTGGAAGAGCGTCGTCAGACCGTCGCCGCGACTCAGCAAGCCATACTCGATGTATTGTCGGGAGTGACCGAGGCAGACCTGCGTGAACGCCTGGTGTCAATGCAAAAAAGCCGCACGGATCGCTTTCGGCTGGGACGTTTGGCGGATGATCACGGCAAACGTAATCAGGAGTTAACGGCGCTGAATGCGCAACTCAGCCAGCGCGAGAACGAGTTAGAGCAAGGAAAGCAGTCTCTGGCGTTGATGCGTAAGCAGTATAAAGCGGAGAAGACGCATCTGGATGACCTGGATCGTCTGCTGCAGCAAGAGCGTCAGATTGCTTCGCTCAGCGAGCATCGCGCCCGCCTGAGCCCCGGAGAGCCTTGCCCTTTGTGCGGCTCTCACGAGCATCCCGGCATCGCGGCTTATGAAGCGCAGCGGGAGTCCGACACAGAAAAACGCCTGCAAGAGAAGCGCAAGCAATTGCAGGAATTGGAGGACAAGGGCAGGAAGCTGAACGAAGCGGCGGCCCGACTGTCCAGTGAGTTGGAGTTGGGGGTGGCAAGCCGCGACAAGCTGAATCAGGAAATGGCTGCTCTGAAGGATGAGTGGACGCAGTTGTGTCAGGAGTTCGGCGTCAATCTGGCGATTGATGCGCCTGCGGGCGCCCAAAACGGCGTTGATGTTTATTTACAGAAAGAAGAAGCCAAAGAAAATGCTCTGGCGGAGCGTGTGCGGTCGTTGGAGCAAACGGAAAAACAACTGCAGCAAGCTAAAGAGTCAGCGACTGCTGCGGAGCAGGAGCTTGGCGAGATCCGCAGAAAGTTGGAGCTGCAGCAGCGCGATCTACTGAATCTCGGCAAAGAGATTGATGCGCACCTTGCGCAGCAGACCGAGCAATGCTCTGTGCTGAGCGCCCTTGATCAGGGGCTGACGGAAGCGTTTTCCAGTATGGGCTATGGGATGCCCCAGGAGGATGAGCAGGACGCCTGGCTGGAGGCGCGTAATGCCGAAGCGCGAGAGTATCAGGCTCGCCAGGAGAAGCTGGAGCAGGGCGTGAAACAAGCCGGGGATCTGGAGCGTCAGCGGGAGCATGTAGCGGAGAAAACCGCGGATATCGCGCAAACCTTAAAAGGATTGCAGGAAAACTTGGCGCAGACGGAAACGGCGTTGGCGGAGAAAAAATCGCAGCGTCAGGCGTTATTTGGCGACAAGTCACCGACGGAAGAGCGTAAGCGTATGCAGGAGCAATTGGCGGCGGCGGAGAAGCGTTGGGCCACATTGCAGGAAGCCAAAGAAATGGCCGACACTGCGCTGCAGCAGCACTTGGGACGTGAGGAAGTGTTGAAGACGCAGCTGGGCTCACAGCGTGCTCTATTGTCCGATGCGGAACGCTTGTGGAGCGAAGCGCTCGCCGCCAGCCGCTTTACGGATCAAGCCGCTTTTGAACAGGCGTTGATTAATGAAGAAGAGCGGCAGGCGCTGGCGATATTGAAGCAGGAGCTGGATCAACAGAAGGATCGAGCGGCCACCCTGAAGCAGCGTGCGGAAGCAGAATTGAATGCGTTGTTGGCGGCGCCAGCAACTCAGTTAAAAGACGCTGAATTGACGGAGCAGCTGCAAGCCCTCACGGATGGCCTGAAAGCCATCAGTCAAAAACAGGGTGAAATCAAACAGTTATTACAAAGCGATCAGTCCAGGCGGATGAGCCGGCAAAAGCTGCTGGTCGATATTGAGTCGCAGCAGCAGCGCTACGACGACTGGGCGTATTTGAGTAGCCTTATAGGGGCGGCGGACGGCGCTAAGTTCCGCCGTTATGCGCAAGGTCTGACTCTGGACCATCTGGTCTATCTCGCCAATCAGCATTTAAGTCGCTTACACGGTCGTTATGAGCTGGAGCGCCGTGAAGGCGAAGCTCTTGAGCTGCAAGTGGTGGATACCTGGCAGGCGGATACCGTCAGGGACACCAAAACCTTGTCTGGCGGGGAGAGCTTTCTGGTGAGTCTGGCCTTGGCGTTGGCCTTGTCTGATTTGGTCAGCCATAAAACCAGCATTGACTCACTGTTTCTGGACGAAGGCTTCGGTACTTTGGACAGCGAGACCTTGGAGGTGGCGCTGGATGCCTTGGATTGCCTGAACGCCAGCGGCAAGATGATCGGCGTCATCAGTCATGTAGAGGCGATGAAAGAGCGTATTTCCGTGCAGATCAAAGTGAAGAAGATGAGCGGGCTGGGCGTTAGCCGGCTAGATAACCGGTACTGCCTGGAAGGCGTTATGTAGGGCGCTATTCGGAAGAAATTGAAGGCAATAAAAAACCGAGGCGTTCGCCTCGGTTTTTTTGTCCGCTTAGAGCAGAATGTGCACTTTGCGGGGGTCGCTCTCAAGTCCGAAGAAGTTGGTGATTTTCTTCTCACCATCTTGCACTAATTCACGGACTTCTGAGGCTGATAATTCTTCCGGGATATTACGGGGCATCAGTTCCCGTAACTCGCCGCCGAATGCGTAAAAAAACAGCTCGAGTCCGCTTGGATGAATGGCGTTTCTTTGGCTGCTATTGATTATCCAGTCCACAACACTAACCGTATATGTTTCTATGTATTCGAGAGTAGTCTAAAGAATCAGTCGGTTAGCGGTCTGTAGTGGATTCTCTGTAAGCATTATTGCTTAAGGCTGGAAACGCAGATATAAGCCTGGGCGAACTTGCTGTTCGCCCTTGAAAAACAAGGCTTTTCAGCCATTGCAGCGTTTGAGGGCGGGGATAGCTTTGCGCATATCCTGCAAACTGAATTCCTGGTGAGCAAGCGACGACTTTTGCTCACCTAATACCAGGTAAACGTGCAGCATTTTGCTCTTTTCCAGTTGCTCGCTCAGGTCCGACAAGACAAGCGTGCGGGTAGGGTAGTCCTGTTGTGAGAAAGACATCAGCTTGGACTGGTCCAGGCGTAGGCCTACGCCGCGCTTTTTCAGGAAAATGTCTGATGAGGCGTAAACGACAAAGCGGCCCGGCTCCAAGGATAACCATATTTGAGAGGTGTGGTCGCCGATTTCCACCTGGCGGGTTGGCGTGCTGAGGCGACAGCTGTCCGGGTGTTCTCCATCCCAGTTGCGTTCCAGGGTCCAAATGCCGAATGAAGCGACGCTCTGACTCAGCGCGGCTGTCGTGGAGGAACGTTCGATAGAGGTAGGCTGAGCTTTGACTTCCACGACCTTCAGTGACCCGGCTTCTTCATCTATGACATCTTCACTTTGCCCTACCGCCTTAGCGTTGGCTTGCACTGGCGAAGGCTTTGAATCTTGCGCTATCGCCAGCATGGGCTGTGAAGTCGCCTGTTGATCATGGGGGGCTTCCGCCGTCGGCGGCGTAAGTGCGGAGGCTGCTGTCGTCTCTGTGTCGACACTCGGCTCTTTACTGGTTTGCGTTGCAGCTTGGAGTGAATCCTTGTGCGCTAACGCCGCTGTCTCATGTCCAGCCGCAGGAGGCTCGCTACTGATGATTTCTACTGAAACCATAGACGGTTCGAGTTCTTCGCCTTTAAGGGCTTCACTAGATGCGGGGACAGCTGCAGTCTGAGTCTGAGAGACGGACTCATTAGGGACGACAATCTCTTCCGCTTGGCTGATCTCCTCTTGTGGCGCGGAGGGCTCCGCGTCTTGCCACCAGGAAGTCGCACACCCGTGCAGGCTGACGACCAGACTGACGAAAAGGCTGAAACGAATTGTGTTGTGGAGACGACGGGAGAACTGCGATTTTATTATTGTTAGTGGCATGGCTGTTACCCTGAAATAGGCGATTGCTGAATCGATATGACAGCTGTTGACTGGGCAGGCTAGCACTTAATTTCAGGGCAAACTGATAAGCAGTCCTCGAAAACAACGGGATGTTCACATGGCGGCGACAAGCCCGCCGCTTCTGTTATCGCAGGCGAGACAAATAAAAGGCCGCTACTTGTTCGCCGGCTGAATAACGCCTCTATGGCAGAATCCCCTCCGATGTCATGATGCGTCGGGGAATGCTTTTTCTGAACGCCAGCTTTTCATTCTTGTCGATATCGAAATTGGCGGCGAAGAAATACAGGTCAGCGCCTTTTTCCACCCATCCGACCCACCAGGCCAAACCAGATTTGGTTGCATCGTTGTATCCTGGCATGCCCAGGCTATAGCCGGTTTTACTCCTTAATACAAAGGTGTTGGCGGCTTCGGTCAGCAGCGCCTCTTGTACGATCAGTTGATTGCGTTCAGAAAATGGCAGTCCGGTGTAATAAAGGCGGGACAGGAATTCAATTTGCTCCGCGGCGGATATTCGCAGCGCGCCATCAAGCCAGAAGTGGTCCGCGCTGCCGCTGATATCGGCGTTGCCGTAGTTCACTTGAGCGACATGATGGCGCATGCGTTCTTCGCCAATCTTTATCGCGAGTTCCTGAAAAACCGGCTCGACGGAGTTTTGCATGGCTCCACGTAAGCTGAAGTCGTCTTCCCATATTTTGAACGGGCGTTTTTGCCCATCCCAGTGAAACACTTCCCGGCCGTCTTTCAAGACTCCGGTCTCCAACGCAATCAGCGCCTCCAGGATTTTGAATGTGGAGGCGGGGACGAAGCCCTCTGAGGCGCGTTGCAGATCGCTGGTTTGACAGTTGTCCGCATTTTGTTTGCAAAGCACGAAGACGCCCTGAACCTGGGCGTTGCGGAAATACTCGCGCCAGTCGCTGCGCTCCGTTAGCTCGCGGGCGTAAAGAGAGGAGCAGAAACATAAAAAGTAAAGGGTAGTCAGAAAGCGCCGTAACATGGTGCACTCCGAGTCTTGGGGCGGGGAGCGCATACTATTACGGCGGCGCAGGCCGCGCAATCAGGAAGCGCCGACATGGAAGGAAAAATTTTTGCGTCAGTGGGCGCCAGGCGGATTCTTTGCAAACTAGCGGTTATGGTCCACTCTTAATGGAGGTGCCTTATCTATAAATAACTATGAATCTCGCAACTGTAATGAAGTTCTTGCGCGGCTTCATTGTCGTCTGGGTTATCGCTTCGTCCGGTCTGTGTCATGCTGGCGCTCCGTCTGTCGGACGCTTGTCCGATACGGATTATTTCCTGTTTATATCACCGTCTCCCGCTGAAAATATCTTCTGGGGGAAGACCGGCGCCTTCGCCAAAGACGTGGCGAAGGACCTGGGCGTCAAACTGGAAGTCATGTACGGGAACGATCAACGCTTCAATGTGCTGAAAATGGGCATGGAGGCGCTGCAGCGTCCCAATCCGCCGAAGGTGATTATTGTTGGATACTTTTTTTCCATTACAGAAAAGCTCCTGCAGGAAGCTAATGCCCGAGACGTCGGCGTATTTCTTGTCAACACCAGTGTGCCGGAGCGCGATCGGGTTCTGGTGGGACAGCCGCGTTCGGAGAAGTTTCCTAATTGGCTGGGACATATGTACCCCGACGATGAGGAGGTCGGCTATCTGGTCGCGGCGGAGTTACTGCGACAGGCTCAGGCAAAGTGGCCGCGAAAGGGCAGCTTTGACATGCTGGCGTTCAGTGGAGGTATGGATTCCACTGCGGCTTTGGACCGTAACGCCGGTTTGCGGCGATTTCTGTCAGAGCACACTGATAAGGTGAGCCTGAAACAACTGGTTTACGCCAACTGGTATTGGGATGAAGTGACGGCCCGCGCTCCGAAAATGTTGGAACGCTATCCCTCGGTGGACCTGATTTGGGCCGCCAGTGACTTGATGGCCCTGGCGGCGCGCTCAGTCGCGCGGGAGCCGGAGCGCCTGATTGGCGGTGTGGACTGGTCGAATGAAGGGTTAGAAGGGGTAAAGGACGGGCGCCTGTCCCATAGTGTGGGCGGGCACTTTGTCGAAGCCGGCTGGGCGGTCGTGCTTCTGTATGACTATTTCAACGGCGTTGATTTTGCGGATTATCTAGGCGTCACCATTCGCACGCATCTGGCTGTGGCGACGGCGGCCAACGTAGATAAGGCCATCGATGTCGTCACGGAGGCCCACTGGGCTAAAGAGGATTTTCGCCGTTTCTCTTTATCGTTGCGCCCGGAAAATAAGGGCTACCACTTCCACGACTTTTTTACTGAATAGCTAATTCCCCAATAATTCAACTTTGATGAGAACGCTTTGTTCATCTGCGCTCTGTCTGCGTGTGGAATAGGTTATGCCGCTGTCTGAGCGGCTGCTGGTTAACGACGCGCCTCCCAGCTCCACCCACTCGCCGAGCTGGACGACGCGAATGGTGTCCAGGGAAGACGTATTGACGCGTTGTTGTTGAATGTCGTCGCGCTCGTTGCTTTGTGAGCGGACTTTCAATTCAACCCGGTTCTGTCCGGTCAGACGGGGCTCTACGTAGACGCCGCTGCTCAGATCCAGATATTCCACGCTATCCACCAGTCGGCCATTGATCCGTTGCGTCGTTCTGACAGGCTGCTTCTGGCCGGTATTGATAAAGGCGGAAGAGCCTTCCACGACGGTGAGCGTTTGCTGCCCGCCGCCCCGGGTGGAGTAGACTTTCTTGCCTGCTTCGACCCGCGCCGATCCGCCTTCGTTGCTGATGACGCCTGAGACGCCCCAGCCGCTGTTTTCTCCTAACCGGTTGCGATCACGGCTGACCGTAATGAGAAACTGCCGTTGCGGAGTATCCAGTTGCATCACCAGGTCATGGATTTCCGCAATAACCGAGTCGTCCGCCCGAATCAGCAACTGGTTGCGATGACCACTGATATGGGCCTGATCCTCGGGGTACAGTTCCCGAACCTGGCGCGCCATGTCCTCCGCTGTTCGGTGTTGCAGTGTGATCGTTTCCAGACGCTGGGCCTGTGTCATGAGACTCAGGCCCAAAGCCAACAGCAATGTTATGGCGCGTAGCATGTCCATACTCCCTCAATCGATTCTGGCCTGACCACGAAAAGTGGGAGGCGTGCTACCTGAGGATAATGGACGTCGCCGAGGAGTTAAAGAGTGGACGCTGCGCTTCCGCTGGTTTCTTGCCTGAGTCGTTCGCCGAAGTTTTTCAGCGCGTTCAGACGGGCGAGGCGTCGGGTTTCATACCTTTCTGAGTACATGAATGGTCGGGTTTGAGACGCTTTGCCGAAGGCGCGGGCGAAAGCGTAGAGATAGCCGTTGCGAACATCCACCAGAGAGCCTTCCAGACGCACGTCCGACGACGTGTGATGCGCCGGGACCACCCACATGCCGACCAGTGTGATGTTGAGAATACTCAGAGGGTTGGCGTACTCCTCCTCACTGCTGTTGATGTCGAAAGCGAGCCAGGCGTCCGCCTGAAAGCGCGCGGCCTCCATACGCTGTTCTTCAAGCTGGCAGTTGTCATACTGATAGCAATTTCTGCGCGACGACTCCGGTGCGACAAATAATTCAGACACTAGGCCGTTTTGTTTCAAGAAGGACTTCCATGACTCGATTTCCTCAATCTCCTCCTGGCTCCACGGGTTGTCATTGGCGGGTTGTGGTACGTACAACCGCAATGGAAGCTCGGCTTGCGGCTTCAGTGCGTCGATTTCTTTGACCGAGTCCGCCCGTGCGTACTCTTTGGGCTGTCCAGACTCGGCGGATATTCCTTCCATCGCGGCGCGATTGAAGTGAGAAGAGGTGGCGCAGCCACTGAGGTAAAGAAGAGTGATAGCGGCTAAAGCAAGTTTTTTCATGATCGGTTCCTAGTGCTGATTGCGGCGCTTGACGCAGCCTCTGATTCCCGGTCAGCATAGCGATCTGGAAAGAGGCCTAAAAAACCAGTTTTATAGCAAAAACTGGTCTTGACATTTTGCAGAACATAAATGCCTACAACTTTTAACAAAATTCATCGCTTAAAACGTCTTTGGACATGGGAAGCGTTTGTGGCCCAGTATGAGGCTGGCCCGGATATCAAAACGCTGAAGGCGAACTATCACCATCCCCACCATAAACCCAATAAAAATACGGTGGACATTATCAATGCTTTGCATGAAAGGGAGTTTCCCAATCCGTTTCCTGCGGCATTGGAAGGCATGTTCGATCTGTACGAGGACTTGCTTCGTCGTAATTGCGACCTGTCGCAGGAGGAGAATATCGGGCGTCTGGAGTTTTTCCTGCGTCATGAGTTGAGGATTGCAGGGCGCGAGCCTGTGGGGGGCGCGCGTTTGTGGTGGTTGCTGGGAGATATATTGTTTGACCGTTGCCTTGGCGCGCGTAAACGCAATCAGGACCAGCGTATGCTGGCGTATCGCGGAGAGGCGATTCAGGCATACCAGTCCGCACTGGATATTCTTGAACAGGCGCAATTGGCTAATTTAGTCATCCGTTATAAGTTGCGGCAGAATATCCTCGCCTGCTATCTCAATGCGTCGAAACGCCGGGGCGTGTGGACGAAAGATCCAGAAACCCTGAGTTATTTTCATGAATCTTGTTTTCTGGCGCGTACTAAAGAGCTGCTGGCTGAAGAGCCCTTCCAGTGGAGTATCGCCAGAAACGGGCTGCGTTTTGCGTCGCTGTTGGAGAATGCGGAAGAAGTCACTTATTTTTTCGCTTGTCTGCTCAAGGTCAGCGTCCAATTCGCCGACTTTGATTACCAACCCTATCAAGCCCCTGCGATAGGACGCAGTAAAGACTTTGCATGGGCGCGAGAAAATGTATTGACGGATGAGCGGGTGCGCAGCCTGATTGACGAGTGCAAATTAAAAGGAAAATCCAAGTGATAAAGCTGTCTAGACTGAAGTTGCGTTGGCTGCGGCCTGCGTTGGTCGCTTTGTTGGCGCTGGTGTTGTCGTCCTGCGCGTCGCATCATCAGCCTGATCCGCAAACTCAGCATCCGGTTTGCGACGAAACGCAAACAGACAAAGAATGCCGCAAAGCGGAGGAGTTATCCGAAGACGATGACATGGGGCGTTTGCGTTGAGCGTTTTTAATCATTCAATAGCTCGTCCGCCTCGATGAATCCGTCGCTGAAACGCTCGGAAACCATCACCGTCCGTATGGCTTGCGCCAGCACTGCGAGCCGCTTGCGGATTGGCGCTGACGGCGGATAGCTCAAGTAAAACTCCGTCAGTAGCGGCGCGCTATAGGACGGAAACAGCTCAATGACCTTTCCTTCCGCGATATCCCACCCCACAGCGAAGCTGGGCAATATCGCTACTCCCAGATTATTGCGAACGCCTTCCGCCAGTGCGAAGGTATTGCCTAGGCGCATGCGCTCCGGCATCGCATCCAGATTGAGATCATTCTGCTTTAATAACTGTCCCCAACTGGCGGCTTTGCCGTTGGCGCGGGTTAGCAGACGGTGATGTCTTAGATCTGCGAGAGTGTCCGGCAGACCGCGTCGCTGCAAATACTCTTTGCCGGCCACCACCTGTTTTTTGGAGGTCGTCAGCAGGTGATGCGTCAACCCGGCGCCTGTCGCAGGAGAGCGAATTGCGACGTCAAACTGCTGCGCGACAAGATCGATCAGGTCGTCACTGACGTGTAACTCTATTTGCAGCGCAGGCGCCAGACGCTCCAATTCCGCAATGGCGGCAGGCATAACCAGACTGCCGAAGTCGACGGGGGCGGTGACCTTTAGCCTGCCGCTGAGGCTTTCACCACTCAGACTGTCGAGAGTCGCCTGCAGGCGCTGCTCGCTGACCAAGTACTCATCCACCAGATTCTGTCCGGCATGGGTCAGATGGATGCGGCTACCGGATTGGCGCACGACCAGACAAACCCCGATCTTTTGCTCCAACTGCCGAATCTGGTAGCTCACCGCCGCCTGGGATACGTGCATTTCCTCCGCCGCGCGGGTAAAGCTGCGCGCGCGATAGACCGCGGCGAGAAAGGGAAGATGGGCGATGATGTGATGAGATAAATTCATAAAACAATTTTATTAATTAATAAAAATAAACTCGTTTCACAAATGTTAGACGCTGCCGCAAGCTATCCCAAGTGAAATTTTCCGCCTCGCACTGCTGATCTGAGGGATTGGTGTGTGCGATGTGTTGTAGGACTGATTTTAGGGGGCGACTATGAGAGCGGCGCTGATGGCCCTGTGCGGCTTTTTCTTTTTTACCTGGATGGACTTAAGCATCAAACATTTGCTGGCGAATTACCCGTTGCCACAGGTCATTTTCTTCAACTGCCTGTTTGCTCTGCTGGCGTTATCGGTATGGGTGGCTCCACGCTGGACGCTATTGAAGACATCGCGGCCGGGCCTGCATTTAGTTCGGGCCGTCATGCTGTTGCTGGTCGACGCCCTGGCGTTTTACAGCTATGGCGCTGCGCCGCTAACGGAGGCGTACAGTCTGATTCTGACCATGCCTGTGTTTGTCGCGGTATTCGCGATGGCGATGAATATGGAGCGCTTCGATACGGGACGCTTCATGTTGGCGCTGATGGGCTTTGTCGGCGCGTTGATTGTGCTCTCGCCAAGCTTTGGCGTGGTGAATATGGCTTTATTGCCCGCCTTGGCGAGCGCCATGATTGAAGCGGCGGCGTTCATAATGGTCGCAAAATACAAAGACCAGGAGCATCCTCTGGCGTTCGCCGTTTATGGGCTGAGCCTGATCGTCGTCGTGACGGGATGCTGGCCCGGATGGTCTCTGTTCTCCTTTGATATGACCGCGCTGGCGATCAGTGCGGCGGGCGGAGTGTGCTACGCGCTGGCGACTTTGTTGGTGCTGTCAGCATTTCAGAGCGGATCGCCCAGTACGGTCAGTGCGATGCAGTACTCTCAGTTGGTATGGGGGATGGCGTTGGCTTATGTGTTCTGGGAGGAAACGCCTGCGTCGTTGGCGTTAATCGGCGCTCTGCTGATCGCTGCAAGCGGTTTATTGCTGATGCGGCGGGAAATGAGCGCACGGCGCGCCAGAAAGCGCGCGCCGCTCGCAGCGTAAGCGAAGCCTTATGCGGGAAACAGGCTGACGGGTTCGATGGCGACGCTGTTGGAGGCGTCGCTCAGCCAGACCTGTCCATCCTGAATGGTGCATTGCAGATCCATGGCGCGTTGCGCCAAATCCGCCAGTTGTTTGGTCGTCTCTGCGCTGACTTCCATGATGCGCAGGTTATCAAAGCGGGCGAGTTCGTCCTGATTTTTCCGCCACCATAACGGAACGGCTCGACCACCATAGGCGTAAATGATGACTTGCCTGGCGCGACCGCAGGCTTTGCGAATGCGGCTTTCTTCCGGTAGTCCGAGATCAATCCACAGGTCGATTTCATCACTCAGGCTTTTTTCCCAGATATCCGGCTCATCCTGCGTGCTGATGCCTTTGGTGAACTGCAGGCGATCTGATGCGTGCAGCGCGAAAGCGACCAGACGCAGCATCATGCGTTCGTCGGTTTCTGAAGGGTGTCTGGCGACGGTGAGTGTCAGGTCCTCGTAATAGTTCCGGTCCATATCTGCAACATGCAGTACGGCTTTATAGATGGTTGCTTTTAACGCCATGGGGGTTGCTCCGCTGATTACGGCGGGGATTATACATCTGCGGTGATCACAGTGAGAGGCTCGATTACTCGGGGTTGAGGTATTTCTGATGGATCGCCTGGATTTCTCCCTTATCCCATAGCGTCTGCAGCGCGAGCCTGAGACTGTCTACGGTTGCGTCCGGCGTCTCCAGGCTGCAAGCCATATAGAGGTTGTAGGAAATGTCGTCCAACGTCAGCACATTCTCTACCTCCGCAGGGGAAAAACCTTCTTGTTTCAACATGATGGGGAGGCTGAACTCACTGAATGGAATCAGGTCGATGCGCTTGGCGAACAGCATGCGAATGTTGAGCTCGTCTTCCGGCATCAGCACAATATTCTTCCCCACCTCAAAGCCCTGCTTAACCAGATAATCCTGCTTGATATCCTGATACTCACCGCCGACGACATAGCGTTTGGCGTCTTCCAGGCTGCTGATAGTGATGTTTGACCGGCTTTTCAGCTTGTAGAGGTTGACCCGAAACGGCGCAATCTCTCCCACCCACTTGAACATCGGCTCTCGTTCGGAGGAACGGGCGATGGAGTAGATCAGCGTGTTGGGTTCGGTCTGAGCAAGTTTATAAGCCCGCGCCCATGGGTAAACACGGAACGAAGACACACCGACGCCAGACTTCGCCAACACGGCTTTCACCACTTCCGTCGCCATACCACGGATTTCGCCGCTCTCTTCAAAGGAATAGGGGGGGAAGTCGGTGGTGACTACTTTGATTTCTGCTGCGGGAAGTCTGAAGGAACATAGCGCGAGCATTATTATGACAAGCAGTACGCCAAGCTTTCCTCTTTTGCTAAATGATGAGTTTTCCATAACGGTGCTGCTAAGAGACATAGTTTGTCCTTTTCATGTGGCGTATCAGGAATAAGTTTAATGCATAACTGAAAGCTTTCACCCCGGAATCTAAATGAGCTTACCGTGAATTTTGCTTCGTGAAATAACTCTTATATTTCATGCAATTATTTTTTATACGTGAGGCGTTTTCATCTTTTTTGGCGCTAATACTATGTTTTAGTAGCCCAAGGAAATGAAACGATGGATTTCGCAATTAATCCGGATGATTTGAAAAGGACTCAGGCCGTTCTCGCAACCAACGGCTTCGGAGAAGTTCTTCACACTGCTGCATGGCTGGTTGCGATGTGTTACGTCGGGAAGGCGTCGGATGTGGAGTTAATTATTGATTCTCTGGAGCCGCCGGGTGATATTGTTTCCGACGCGCAGATGCTGCACTTTTTACATAAATTTCATCCAATAAACTCTAAGCTTAAGCGACAGAATAAAGACGATCCTCTCACGACAAACCGCACCACTCTTACTGCCTATAGTCACCTCGATGAGCTTGGACCTCCGTTAATTCGCGAAGAAATCAGAAAGGCGTTTGTATTCGCCTGTAGCCCGGTTAATCCAAGCATTGAAGGTCAGCTGCACCGTCTTTTGGGCAATATACAGCGAAACAAAGTATTGGTGTGGGTCCGGCGCGGTAGCAAGGACCGGCGAGGTACATCAGAGGCGTCTTTGCAGCAGGTTGTGGAAGCGCTAGATGCGCGAGGTCTTGTGGCGGTGCTTGTTGGCGACCTCCGGGATATCAAGAAGGTTCCTGCAAAGGCGATTGATCTGACTCCTGTGCAAAACACGCTTTACACATTGAAAGCTTCTTATGTCAGCCAGGGGGGCATGTTACTTTGCGCGCACGGTATGGGGGTTTTTGCGTCGATAGGCATGATGAGTGGAGGAATGGATTTTGGCGCGTTTCTGGGGATACCTACGGTCAATATAACCAAGTATGCGCCCAGCCCAACTGTGTCTCAGCGGATGCGGGCGATGGCTAAAATAGCGTACATGAAAAACGTGGGTTACGACGAAGCCTGCTACGACTCACAAAGTAATACGCCTTTGCCTCAGCGCGTTATTGATGAGGCGATGAGCTACATTAGCGCATGGCATAAGAAGTCCACGTATCTGGCTTCTTGGTGGGACCCCGTCAACAATAGTCTGTTCCGTTAATCGCTTCCGTTATTAACTAAACAAAGCCCCCACACTCTCCCCGGAATGGATTCGGCTGATCGCCCCCGCCATTAGGGAGGCGACGGAGAGTTGGGTGATTTTCTCCAGTTGTTTCTGTTCCGGTAGATAAACCGTATTAGTGACGACCAAAGATGAAATATTCGCTTCACGCAGATTGGTGATGGCGGGACCGCAAAGCACTGGGTGTACGGCGCCGACATGAATGCTGCGTACGCCGGCTTGCTGCAGGGTTTTGACGGTGGACATCAGGGTGCCGCCGGTGGAAATTTCATCTTCGAAAATCACGGCGTCCATATCCTTGACGTCACCGACGACGTGTCCTTGTTTGACCTGAGTGTCGCTGACGCGTCGTTTATCGATGATCGCCAGAGGAATATTCAGGCGTTCGGAAAAGCGTCCCGCCCGCTTGGCGCCGCCAGCGTCTGTCGCAACCGCCACCATCCGGCTCAGGTCGTAGTTCGCTTTGAAGTAGTCGGCGATCAGCGGGACGGCGGTCAGGTGATCGACGGGAATATTAAAAAAGCCATGAACCTGGTCTGCGTGTAAATCCATGGTCAACACCCGATTGGCTCCGGCGGTTTGCAGCAAGTCGGCCATCAGCTTCCCGGCGATGGAAATGCGGGGAGCGTCTTTCTTGTCGGAACGGGCGTAGGAGTAATAGGGAATGACTGCAGTGATACGGCGGGCGGAAGCGCTGCGTAAGGCGTCCAGCGTAATCAGCAGTTCCATGATGTGTTCGCTGACCGGCTCAGTGAACGGCTGCACCACAAATACGTCCCGTTCGCGCACGTTTTCCTGGATCTGCACAAACAGGTTGTCGTTGGAGAAACGTGAGATTTGCAGGGGGCTTAGATCTATCCCCAAATGCCCGCATATTTCGTGGGCCAGGGCTGGGTTGGAGTTGCCGGTGAACACTTTCAGGGGATGTTTCATTGCGCCTCTCTCGTTGGGTTCCGCGCTGCATTGATAACCCGTATTACACATCAATTCAAGGGATTGCGCTATTTTATTAGCGCTAACATCCCCTGCTTTTTGAGGGGGGAGGTATTTATTCCTTATGGACGTCGCGGTACATCAGCATATCCCATAGGCGCTGTTCTTTGGCGTCGTCGAAACCGCAGGTTTTATTCCAGGTTTTGGGATTCTCATAAGTGCCAAAAAGCATGTCCCACCAGGTAATATCGCCATAGTTATTCTTGTGGCGACCGTATTCATGATGAATACGATGCATTTCCGGGCGCTGGAAAAAGTAACCCACCCAGTGCGGCGTCTTGATATTGGTGTGATAAAAGAATTCGCCGATCGCCGTGCAGAAGGTATATACCGCGCCAGCGGCTGGGTCCAGGCCGAGCAGCGCATAGACCAGCAGACCGCCCAGGATGGAGTTGAAGATCATTTCACCCGGGTGTTTATAAAAGGATGTGATGACTTCAAGGCGCTGAGGACTGTGGTGTATTTGATGGAAGATGCGCCATAAAAAGTCGCTTTCATGGCGCCAGCGATGCCACCAATAAAAGACGAAGGTGGCGATGAAGTACGCGAAAAAGCCGCCGGCGATAGGGTTCAGATGACTCGAAAGATTGAAAACGGAGTAAGCAGACAACCAGATTTCCCAGGTGACGCCTGCCAGCAAGACCACCGCCAGTTGGAATGCATTCACCAGTAATACGCGGAACCACCAGCTCTTTACCTGTGGCAGACGCCAACCGGTGTGCACACGTTCCAGAATAAAACAGCCGATAAAAATCAAGAAGAGACAAAGCAGCATGATGCGGTCCTGGCAAGAGTGTTGGGTATCGTTTGAAGAACGGCCACCTTGCCTGATTGATCCGCTTTAGCGCTAACTTGGGGGGACAGGTTGCACTTTGTAATACGCAGGGTTCTGGCATAAGCTACGGGCAGGATTACCGGTGTTGGATCGATTGCTCTATGTTCGCCCGCAATATTGTTTTGACGTTATTATTGCTAGCTCCCGCCTTATGCGTCGGCGAGGAACTCAAGCCTTTCGTCAGCGATGGCTGCAGTATGTTTCCCGATGGCTCCATCAGTGAAGAAAATCTTTGGTTTGACTGCTGCTATCAGCATGACCTGGCCTACTGGAGAGGTGGAACATACGAAGAGCGCGTACAGGCGGATAAAGCCTTGCAGCAATGCGTCGCCGGCGTAGGAGAGGAAAGCCTGTCATTTGTGATGGAAGCCGGTGTGCGCGTCGGTGGATCGCCATACTGGCCGACCGGTTTTCGCTGGGGATATGGCTGGCCTTACCTGAGAGGCTACAAAGCGCTCACTGATGAAGAGACGCGTCAGGTTGAAGAAGCGTTGGAAAAGTTGAGCGCACCTTAGCGCTGCGTCAGTCGGCCACCACAAATAACAGAGCCTCTATATCCTCAATAATTTCTTCCTGACGCAGCATATTGGTTTGTAGCGTTAGCGCATTCATACGCTCCTGCAAGTGGCGTGTTGCGTACTCCAGATGACTGAGCCGCTTCCTGTTTTCCCCCAGCAATGCATCCTTGAGACAGGATTGTAGAGAGGCGAATAGATACATGGGGATCAGTTCCAGCAACAACTCCGGCGCAGGACGATACATCATGGGAGTTATGGCCGCGGCGGCGCCTCCATGATTCCGCTTGGGGAAAAGTGGAAATCGGCGGGGATGTCCGTCCTGCTCCCGGTAGTAGAGAATCTCCGCCTCGGTTAATGGGTAGCGTTGGCTGTGTTGGGACAGAAGCGCGACCAGCTCATCGGTGACCGATTCAACGTCTTCCGCCACGGAAGGGCCCGAGACTTGCGCCAGCACTTCAAAGTTTGCGTGGGCATGGCGATATAACCGGTCGCCCACCAAAATGGCGCCACATGGCGTTGTCCTCATCATCTCAGTGGTTGCGTCGAGCAGACGACGGTTGATATCGCCACAAAAACCTCGCTCTGTTCCCATCACAATGACCAGCTTGTTAAGTGGCCTGTCCTCACTAGGATGTTGCTGCAGTTTTGCTATGGCGGCGCGCATGTGCTCGGCGATCGCCAATTGCGGCGGAATCTGTCGCTGTAACTTGCGGGTTTCCGCATAGGCGAGGGCTTTTAGCGCCGCCATGATTTTATTCAATGTGGCGTACAGCTCTTTCTTACTCTGCAACTGGCGTCTGCTTGGCATGGTTCAGTCGTCCGCGTGCGTCAGCATTTCCTGGAGCGCCGCCGTCCAGTCTTCTCGGGGCGTTTCCAGACTCAGGCGAGTGCTGAGCCCGGACTGTATCTGTAGCAACACTGAAGGGATGTCTGTGAGGCTATGGTCATCCAGAAGCCCTTCGTTGTAGGCAATCATCCAGGCCAGTTCCTGTTCCGGCGAAAAGCGTTCGAATCGGTCCTGTTTGAGGAGTTCGCGGAGCAATTGGCCGCGTTTGATAATGGTCTGCATGCCTGGGTCCAGTTTGGCGCCGAAACGGGTAAAGATCTCCAGTTCCAAAAAACGGGAATAGTCCAGCTTCATGCGGCCGGCTTCATGTTTGATCGCGGGGTGCTGGGCTTTGCCGCCGATGCGCGATACGGAGCGCCCCACGTCAATGGCGGGGCGTACGCCGGCGGCGAACAGGCTGCGCTCCAGATAGATCTGGCCGTCCGTGATGGATATCAGGTTAGTGGGGATGTAAGCGGCGATTTCTCCCTGTTGGGTTTCCGCAATGGGCAATGCAGTGAGGCTGCCCCCGCCTTGCTCGGGCGAAAGGCAGGTCGCCTGCTCCAGCAAACGAGCGTGTACAGAGAACACATCTCCAGGATAGGCCTCGCGCCCAGGAGGTCTGCGCAGCAACAGAGACAGCTCCCGATAGCTGCGCGCATGGCTGGAGAGATCGTCATACACCACCAGAACATGGCGTCCTTGGCGCATCCAGTGCGACGCCAGCGCTGATCCGGCGAACGGCGCCAGATACTGCAAGCCGGGGGGCGAGCCGGCGTCAGCCACCACCAGTGTGGTGTAGGCGTCAGCGCCGTGCCGCTGCAGCGTCTGCATGACATTGACCGCCGCGCCTCGTTTTTGTCCGATCAACACGTAGACACAGCGAACATCCTTATCTTTCTGATGTAACACCGCATTCAGCGCGATGGAAGTGCGTCCCAGACCTTCGTCGCCAATGATTAATTGCCGCTGTCCTCTGCCGATAGGAATCATGGCGTCGATCATGCGGATGCCGGTATAAAGCGGTTCGTGCACGAAGTCCCGTTCAACAATGGCTGGAGTGGGAGCGTTAAGGTTAACCCAGGCGCCTTCATGCAAGGGCGGTTGACCGTCCAGAGGTCGGCCGGTGGGATCAATGACACGGCCAAGCAGGTTGTCATGGGCCATTAATCCCAAGGGACGACGAGTACGATGCACCTCTTGTCCGGCGGTCAGGGAGCCGGTTTGTTGCAGAATGACGGCGCCGACCAGTTCTTCGCAAAGGTCGAACACCATGCCCTGGCTGCCGTCTTCAAAATCCAGCAATTCTTCCATGCGCGCCGACGGCAGGCCCTTGATCCAGGCGACGCCATCGCCGACGGACACCAGCACGCCGCGCTCCTGTATGCGAACGTCAGGGGAGTAGTCGGATATCCAGTCACGGGTGCGCCGCAGCGCGCGGTCATCTTTGTTGGGATTGGGATCTTGCATGGGGTCAGAGAGATTATTCATGGTGTGACTCGGCGAAACCTCTTAATTCATCCGCCAGATTCAGACCGAGCGTCCAGCCTCCAGAAGCGATTCTGACGCCGGCCAGAAGACTTGCGTCCTGTTGAAAGAGTATGGAGCGATGGTCCGTCGTTAAGGTTTGCAGCGTCTCCTGCAGATGCTGTTGGGCGCTTTCCTGTAGCGGATAGGCTGTGCTGATTTCGATGTCGCCGCCATTGCGCAGGCCGCTGAGTCGTTCCGGGGGCCATGCGCTGACCCGTTCACAGAACAGATTGACCAAGCGTTCTTCCAGGTGAGGATCGGCCAGTGGCTGCAGCAATGCGGAAGCGAAACCTGCGCCCATCTGCAACGCCTGCTCGGTGGTCTCTCTGCGCCACTGCTGGTTCTGGCTTTCGCGAGCTGCGCGGGCTTTGTCCACCTCTTGATCCAGACGCACTCGCAATGACTCCAGCTTGCCTGCTTTTTCGCGGGCGAGTTCTTCCTGCAGTTTATGACGGGCTTCCTGCTTCTCCTGTTCCCAGGTCTGCAGACGCTCGTTGTACTGGCGCTTGAGAGCGTCGGCCTGCTCCTGGGCGTCGCGGGCCTGATCGAGAGAGGCTTTGATGTTGGCTTGCCGCTGCTCGACGATGTTCAGCACGGGGCGGTACAGAAAGCGTTTCAGTAACCACACCAGAATTATGAAATTGATAATTTCCAGTGCGACGGTGGTCCAATCCAGTTCCACGGTATTTTCCTTCTAGGCCGGTCGGAATTATTGCGCTGGCAGCAGGTATTCCAGAAGCGGATTGCGGAACAAGACGATCAGTACGATGACCAGCACATAGATCGCCAGGGATTCAATCATCGCCAAGCCGATGAACAGTGTGCGGGTAATCGACTTTTCCGCTTCGGGCTGACGCGCCAAGGCGTCGAGCGCGCTGCTGATGGCTTTACCCATGGCCAGGGCGGGCAGCATGGCGCCCAGCGCGATGCCGATAATCGCGGCGACGGTCGAGAAAGATACAAAGCTGTTCATGGTCTCCATTAAGGGGCTCCTGAGTTTGAACGTGACGAGGTCGTTACGGGGGATTCCGTTGTTTGTTGCATGGCGCCGGCGACATAGATCAGCGCCAGCATGCCGAAGATGTACGCCTGCACCAGCGCTTCAATGATGTGCAGCATGAGAATAGGCACCGGCGCCAGAAAACCCGCTACCAGCAGAATCAGCAGCGCCGCCATTTCCAGGCTCATGATGTTGCCGAACAGGCGAATCGCCAGCGCTACGGTGCGGGTGATCTCGCTGATAATGTGAAACGGCAGCAGGATCGGACTGGGAGACAGGTAGTGCCTAAAGTAGCCCAGGCCCGATTGGCGGACGCCATAGGCGTGCACCGCAAAAAACACGACCAGCGCCAGGGCGGCGGTGACTGACAGGTCGCGAGTGGGCGAATGCATGCCGGGAATGACGCCAAGCAGATTGGCCACGGGAAGGAATATCCAGAAGGTTCCTATCAACGGCAACAAGCGCCGCGCATTGCGGCTGTCGGCGTTGGCGATGGCGTTTTCCAGCGTCAGAACGACGCCTTCCAGCATGGCTTGTACGCGACCCGGCTGAAGAGAAAGTCTGCGCGTCATCAGAATGCTTGCGACGACCAGAGCAAGCATGATCAGCCAGGTTGTGACTACGGTTTCATGGATCGCCAGCGGGCCGATATGCAGCCATACCGGAGTCGATACGCCGTCATTCATAGGTGTGTCCTTTGCGATGCCCTGTGTAGTAAAAAGAAAATCCGGGTCGGCTGACGCGCATGATTTATTCCCGTAACGCCAGATAGGCGTTGACACCGCCAACGACGATTCCCAGCAAGATAAAGCCGACTGTCCAGCGTACGGAGTAACCTTCTCCAAGCCCGTCCAGCCAATGCCCCAGGTAAGCGCCCCCGATGACAGGCAATACAAACAGAAAACCCAGCACGCCAAGGATGCGAGTGGCCTGCATCAGCGTAGAGCGTTCCCGGCCGGCCTTGTCGAGACGGGCTTTGTCCCGTTCCAGATTGTCCCGCAAGCGTTTGTATTCCATGGCTCACTGGTTTCCTCGTCAGTTATTTCAGGCGCGACTCAGGCGACGCATCAGCTCATGCTCCAGCTGTTGCAAATGGACGTGAGAGCTGGCGCGGCGCTCTTTCTCATTGGCCAACCATTCCATTAAGCGCTGCTGGATAATGTCTGCGTCGGCGTCAATGAAAAAACGTCGCGTACTGAAGTAAAGCACGCCTTTCTCAAACTCCAACAAGCCGCCAGTGGCCGCCAGAAATTGCACTCCCTGGCTGCGCGTCAATTGACTGAGCCCGGACTCAGTCAAGGTGAGGAAGTCGGCATGACGCGCCTGCAGGCTGAAAGCGCCGCTGGCGTCACGGCTACGAAAGGAAACCAGATCGTCAATGCGTAACTCCTGGTCGCTGTCCCTTAGAATGGCGGTGAATGGTGTCACGACGTCAATCCTTCCAATCCGCCGCGCATGTAAAACTGGTCTTCGCTGAAGTCGTCATAGCGACCCGCCAGGATGCCGTCGCAGTCGGAAATGGTCTGTTTCAACTCTACGGAGGCCCCGGTCATGCCGGTATGGGCGGCGGTGACGACAAAGGGTTGGGTGAGATAACGTTGCAGTTTTCTGGCTCTGGCCACGACCTGTTGATCCTCGGCGGACAACTCCTCCACGCCCAGCATGGCGATGATGTCTTCCAGTTCTTTGTAGCGGGCGAGATGTCCGCGCACCGCTTCAGCGACAGTGTAGTGGGCGGCGCCAAGGGTATGGCGGTCCAAAGCCTTGCTCCCGGACAGCAGTGGGTCCACGGCGGGGTACAGCCCTTTCGCCGCCTGGGTGCGGGATAGAATTACGCTGGTGTCCAGATGGCTTAAAATGGTGGTCACCGCCGGGTCGGTCATGTCGTCGGCGGGAACGTAGACCGCCTGCACGGAGGTGATGGCTCCGTGCAGAGAAGAGGTGATGCGGTCTTCCAGTTCGGCGACTTCACTGCCCAAAGTCGGTTGATAGCCCACCGTGGCGGGCATGCGACCCAGCAGACTGGAGACTTCAGCGCCGGCTTGCACGAATCTAAATACGTTATCCATTACCAGCAGCACGTCCCGACGCAGGCTGTCGCGAAAATATTCCGCATACGCCAGGGCGGATAAACTGACTCGAAAACGCACACCGGGAGATTCATCCATCTGTCCGAACACCAGCAGCGCGCGATCCATGACGCCGGCGTCCTGCATGTCACGCCAGAGTTCGTGCGCTTCGCGAATGCGCTCGCCGATCCCGGAGAACACGGAAACGCCCTGGTGAAGGTGCGCGATGGCGTGCATGAACTCCATGATCAGCACGGTTTTCCCCACGCCGGCGCCGCCGAACAGGCCCGCCTTGCCGCCGCGTATAAACGGACAGAGAAGGTCGACCACTTTGATGCCGGTCGGCAGGAGGTCGCCCTGGGCCGTCAGTTCGTTAAGCGGAGCAGGTGAGTGATGGATATTGCGGTATTGATCAGTTTTTATGACGGGACCGCCATCAAGCGGCTCGCCGAAGATATTCAGCAGACGTCCCAGACAGTTTTCCGCTACAGGAACATGCAGGGGCGAACCGCTGTCATACACTGGCATGCCGCGCCACAAGCCTTGAGTGCTGTGCAGCGTCACCGCCTGGAGTTCATTGGGGCTGATATGACGGTGCACTTCAAAAATGCAGGTGTCGCCATCGAGACGGGTATAGACCGCGCGCCGCAGAGGCGGCAGCTGAGGGCAGCGAATAATCGCCACGGGGCCGTGAACTTCGACAATTTCTCCAATAGGCGCAGCGTCTGCGGTCATGTGGCGAGATCCTTGTCGTGCATAATTGTTTGTTTCCTATGGAATAAAAATAATCCAGTTACAATCGGCGAGTCAAAAAAGAGTTTTTCGAGTGTAGGCGGCGGGAACGGAGCCCTGGTTGATTTGGCGCATTTTTTGGCAAACCTGACAGGATGGTAAGGTTGAGACCTTGATTCCCACAGGTACGGAATGTCGTTAAGATGAACGCCAATAAAAACAAGTGTAGTTGACCATGCTCCCGGCTGATTCGTCCCGTCCGTCCCATCGCAAGGCGCGCCAGATCGCGCTGGCTTTTTTGTTGCTGGCGACGGTGTTTTTGAGTTTTTTCCTCTCCCGCAACCTGCTTATCAAACACAACGGCGTTGAATCGGAGCAACTGTTACGGGCGTTTGAAAGCGCTCTGCTGACCGCGATTGATAAATATGTCTATTTCCCTGCTATTTTGACTGCGGATCCGCGTTTTCAGCGGATGCTGCGGCGCAATGAGCGTGACGACGACATTTCAGAATTGCTGAATCGCTTCAATCAAGCGGCGGGCTCTGATGAGATATTCATCATGAACGCAGAGGGGCTGACCCTGGCTTCCAGCAACTATCGCGACGCCACCAGCTTTGTCGGTCACTCCTATGCATTTCGACCTTATTACGCAGACGCCGTAGCGGGACGCACCGGGCTTTACTATGCGGTCGGCGTCACCACCGGCAAGGCGGGATTGTTTATCTCCGCGCCGATACGGGATAACACCGGACGCATACTCGGCGTCACGGTCGTCAAACTGGACCTGACGCCGCAACAGGCAAGTTGGGCCGCGACTGGCAACCGGATATTCCTGAGCGGACCCAACGACATTATCTTCCTGGCGTCTGATCCGGCGGCGCTGTATCGCGCATTGAGGCCGTTAGAGCAGAGGGTGACGGCGGAACTCAAGGTCACCAAACAATACGGCTCTGCGGAATCGAAGCCATTGGCGGCGCAAACGGACGCCTGGTCTGACGCGCCGATTGTGGAAGTGGAGGGCGCCCGTTTGCTGCTGTATTCGCGTCAGGTCGTCGGCCAGCCCTGGCGGATGCACCGGGCGTTGCCGGTAGCCGATGTGAACACCATGGCGGCTCTGATCGCCACTGCGTGCGGCGGCGCTGTGTTGCTGCTGATCGTGCTCGCCTTGTATTACCGCGAAGCGCGCCAGAAACGCCGTACGGAACACCGGCTCTTGAAAGTGATCGAAGAGAGCGACGCTCATCAACGCGCCATCATCCAGAACACGGACGCAGGGTTGATGACCCTCAACGAACGCTTTGAAATACGCGAGGTAAACCAGAAAGCGGCGGAGCTTTTCGGCGTGGCGGCGCAGGAACAAGGCGTATCCCTGGACCCGATGCGCTTGCTGTCGCCCTGGATCAACGCGCCCGACGGAGAGGTCAGGGAAGCGGAAGGCTACCGTTCAGATGGCGCTTCATTCCCCATCCTGTATTGCGTCAGCCTGATTCGCACTGGGCCCGATCGGGAGTATTTGCTGACGGTTCACGACGTCAGTGAATTGAAAGCGGCGCAGGCGTCTTTGCTGCAAGCCAATGAAGAGCTTGAGGCGAGAGTGGAGGAGCGCACCCAGGCGCTGCGGGCGACTCAGGAAGCATTGATGCAGGAGCGCAAACTCGCGGCGATGGGGCGCATGTCCGCCGCCATCGCCCATGAGCTGAACCAGCCGCTGACGGCGCTGGTCAGTTATGTCGCCATGGGACGCCTGTATCTGGCGCAGGAACAAAAAGACAAAAGCGCCGCTACCTTGGATAAAATGGATGCGCTGGTGCAACGCATCGCCAGAATTTCCTCACAGCTCAAGTCGTTTGCCGGCATTCGCTCCGTCGACATACGGCCAACTGCTTTGCAGGCGGTCATGCGTTATGTGGGGGAGGTGCTGGAGCATAAGCTCAGCCAGCAGAGGTCTGTCATTCGTACACAGATTCCTGAGGGACTTCAGGTCACTGCAGATCAGCATATGCTGGAGCAAGTGATGATCAACTTGCTTGATAACGCCATTGCGGCGGTGAAGTCCGCGGTACAGCCTGATATTTTTGTTATGGCGGAGCGCAGCGGGGATAAGATCATGATATCCGTTCGCGACAATGGCGAAGGGATGGACGAAGAGCGCATGCGACACCTGTTCGATCCGTTCTTCACCACCAAGACAGGAAGTGAGGGGTTGGGCCTGGGGTTGGCGATCAGTTATAACCTGCTGCAGGACATGCATGGGGAGATAACCGTTACCAGTACACCGGGTGAAGGCAGTGAATTCACCCTTAGCTTACCGGCTGTAATTCATTATGACTAAATTGGTTTATATCATCGACGACGATAGCTCCGTCAGGGAGGCCTTGGAAGAATGGCTGGCGCTGGCGGGTCTGGAAGCCAAGGGGTGGGCGTCCGCTGAAGCGGCCTTGCAGACCATTGATGAGAACTTCGTCGGCGTGGTGGTGTCAGACGTCAAGATGCCCGGTTTGGACGGCATGGCGCTGTTGCAGAAGATGCCGAAAAATATTCCTGTGCTGCTGATCACGGGTCATGGCGACATCGCCATGGCGGTGGAGGCGATGAAACAGGGCGCCTATGACTTCATTGAGAAACCGTTTCAGCCCACGCATCTGGTGGACGCGATCAAGCGCGCCTGCCGGCAGCGTTCTTTGCTATTGGAAAATCAGCGCCTACGCAAGGCGTTAGAGTCGCAGCAGGGGCTGGAATCGATTCTTATCGGGGACTCGCCGGGCATCAAACGACTGCGTCGACATGTCCATGAACTGGCGCAGTTGGATGTGGATGTGTTGATCCATGGTGAAACCGGCGTAGGCAAAGAGCTGGTGGCACGATGCTTACATGACTTCGGTAAGCGCGCGAAACATCCTTTTGTCGCCCTGAACGTGGCGGCGATTCCGGAAAATCTGTTTGAAAGTGAACTGTTTGGGCATACCGCCGGCGCCTTCACCGGCGCGCAGAAAGCCCAGGCGGGTAAGTTTGAATACGCCAACAAGGGCACGCTGTTTCTGGATGAAGTGGAAAGCATGCCGCTGCATTTTCAGGTGAAGGTGCTGCGCGCCTTGCAGGAGCGGGAAGTGGTTCGGCTTGGCTCGCATCAGGCGGTAGCGCTGGATGTGCGTGTGGTGGCGGCGACAAAAGAGGACCTGAAAAAAGCCGGGGATGAAGGCCGCTTCCGCGGTGACCTTTATTACCGCTTGATGGTGGCGGAGTTGCGCATCCCTCCGTTGCGGGAGCGACGCGAAGACATTGCGCTGCTGTTCGCCCACTTTTTGAAACTGGCGGCGCAGAAACACGATAAAGAAGCGCCCGAGCTGCGCGGTGATGACTGGATCGCTCTTGAAGGCCATAACTGGCCGGGCAACGTGCGGGAACTCAAAAATCTCGCGGAGCGCTATCTTTTACGCAGCCAGTTCAGCGACGAATCCATCCGGGAAATGCTCTCCGGCGAAAAACTGGACATGTCCAGCCCGTCAGACCAGTCCCTGGCGTCCCGTGTTGCGGAATATGAAAAAGCGGTTATCAGCGCGGAACTGACCGCCAAGAAAGGCAATATCAATCAGGTGATGGAAGAACTGGACCTGCCCCGCCGCACACTGAACCAGAAGATGCAGCGTTATGGATTGCGGCGGGAGGATTTCTTGGGGTGAAATTCATTTCAGGCGAAAAGCTGCTTCAGCAGAAAGTGAAGCTTCGGGATAGATAAGATCAATAGGGAAACGGAGCCAATAAATACATAACAGTCGAGCCAGTTCTTGGCTCGAACACGTCCTTTCTCTATTTCAACGCCATCAATTGATATGCTATATCGCGTCAGTAAAGCTGACGCAGGAACTAGTGAAGTGAGTAATCCCTTATACTCCACATCGTCCGATCGAAATGAAAAGGGTATAGTTTCAGATAAGCCCTCAAGTCTATCTGGCGATTTACCCTTTAGTTCGCCATCGACATAAACTTCTATGGTCAGGCTAAGCCATAGGTGTTTTGGTTCTGACTTTGACGTAACTTCAATACGATGGTTTTTCCAAACATGCACTGGCATTATTAACTCACCTCCACCCACTCTTTACGCCACTCCTGCGGCGCAAAGTCATCTGGCCAGTACTCAACCTGTTTGATGATCAAACCGTCTCTGACTGTACTGAAGGTGAGGGCGCGTCCTTTAATCACACCATCCGTGACAGACACATCCGTCACCACCTGCTCGCCTTCGCACAGGATGTGATTAAGCGTAAAACGCCACTCGCCCTGCGCGGGATAATTGGCGTTGATCAGAACAAAGTTCTCACGCCCTCGAATGACTTCACCAGACTGCGGCCAATGGCAGACATAATCCTCCGACAGCATCTCGCTGGCCTTATGGAAGTCATTGGTTTGCATGAGTTCCCAGTACCTTTCAATAGTAGACTTTGGGTTCATATTACTCACTGGTTATATTTGCTCTATACAGCTATATGACTAGGAACTTGTATAAGTAAATTCAACTCCCCCGCTCACGACGCCAAGCACAATACTGCCTAACATTAAGTAAAGAGGGGTTCTCATTTCAGATTCATAAATAGCGAATATGCCTTGCGCTATAGGCGGGAAAAAGAAGTTTAGCAAAAAACATACGAATGATACTTGAAACCCTTTTATTAACGACATTATGTAGCCAATAATGAAAATGATTGCTGCGATAGTTTCCATAGTGTTTACTGCGACTCATGTGGTTTAGATAATTCTGGTTTTTTCTCAAATTTTCTGGAATGAGGGAGAATAAAAATATATCCCGCCACTACTTAGGAGGGACTATGCAGTCCATCATTCTCATTCCATACTTGTGAAATTCATCCTTGCTGCCAATCATGTCCGGCATATCCTTTCCGACGCGGCTTCTACACATACTTTTAAAGCTCTTTGCCCGCTTCATACAGCTTGCGTAATTTGGTGAGTGCTCATCCATGTTGTTGACTTCTAGACAAAGTCCTTCTTTTTGTGCGGACATGAAGTCAAGTAGTTCTTCTTTAGTTACGGGGTTCTCATCAAGCTTGCTGAAGGAGGCTGCGTAGAGGCCTGATTGTTATGCCAATAATAATATCCTGCCGCTATGGCTAGAATGGCAAGAAGGTACTTCATATATGAATCCTGGTACTACAATGCTATAAAAATAAAAGACTTAGCGAACACGGAACGTGCTGTCAAAGATGGTAGTGGAGCGAGAAGGGAGAAGTATGAGGGCTAACTCATAGAATCCTGCATGCCAACGCATCCGTGCCAAGTTGTCAGCATTATAAGTATCAGAACCTGGAAGGCAATATTCTGTCTAGATAATGACTGAAGTGGGTTGCAGTGTAGGGGGGAACTGTGCGCGTGTTCTCAACATGGCGCTACTTACAGGGTGTGCCTCGTTATCTATGTTCTGTCGAGGTTGATGTCTATTAGGAGCGGCTATCGACTAATGCTCGCTGAGATGATTATCAGAATGTGGAGACGCTGATTCAGACCCTTCCTTCACTGAGAGCGGGGCTCATGGTTTCACCCTTTTTCCGAGTTAGCATAACCAAGAAACAGGCTGTGACCACTAACAGTCCAACCTTCAGGTTAAACAAAATAAACACGCTTACTCCAAAAACAAGGGCAGCCCCTCCATAAACCGGACTTTCTTTTCTCCGTCTCGCCAGGAACGCACAGAATATGGCGGCGAGGGCGCATGAAAATGCTATGCCGTGATTGATCTGCACGGCTAACTCTTCGGTAAGCGAAAAGCCGCCAGTGATAAAAGCAGGCTCCGCGACAGGGGGAGCGATAGAGAATGCCGACAATATATGGGCGTAGAACTGTGCGAAGAAAGTCACATACTGATCGTTGATAGACCAATAATATTGGGTGACTCCCAGCAGAAGTACGCCTAGCGCGGCGAGAATAACGCCTGTTCCGGCTATCTTGCTGTGTCTCTTTGGCGGCATAAGTTATCAAATCTCAATCATTCATCATGGCCACAGCGTATTGCGTGGAGCTGTCTTCCCTGACTGTCTTTGGGGAATGAAGAAGGCGCTCAGTGTAGTCTAGCGGCGGACGGACGCCAACATTGTGAGCGTCAGATAACGATCTGTATAACAGAACCGATCTAGTCAGGCTTCACGAGTTGTTTTCTTAACGATTTGATATATCTAAACAAAGCTGATCCCGTCTTAACGAGCGCGAGAGCGGCAAGGAGGTTGCCCACCAGAGAAAGAGGACTAACCAGCGTTGTGTGAATCTTTTCAATCTCGCCAATGGGGATAAGATACCAGTCAATGTCCTCATGGGATGGAAATACCAACGGAAAAGGAAGACCGTAAGCGGTTCCGCCCATGCAGAATTCCCATGGAATGGCTGACAAAAGGAGCGTCACTGCAAGCGTCATTTGTAATGACCTGGATATGCGCACTGGCGATGTGTCCTGATGTGAAGATACAAGGCAGGCATTATCGGGGCGGTCAAGCCAGCGTGCAACCAGGCGTGCGGCGCGATCCACGCCATAAATTGAATGGGATGGATCGCACGGGGATAAAGTCGCTTAGAATGTGACGGCGCGCTCGTTCATGGGATATAGCGCGCCTTTATCGATGATGGCGACGCGGGTGGGACTAACGGAGAAAGCGCCTTGATAGCCGGTCACCTGAACCTTGGGAAAGCTCTGCTTCATCGCGTCTTTCAAGCGGCTGGCCCAGGGCGCCATTTTCCCTTCGTAACCGCCGCCGCAGGCGCAAACGTGCAGGTTGACAAAGGTGCTGGGCAGCCCTTCTTTGGTCAGCGTGGAGGTGAGCTGATCCGGCGTATAACTTTTCCACTCGCCGCCTTCCCAGGTGTCGTTGCCGTTAACGTTGACTCTTTTCTGTTTGTTTTTCCCCATGTTGCGCTCCGAGCCGATGGTCAGGGCGTCAGCGGCTCCAGTGCCGTGGGTTACGACATAGAGCGTGTCGTCCTTGGTGAGTTTACTGAGACACTTGTCAATCCAGCGATACATCGCTTTGCCTTTGCCTGAAACGCACTTGTTGGCCAGTATCTGATTGACTGGAATCCCCTTCGCTTTCGCGAATCTCTCCGCGAACTCGCTCATTTCATCACTGTTTACAGGGATATAGATGTATTCATTTGCCATGGTGTTAGCCTTCTTGTTGATGATAGCGTCGCCGCTCAGAGTTATTGATAGATGTTGATAACTCTGAAAGCGCTCACCCACGAGGAAGGCCGTCGGCTGAAATAAGGAAAGAATGTGCAAATTCAAAAGACGCTTACGGCTTCTGTTTCGCCAGCTCTTTTCGGCGCCTTTCGTAATCGTCGTAACTTTCATTCGCCTGCCTCATGCAGGCTTCGTACTGCGATTGTTCAATATATTTTTCGCACTGTTGTCTTTGGTTTTCCCGTACGGCGTAGTAAGCCTGCTTGGTCGAGCAGGCCTGGATAAGCAGTGCGCCGCCGACGAGTAGAAGCAGCTGGGTGGCTCTATGCATGTTCATCTCCCTTTAATTTCTGCTTTGCGACTCCGGTTGAGCGCATTGAATGATGACGCTGGGTCCCGCTAGTTTTTCGGTCTGTATTTATCCATCACCTGATCAAGTCTGTCGTTGGTGATCTCTGGGTTGGCTTGTTGCAGACAGGGTAAGAGCACGGATTTATTCATGCGTTCTCTGGCTTTTGTGGGCGTTTGACCTTGTGGAACCGGATGGACGTCGTTGAAGCAGGCGACGAATTGGTCCGGCGTTACGCCTAACTCCCGGCTGATATCAGCGACAGGGCGCTTGGGATCGTTTTTCAGCATGGGCGCTTCCGCGGCCAGGGCCGGCAATGCGAAAAGGCAGAGTGTGAGCGCCAGGATGCGTTGGTTCGACATAGGAAAGGTCTCCTCATTCAACGTTTTATTACGGCTTGCTTGCATTGATGGTGTCGTCACGGTTTTCAAGCATAAAGCCACATTCATTGGTCGATAAGCAAAATTTTGCCTATAAAGTTTTAGCGATAAGCCAAAATTAGCTTATGGCGCTTTTTGTATTTTAGTTGGCTTCTTTATAAATCAGTAAGTTGTGTGAAGGTGGTAAGCGGCATGACCTTTGCGAAGCATTTGAACGCCTGTGACTTAAAAAAATAAAACTTTGAGGTAATTCAGTATGAATCGGTATATCCGACTAATCTCTCTCACCCTTTCCGTTCTGTCCTTTTCTGTGTTCTCTTCTGGCCTGCGCGCCGCCGAGGAGAAGAATTACATCATGGCGACCGCCAGCACAGGAGGTACTTACTACCCCGTTGGCGTCGCAATCGCCACGTTGACGAAAGTAAAGCTGCAGCCGACGCATAAAATCGGCATATCCGCCATCAGTTCCGCCGGGTCTGCGGAAAACATCAAATTGATGCGGGATAACGAAGCGCAGTTCTCCATCCTGCAGGGGCTTTTCGGCAAATATGCGTGGGAAGGCTCTGGTGTGTTCGCCAATGAAGGCAAGCAACGCAACATCCGCTCCATCACCATGTTGTGGCAGAACGTCGAGCATTTCGTATTGGACAACAAATACGTCAAAACCGGCACCATCAGCGATCTGGTCAACGCCAAGGGCGAACGTCTGGCTCTGGGCTCCAAGAACTCCGGCACTATTGAGTCCAACCGCACCATCCTCGCCAACTTCGGCCTGGATCTGGATAAAGACTTTGATCTTTTGTACGCCGGCTACGGTCCCAGCAGTCAGGCCCTGCAAGACGGCAAAGTCGTGGGCATGGGGACGCCGGCCGGCGTTCCAGTGGGCGCGGTGATTAACGCTTTCGCGCAACGTTCCGACATCACCCTGCTGTCTTTCACGCCGGAGCAAATCCAGCGGGCGGACAATGGCTTTGATCTGTGGACGCCTTTCACGGTGAAAGCTGGCGTATATCCAGGCGTGAACAAAGATATCGTTACTATCGCCCAGCCTAACTTCCTGGCGGTGCGCGACGACATCGACGAGGAAACCGTCTATCTCCTGACCAAGGCGATTTATGAAAACCTGCCTTTCCTGAACAGCATCCACAAGGCCACCAGCGACATGGCGCTGGAAAAGGCGATTGCCGGTCTGCCGATTCCATTGCACCCTGGCGCAATTCGCTACTACAAAGAACAAGGACTGAATATTCCTGACCGGCTGATGAAATAACAGCCTCCATCACTGAGTCACAACGGGGGACGCGTCCCCCGCTTACTTTGGAGATTTGTAATGAGTCAGTCTGCGACGGAGTGGAGTCAGCTCCGTGACAGCCGCATGTTTTTTTATGTGGCTGTCGTAGTATCCCTGATCCATATCGTTATCAACATGACCGGCTGGATCAGCGGTTTTTGGCCTAACGTCATTCATTTCATTGGATTCGCCTGGCTATGCGTGGGCTGGTACGTCTCCAAAGACGCCAGCAAAATGCTGAAAGCGTTCAACTACGCCTTGGCCGCGGCCGCAACGGCGGCGACGCTTTGGCTGTTTTTCAGCGAGGACATTATTTATGAGCGCGGTCTTCATTTAAGCTGGGCGGACTGGCTGGCCGGATGCGTGGTGGTGCTGTTTTCGCTGGAGTTGACCCGGCGCATGGCGGGCTGGCTGATTCCCACGCTGATTATCATCGCGTTGGGCTACGTCGCATGGTGGGGACAGTACCTTCCCGGCGTGTTCCGCTTCAGTGGTCTGAGTTTGGAAACCATCATGTTTCGCAGTCTTTTCGGCGATGACGGCATGTTTGGAAGCATTGCGACCATTTCCTCCAGCTTCGTGATGATGTTTATCCTGTTTGGCGCTTTTCTGGTGCGCTCGGGCGCTGGGGATTTCATTATCGATCTGGCCAAACGCTCCGCAGGCAAGATGCACGGTGGGCCGGGTCTCATCGCGGTTATCGCTTCCGGTCTCACAGGCACCATTTCCGGCTCAGCGGTCGCCAATACCGCCTCAACCGGCGTCATCACCATTCCTTTGATGAAAAAGGCGGGGTATTCGCCGCGTTTTTCCGCTGGCGTTGAAGCCGCCGCCTCTACCGGAGGGCAACTCATGCCGCCGATCATGGGGGCTGGAGCCTTTGTCATGGCCAACTACACCCAGATTCCATACACGGACATTGTGGTCGTGTCGTTTCTGCCGGCGTTGCTGTACTTCCTGACAATCGCGGCTTTTGTGCGACTGCAGGCTAAGAAAGAAGGCCTGAAACCTATCGAGGACGATAACCCGGAACCGCTGTCAGTGTTGATGAAGCGGGGCGGTTACTCCTTTCTTGTTCCGATTGTCCTGTTGATCGGGCTGCTCATATGGGGATTGAGTCCCACCTACGCGGCGGGCTTTGCGATCCTGGCGGTGATTGGCTCTTCCTGGCTGACGCCCAACCGCATGGGCCCGGCGGCGATCTGCGACGCGCTGGCGTTGGGCGCCAAGAATATGGTGATGACTGCGCTGTTACTGATCAGCGTGGGACTGATCGTCAACGTGGTGGCCACGACCGGCATTGGCAATACTTTCTCGTTCATGATCGTGCAATGGGCGGGAGGGCAATTGTGGATCGCCATCGTACTGATCGCCCTGGCTTCACTGGTGTTGGGAATGGGGTTGCCGGTGACGGCGGCGTACATCATGGTGGCGACGATCGCTGCGCCGGCGTTGCAGCAATTGATTCTGCAAAACCAGTTGGTGGATTTGCTGGTAGCCGGACAATTGCCGGAGACTGCGCGTGTGACGCTGCAGTTTATGGCGGGCGTGACGGATGTGGATCTCAGTCAGCCGATTCCTTACGATCAAGCCGCCGCGCTGGTGGGGGGCATCAGTCGGGATATCCTGCCGACGCTGCTGGATGTGGCGATTGCGCCGGAAATGATTACCCTGGCGCTGTTGTCCGCGCACATGATCATTTTCTGGTTGTCTCAGGACAGTAACGTTACGCCGCCAGTCTGTTTGACCGCCTTTACCGCTGCGGCCATCGCCAAGACTTCGCCGATGTCAGCCGGGCTGTCCGCGTGGAGTCTGGCGAAAGCCTTGTATATCGTTCCGTTCCTGTTCGCCTACACGCCGTTTTTGAGCGGCGACTGGGGCGAGGCGCTGCAGATCTTCGTGTTCTCTGCATTTGGTTTGTACGCCTTCGCCGCCGTGTTTGTGGGCTGGCTGGGACAGGCGTTGAATCCAGTCATGCGATTGCTGGTTTGCGCCGCCGCGCTGTTGTTACTCTGGCCGCTGTCGCTTTGGTGGCATCTTGGCGGCCTTGGCATGTTGATAGCGTTGCGTTTACTGAACCGCTCGCGCGCCTCATCAGGCGACGCGACGCCTCTGCAGACACTCTAGCTCCCAGGCCTTCTAGGCCGTAAAGGAAGGCATTCGCTACTTTCACACCAAGCCATGGACGGCTTCATTTCTCCGGCGCCGGAGAGTCTCCTGTTTCAACGCTTTTACTCTTTTTCACGACGCTGTATTCTCGACCGATTCAATTTGTATGACAGCGGCCGCCTGACGCGGTTGCTTTGCATAAAATATGGCGTCTACACTCTCCTCCAATGTGAGGCGCGACAACCTCAAGGGAAGCTCATATGTCCAGAACAACCATCAGCACGGGCGAAATTCAGTTTAAAACCAAAGATGCCGGCGACAAGAAAGCGACGCCAGCCAATCAACCCTGTCACATCGTGGTGTTGGGGGATTTCAGCGGCCGTGGACATCGTGGCGCGCATGAACCGGAGACGCTGGCGAAACGCAAACTGATTGAAGTGGACCGGGATAATTATGACGACGTCTTCGAGCAGTTGAAGGTGGAGCTGGATATTCCAGTTATCGATGACGTCATACGTTTTCGCGAGCTGGATGATATGCATCCCGATTATATCTATGACCGCACCGCACTGTTTGAGAAGTTCAAAAGTCTGAAGCGTCGTCTCAAGAGTAACGATACTTTCCAGGCGGCGGCGGATGAAATCCGCGGCTGGAGTGGTTCCGCTCCAAAAGCGGAAACGTCTGTGATGGAAGCTAAGCCGTCTAATGTGGGCGGCTCCAGCGACAGCGGGTCTCTGTTGGAAAGCCTGTTGGACAGCACATCTGGCGTTCAGCGCTCCAGTAACGCTTTTGACGTGCGCACGCTGGTGCAGGAAATCTTTGCGCCCTATGTGAGCCAGGGACCGGACCCTCGCCAGCAGGAAATGCTGGAGGCCGTGGACCAGGCCGCCAGCGACCTGATGCGCAAAATCATGCATCACAGCGCTTTTCATGCCTTGGAAGCGAGCTGGCGCGGGCTGTATTTGTTGGTGCGCAGGCTGGAGACGGATGCAAACCTGCGCGTTTTCATCGTCGATGCGACGCGTCAAGAGCTGATCGCTGACGCGAACGCCGCGGAATCTATCGACGAAACCGGACTGTACAAGTTGCTGGTGGAAAAGCGCAGCGCCAGCGGCGCTACGCCATTCAGCATGATCCTTGCTGACTATGCCTTCGGAACGGAGACGGAGTCGCTGAACTTTCTTTCCACACTGGCGGGTTCCGCCCATGTGATCGGAGCCGCGGCATTGACCGGCGGCGCAGCGGCGCTGGCGGGATGCGGCGATCTGGCGGCGACCCCTGACCCGGATGACTGGAGCGACGCCGTCGATGCGGAATTCTCTGAACACTGGAAAACCGTGAGAGAGCAGGTTTGCGCCGGCAGTCTGGCGATGGTGGCGCCGCGGGTATTGCTGCGCATGCCCTATGGCAAACGCACCTCCCGTACGGAGCGCTTTGATTTTGAAGAGTTGCCGGAACGTAATCGACATGCTTTCTACCTGTGGGGCAACGGCGCCTGGTTGGCGGTAATGCTGCTGGCGCAGCACTATACGGATTTCGGCTGGAATTTCGTTCCGGGTAAAAAGCAGCAGGTGGACCGCCTGCCTTTGCACGTTTACAGCGAAGATGGCGAATCCGTGGTGACGCCTTGCGCGGAGGTCAACATCACTGATTCGGCGGTGCGGGCGCTGAGTCAGGCTGGCTTGATGGCGGTGCGTTCCATCGTGGGTAAAGACAGTGTATTGATACCCAATTTCCGTTCGATTGCAGCGGCCAGCCCCGACCTTAACGGTCCTTGGAACGCATGAGTCGTTAACAGCCTGTCGATATGGATATGTTGATAATCTGGCGCAGGGATGCGCCAGGATGGCGGCAAGCCTCTGGAGATAAGGCTGTATAGACGCATGCCTTAAGGCTCAGGCGGATAACAGTTAGACAAAAGGAAACTCAGGCTCCCTCCTTGTGAAGATGACAGGCGGAGAGTGAGCCAGTAAGCAGTAGTATGAAAATTAGAGTATTAAGCGACCTCCATTTGGAGTTTGAGGACTTCGCTGTCGATGTCGACGATGTGGATGCGCTGGTTCTGGCCGGAGACATTCATGTCGGCGACAAAGGCGTGCGTTGGGCGCTGGAGCAGAATCCGGCGAAGCCGATCATTTATGTGCTGGGAAATCATGAATACTATCGGCATATCTACCCGAAACTGGCGCGAAAGTTACGAGAGATGACGCAGGGAACGCATGTTCATGTGCTGGAGAATGAGTCCGTGGCGCTGGGCGACGTCGTCTTTTTCGGATGCACGTTGTGGACGGACTTCGAGTTGCTCTGCGATCCTCGCGTGGCGGGTTTTGAATGCCAACAGGTGATGAGCGACTTTCGTAAAATCCGCAGAGAACCTGGCTACTCCAAAATGCGCTCACTGGATCTGGCGGTAATTCATTCTCATTCGCTGCACTGGCTAAAAGGCGCCTTCGCCCATTGCGACGAGACGCATCCAACCAGCCGGCGCGTCGTTGTTACTCATCATGCGCCCAGTAGTCAGTCACTGCCGCTGCATAGGAAAAACCATATTATCAGCTCAGCGTATGCTTCCAATCTGGAGCCGGTGGTGGAATCCTTGCAGCCGAATCTGTGGGTACACGGCCATTTGCACAACAGCAGTGATTACCAGATAGGGTCAACCCGGGTTGTCTGCAATCCCCGAGGCTATCCCGGGGAACGCAATCTGGACTTTGATCCGGCTTTCACTGTCAGCATTTTATAACTTCAGTAGCTAACACAGTGCTGTCCCGGCGTTGGAAGTGGCTGCGCCCTGGACTGCATTAGCACGGAAAAATATCAGGTACACATAAATGAAAAAATACAGGAAAAGTTTATTGCTGGCGCTCTTTCTATTGCCTGGAATAGCGAATGCGAGGGTGGAGGCGTGTGTCAGTCTGGATAGCCTTCCCTCTAGCAATATCGATAACGAAAGGCTCATCCTTGTTTCGGAAAGCATTGCATTATGCCCTCAGGAAGAGGTTATTCGGGGGACGCGATTCAAGCTAAAAGCGTCGAATATTACGTTGGATTGCGGCGGCAATACCTTTGACGGAACTATCCCAGCCACGACTGAAAAAGCGTCAAGAGCAGTGGACTCTGCGGCGGCATTGGAGGATGTGGCCATTGAGAACTGCACATTCAAGAATTATCAAAAAGGGCTGCTTCTGACGCCAGCGACGCTAGGGATCGGCGGCGCCAATTACGCAACGGGACTTAAACGGTTTCGGGTAAAAAACGTTACGATCAAGGACATTGGCGTTTATGACGCAAATAGTCCGCTTGGAGGAGAAGGCCTCATTGTTGGCCCCTACAGTCAGGATTTCTTGATTGATAATGTTGTCGTTGAAAATACGAGACTATCAGGGATCTATCTGGAGGCGTACAGCGTTCGAACGCGCGTGACCAACTCCAGTTTTATTCATAATGGATTTTCCGGCAGCGCTTCCGGGCGTGAGGCTATCGCGATCGATGCCTCCTCAGAGAACGTCATTGCCAATAACCTGTTTAAAGATAATAAGTACGCGGCGATAGCAACCTACAAAAACTGCGGTGAGGCTGGCGTTGCGCGGAATATGCATGCGAATGACAACCTTATTGAACGCAATACGTTCAGCTACCACGACAACTACAACGGCGGCGCGGCGATTGTCATTGCGGCGCGCCAGGGAGCTGTGTTGTCCGGGTGCTCGGACGATGCGATGCCAGGATACGGTAACCGATACTTTGATTTCTCCAAACACAATGTCGTAAGGGAAAATGCGTTTGTGAACAATATCGCCTCCATAAAGGTGATGGACAGCTTTCAAACCATTTCCGGCAATACCTTTCACGGTACAAGTTGGAACGATCTGAGCGATCCGTCAGTGAAACATAAAATGGTGTACGACGTTGTAATTGGGAATGCGCAACTGGCGGAGCTTGGCGCGCCTGTCATTGGGGTGAGTATTCTCGATAATATCACTCGTACTTCAACCACAAACACGAGCGGCAGAACCTTTGTGCTTAACCATGACTCGACAGCGGCTTTTACGGGTAACAGGGACCAGAACTACGGCTGCCTTGCCGAGGACAAAGGTCCCGGGAATGCCTGCGCTGAGCTGGAGACGATACTTCCGTCCAACAGATGCGAGGTTTCTGTCACCGCATGTCCTGCGCACCCGCGAGGAAATTGGCTGGACGCCACCTATGGCTCCAACGTGATTCAATCGACTTGCGCCGCCAGAGCCAGGCAGCTCTGGGATTGGTGTCGTCTTGATGGTTCCGGTTCTTACTCAGTGACTACTGAGTTCTTCAAAAATAATGTTTTTCTTGAAAAAACGACTTACAACGGCGCGACGCGTTAGATAAACGGGACCTGTCAGGGGTACTTTTGTTGTGAATGTAGATGTAGTTAATTACGACTCTCAGTATGCCGTGGCGGTGGCTGATTTGTTTCATGGGGCGGTGCATGGCGTTGATTCGCAGATGTACACGCCTGCGCAAAAGGAAGCGTGGGCGCCGACGCCGCCTGATTATGATAAATGGAAAGCCAGACTGGATATCAAAAAGCCGTTTTTGGCGATAAGCGACGGGCGCTTGCTTGGTTTTATCGAACTGGAGGCTGATGGCCATATTGATTGCCTGTATACCCATGTCGAGTTTCAGCGGCGTGGCGTGGCGGCTCAGCTTTATCAGCGGCTGGAGCGGGAGGCGGTTGACGCAGGTATGACGCGCCTTTATGTAGAAGCATCAAGGGCTGCGCGCCCGTTTTTCGAGTCAAAAGGCTTTGTAACGACGCAACTTAATGAAATACAACGCAACGGTCAGATACTGGTTAATTTCACACTGGAAAAGAAGTTAACAAAACGCTAGCACATTTGGTTTTTTTATATCCATTTGATCTTATCGTCGTTATTTACAGAGTAAATCCTTTACTAAACTGTAAATAATGGCGCCGCATAAATACTGCTTCTTGGATTTTGCGCCCAAAAGGACGAGAACAGCCCGCATATTTATTCACGCCAGAACAACATATCCGTCGCAGCCCGAAGTCATGCGCAGTGAAGCGCCAAGTGGCGAGTCGGCGGGAAGTATCCTCAGAGGGGGGAGTGGACATGGCGGAAGCACCCGTATCATCGTCAGATAAGACCCGTTTAGGGGACCTGTTGCTCGAGCGGAATCTCATCACCCAGGAGCAACTGGAAAGGGCGATGTCTTTGCAGAAGACATCCCATAAAAAGCTGGGTGAGATCCTGGTCGAAGAACACTTGGTGTCAGACCGGCAAATACGGCGCACTCTTAAGATTCAACGTAATTTACGACGCACCGTACTGACATCTGTTTTAACTTTGTCGCCGTTATTCCTTGCAGGGTGCGGGGGGGCGACGCCGGCTAGCGCCGCGCCAAAAACACAGGCTTCAGCGGAAAGCTCCATCACCGTTTCAGAAACCGAACTGAGCGGCGATACGGTACTGGATTCGTCTTACACCACTTCCACCAAGAGCGGTAAAGGCGGGACCAAGGGAGGAGGCGGCAGATGGGGCGATGGCTCCAACACCAGCACTACTGACACCACCACGGACACCTCCGGCTCCACGACGACAACTGAAGATCCGTTTAGTCCCACTACGGATACCACTGATACTACCCAGTCATCAGATCCGTTTAGTCCTTCAGACACGACTACCGACACTAGCCAGTCTACTGACACCAGTCAGACTACGGATACCAGCACTACTGATACGTCGTCGAATCAGACCACCACGACGGATACTACCAGTACGACTGATACATCCAGTACAACCGATACTACGGCGACGACGGATACCTCCACCACGGATACTTCCACAGATCAGACACAGCCAGATGAGGTGGACATAGTCATTTCTTTGCCTCCCGCATCGCAGTCTGCATCAGTGGGATCGTCGGTCACCTTGAACGTTAGCGCCAGTGGCAGCAATACGCTGTATTATCAATGGCGTAAAGACGGACAGAATATTCCGGACGCGGTGACCTCCAGTTACACCATACCCAATGTGAGCGAAGCGGACGCGGGCAGTTATGACGTCATGATTGGCAACGAGAGCGGTGTTGTCATCAGTGATGCGGCGACGCTGGACGTTGTGGTCGATCGCACTGCGCTGCTGAGTTGGACGCCGCCGGCGACCCGTGAAGACGGTAGTGTGCTGGCTGCATCGGAAATCCAGCTTTACCGGATCTATCACCTGTCTGAAGACGGTTCCGTGGAAACAGTATATGAAGCGTCGCCGGATGAAATCAGCTTCTCCTTCGACAATCTGCCCGTCGGCACCCACTACTTCGCCGTGTCGGCTGTGGATGTAAATGGGCTGGAGAGCGACACGTCAGATATTGTGATGAAAAAAGTCTTATAAAAACCAAGGGCGGATTATCCGCCCTTTTTACTTCCCTTACTTCTATTAACCTCATATCCCTCAGTAAGCTGGCGCGCTCTCGTATTGGATGCCTTTTTCCGCCGCCTGGGCTTTAACTGTTGAGTAAATTTTGTAGTCCAGCGTTTCTTCTTCTGCGCCGCTGTCTTTGAGTTTCTGTTCGATAAATTCCTGACGCTGGCGTGACAGATCCGCAATTTGCGTGCGCAGGGCATCGCGTTTTTCCGCTGTTTCCTTGATGACTTTCGCCTGTTCGTCTTTTTCCAGCGCTTGCAACGGAGCGGGTAGCGTCGCCGGGGCGATGCTGTCCAGATCGACGCGGCCGCTACTGATGTCATCGACCAGTTCGCTTTCCGCGAGGAAATTACCTTCACCTGCGGCTGACGCATTAAAGGCGGCCCGTTTAGCCAGCGCGGCATCGGAGCTGACTGCATTCAGTTTGTCCGTGGCGGCGCTTTTGGCGGCGAGAGCCTTACGTTTTTCTTCCGTGCCGTAGAACATGCGGGTCTTGTCCATTTCTCTGGAGAGGGACGCCAGCTGTTCGTCAAATGGCGTGGCCACCGCAACGGCCTGACCGGATTGCTCTACCTGGAAGAAGGAGCCCTGGTTCAACTGCGCAATGCGACGCCATTCCGTTTGCGTGAAAGGATCATCGCCAGCCTGGATGGTGTTGACGACGATGCCCTTGGTCAGAGCGTCTTTCAACGTTTGCGGGTATTGCTGCTCGTTCTGATAGTCCATGTGCGGAGGCGCGTCGCCAACCAGAAAGATGACCCGGTAACTGTCTTTGTCCTGACTCCAGGAAATCTTATGCACGGCGTCGAACAACGCCTGATTGACGCTTTCTGGACCGTCGCCGCCGCCTTCAGCCTGGAAGTCCATCAAGGTGGCGTACATGGAGTCCAAGTCCGGCGAAAGATCGATGACGCGGGTGATATAGCTGTCTCCTCGATCCCTGAAGGCGACCAGCCCCATTTTGATTTCTGGAGCGGGTTGCGCGGAGGCCATGGTGCTGGCGATGGACCAGATGTTTTCTTTCGCCGCCTGAATCAGACCACTCATGCTGCTGGTGGTGTCGAGAGCGAACACCACTTCAATTTTGGCCCGCTTCTCATTAATTGTCGCGATCGGGTTCGTTGTAGTGATAGGGGCCGTTGTCGTGACTGGATAAGTTATCTGGTTGACCGCCGGCTTCGCAATGGCGAGGTTCTGCAGCGTAGGGTAAAAGGCGACCACGCCGGCGGTGGCTGCAAACAGGGTGAAGGCGAGCAGTTTCGATTTCATGGTTGAGTTCCTCCAATAAATGAATGAGCCGATGTCAGGAATGTCTGGATAGACGGCGCAAGGCGGCGTCTGCATTGCGATAGGCGCGCTCGAATTCCTCATTGCTGGCGGGAGCATCAACGCGTCCTGACGCAGACAGTTTGCGAGGGATGTAAACGAACGCCGCTTGCACGAGAAAGAACGTCCACAGAGCCAGAAACAGACTGTGGGTATGTAGTGCGGCGGCCAGGGATGCGAGCAGGGCGGCGCCATTGAGAAAGGCGTCCAGCGCCGCGGCGATCAGGCTGTCGTGGATATAAAGGCAGCGCGTCAGCCAGATAGCGGCGGTTTGCGTCGTCAGCCAGACCCATACGCCAGGGTTTAGCAGGAACAAGGCGGCGGTAACGGTCATCCAGGCGGAGAACACGACCAGACGTCCGGTGCGGGCGCGGCTGTCGCGCAACAAGATCACCACATACGCCAGACCCAGCGCGGAAATCAGCAGCCTGAGTCCGAAGCCTTCTCCAACCACAGGAGCGAACAGAACCAGCGCCAGTGCGCCGACGATACTGAGCGCCAGCGCAATCACAGCGCCGCGCCAAAAAGTAGACTTGCTCATGACGCCCTCCGCTTTTGTTGTTCGCGCAGCATCGCCAGATCAATATCTTCCTCGGTAATGCTGACGTCTTTGCTATCCCAGGTCTTGGGCTCGACGCTGTGATCCGTCTCAAACAAAGCGGCTTTCTGTCGCATGCTCTCAAGCCGGCGACGCTGATCGCAGAGCGATGAGGCTTGGGCGGTAATGGCGTTGGTCAGTTGACTGGCCTGCTGACGGAATTGCGACAGCAGCAGCTCGCCTTCCAGTTTGCGACGGAGCAGGCTCCGGGCGAGGTTTTCATTCTCCGCTTCGAAGCAAAGATCGAGTTGGGCGTCGAGTCCGCTCAGAGACTTTTCCACTTCGTTGATGCGACTGCTAACCTGCTGTATTTCATGCTCTTTCGCTTGCAGCCGGCGCGCGTTTTGCGATACTTCCTCTTCCATTTCCCGAATCGCCTGACGCAGAAGGGCGTCGGGTTCTTCCAAGCGGTCCAGCACGGCGTGCATATCCGCTTTGAATAAACGAGTCAGTCTGGTGATCAGCGCCATGTTCGTCTCCTTTCAGGGTGTTCGTTGATGTGGTTACAGTCTAAAAAGGAGCGTGCAGGCGTCGTAGACAGGCTTTTGTAAAACCTTCGCGGCGCTGTTTACAAAGAATTTACATGGCGTGGCGACGCTTGTTGTTAGACTCGTCTGTAACTACATTCGCTATCGCGAGAGTGATTTTTTCAGGTATCAATTGAGGTGGAGATGCAACGCAAAGCGCGCATTCTGATCGTGGAGGACGAAACGGCGATTCGCACCGGACTGGTGGATGTCTTCGTTTACCATGGCTATGAGGTGGATTTCGCCGTGGATGGCGACGAAGGCCTGAGCAAGTCGCTGAATGGCGCTTATGACCTGATCCTGCTGGACGTAATGTTACCGGGTAAAAACGGTTATGAGATATGCGAAGCAGTGCGCCTCAAGGACCGCGATCAACCTATCATCATGCTGACTGCCAAGTCTTCCGACGAAGATGTCATTCATGGCCTGTCACTGGGCGCCGATGACTACGTCGCCAAACCTTTTTCCGTGGCGCAACTGGTGCTGCGGGTGCAGGCGGTATTGCGGCGCTCTCGCTCCACGACGCTGGATGACGCCCATATTCGTCTGGCGGGCGGCCTGGAGATAGACACTCTGAATCTGAGTTGTCAGCACAAGGGTGAGGACGTGGCGTTTACCCGCAGAGAGATGGATGTCCTGCAATATCTGCATGAGCACTGCGAGCGCCCGGTATCGCGAGAGGAGTTACTCAACAAAGTCTGGGGGTACGCTCGGGATCTGGATATTGAAACCCGCACCGTAGATATTCATATCGCCAAACTGCGTCGTAAGATCGAGGACGATCCCAAGCAACCGCAACGGCTGGTGACTGTGCGCGGCGGTGGCTACCGCCTGATGACGGAGTCCTGATGGCCGCCTCGCTGCGACATGGACTTACGCCAGGACGCCTGCGTCTGTTCCTGGCGGTTTTGTTTTTGGCCCTGCTGATCCCCTTTACGGTATTGGTCTGGCAGACCCAGCAGCAGATCAAGTGGGAGGCGTTTCATCAGTACCGCTTGCTGGCGGAGGAACTGTCTCAGCGCATCGACTCTGAATTGCAGCGCTGGATTGCAGCGGAAGAAGCGCATTCTTATGCGGATTATCAGTTTCTGGTTCTGACCGGCGATCCCAATACCTCCAGTTATGTGCAGCGTTCCCCCTTGGCGACGTATCCTGTGGAATCGTCCATTCCGGGGCTGCTAGGGTATTTTCAGGTGGATGCGGAAGGCGTTTTCTCCACGCCGGCGACCCCTGATACGCTGGATAACCCAGAGCGTTGGGGGCTGAGCGCAGAGGAACTGACCCAGAGAACCGCCTTGCGCGACACTTTGTTGGATATTCTCAGCCAGAACCAGTTGGTGCAACGTCGCCGGGCGGACGACAAGCCTGTCAGTCTGGCGGATGAAGCGATGAGCCTGGCGGATACGATGGGGCTGTCTTCCAGAGCCTATAGCTCGTCGGCTGAGTCCGGCGCGGGAGGCCTGAGCGAGAACGCGGACAGCAGTTGGAGCCGCGACGCGGAGATGGACAGTACGGCGCAGACCGAACCAACGCCAGCGGCGCCAGCCGCGCAGGAGAGAAAAATCGCGCAAGCCCCGGCGCAGGAAGAATACAAAGCCAAGTCCCCGCCAGTATACGCGCAGCAGGCATTTGATAATCTGAACTCGCCGGTGTTCGAGCAACGCCAGCGTAGCCAGAGCGACAAGCGTCTGGAAGATCTCAAGCTACAGAGCAGCTTCAAGAAAGAAAACGTTGCGAGCAAGTCCCTGTCGAAAGCGGCAGGCGTTTCAGCGCCCGCCCCTAATCGCTCCTCGCGCATAGAGCAAACCGCCTTGGTCGAGGAAGTGGAGTCCGAAGCCGCGCCAGGAGAGCCCGCTGTTGCTGCGCCCAAAGTCAAAATCTTTGAAAGTGAAGTTGATCCCCTGGAGCTGGCCTTGTTGGACAGCGGACAGTTTGTCCTGTTCAGGAAAGTCTGGCGCGATGGCCAGCGTATTATTCAGGGGGCGATCGTTGAACAGAACGCCTTTATCGAAGGTGCGATGGCGCAGGCGTTTCAAGGGACGGCCCTGGCGCAGATGAGCAATATGGTGGTGGCGTTTCAGGGCGATATCCTGCAGACCGTTTCCGGCTCCATCAGACGTGGCTACATGGACCAGAGCGATGAATTAAATGGTGAGCTGTTGCATCAGGTGCGCTTGTCAGCTCCCCTTGGCGACTTTCAGTTGCTGTGGACGATTAACCGACTTCCCGCTGGCCCCGGCGCTCAGGTTGTCATATGGGCCAGTGTGATTCTTGGCGGTGTGCTGCTGCTGGGATTTATCATGCTGTACCGGCTTGGCCTGCGGCAGATCAAACTGGCGCGGCAGCAGCAGGACTTTGTTTCCGCCGTCAGCCATGAACTGAAAACGCCTCTGACCTCTATTCGCATGTACGGCGAAATGCTGCGGGAAGGCTGGGTTGGCGAAGAGAAAAAGCGGGAGTACTACGACTTCATTCATGACGAGAGCGAACGCCTTTCCCGCCTCATCGCCAACGTGCTACAACTGGCGAGAATGGAGCGCAATGACCTGAAGTTGGAACTCAAGCCCGTCGGCGCCCAGGCCCTGATGGATATGGTGCGCTCCAAAATCAGCAGTCAGGTGGAGCGGGCCGGATTTGAGTGCAGCTACGAACTTGATCCTTCCTGTGCGGATAGAGAGCTGCACGTGGACGCAGACGCCTTCGTGCAAGTGATCATCAATCTGGTGGATAACGCCATTAAGTTCTCCTCTAAATCCGAGCGCAAACGTATCGAGATCCAGGCGCGGCCGCGGGGCGCCAAGTCAGTCGCCTGGAGCGTCAGGGATTACGGCCCGGGCGTTCAGAAAAGCCAGATGAAGAAAATCTTCCAACTGTTCTACCGCTCCGGTAATGAACTGACCCGCGAAACCGTCGGCACCGGAATTGGGCTGGCGCTGGTGCGACAGCTGACCCGCGCCATGGGAGGCGAAGTCGACGTGCTCAATCGCACCCCGGGAGCGGAGTTTGAGGTGGTGTTGCGCTGATGCAGGAATAAGTGGCTAACTGTAATTTTCTCTATAAAATAGCCACTTATCTGTTTTAAGACTTGTTGCAGGACGCAAACGATGATGTATCCCCCGCTTCGCTTGTTGCGAACTTACCCCTCGACGATTTACCTCTCATCTGCGCTATGCCCAATTAGTCGCGGATAGCAACGTTCTCTGAATTTTCCCTCCAAACGAAGCCGGTTTTTGCCGGGCTTTGCAGTTGGTGGCGATAGCGCTGGATGATTAAGGATTGAGTAGGGCTATGAACGCTGTATTGCGTATTAAAAATGATCTTGTCGCGGCCAGTATGGTCGCCAGTATTCTGTTTCTCGCGATTGTCAGCCTGGGGCTTTCCCTGGCTGTCTTGCCGTTGTACGTCAATAAAACGCTGGGCTACTCTGCGTTTTATGTCGGATTGGTGGTAGCGATTGAGTCAATTTCTACGTTGCTTTCCCGCGCCTACGCCGGCAGGTTTTCGGATAACCATGGTCCCAGAAAAGGGATGGTGTTGGGGCTCGCATTGACCTTCAGCGCGGGGATGCTGTGCTATTTGTCATTTGCGTTGCTGCCTGCATCGGTTCTTACTTTTGTGATTATCTGCTTTTCCCGTATTTTGATGGGAATTGGCGAGAGCCTGATTTTCACTTGTAGCGGGACCTGGCCCATCGGGCTGGTTGGTCGTGAGCACGCCGGTAAGATTATGTCCTGGGTGGGTATCGCTATGTTTTTAGGGCTGGCAGCCGGTAACTATGTCGGGGCCTGGTCTTATTACTCTGTAGGCATTGTCTATGCGGCGCTTTTCATGAGCCTGCCGCCAGTCATTGGCTTTGTATTTGTGGCGGTTGTCCGTCCCGTGGATGTGCATCCGGAAAGAAGCGAAATCAAGCTCGCTTATGCGATCAGTCGGATCTGGAAGTCGGGGTCAGGCTTTTCTCTCGCGAATATTGGCTATGCGGCGATTACCGCTTTCCTGGTGCTGTACTTTGTGGAAAGCGGCTGGCGGGAAGAGGCGGCATTCTCTTTATCGCTTTTTGGCGTGGGTTATGTTTGCGCACGTTTGACGCTGGGCTGGATGGCGGATTCATCCGGCTTAAAGATGACGCTGTTCTCTCTTGTTATTGAGGCGGCAGGGCTGTTGTTGATCGGACTGGCGACGTCGCCGCAGCAAGCGATGGTTGGCGCTTTTCTGACTGGATTCGGTCTATCCATGGTGTATCCGTTACTGGCGCTGCCAGCCCTGAAAAGCCTGCCGGATAAGAACATCGGGCTGGCGTTGAGTACCTATGAATCCTGCTTTGACATTGGAATTCTGATTGCGGGCATTATCGGCGGCTCGATCGTCTCTTGGTTCGGCTACGAGTCTATATTTATTTTCTCATTCTTTTGCTGCCTGTTAGCGATGGCGTCTACGGTGTTGGCATTCAGACAGTTAGATGAAGAGCAAATGGAGCCGATTGCGGTGACGAGTTAAGTCGCTGATAGACGTGTTAAGTGGACTCAGCCGGAGCCTATGGTCATTCGCTCCGGCTTCAGGGCGTTACCTATGCTGCGCCTCAGGGAAGAGCAGTGCGTAGGCGTCGAAAAAGGACAGGGCGTCTTCTTCGGTAGAGGCGTCTGCGAGGGTTTTCAACTCAGGCTTGAGCGCCAGTCTATAGCCGTCCAGCAGGTGCTCGATATTGTGCAGCTCTGGATGGTGGTTGACGGCGTCGGGCATCATTTTCAGGATCGCATCCACATAGTCGAGGTTGCGATGAATCGTGTCTTCATTATGCAGGCTGGAGGCGACCCAGAGGTGGTTAAGTTCCTTGCCTGAGGTGCGCTTTTCCGAGTCTGCGGCCTGCACGACGGTGGTTCCATACACGACCGTGCACAGCTTTTCTTCCGCCTCAAACTCGCCATTTCTGTTGGCGTCATACCAAAACTCATAACCCAGCTCGTGGGTGAAGGCTCGGGCGTCGATGCTGATTTTGGCGACAGGCTTGCTGTCTGGACCCATCTCCAAGCCTTGATACAGGGAATAGCCATCGAACCAGCTGCGGGGACGTCCCAGAAAATTACCCGGGGGATACTCTTCTTCTACACGATAATGAGCGCCCAAAATGTTGAGGTTGCTACCCTGGTGAAAAAACAGATCTCCCAGCAAAACGCCGTCTTCCTGCGTTTCCATGAGCAATTGCTGGCGTTCGTCCTTTAATTTGGTGCCGGTGCGGATGCGTTCGCCCAATATGCCCAGCATGCCCCGGCCTTCGATGACGGTATACAGCGGTTTAATATCGTGGACGTCGCCGTTGTTGATAGCGCCATACACTTCGGTTTCTTCCCGGCCAAAGGCTGGGTCATCTTCGTTGATGGCGAAGACAGGAATAAGCTGATCCTCGACAAGCACTCGACCGATCAGCGCCTCTTTGCGGCCCGCCAGACCCAACCACTTGCGGACTTCTCGCTCTTCAGAGGAGGCCAGCAAGACGCCGTTGGCGTCCTTAACCTGAAATGTTTCCACCTTGCCGTTGTCGTTAGCGTTGATTTCGGCGATAACGTCGCCGCTGGGAAGATTGATGTCGTTGTCGCCCCAGAAGTTATAAGATCCGCTTCCCCGGCTGACGCCGCTATACACTCGAATAACTGACTGATAAGGAACATCTTCATTAGCCCCTGCGTTCCATGGATAGGTTGTTCGGCTTTCCGCAATGGTCAGCACCGCATTGGAGACCGGGTAATCATTAAAAGGCAGGCTGCAGATTAACTTAATAATTCCCCATAGGATGAATGCGGGAATGATATAGATCCCATAGCTAAATAGTTGATTAATAAACTGCATATCTAAGTAATGGATGAGGCTTGTCGGTAGTGTGTCGGATATGTGAGGCGTTAGCTGGCCGAGTATATCATAAGGTGATAGTATTTCGGCCCGACTCATTGTCGAGTCCTTATCCCTCATGAAGTTTGCGCCCGCGGCGCTTTATATTTGACGCGATATATAGCAATGGAATACTGGTCTTTACTCTACCTCCCGTGTCTCTTTTGGGCCGCCTATCACTACTATAAGGACCGGCATAAACCAGAGCCTGTTTTAATGCTGATTTTGGCCCTGGTATTGGGATACTGCTCAGCCTATATCGGCTTATATTTGTATGAAGCGCTGGACTATATTCATTTACGTTTTGACGCCTATGAACTTGCGAAAAGTTCAAGTCTGCAATTATTTTTATATTCCGTTTTAGCCATTGGGCCGATAGAAGAGCTGGCCAAGTTCATTCCTTTTCTTCTTATCATTGTTAGATTGCCGCATTTTGATGAACCCATAGACGGCATTATTTATTCCTCGTTTATCGCGCTCGGATTCTCATTACATGAGAACAGTTATTACCTGACTTATCTGGAGGGGTGGGAAGCGTTGGCCAGATCGCTGACGGCGCCGATGGTGCATGTTATGTTCGCCTCCATTTGGGGGTATGCATACGGTTACTCTGACTCCCATGGCGGCAATCGATACCTCGTGACTTTCTGTTTTCTCCTCATCGCGATGTTTCTGCATGGCGTGTTCGACTTTTTCAGCATTGGGTTATCCATCTGGGCGAATATTGCCCCACCATTGCTGATCCTGGCGATCTGGATGTGGCGGTTGCGGATTCTGCACCGTGTGCAAAACGAGGCTTGATGACTCGCATATGATTAGTTCCAACGACTACGTTTATTCATTGCAGGCGCTGCGCTTCTGGTTGCAGGACATGACGCGCCGTTTGCACTCCCGCGCCAATCTTGATCCTGACGAAGAGGAATTAATGCTTCAGGTCGAGCTATGTTATGAGGACGTCTGGCAGGCGTATGCTTCTACCTATGACCCATCGACAAACATGGTTCCCCCTGACTTATTACAACGGTCCGCCTGGGTTCAGAGTCCGGAATGGCCGGAAGCGCTGCAGGAATTACGCCCGGAAGATAAATGCGATACGGATAAAGCAAAGAGACTGCTGAAGTTGCCATTTGAGCGGATCGAACCTTGTTTGCCGGAATTGCTCACGTGGTTACAGGACCCTAACTGGCCCGTCGCGGGAGTCATTGCTGAACCTTTGGCTGCGATGGGGGAGAAGCTAACGCCCGCGTTGCTGCAGGCGCTCAAAATGGCGCGTCAGGATAATGATTCCTGGTGGGTGTCCAATCTTATCCTTAGCCTGATCAACAGGTTGCCGGCGACCTCTGTGGAGGCGCTTAGAACGGAATTGTCATTCTGGATATTAAGCGAAGACCAGGAATTGGGCGTCCAGGTTATCCAGCTCTTGCTGCGTCATAAACTGGGAGACCAGCAGAATCTGCGCAGATGGGCCCAGATAAAGATAGATGCGTACGCAGAGTATATAGCGGAGCTGCAAGATGCTCTCAAGGAAGAGGAATAGGAAGAGGGAAATCAGCGTTAGCCAACCTCCCTTGTAATGAGCCTGAATCGAACGGCTAAGTCGCGTCCGCCTGTTGTTCAGGCGTCGCCTTCTGGAAAGCATCCAGTTTCAAGCAGTTGTCGTTGATCTCACGCAGTCTCGGGAAGTTCGTCATCGGACAGTTAAAGCGATTGGCGTTATATACCTGAGGAATCAGGCACACATCCGCCATCGTCACATGCTCTCCGAAGCAATAAGGGCCCTTATCCGCATAGCCCGCCGCCATCTGCTCAAGCGCTTTGAAGCCTTCAAGAATCCAGTGCTGATACCACACCAGCTTCTTCTCCTCGTTGACCTCCATGGGGCCAGTCAGATACTGCAACACCCGCAGGTTATCCAGTGGGTGAATGTCACAAGCAATGACCTGACTGAAAGCCCGCACTTGCGCTTTGGTTTGAGGGTCAGCAGGCAGAAGAGCCGGAGTCGGATGATTGTCCTCCAGAAACTCAATGATGGCCAGAGACTGGTTCAGGCGAAACTCGCCGTCTGTCAGTAGCGGCACAAGACCCTGAGGATTCAGGGCCTTATAGTCCGACTGGTGCTGTTGACCGCCGTCTTTCGCCAAGTGCACGCTATGGGCTTCGTAGGGAAGCCCTTTCAGGTTCAGCGCGATACGCACCCGATAGGCGGCGCTGGAGCGCCAGTAATCATATAAACGCATCATCATGAGTAGCGCGTCACTTTCTGGTCGATGGCGCCAAAAATGGAGCGCCCCTGCTTATCCAGCATCTCAATACGCACCTGGTCTCCGAAGCGCATAAACGGCGTTTTCGGCGCGCCGTTTTCAATGATTTCCAGCATGCGCACTTCCGCCAGACAGCTTGAGCCGGTGGAGCGGTCTTTGTTGGAGACCGTACCTGAACCGACGATGGCTCCGGCGGACAGCGGACGGGTTTTCGCGGCATGGGCGACCAGCGTGGGAAAGTCGAAGGTCATATCAATGCCGGCGTTGGGTTGACCCAGCAACTTGTCATTCAAATGCGTGATCAAGGGCAGGTGCACCTTACCGCCGTCCCAGGCGTCGCCCAGCTCGTCCGGCGTTACCGCCACAGGAGAGAAGGCGCTGGAAGGTTTGCTTTGGAAAAAGCCGAAGCCTTTCGCCAGTTCGCCGGGAATCAGGTTGCGCAGGGACACGTCATTGACCAGCATCAGCAGGCGAATATGTTTGCCGGCGTCCGCAGCGTCAACGCCCATACGAACATCGTCGGTAATCACCGCCACTTCCGCTTCCATATCGATGCCCCAATCTTCCGAAGCCATGGCGATATCTTCGCGCGGCCCCAGGAAGGCGTCGCTGCCGCCCTGGTACATCAGTGGGTCGGTCCAGAAGCTCTCCGGCATTTCCGCGCCGCGAGCCTTGCGCACCAGCTCTACGTGATTAACGTAAGCGCTACCGTCAGCCCACTGATAGGCGCGGGGCAGAGGAGAGGCGCACTGATTGGGATCAAACGCAATAGCGTCTTTGACGCCGCCTTCATTCAAAGCGTTGTATACCTCTTCCAACGCGGAAGACAGGTCGTTCCATTGGTCCAAAGCGGCCTGCAGCGTGGGAGCGATCTGTGGAACGGCGACGGCCTGTTGCAGATCGCGACTGACGACAACCAGGACGCCGTCACGCGAGTTGCTTTTTAATGTTGCGAATTTCATGGATATTGCTCCTTAAACCGTCGCTATTTCATTTTCCAACTGTCTGCATACTCGATGGTCTCCACCTGACAGGCGGCAGGCCCGACTTCCAGCGCATCGCGGGTGTCGAGCATCACGGCGACTTCATCGGTTTCTTTGCGGGTATATTCGAGGCCCGCTGCGAACGCTTTGGGGTGAGGCCCGTGGGTGAAACCGGAAGGATGGAAGGTCACCATGGCCGGACCGATATTGTCGCGGCTGAAGAAGTTGCCTTGATGGTAGAAAATGACCTCATCGAAGTCGTCATTGTTGTGGTAGAAGGGCACCTTCAGTGCGCCCGGATCGGATTCGATCGGACGGGGCACAAATGTGCACACCACAAAACGACTGGCGACGAAGGTGGAGTGCGCTGACGGTGGCAAATGGTAGCGATGAGACGCCAACGGGCGAATGTCGCGCCAGTTGATGCGCACCACGGACAGATCGCCGTGCCAGCCGAGAGCATCCAGCGGACTGTATGGATAGGTCACCCTGGAAATCGCATTGCGACGCTTGATCTCCACTACCCACTGGGTGTCGTCCTGCTGGGCGAGGAAGGCGTCGTCAATGCGGGGGACGTCAAGCATGGCCGGATCAAAGATCGCCTGCGGTCCCACCAATCCTTTTTCTGGCAGCTGATAGCTGTCGTTAGTGGCTTCGATCATCAACATAGTGATGGGAGACTTGGGCTCCAGTCGCCACATGGTGCTGCGCGGCAGCACTATATAGTCGCCTTCGCGCACGGTCAGACGGCCGTAATCACAGAAGAAGTCGCCTTCTCCTTCGTGAATGAAGAACAGGTCGTCGCCGTCCGCATTGCGGGCGAGGGTGTCCATCTTCTGCGTGCAACGCCAGTAGCGATACTGACAGTGCGCGTTGTGTAGCAATACTGGGGCGTCGAACGGAGACTTCGTCTCGATGTTCAGTCTGTTGAGGTCAAAAGCCCGGGGGCGTAGCGGTCCTTCCCAGCTATCCCAGTCGGTAGGCGGACGCTTGTGGTGGAAGTGGGCGGTAGGCCCGAAGAAACCGCTGCGTCCGGCTTCCCTTTCATAAATGGCTTCGCTGGGCAGATCTGCGTGGGCCTGTCTGGAGACAAGTCCTTCTTTATGCGGAAAAGAGATCCACTTACGCATGTTCCTTCTCTCCGGCGTTGGGTGACAGCAGACCGCGACGAATCTGGTCTTCCTCAATGGATTCAAACAGCGCCTGGAAGTTGCCCTCGCCGAATCCTTCATTGCCTTTACGCTGAATGATCTCGAAGAAAATCGGGCCGATGACCGTGCTGGTGAAAATTTGTAGCAGCAGCCCGTCGTTATCGTGAGGCGCGCCGTCGATCAGGATGCGCAGATCTTTCAGGTTATCGATATTTTCATCATGGCCGGGGACGCGGGTGTCGATTTTTTCGTAATAAGTATCAGGGGTGTCCATAAACACCACGCCAGCTTCGCGCATGTCGCGTACTGTCTTGTAGATATCCTCGGTGGACAGCGCGATGTGCTGGATGCCTTCGCCTTTGTACTCCTGCAGATATTCTTCGATCTGAGACTTGTCGTCAGCGGACTCGTTGATCGGAATGCGGATTTTGCAGCAGGGAGAAGTCATGGCGCGGCTGTGCAGGCCGGTCAGCTTGCCTTCGATGTCGAAATAACGAATCTCGCGGAAGTTGCCGATGCGCTCATAAAAGCCGGCCCAGGTGTCCATGTTGCCGCGGAAGACGTTGTGAGTCAGGTGATCCAGAGTGGTCAGTCCCAGGCCTTTCGGATGTTTGTCCACGCCGGGGAAGTACTCGAAATCAATATCGTAAATGCTGTCTTCGCCATATTTATCAACGAAATAAAGCACGCTGTCGCCGATGCCATACACCGCAGGGATGCGAACTTCTTCGCCTTGAACGTCGCCTTTGTCAAAGGGCTTGGCGCCTTGAGATACGGCGTATTCGAACGCCTTTTGTGCGTCCTTGACGCGGAACGCCATGGCGCAGGCGCAGGGTCCATGATCCATGCTGAACTTGTGGAAGTAGCTGGGGACGTTTTCGTTGACCAAGAAGTTAATATCGCCCTGACGATACAGGGTGATGGCTTTACGCTTGTGTCTGGCGATAGCGGTGAAGCCCAGCGTTTCGAAAAGAGGTTTCAGGCTTTCTGCGCCTGCTTTGTCCGGAGCTCCAAATTCAACGAATTCGAAACCATCAGTGCCAAGTGGGTTTGTATATACATTACTCATGATACAGTCCTCTGTATTATCAATTAAAAAACGCGTAATGGAATTGTCGTCAGCCGGGGCAAAGCCCCGCTTAGCTCCATTGGGCGCGTATTTCTGCGGCTATCAATAGCTTCAATGCGAGTAATGCAAAATCGTTCATAACCTTGGTGGATTTAACCTGCTTCGTCTGTACGTCGTCACCGTTCCCGCGCTTCAGGCGCCGGCGGCTAACTTCTCCGTATTGGATTGTTGTTTGGGTGGAAAAGTCGGAGCGAACAGCCCAAGTTCTTTGGCTTGGCGCACTTTATCCATGATGTCGCAGTGGGCGACTTCGTAAAGCTGTTTGAGGCCATCCAGCACGTAATAAATAGGTTGCATGATATCGATGCGGTAAGGCGTTCTTAGCACATCCACGATATCAAAGGGGCGGCGTTCCGGCGTGTCGGAGAAGCAATATTGCGTCTCGCCGATAGAAGACAGAATGCCGCCGCCGTAAATTCGTTGCCCCGCAGCGGAGTCCATCAGGCCGAACTCGACGGTGAACCAGTACAGCCGCGCCAGGAAGATACGGTCTTCCTTGGAGGCCGAGTAACCCAGCTTGCCGTACATTTGCGTGAATTCCGCGAAGTAGGGGTTGGTCAGCATGGCGCAGTGACCGAATATTTCATGAAAGATGTCCGGCTCCTGCAAATAGTCCATTTCGTCTGGCGTACGAATAAAGGTGGCGCAGGGAAATTTCTTATTTGAGAGCAGGTCGAAGAAGGTATCGAAGGGGATTAATGCGGGCACTTGCGCCACTTCCCAGCCGGTTTCACGGCGTAATACGGAGGAAACGTCCTCTAGTTGGGGGATACGGTCTTCGGGTAAATCCAGTAACTTCAGTCCATGAAGATATTCGTCGCAGGCCACATTGCGTATGACCTTGTCTTGTCGTGTGATCAGCTCACGCCAGACGGCGTGCTCCGAATCGGGGTAGGCGATAAAGCCGGATGCGTCAGGCTCTCTCGCAACATACTTTGTACCTTTGCCCATTTTCTCACCTCGTGACGTGTCAGGAAGGGTGTATTCCATGGCACTCTTATTATTCTACCGGCTTGTGGCCGGCTTAATCTGGCGGCCGTCAGTTGGGTTGGACGGCGCGAGGTCGGATTTTTTTCCGGCCGGGCCTTCCTCTGATTAAATGACAATCCGCAGAATTTGTCTATACATTGCTAATAACGGCTGGCGATTAACGAGGGAGGTTTAATGACAATTCTTTAGCGAAGACTCCTTAGTCCGAGAAGGTGCGCCACAGTTTGGCGAACTCTCCGGAGAACTCCCTGACGAGGCCGGGGTGGTCGGTCACTACGATGTTTTCCTGGTTATAAGTGCTGGCGCTGCGGGTCCAGTTAAAACTGCCGTGAATCAGGACGCTGTCATCGATAAGGGCGAATTTATGATGCATATGGTGGGGTTCATCGTCCATCTTCACCAAAATGCCGGCATCTTTGAAACGATCAATGTCGCTGCCCAGGTCAAAGGATTTGTCATTGTCCGTGATGATGCGGATTTTTAGCCCCCTTTTGTGAGCGTTAATAATTTCATCTGCGATTTTGTCATCGGAAATGGTGAATACGCAGATTTTCAAACTGCTTCGAGCATTGCGTATGCGTTCTATGATTGCGCGACGGCATTGCTCCCCTGGGCTGAAATAGGCCCGTGTTAGATTGCTTTCCTCCTCGCCAGAGTCCAAAGCCTTGATTACCCGCTCCAGCCATTTCAGCGCCCTGAGCGCACCATCGCCGCCATTGACGATCAATGGACGGGTCAACTCAAAGGCGCGATTACGCATAAAACGCACCTGATCCGGCTGTAAAGTCTCAAGCATCGCCAGCAACGCCTGTTTCTCAGCATTATCGAACCTTTCATCCGTGAGGGTTTGTTGGAGGAAAAAAGTCAGTTGATCCAGTTGCATGGGGAAAACGCCTTATTGCTAAAAATACAAGCGCACAGTCAGCGCTATAGGTGTTTGCTTTGTTCTATCTATAACTAAAAAAGCTTGCATGAAATGCCTTTAGATATCCAGCCTGCTCGGATGGCGCGCAGGTTGAGATAACTCGATAGAAACTTTTTCTGTCGTATCGGAAGCTGGTGCTGAAATTTATCGCCTAAAGTCTCCAAACATGAGCGCTCTCCCTTGTATACTTGCTCGCTAAATATGAATTGATGACTTGTTATTCAGGATTTCCTATGGCGATTAAACGCGTATCTTCTTGGCTATTGGTGGTGGGGTTGAGCTTGGGCGCTTTGGCCGGTTGTTCTCCAGAGGTGGGGAGCAAGGACTGGTGTGAGGATATGGCGACCAAGCCGAAGGGCGACTGGACGGCCAATGAGGCGACGGATTACGCCAAACACTGTCTGTTCCGCTCTGACAGCTAAGCGAGCAGCCCCAAACCTAAACTTTGGGATAAGTGGACCAGTTTTACATTTTGATAGTTATCAACAGGTTGTCGTCAACTTGGAGCCTGTTGTTTCCGTGAGGCGCTTTGTGCGCCTTGACTTTGCCGGGGCGGCCATTTAGCTTACGCCCCCATTGCATCAGGTGTCCCACGAACATTCGTTCACGGGATGAAACGGGAAGTCGGTTAAAATCCGACGCTGCCCCCGCAACGGTAAATGAGTCAAACGACAACCCCCTGTCACTGCGGATTCGCGGGAAGACGTTGTCGCCGGTTACGCCACTCATGAGCCCGGAGACCGGCCTGACGCCTGCTTATCGCGTGGCATAGCGGAGGGCTTTGCCGGGACTCGTCTGACTCGACTCCTTTCCCTCTTTGCTTGTATCCGCTGCGCAACAATTGCATTCACTGGCGCTATTCTTTCGGAACATTATGAGGCTTGTAACCCTTTTGCTTTTAGTTGGCTCACAACTGACCGGCGTTCGCGCGGAAGAGTTGGAGCCTGTTGTCGTCGAAGCCAAGGCTCCATCTGCGGATGAGATTGACGCCGAGTATCAAACTGGCTTCGTGAAGGTGATCAAGCGCGAGCAATTTGACTCGAAAGTCGCGACCGTCGCAGACGTGCTGAAGAATGAAACCGGCGTTCAAGTGCGTCAGAGCGGCGGACTGGGGTCATACTCCGCCGTTTATCTGCGTGGCTCGACCAGTAAGCAGGTGAACGTTTATCTTGATGGCGTATTGTTAAACGACGCGACTGGCGGCTCGGTGGACTTGAGCCAGATATTGCTGAACGGCATTGAGCAGATTGAAATTTATAAGGGCGCAACGCCAATTCAGTTGGGTTACTCTGGCGTTGGCGGCGCCATTAACATCAAGTCCCTTCGCTTCAGCAAACCCCTCAGGCAATTAAGTCTTGGGTATGGCTCATTCAACAGTCGCAAAGGGGCGCTCACATTCGCCGATAGCGTTGGCGAAACCAACTACCTGGCGTCCCTTGATTATCTCGGCAGTGATAACGACTTCGAGATGCTGAACAACAACCAGACCGAATTTAACCCCTACGATGACCGTGTGGAACGTCGTCGCAATGCGGATTTCAGTCAGTTCAACGGCATGCTGACGGCGGAGCGCAGCCTGTCGGATCGCACGGACTTGCAACTGATGGCGCAACATTTCAATAAAGATCAGCACTTACCTGATATCGCCAACCTGGAGAGTACGCGAACCAGTCTGGATACGGACTTCACTCGTCTGCAGAGCAAACTGAGCTTTGCCCGAAATACACAGGAAAATTATTCGGGGCGCATTTTCTGGTCCACACAAGAAGAGCGTTATGACGACAGTCAAAGCCGAATCGGCCTGGGCGTGCAGAAAACGCGCGCTGACACAGATGTGGTCGGCGCCGAGTTATATGGCTCCTATTCAATCGGTCTGCATCTGCTCTCCGCTACGATGGAGGCGCGCCGGGAAACATATCAGGAAGAGGACCTGACCGGACGCAGCCAAAAGCAAGAGTTTGAGCGCATGACCTACTTACTGGGCGTTCAGGATGAGTGGGCGGATGCGGAAGATATCTGGTTGGTGCGTTTGAGCGCACGCCAATATTTTCTTGAAGACGAAACCCCTGTTGCATCCATGAGCGGGCGCACGGAGGCGGCTTCTGACAGTGCACAGTATCACTCATTGCAGGCGGGCGTTCGTTACCGCCTGACAGATTGGCTGTCGCTCAAGACCAATGCATCCCGGGATGTGAGGTTCCCTCAGTTAGCGGAGAAGTTCGGCGATAGAGGTTTCTTCATTGGTAATAGTGAGTTGCAACCGGAAACAGCGTTGAACGGTGACATCGGATTTGAAGTGGGCGTAGATAGTTTTAGTGTTTCTGCGGCCTATTTCTATCGGGATTTAAAAGATGCTATCGTCCCCTCTTATGACTCAAGGGGAGTCGGCCGCTTTGAGAATGTTGGCAAAGCAAGGGTTAGCGGAGTGGAAGTGGACGCCATGTATCGACCTGTTCCCGCCTGGACGTTTATCGCCAGAAGCACCGCCCAGGACACAGAAAACCTGTCAGACGCCCGTGACCTGCACGGCAAGCAACTGGCGGGCGCTTACACCTATTCCCACTTTTTATCCGCCGCCTGGAGTATCGGTCGCATCACTACCTCCGTTGAGTACCGCCATGAATCCGGGGCGTATTACGACAGCGCTCAGGAAACGGAAGTGGAAGATCAAAACATTGTCGATGTGGTGGGCCGCTGGTCCGACGGCGAGACAACAGTTGAAGTTAGCGCAAACAATGTGACGGATGAGGTCGTTGAAGCCTTCAACGGTTTCCCTTCTCCTGGACGTCACTATTTTGTGTCTTTACAGCACTTGTTTTAGTTCTTTTGCCTTATCACCAAGAGGAAACAGGCATGCAGCAGAAAATAGGAACAACGTTGAAATGGACGGGGTTAGCTCTGGCGTATGCAGCAGCGTCAGGTTGTGGAGGCGGGGGGGATAGTGGAAATGGCGGAAATACGCCAAACACTAAGTTGGTTGCGGTTATAGCTGGTATCGCGCACAACTACACCTCTAGTGAGATTTCGATCGCTTCCGCCAAGGCTCCTTATGACATTGTTGAGGGCTATGCTGGATCTGATAAATCAGACATTACTGTAGCCGCATATGGAGACAGCTTTTATCGTATTGGAAAATTTAACCAAGACAATATATCGAAATATGGTTATGACAGTCCTGGAGCACCTGACTGGCAGTTTTCTACTGATGACGACGGAACTTCATTGAGCAATCCCTATGAGATGGTATTTGTCAGCGATTCAAAGGCTTATGTATTACGGTACGGTAGCTCATCTATCTGGGTTGTAGATCCGTCAGTTGCATTGAATGATGAAGCGCACTTTAAAACGGCGGAGATAGATCTGAGTAGTTATGATGACGACGGAAAGCCGGAAATGGCGGCTGCTGCGATATTCAATGGCAAGCTATATGTGATCATGCAGAACATGGATGCAAGCTTTGCTCCAGGAACTGCTTACCTCGCAGTGATTGATGTCGCAACTAATCAGGAGGTGAATATCTCCGGCGGGGACCAAAAAGGCTTGGCCTTGAATATCAAAAACCCTCACACCATTATTATTCAGGGCGGCAAATTATATATTGCTGGGCTTGGCCGATATGATAGCACTTATTCTGATCCCCCCCGTCCTGCTGAATATACTGGAGGGATTGAAGTAGTCGACCCAGATACTTATAACCACTACATACTTGTAGATGATGGCGATAATATTACCCATCCATATGGCTTGATTACGGGTATGGCTATCGTTTCTGATACGGTCGGGTACTTCAGGGGTTATGAAGGCGCCGAAAAGGCCACTCTTTACCGCTTCAACCCTACTTCCGGCACTGTTGTGGCTTCTGTAATTCCTGGTACTACAAGCGTTGATATTCGTGCAATCGCCGCCAGCCCATATGGCGAACTCTGGTTCGGCATTGGGGGAGCGAATCCTGACTTAGTAATAGCTAACACCTCAACGGAAACAGTCATTAAAACGATAGGCGTTAATAAGAACCCTGACAGAATTGTTTTCGCTGATGTAAAAGACTGACGTGCCCGTGCGTGCGCCCGTTTTAATGAGCTGTTTTGTTCTAGAAGGAAGTGTATCTGGATGACCAATAACATGCTTATGATCCAGGGAACCACTTCCGATGCGGGCAAAAGCACGCTGGTCACCGCGATGTGTCGCAGTCTGCTGCGGCGCGGCGTGAATGTGGCGCCGTTCAAGCCGCAGAATATGGCGTTGAACAGCGCTGTGACGATAGACGGCGGTGAGATTGGGCGGGCGCAGGCGGTGCAGGCGCAGGCCTGTGGCTTGCAGCCGCATACGGATATGAATCCGGTGCTGTTGAAGCCCAATACGGATATTGGCGCGCAAGTTATTATTCATGGCAAGGCCCGCGCTAATATGGACGCAGTGGCCTATCACGACTACAAACGCACCGCCATGCAGGCGGTATTGGAATCCTTTCAACGACTCTCTTCCGCTTACGATGCAGTTCTGGTGGAGGGCGCAGGCTCTCCGGCGGAGATTAACCTGCGCGATCGCGATATCGCCAATATGGGGTTTGCGGAAGCGGTCGACTGCCCGGTCATTCTGATTGCCGATATTGATCGCGGGGGCGTGTTCGCTCATTTGGTCGGTACCTTGGCTTTATTGAGCGAAAGCGAGCAGCGGCGTGTTCGTGGCTTTGTCATTAACCGTTTTCGCGGCGACATTGCTTTGCTTGAGCCGGGCCTGCAGTGGCTGGAGGAATATACCGGCAAGCCCGTGTTGGGAGTGCTGCCTTATCTGAACGGCCTGCATCTGGAAGCGGAAGACGCCTTGCCGCGAGACTCAATTGTAAAATCTGGTGCGACGCTTAAAGTCATCGCGCCCGCCTTGCCCCGAATCAGTAATCACACTGACTTTGATCCACTGCGCTTACACCCGCAGGTGGACTTCCAGTTTATCGGGCCGGGTCAGTCGCCGCCGTCTGCTGATCTCATTATCCTGCCTGGCTCCAAATCCGTACGCAACGACCTGCAGTGGCTGCGCGAAAATGGCTGGGAAGAGGCTATTCGCAAGCATCTACGTTATGGCGGTCGAGTCATCGGTATTTGCGGCGGCTACCAAATGTTGGGACGTAGCATCGCCGACCCGCATGGTTTGGAAGGAGGCGCTGGAGAGAGCGTCGGCCTCGGCTGGCTGGATATCGCCACCACGCTGGAGCCTGAAAAGCAATTGCGGCGAGTGGAAGGACGTCTCTGGTTGGATGACGCCCGGATTACCGGCTATGAGATTCATGCTGGAGTGACTCGCTGCGCAGCGTCGCAAACGTCGGCGGTGCGTCTTGAGGACGGGCGATTGGACGGCGTCGTCAGCGATGATAATCAGGTGCTGGGGCTGTATCTGCATGGACTGTTTGAAAGCCCTCAGGCATTGGCGGCGCTATTGCGCTGGGCTGGACTGAACGAAGTGCAACACCTGGATTACGATGCTTTACGAGAAGCTGACATAAATCGCCTGGCGGATGTCGTGGACCAGTACTTAAACTGGGACGAAATCGCAGGGTTTCTACAGGTTGGACCACACAGCGGCGACAGGGAGAGCAGGGCGTGAGGACGTTGATTCTAGGCGGCGTGAAGTCAGGGAAGAGCGCATTGGCTGAGCAATTGGCGATTTCCCAGGGGAAACCTGTCGTTTACATTGCCACGGCGACCGCCGGCGATGGCGAAATGGCCGCGAGGATCGCTCATCATCGCGCCCGCCGTCCTTCCGCCTGGGGATTGATTGAAGCTCCTATCTATCTCGCTGACGCCATGCGTGACGCCATGCAGGAAGGAAGTCTCGTACTGGTGGACTGCCTGACGCTTTGGCTTACCAATCTTTTGATCACAGACTCCAAAGAACTTTTTGAACAGCAACGGCAGGCGTTGTTGGACATGCTGTCCGACCTCGATGGCGACATCATCTTCGTCAGCAATGAAACCAACATGGGCATTACGCCATTAGGGGAGCTGTCGCGACGCTATTGCGACGAAGCCGGGCTCTTGCATCAGGCCCTCGCCGCCCTCTGTGATCGGGTTGTGCTGACCGTTGCAGGACTGCCTCATTGCTTGAAAGGTCGTTTGGAGCTTGCCTAAGTATACTGATTACTATTAAAAATAAGGTCTAAACCTTAGGTTGGGCCTGTTGATGTGTTAGCGCGTGGGTTTGGAAAACAACAATGACTGACTATTTGACGAGAAGAGGATGAAAATGGAATTTATCAGACGCTTGCGCGTTCCCCCGATAGACGACACGCTGGATGCGGCGTTGCACCAAAAAATCGATCAGAAAACCAAACCCCTGGGCGCATTGGGCCAACTGGAAAGGCTGGCGTTTCAGGTCGCCCGCATTCAGGGCACCATGACCCCCACTTTGAAGAATCCCCATATTCTGGTATTCGCCGGCGATCATGGCGTGGCGAAATCCGGCGTCAGCGCCTATCCACAGGACGTCACCTGGCAGATGGTGCATAACTTCCTGCAGGGCGGGGCGGCGATTAACGTCTTTGCGCGTCAGCACAATATCAATATGCGGGTGATCGACGCAGGCGTGAATCACGAATTTGAAGACTATCCGCAATTGGTGAAAGGCAAAATCGGCCCGGGGACAGAGAACTTTCTGGAGCAACCGGCCATGTCCGAGGAACTCTGCGAGAAGGCGTTGCGCCTGGGCGCGGCTCAAGTCGATGCGATTGCGGAAGAAGGCTGCAACGTCTTGGGCTTTGGTGAGATGGGCATCGGCAATACCTCTTCCGCCTCCATGCTGATGAGTTACCTTCTCGACGTCCCACTGGAGCACTGCGTGGGGCGCGGCACAGGACTGAGCGATGAGCAATTTGAGCGCAAAGTTAAATTATTGCAGCAGGCGGCGGATAAGTATCCTGACCTGAAAAACCCGATTGATATCCTGCAGACATTCGCCGGCTTTGAAATAGTCGCCATGGTCGGCGGCATATTGCGCGCGGCGCAAAACCGCATGCTGGTGCTGATAGACGGCTTTATCGCCACCGCAGCTTATCTGGCCGCTTATAAGCTGGCGCCGGCCATTGGCGAATATGCTATTTTCTGCCACCGCTCCATGGAGCAGGGGCATCAACATATGCTGGAAGCGCTTAAGGCGGACCCCATTCTGAAGATGGACTTGCGGCTGGGAGAAGGGACCGGCTGTGCGCTGGCGTATCCCTTGTTGCAGTCGTCTCTGAATTTCTTCAATGAAATGGCCAGCTTCGCGGACGCTGGCGTCAGTGAAAAAAGTTAGCGGACTCAATTCGTGAGCGACTACGAGCGCGTTGACCAAAGATCCCGAACAATCATGGACGGCGGCGAAACCGTGAATGAAACCGAGGCGTCCGCGGCGCAGCGCTGGGCGGAGATCCTGCGTCGGCAATGGCACCTGCTGATGCTGTCCTTGCAGTTCTATACCCGTGTCCCTGTGCGCTTACTGTATGACTTCAATGAAGCGGATCTGAATCAGGCCAGTCGCTATATCTCCCTGACTGGGTGGTTGGTCGCTCTTGCGGTCGCCTGCGCTTATTTGCTGGGCCTCTACTTCTATGGACCCTGGGGCGGAGCGGTGCTGGCTATTGCGGCAGGCGTTCTTATCACGGGCGCCTTTCATGAAGATGGACTGGCGGACGCCGCTGATGGATTCGGCGGCGGACACACGCCGGAGCGTATCCTGGAAATCATGAAGGACAGTCGGGTGGGAACCTATGGCGCGTTGGCGCTTGCGTTAAGTCTTTCTCTGAAAATGGTTATTCTGGCGCAGCTTGCTCCGGACGCCGCCCTGTTATTGCTTTGGATATCCCATGCCTGCAGTCGCGCCCTGGCGATCAGTCTGATCGCGAGTCTGGACTACGTGCGCGCGGACCAGCTCAGCAAGGTCAAGCCGGTCGCTAAAGGCATCGCAACGAGAGACATTGCCATTGCCGTAGTAATAGCGCTTGCGCCGCTGCTGTTGGCGGGCGTCAAAGCGCTGGCGTTGGCGGTTGTGGGCTTGTGGCTCCTGCGTCGCGCCAGTATTAGTTATCTGTCCCGTCGTTTGGGCGGCTACACCGGAGACTGTCTGGGCGCCGTGCAACAACTGGCGGAAATCGTTTTATTCCTGTTGCTGGGGGCGCTATGGAGCTCTATCTGATCCGGCATACTCGGGTTGCGGTCCCGAAAGGAACGCTGTACGGCCAATCCGATGTCGCACTGGCTGATACATTTGCGGAAGAAGCCGCCACCATTCGCAAGCAATTACCGGCGGCCTGGGACCTGCTTTACAGCAGTCCACTGACCCGTTGTAAAACACTGGCGGACTGGTTGGACCCCGCGCCGAGCTATGACAACCTTTTGATGGAAATGAGCTTTGGCGACTGGGATGGCAAGCTGCTAACCGACTTGCCGCAAAAAGAAGCCCGGGACTGGGGAGACAATTGGCTGACTCAGCGCACTCCGGGAGGCGAAGGTTTTCCGGATCTGTATCGGAGAAGTGAACAATTTATTGAACGTCTGGCGCGGGAAGCGAAGGGGAAAGTGGCGTTGGTGGTGGCGCATTCGGGCTTATTACGTTGTCTGTGTCTGCAACTGCATCCTGAATACAGCCGCTGGGACAAGTCGAAAACATTCAGCATCCCTCTCGATTATGGCGGCGTGATTCACATCCCCACTCCGAATCTGCCTGAACGGTAAGCTACTCTTTGCCAGCCTCGCGGCGCTTCAGCCAAGCCTCAAAATCCTCCGGCGCCATCGGCTGGGCGATATGGAATCCTTGAGCGATATCGCAGCCCAGTTTGGCGGCGTAATCCCAGTCATCCTGATTTTCCACTCCCTCCGCTACGATACTCATGCCCAGTTGTTTGCCCAGGGCGGCGCTGGAGTCAAAAATGGCGCGCGCCGCCTGGTCGCGATTGGACCCGTGGACAAAGCTGCCATCGATTTTGAGTTCGTCGAAGGGAATGCGCTGTAAGCGCTCCAATGAAGAATAGCCGGTGCCGAAGTCGTCAATGGACAGCCCCAACCCTTTGAGCTTGATGCGAGTGAGCACCTCCAGCATGGTCACCATGTCCTGTCCCACTTGGGTCTCGGTTATCTCAAGCGTGATTCTCGACGCCTCCACTTTATGGTGCTGGCAGTAGTGTTCCAGCAAGTGCGGCAGGTCCAGGATGGAAATAGAGGAAGAGGAAATGTTGATGGCGACCTGCAGATTGAGCTGCTTCTGCTTCCACTTCTGCATTTGATCTATCGCCTGGGCGATTACGGCGGTGGTGAAATCACCGACAAGATTGCTTTCTTCCGCTAATGGCACAAACGCGCCGGGGCCCAGCAAACCATGTTGTGGGTGCTTCCAGCGAGCCAGCGCTTCGACTCCGACGACGGCTTCCGTTTTCATATCCACCTGGGGTTGGTAATAAAGCGTGAGGTGGCCGTCATTCAAGCCCTGGCGCAGCTCGCTGGTATTGAGCAGAGAGCCGCCGGAAACTGTGTTACGGGAGCGGAAATAAGACTGGTAATGGGTGAGATAGTAAGTGAGGGCGTCAACGGTGACGGGCTTCTGCAACGACCCCAGCACATTCAGGTAGCGCGCCCGCGCCACATTCACTGCCGCTTTCAACACTTTGCTGTCTGCACCGCTGAATAGCAGAACGCCGCCCTGGTATTCATGTTCTGCCAGATGGCGCAGCAGTTCAATACCGTCCATGCCTGGCATCAGAAGATCCACCAGCAAAATATCGAAGTGGGAGTCGTCGCCTTCCAACAAGGTCAGCGCTTCTTCTCCGCTCGCAACGCTCTCCACACGCCCCAGATTAAGTCGCTGCAGCGTTTTGGTGATAATGCTGCGCATGAAGGCGTCGTCATCAATAATCAGGGCGTTCAGGTGACAAAACTGCTTTTCGCTCATAACAATCAATTCTTAACTCTTTTGATCTGTGTCGCCGAGGCTCGCTCCGTCAGTATCGGCCAAGCAGCCGCGATGTGGGGACGGAGCAGTCGGGGGCGACGGGGCTGCGTGACGGTTTGGCCGCAGTCAGCTCAACCTCCGTTATGGGCCAGCCAGTTTTGTAAATAATAGTCTACTTTTTCGAACTCTTGCTCAATCCCGCTGACTGCGAAGCGGATATCGCGCCAATTAGCGCCGCGCCCAGCCATTTCGGCTTTCTCACTCCATTCTCCCAGCGCTTCCGCGCCGATAGCGCGGGAGGAGGATTTGAGGCGGTGCGCTTCGAAGGTTACGGCTTCAGGATTGTCCTGTTGGGCCGCAAGCACCAGCGCCCTCAGGTTGGCGGCGGCGTCTTCCCGGTATTTGGTGAGAATTTCATGCTGGACGTCTATATCCGGCCCCACAGAGTCGCTCAAGACATTGAGGTCCACGGAGCCTTCCACCATTTCCGGGTGGTCCGCGGGGTTGAGCTTGCGGCGCTGATGCGGCAGCCATTTGGCCAGCGTCTCATAGAGTTTGCGAATTTCCACAGGCTTGGAAAGATAGTCGTCCATGCCCGCGTGCAGGCAGCGCTCCGCTTCACCACGCAAGGCGTTGGCGGTAATCGCGATAATGGGGGTGCGCAGGCCTGCGCCTTCTTTTTCCCGGATCGCCGAGGTCAATTGAAAGCCGTCCATTTCCGGCATATGGCAATCGGTTAGCACCAGATCCACCTGACGCTGCTGCCATACCGCCAGCGCCTGGCAACCGTTCTCCACAATAATGCAGTCGAGACCGAGTCGTTTCAGCTGCAGGCGGATGACCTCCTGATTGGTGAGGTTGTCCTCCGCCACCAGTATGCTCACAGGGTGCAGACCTGGGCGATTCGGCACGTCGAAACGGGGGATCTTGTCCGGGTCCTGAAAGTGTCTGACCGGTGGACTGCAACGCCCTGCCGCCGCTGCGGCGGCCATCACAAGATCATTACGACACAGCGGGTAGACATAGACTTTGACGGAATCCGGCGGCGGATTCAGTGACCGATAGCGTCGCGGCGTCAGGATGATAAAGCGCACGTCCTGCCCCCAGGGTTGTCCACGCAGCTTCAGCAAGGGAGAGAGATCGCCGTCCTGCTCCGCGTAGGTCAGCAGAACGGGAGGCGTACGGTCCAGTTGCAGGGCTTTGGAGAGGTGCGTGGACGCTTCTTTTATGCCCTGGCAGCTTTGCACCGTTGCGCCGAATTTCAGCAAGTAGCTGGTGATTGTCGCCCGAGTGAGTTCGTCGCTTAGGACCACCAGCATTTCTATGCCATCCAGTGTGGGCGGCGGCTCAACGCGAGCGCCTGGAGCGGCGGCCAGGGTCAGATTGAGCCGGAATTCCGTGCCCTGTCCCGGCTCGCTGGCGACTTCTATGGCTCCGCCCATTATCTCCGTTAAGCGTTTGCAAATGGACAAGCCCAGCCCAGTGCCGCCATAGCGACGAGTGGTGGAGCTTTCCCCTTGAGTGAAAGGGCTGAACAGCTTGTCCAGGGTGCCCCGGTCCATTCCGATGCCGTTGTCTTTGACGCTGATGCGGATGGAATAGAGCTGACCCGCGCTGTGCAGAAGGTCGGCGCGCAAGGTGACGCACCCTTGTTGTCCGTTGGCGGTGTCGGTGAACTTGGTGGCGTTGCTGCACAGATTGAACAGAATCTGGCGCAGACGCACTTCGTCGCCGATAAGCGCGTCGGGAATGTCCGGGTCCACGTAGCAATGCAGGTGCAGATTGCGTTTGTTGGCGCTGGCCGCCACTGTCTCCGCCACGCCTTCGATAATTTCCTCCACGGACAGGGTGATGTTCTCCAGCTCCATGCGTCCGGCTTCTATTTTGGAGAAATCGAGAATGTCGTTGAGAATATTCAGCAGGGAGAAGGCGGAGTCCCTTACTGTGCTGATCATCTTGGTTTGTTCGGCGCTGAGCTGCGAATGCGACAGCAGCTCCAGCATTCCCAGGATACCGTTCATCGGCGTGCGGATTTCATGGCTCATTGTGGCCAGAAACAAGCTTTTGGCCTCGTTAGCGCTTTCCGCCGCTTCTTTGGCGTCGAGCAGCTTGCGATTGGTTTCCGCCAGCTCAGCGGTGCGCGCGTCTACGCGTTTTTCCAGGGCGGTATTCAGCGCCAGTATTTCGCCTTGGGCTTTAGTGACCGCTTCCACCTTGTTTTGCAGGCGTGCGTTGACCCGCTGGTAATCATCATGGGTCGTGGACAGGTCGCGACTGGCGCGCTCCAGTTTCAACTGCAGTTCCTGGGATTCGTCCAGCAGTGGAATGGTGTCGTCCAGCACCTTTAACATGGGCGTGAAGATTTGCGCCAGGTCATTGAACCAGTGATGAGGGGCCTGCAATAACCAACAGCGCGGCCCCAGAGGTTGCAGATCAAAGGCGTCGCCGAAGCTGACTATCGCTCCCTGTAAGCGGTCGCTGCGATGGTCGACAATGGCGAGCACCTGCTCGGAATTATCGGTGACCACCACAACCGGTCCGGCCACCAGATCGCGTTTTTGCGGGTGGCGGAAGGTGAAGCCTGGCGGTGCGGGGTCGAGCGTACTGATTAACCTGGCTTTCATTTATTATCAATGCCCTACGGAAGCGCGAACGGGTTATTCGGATATTAACAGAAGTACATAGGTCATGTTGTGGAACAAGTTTCTTGAATAACCCTTCGCGGTCTTGAGCGGACCGATCTCCCCAAATGACGGAAACCCTGCGATGGGCAGGGCGCTGCCGAAGTGCTCCGCCAAGGCGCGGATTTCATGTTCGATCTCATGTCCCAATAGCCATTTACGGCCCACGCAGCTGACAATAAGCGCAGCGACAGGTTTCACGCCGCGTTTACGCGCCTTTTCGGCGATGCTGTATACCTCGCTGATAATGGTTTCCGGTTGCGCCAGACATACTTGTACCGTCTTGCCCTGTTCTATGCCGCCATAGAGCCCCAAAAAACGCTCGGAAACGGAAAAGTCGGGCACGATGGATCGTAGTCGGGTGATATCCGGTTCGTCAGAATCAATAATCGACAGGGAGGTGATGCCACGGTCCGATTGTAGTACCGGCTTGCCGGTTTCCCGTTCGATAAAATCCATGGCGTCGGTGCCGTCGATGGAGAAAATCGTGGCGCCTTCCGCTTTGTCGATGACTCCCGGTTGGCCGACAGCATTCAGGGTGTTGCCGATGGAGATATCAAAATGCAGCTCGCCGGACGCCGTCATGACAACCACCGCGTCGGAAAGGGCGCGACGGTTGGCGTACAGGGTGCAACTGGCCATCTTGTTGTCGTCGGCGGCGAAGCCTCCGACAATGGGAATGTCCGTCTCGAACTCCAGCACTTTTTCAATCTGCGAGGCGTCGGCGCGAAAATCCGACACCATAAACATGCATGTTGGTTTGTCGTCGCCACAGGCTTGCAGCGCGTCAGACAGGGCGGTGCGCGCGGTCTGCGCCGGTTGCTCGCCAACGCCTAATGCGTGGGAGGCGCGCCACCTGACCAGGCCTTCCGAGTTGAGCGCCAGCGCGCAGGCTCCGATGTCCCGCGGCCCTTCGCTTTCAAAGAATCCGTCTCCGGTGCTGCCGATAATCACCAGGTCATCATTGCCAATACTGTCGTACAGCCCTTCGACAAGTTCTTGCGGGTTTTCATAGTGAACGGTGGAGAATAAGAAGATGACTTCAGGGCTTATGGCGGCGAGCACGTCGCCCATCATGGTCCCCGCCCGATATGGATCGGCGGCGTTCGTGGAAGTGGAGCAGGCTTTCATGGGACACCTTCACGGTAACAGCTGTTATTAATATGACGGCTCAAAGCCAGTGAAATGCATCAGTTCAGGCGTTACCTAAAGTCTAGTTGCTCAATGGTGAGAATTCATCCCACCCAATAAAGTTCTCCGCGCCATATTTCGCCCTGATTTTCCCATCGGTTCGCCCTATTTGTTTGTTTTTATAGCCACAGAGCAAACAAAGGAGCGGGCAAGGTGAACGTAAGAGAAGTAAATTGGCGGCGATTTGGGCTGCATTCTCCACTGGGCAAAGCTTTTATGATTGGCGTGCTGATCCTGATATTGCAGATTCCCATCATGGAGATTAATGGTCTGATCGGAGAACGCAGCGTCAGATACCATAATGTTGTGACGGAGATTACTGAGAAATGGGGCGGCGAGCAGACCGTGAACGGCCCCTTTCTTGTCATACCGGTGGACACCGCATCCAACGCAGTCGCTTCGGAGACCGCCGCCAGACCTGTTATGCGGACCCATTATCTAATGGTGACGCCGACCTATTTGCACGCAAAATTTAAAGTGATCAGCGATATCCGATATCGAGGTATTTATGAGGCGCCTCTTTATCATACGGACGCCAATCTGAAAGGGGCGTTTGACCTGCGTCCGCAATTGCAGGAGCTGGAGGAAAACCAGTCGCTACGGTTAAAAGACGCCTATCTTTCGGTAGCGATTGGGGATGTAAAAGCGATTCAAAGTCCGATTAAGTTTCTTTGGAATGAGCACGAGGCTGCGCCTTCGCCCGGCGGCGGCATGGCTGACGTCAGCGGCGTACATATGCGACTGCCGGTAGGATCGATCCGCACCGACGCCCCTAATGATTTCAATCTGGCGATTCGTTTAAAAGGCGCACAGGCGTTGTATGTATCGCCGGTCGGGCAGGAAAGCAATATCGAAATCGATGGAGACTGGTTAGATCCGAGCTTCCAGGGAAATTGGCTGCCGGTGGAGCGTAAGCTGGAAAAGGACGCCTTTTACGCTAAATGGGACATTCCGTTTCTGGCCAAAGGGGTTCCCGCTTCCTGGACGGGGTCAGCGCCTGCCTTGCTTGATCAGGTTTCGCCATTAGTCGGCGTGTCGCGACCTGCTGCGGGGGCGGGATATCAGGAAATCAGCCGTTCGGTGAAGTATGCGTTACTGTTTCTTACCTGCACCTTTGCGTGCCTGTGGCTCTTTGAAGTCATCAGTGGCGTGCGCATCCACGTTATGCAGTACTTGTTTACAGGACTGACTCTGTGTTTGTTCTATCTGCTGTTTCTCTCCCTTTCAGAGCATTTGGGGACCTGGGCCGCATATTTGATCGCCTGTGGCGCGGTCATTGGGCAGGTAGGATGGTACGCCGGGCAGTTTATCCGGCGGAGAAAGCTAACCATCGCCTTCGTCACGTTATTGATTGTGTTGTACGGCTATCTATTATCGCTACTGAACGAACAGGATCTGGCGCTGCTGTACGGCTCTCTGGGATTGTTTGTCATCCTTAGCGCAGCGATGTTCGCCACGCGCAGAATCGACTGGTATAACCTGCGGGGCGGCGAAGGAGACATAAGGGAAGCTTGACCGGAATAACTGGCGCGAGGCTCAGAGGTCTTCGCGCCAGCCATCCAGTTTCAGTTCCTGGCCTTCCTTGACCGTCTCCATCACGACATAGCTGCGCGACTCCCTCACGCCAGGCAGCACCAGTATCTTTTCTCCCAACAAAGCCCGGTACTGATCCATGTTGGCCACCCTGGCTTTTATCAGATAGTCGAAATTGCCGGAGACAAGGTGACACTCCTGCACTTCGGGAACCTTGATGACGGAGTCCTTGAAGTCGGCGAATACATCCCTGGAGGTTCGGTTCAAACCGATTTCAATGAACACCACCAGACCCACGCCCAGCTTTTTAGCGTTCAGAACAGCGGTATAGCGCCGAATGTAGCCGTCTCTTTCCAGCCGTTTTACCCGTTCAAGGCAGGGAGTGGGGCTCAGGTTCACCCGCCGGGACAGTTCACTGTTACTAAGGCGTCCTTCACTTTGTAGTTCGCGCAAAATGGCGTGGTCTATGCGGTCCAGCTGCTTTTTCATTTTTTGCCAGTCAAATGTGCTGAAAGTTTTAAAATAAAAGAATAAAACACCAAGTTTAATTTTAACAACAGAGATAAATTCTGCATACAAAGCGTAGACTGGAATTATTACTAACCTTGAGAGGGCTTATTAATGATTGTCGGTGTACCAAAAGAAGTAAAAAACCACGAATACCGTGTCGGATTGACTCCCGCCGCTGTCCAGGAGCTGATTCGCAATGGACACAAAGTGGTGGTGCAAAAGGATGCCGGCGCAGCCATCGACTTCTCTGACGAGCAGTATGTCGCGGCTGGCGCGGAAATCGCCGCTACCGCTGAGCAAGTGTTTGAAGTCGCCGATATGATCGTCAAGGTGAAAGAACCTCAAGCTCAAGAACGCGCTATGTTGCGTCCTGGGCAAACTCTGTTTACCTATTTGCACCTGGCCCCAGACGTTCCTCAGACTCAAGATCTGTTGAACAGCGGCGCCACCTGTATCGCTTACGAAACTGTTACTGACGCGCAAGGTCGCTTGCCGTTGTTGTCTCCCATGTCAGAAGTCGCTGGACGCATGAGCATCCAGGCTGCTGCGCGCTGTCTGGAAAAATCCCAGGCGGGTCGTGGTCTGCTGTTGGGCGGCGTTCCTGGTGTGGAAGCGGCTCTGGTCGTGGTTCTTGGCGGTGGTGTGGTTGGCTTTAACGCCACTCAGATGGCTGTCGGCATGGGCGCGCGGGTTGTTGTAATGGACAAGTCCGTTGACGTGCTGAGACGCTTCGACGCAACTTTCGGCAACAGCGTCCAAACCGTATTCTCCACTGCGCAAGCGGTTGAAGAGTGGGTAACTCAGGCTGACGTGGTAATCGGCGGCGTTCTGATTCCAGGCGCAGCGGCTCCAAAACTGGTTTCTCGCGAAATGGTGAGAAAAATGAAGCGCGGCGCGGCGGTTGTCGACGTGGCGATCGACCAGGGCGGATGCTTCGAGACTTCTCACGCAACCACTCACGCTGAACCGACCTTTATCGTTGACGACGTTGTTCACTACTGCGTAGCCAACATGCCTGGCGCTGTAGCGCGTACTTCTACTCTGGCGCTGACCAACGCAACATTGCCATTCGTTCTGCAACTGGCCAACAAAGGCGCGAAGCAGGCTCTGGAAGACAACGCCTTCCTGCTGCAAGGTCTGAACGTGGTGAAAGGTAAGCTGACCTGTCCATCTGTCGGCGTAGCTCAGGACATCGAGTCCCTGACTCCAGAAGAAGGTTTGGCGCTGCTGTAACAGGCGACATTGTTCTAACGGGTAAAACCGTTAAACCTCCGCAAAAGCGCTTCGGCGCTTATGCTCTCTAGTGCATTGGAGAATGGATTCTCGTCTTCCTTGCGGCCCTGAGTGGCCGCTTTTGTTTTTGCGGGGACCGCAAAACAGCGCAGAGGCAGGAGAACGTCCTTGTACTGTGCGTTTCCTGCTCGGCGGGACGCCTTAGTTGGCGTAATACATCCACTCAAAATACTCTCTCATTTCCTGCATAACCGTCACCTCATAGGGGTGGGTTAAAGCGAACAGCAGACTTTCGTTGGTTTCAGGTTTCATAACTTAAATCCTTCTTCTCAGTGGTTAGATTGAGACAATCCGTCTTCGTTGGGTTGTGGGTCTATCGTTTGGTTTGGGACACCTCTTTCACTCCAGTTTCAGCATAAGCCGTGCCAGTGGTTTTCAACTTCCGGGCAATTCACTGAAAGCAAAAGAAAAAGCGTTAATCTTTGGATAGCTTCCATGTAATCGAGGACGTTTTTCCTTCCTATTTCCGCCCCGGATATTTGCTGGAAGCTCCAAGATGGGGCGGTAATCCTGGAGTTTGGTCAATTAATGTGCGCTTGTGCAGACAAGTGTTGCGTCAGTCAATCCTTGACGCCGGCTCCATCAGCATTTGCAATCGTTCCGCGCGCATTATCAAAGCCGGGCTTTTTTCATCAAGGCCTAAACGGGTCAGATGTTCCGTCATTGGGTGGTCGGTTTCTCCGACTGTAAGCCTGACCGTGCCTGCAGGGTAGAGCTTTCCAAATCCTTTCAAACGTACTTTGGTTTTCGTAAGTCGATGCTCCACCTGGGTGTAAATCAGCAGGTTGACAGGAATCACTGGAATGCCGGGCAGCGTTTCGCCGCTCAAAGTAAAAAGCGTTTCGCCGTCAGAGCGGACTTGCGCGTGTATCTGCCTGCGTTGGCTGGCGAGGGTGATCTCCGCCGGAAAGCGCGGCAACCCCCACAGTTCTCTGCCAGTCGAGAGAGCGCTCTCAGATGTGACCGGGAGGTCCAACGGAAAAAAGCCGATACGGCGTTGATTAATAGGCAGGTACAAATCCAGCACGTTGCTCAGCGGCAGACTTTCACCTTCCGGCAGTACGGGAATAACCAGGCCGGCCTCTTTATGCGCGCCGATGGCGCAGCGCTTGTGATCATAGATACTGACCACCACCAACGTGTGAGAGCCCAGTGCAAAAGCCGGTTTGAGCCCGCTGCCCTTTAGCAGAGATGTCGCCGCCTCCACAGAAACGGGAAAGAATGCATTGATGCAGGCGCTGTCGCGGTAATTGATCGACGCGGAGAGTGCGCCTTTGTCTGTGCTTGGCATGGGAGTTGGAGTGGTTAATCCTAATTTGACTCCGGTCATCGGGATGTCTCCGCAGATGGCGTGGGTTGAGGCGGCGGCTCCTGGCCGGGTGATTTACACAGATTAACACGAACTTTCCCACTGGGTTTGATGTGAGTCAGTTCGCGCAGCCGGCGTGCTTCATGGTCCGCCGACATCCCTCCTGCTCCGCTGTATGACGCGCGCATTATCCCGGTGAAAAGCTGCTTTCACGCCGGTTGCGCCCGCATATGAATATTAACAAAGAAATTATTGCAAGCATGCGTCGCCAAGTACATTATGCAGCCGATTCCCTGTTGTTTAATGAGAGCGCGGTCGTGACATACTGTTTGGCGATATCCGTTGATGCCGGGTTGGTGTTTGCATCTGATTCCCGTACCAATGCAGGGGTTGATAACGTCAACACCTATCCCAAAATGTATTCGTTCAAAGTGCAGGAAAAGGCCTTTGTCACCGTGCTGACCTCCGGCAACCTGGCGACCACGCAGGCGGTGGTCAGACGCATCTCCCGCGACCTGGAAGATCCTTCTGGAGAAGGCGGGCTGGCCGCATGCAATGACATGAGCGACGCGGCTCGCTACATCGGCGCCTTGAGCGTCGAATTGAAAAACTATTACGAAAAGGATTTGAAGCAGGGCGCTAATTTCGACTGCACCCTGATCGTTGGCGGCCAATATCACGACGGTCCCCATGAGATATTCATGGTCTATCCTGAAGGAAACTATATTCAAAGCTCGCCCTATGCGCCGTACCTGCAGATAGGGGAGACGAAATACGGCAAGCCTATTCTGGATCGAGTGATCCGCAGTAACTCCAGTCTCGAGGCGGCGGCCCGTTGCGCCCTGGTTTCCATGGACTCCACCATGCGCAGTAATTTATCCGTGGCGCCGCCGTTTGATCTTCTGGTGTATGAGACCGGTAAACTGGAGCCGGCCCATGTCATGCATTTGAAGCTGAATTCGCCTTACTATGCGACATTGCGCAAGCAATGGAGCGAGGGGCTTAAGGCGTTGTTTAATGAGTTGCCGCTTTTCGAGTGGGAGAAAAATAAATAAGCGCCAAGGCGCGGTAGTTGCATAGAAGCGCTGCGATAAGATGAATTAACGTATTCCTTGACCGGACATCGCCTCCTATCCTTGTTGCGGAGCAAGGGAGCTAGCGAGAGTCAGTAAAGGATGCGTCATAACAATGCAGGCGCTTACCGACGATGACTAAGCAAGGGGGTTGCTATGAGTATTCTGGTAGGGATCAGACATCGAACGACATACACCTATGACCGACTGGTCAGTCTGTCTCCACACACTGTCCGACTTCGTCCCGCTCCGCACTGCCGCACGCCGATTATCAGTTACAGTCTGAACATTCATCCCAAACCGCACTTCATTAACTGGCTGCAGGACCCTTTCTCCAACTACGTTGCGAGGCTGGTTTTTCCAGAGAAGACGTCCAAGCTGGAAGTGGATGTGGATCTGGTGGCGGACTTAACCGCCTATAACCCTTTCGACTTTTTCGTTGAAAGCTTCGCGGAACATTACCCTTTCCAATACCCGGATAAACTGAAAGCCCAATTGGAGCCTTTTCTTGCGACGCAAGAGTGGGGGCCTCGCTTTGAGTCTTATTTAAAGTCGCTGCCCCGGAAGAAAAAGCCGATCAATGATTTTCTGGTCGAGCTGAATCAGACCCTTTGTAAAGACATCCAATACAACATCCGTATGGAGCCGGGAGTGCAGACTCCAGAGCATACGCTGGAGATAAAGCGGGGCTCCTGCCGGGACACCGCCTGGCTGATGATCCAGTTGTCGCGGCGGATGGGGTTGGCGGCGCGGTTTGTATCCGGTTATCTGGTGCAATTGACGCCGGACCAGAAATCGTTGGACGGTCCCAGCGGGCCGGAGAATGACTTCACCGACTTACACGCCTGGTGCGAAATCTTTGTTCCCGGCGCGGGCTGGCTGGGGCTGGACCCAACCTCCGGCTTATTCGCCGCGGAGGGACATATTCCGCTCACCTGTACTCCTAACCCGGAAGAAGCGGCGCCTATCCTGGGGTCTGTGGATGAGGCGGAAGTCGAATTCAGTTTCTTCAACCAGGTGACCCGAATAAAAGAAGATCCACGCGTTACCCGGCCCTTTACTGAGCGAGAGTGGGAAGACATTGACGCCCTGGGTCAACATATCGATGAGACGCTGACTCGTAATGACGTGCGTCTGACGATGGGCGGCGAACCGACATTCGTTTCCATTGACGATATGCAGTCGGCGCAATGGAACACGGATGCAGATGGGCCGGAAAAGCGGCGTCTGGCTTTTGACCTGTCCCTGCGGCTTAAAAAGCAGTACGCGGAAAACGGCTTTATGCATTACGGTCAGGGCAAATGGTATCCCGGGGAGCCGCTGCCGCGCTGGCAGTACGCCCTGTATTGGCGCAAAGACGGCGCCCCCCTGTGGCAGGGGCCGGAAGATGCGCTGAGCCACGACGCCAAGCCGGATGACGCGCGTGCTCTCATGGCGGCTTTCTGCCAGGAAATGGGTCTGTCCGACAGTGCGGTGCAACCTTGTTACGAAGACCCTTTCTACTACATGTGGCGTCATGCTCAACTGCCGGCGGGAGACGGTCCGCACGGAGATCATGAGGAACTGGCGCGCCGCACTTTGGCGCAGGTCATGCAACGGGGACTGAATCAGACAGTGGGCTATTGTCTGCCAATCGGTCTGAATCAGGTGACAGGCGTTTGGCGCACCTGTCTCTGGCGCTTTTTACAGGGCGCGCTGTACCTGAGTCCCGGTAATTCTCCTCTTGGTTTCAGGCTGCCTTTGGCGAGCCTTTCGTCCCATGAGCTCAGCGACGAGTACGAAGTGCATGAACGTGACCCGTTCGCTCCGTTGCCGCAGGAAATAAGGCCTCACGCAAAAGCTGAAAGCCGTCCACTGGCGGAGATGGTCATCCATACCGCAATGTGCACGGAAGTGCGCGACGGCTATCTACATGCCTTTATGCCTCCGGTCAGTACATTGGAAGAATATGTGACGTTGCTGGATGCCCTGTCCCGGGCGGCGACCAAGATCAAGCGCCCGGTGCGTATCGAGGGCTATCCTCCGCCTCATGATGTCCGACTGGTGAAAATGGTGGTGGCGCCGGACCCAGGGGTGATTGAAGTGAATATTCAACCCGCCTCGAGTTGGAATGAGCTTAAGCAGATTACAGAAACGCTTTACCACGAAGCGCGCCTGAGCCGCCTTGGAACGGAAAAGTTCATGTTGGACGGTCGGCACAGCGGCACCGGCGGCGGCAATCATGTGACGCTGGGCGGGCCTACGGCGGCGGACAGTCCGCTGTTGCGGCGTCCTGATCTGCTGCGCAGCCTGATTACTTTCTGGCAGCATCATCCCAGTCTGTCTTACCTGTTCAGCGGTATGTTTATCGGCCCCACCAGCCAGGCGCCGCGTCTGGACGAGGGACGGGTAGAGCGGATATATGAGATGGAGATCGCTTTCTCTCATATGCCTGCGGGAGACGTGCCGCAACCCTGGCTGGTGGACAGGCTGCTCCGCCACCTACTGACTGACCTGACCGGCAACACCCATCGCAGTGAATTCTGCATCGATAAACTGTATTCCCCGGACAGCAGCACAGGTCGCCTTGGCATTCTTGAGTTTCGCTCTTTTGAAATGCCGCCTCATGCGCGCATGAGCCTGGCGCAAATGCTGTTGCTGCGGGCCTGTGTGGCTCTATTCTGGGAGCGTCCCTACAAGCATAAGTTGATTGAATGGGGACACAGCTTGCATGACCGTTTTATGTTGCCTCACTTCCTGTGGCGTGATCTGACGGATGTGCTGCAGTTTCTGGCGGATAATGGCTACCCCTTTAAATCCCAATGGTATGAGTCTTTTCTGGAGTTTCGTTGTCCACGTGTCGGAACCATGGAGCTGGAGGGCGTTGAACTGGAGCTGCGGCATGCGTTGGAGCCCTGGTTTGTGCTGGGTGAAGAAGCCGCGGCAGGGGGAACGGCGCGCTACGTGGACTCCAGTATGGAGCGGCTGCAGGTCAAGCTGAGACTGGCGACGCCTGAGCGCCATGTGCTGACCTGCAATGGGCGCGTCGTCCCTATGTCTCCTGGCGGAGAGGAGGGCTGCTATGTCGCGGGGGTGCGTTATCGGGCCTGGCAGCCCTGGTCTGCATTGCATCCCACTATTGGCGTTCACTCGCCCCTGGTGTTTGATATTTTCGATACCTGGAACGGCCGCAGCCTGGGTGGATGCACGTACCACGTCATGCATCCGGGGGGCCGTAGTTACGAGCATTTCCCGGTCAATGCGCTGGAAGCGGAAGCGCGTCGCATCAGTCGTTTTGAGGATATTGGCCACACCCATGGCCCTCTGATTGCGCCGCCAGTCGTCAATGGCGGCGGGCGCTTTTATCCTCGTCGCGAGCCTCGCGTCGGCGCTGCGCCGCCCCGGCCCAAGCCCAACGCCAGCTATCCCTTAACCTTGGATTTACGCTACGATTAAGCTATGTCAGAAAACATAGCGCCCTCTACGCAACCCAGTCTGGATCTGACTGGGTTGCCATATTCCCCCCTCGCCACCGCATTCGATGAAATGCTGGGTTCCGGTGGCGAGGCGCGTCCTCACTGGCGCGCCTTTGCGGAATATTTTTCTCGGGTATCCCGGGACGATCTCGGGCAATTGCGTCGCGACACGCTGCGCCGTTTGAAAGAGCAGGGCGTCAACTACCACGTATACGACGACCCGCAGGGCATGCGTCGAACCTGGCAGTTGGACCCGCTGCCGATGGTGATGTCCGAAGCGGACTGGAACCCGATTGAAGCGGGATTACAGCAGCGGGCGCATTTGTACTCACGGGTGCTGGCGGATTTATTGGGACCGCAAACCTGTCTGAAGCAAGGGGTGTTGCCGCCGGAACTGGTGTTGCAGCATCCGGGGTTTTTGCGTTCGATGATGGGCTCCGCGGCGTTGCCGCTGAGTCTGTTCGCCGCGGATCTGGCCAGAGGCCCTGACGGCTCCTGGTGGGTGCTGGCGGATCGTACTCAGGGACCTTCCGGCGCCGGCTACGTCCTGGAAGCCAGAATGGTGACCAAGCGCGTTTTAAGTCAAAACGCCGTGGATTACGCCATCGCGCCGCTGGCGCAATTTTTCTATCACTTCAAACGTCATGTGGCGGCGCTGGCTCCGGACCAGCAAAAAGAGCCCACGATCGTGCTGTTGTCGCCGGGTATCGGCAACGAAGTGTATTTCGAACATGCTTATCTGGCGGCGCAACTGGGCATCACCTTAGTGCAGGGCGATGATCTGACGGTGCGTCAGGGGAAGGTCTACCTCAAAACCGTGGATGACCTGCAGCAGGTGGATGTCATTATCCGCCGGGTAGACGACGCTTTCTGCGATCCTCTGAACTTTCGCGCCGACTCCATGCTGGGCGTGCCGGGACTGGCGCAGGCGCAGGCGCTTGGACGGGTGGGAATGGCCAACCCATTGGGCGGCGGCTTTCTGGAATCGCCGGCGATGCTGCCGTTTCTCCCGGCGTTGTCGAAGCATTTTCTGGCGGAAGAGCTCAAGCTGCCCAACGTGGCCACTTGGTGGTGCGGGCAGGAGAAAGAACTCAAACACGTCCTGCAGAATCTGGATGACTTGGTGATCAAGACGGTAGACCGCCACGCACTGGTGTGTTTCGGGCCCAAAATGAGCGCACGGGAACGCGACGCACTAAAACGGCGCATTCAGGCGGAGCCCTGGCGCTATGTTGGGCAGGAACTGCTGAGCTTTTCCACCACGCCGACCCTGGTCGGCTCCGAGATTCAGCCGCGGCATCTGGTGCTGCGTGGATTCGCCGCCGGCGATGGCGAACAGTACGACGTCATGCCTGGCGGTCTGACACGGGTCTCGCCGGATGCGCATACCTTTCTGGTGTCCGGCCAATCTGGAGGATGGAGTAAGGACACATGGCTGCTGAAAAGTTCCGGCTCCATGCGCGATGTGCTGCGGCTGAGTCCAACCAAACAACGTCGTATCGCCTCCGCGGTGCTTACCAGCCGGGCGGCGGAAAACCTGTTCTGGCTGGCGCGCTATCTGGAGCGCACGGAATCACTGCTACGCCATATTCGCGCTTATGTGCGACGCCTGGAAAATTATATCGACTATGGCTTCGATACGGATAAAGCCGTGCTGGCAGGCATGTTGCCGGCGGTGGAAGCGTTCTGCGCTCTTGGTCGCGAAGGCCTGCCTACCGTTGAGGATTTGAAACAGTATGTGCTGGACTCCACCCGCGTGGGAGGCGTCGCTTTCAATCTGCGCGGCGCTATCAACTCCGCTTACACCGTGCGGGATCTGTGGTCCGGCGACTGCTGGCGCGCGGTGGAGGAGCTTGAGGAGTTGCTGGAGTACAGCGAAAAAAACCGCAGCGTGCTGGCGTTGGACCAGTTTATCCAGCCGTTTCTCACGGCTCTGTTGGCGTTTTTAGGGGCGAGTCAGGAGAGTCTGGCGTTGAACCAGGGAGGCCTCTGGTTGCAATTGGGGCGACGCCTGGAACGGGCGCAAAACACGCTATCCAGCACCCATAAAATTTGCGCGGAATTGGACGAAGACAACGAGGCGGGGCTGCGGGAAATGTTGCTCGAAGCCCATGACTGCCTGAGCAGCCATCGCCGCCGTTATGGCACTGAGTTGCCTTTTTACACGTTATGGAAACATTTACTACTGGAGCCTACCAACCCGCGTTCGTTGGTCTATGCTGTCAGTGAGCTGGAGCCCTTGCTGAGCTATTTGAACCCAACGCCGCAACAAGGACTCATCGGGCTCGAGAAGAACGTTCTGGCGATTCTTACGCCGCTGCGACTGGCGGATGCGGTGGAGTGGCGCGACCTCGAATTGACTCAGACAGAGTTGGCTCCCTTTTTGCAAAACCTGACACAACAACTAAATCAGTTTGGTCTGAATATTGAGCACCAATACTTCAAGCACGCCCAACCCCTCACCCGATTCATGCGCTGACGGCGTATTGCTGAGGGTGAAGCACGAGACGGTCTACCGCTATCCGGGACCGGCCTCGCTCGCCTATAACGCCGCCTGGCTGGAGCCGTTGTCCGGCGACGGTCAGATGCGCATTGAGCATCGCTTGAAGGTAGACCCCAAGCCGCAATTCCAGAACCTGAGGACAGACGCCTTCGGTAATCAGATGCACTACTTTGAAGTGCATAAGCCGCATTCTGCGCTCAAAGTGGTGAGCGAGGCGATTGTGGAGCGTCGTCCGAGGCCGCATAACGGGGCCTGCGCGGCGCCATGGGAGCGTGCGCGCTACGCCGCTGCGTCTGACCCGGCGGAACGCGCTGCGCTGTGCTCTTTCGCGTATCCGGACGCTTCGATTCCGATCATTGATGAAGTGATCGACTATACGTTGGTGAGCTTTCAAAAAGGACGGGCGCTGAATGAAGCAGTGAAAGACTTCGCCGCCCGCATCTATCGGGATTTCAAATACACGTCCGGCGCCACGCAGGTGGACACCAGCGTTACCGAATTCTGGGAGTTGCGCAAAGGCGTCTGCCAGGACTTCGCCAATCTGGCGGTATTGGGATTGCGGGCCATCGGGTTGGCGGCCGCTTACGTTAGCGGCTATGTGCTCACGCATCCTCCGGAAGGAGAGAAAAAGCGTCAGGGCGCGGACGCCTCTCATGCCTGGTTTGCGGTGCATGCGCCGGGCTATGGTTGGATTCATGTGGACCCGACCAACAATATGTGGGTGGCGAAAGAGCATATCATCGTGGCGATAGGGCGGAATTACACCGACGTACCGCCGCTCAAGGGCGTTTGTTACGGAGGGGGCCAGCAGCAGCCTGAAGTTGCGGTAACCGTAGACATAATAAAACGAGAGGATCTCTTCCATGGGCATTCAATGGAAAGACTATAAATACCCGGAACTCTATGACGAATTGATTGACGGGAAAGGGAAGCCAAGGAAAGTGGCGGAAACACTGGCCAGGCATATGGCGGAAATGGAGGACGAGGAGCTGGATCGGCTGAAAAGCACTTCCGAACTGGCGATCAAGGAAATGGGCATTACCTTTACCGTCTACGATCAGGAAGGCGGCTCCATCGACCGACAGTGGCCATTCGACATTATCCCCAGAGTGATGAGCAAGAAAGAGTGGGATGTGGTCGACGCCGGACTCAAACAGCGCGTCAAAGCGCTCAACATGTTTATCGACGACATCTATCACGACCAGAAGATTGTCAAAGATAAAGTCTTCCCCAAAGAGCTGCTCAGCAAATCCAAGAATTTCCGTAAGCAATGCATTGGCGTGAGCCCGGCTCACGGCGTGTGGGCGCATATTTGCGGCTCGGATCTGGTGCGGCACTCAGATGGCCAGATATACGTGTTGGAGGACAACCTGCGGGTGCCGTCCGGCGTGTCCTACCTGCTGGAAAACCGGCAGGTCATGAAACGCGTATTCGCAGACCTGTTCGGCGACTTCAGCATCTTGCCGGTGGACGATTACCCCTCGCAGCTATTCGATACCCTGGCTGCGCTATCGCCGCGTCCGGCGGATTACCCCCAGGTCGTGGTGCTGACGCCGGGCATCTATAACTCCGCCTATTTTGAACACGCTTATCTCGCCCAGCAGATGGGCTGCGAGTTGGTGGAAGGCACGGATTTGGTGGTGACTGACGACGACTGCGTTTATATGAAAACCATATATGGCCTGGAGCGGGTCGATGTGATCTATCGTCGCGTGGACGATCTGTTTCTGGACCCGGAAGCCTTCAACCCTGACTCAGTGCTGGGCGTGCGCGGCCTGATGCGGGCCTGGCTGAAGGGCAATGTGGCGCTGGCCAACGCGCCGGGCGCGGGGGTGGCGGATGACAAGGTGGTGTATGCGTTTGTGCCGGACATGATCAAGTACTACCTGAGCGAGGAAATGATCCTGCCCAATGTGCCCACTTATTTATGTATGAAAGACGAAGACCGCAAGTACGTGCTCTCTCATCTGGAGGAACTGGTGGTGAAACCCGCCAATGAATCCGGCGGCTACGGCATGCTGGTCGGCCCCAAATCCACCAAGAAAGAGCGGGAAAAGTTCGCGGAGCTGATCGAAGCCGATCCGCGCAACTATATCGCGCAGCCGACGCTGAATCTCAGCACCGCGCCTACGCTGGTGGACGGTAAGGTGGAGCCGCGACATCTGGACATGCGTCCTTTCATTCTTTCCAGTGATCAGATTTACGTGACCACCGGCGGACTGACCCGGGTAGCGTTGAGAAAAGGGTCGCTGGTGGTGAATTCCTCCCAGGGCGGGGGGAGTAAAGATACTTGGATCATAGACGAGGAGGCCTGAAATGCTCTCACGAGTAGCCGGAAACATATACTGGATGGCCCGGTATCTTGAGCGTGCGGAGGACATGGCGCGCCTGATCAACGTCAACGCCAACCTGACCCTGGACTTGCCGAAAGGCTTGTCGCCAATCTGGGGACAACTTATCGCCATCACGGGCGTGGGCGAGCTTTATGAGGGCGAATTCGACGAACGCTCAGTCCTGAAATTCCTGATTGCAGAAAACAACAACCCGGTTTCCATCCTGTCCTGTATGGCTTATGCGCGGGAAAACGCCCGCACTATTCGCGATGTCATCCCCCGTGAAGTGTGGGAAGCGATCAACCGGGTTTATCTCTACGCCAAAGACCATGCGCAGCAGGCGTTGACCAAGCGTGGACGTTATCCTTTCCTCTTCGAAATCATCAGTGAATGCCAGCATATAACCGGCATTCTGGCAGGCACGATGAATCACGATGCAGGATATACCTTCCTGAAAGTGGGGCGGAATCTGGAGCGGGCGGATATGACCAGCCGCATAATCGACACCCGTTCCGCTAACTTGGTGCCGGACGCCATAGTGACCAAAGCCACTAACGATAACCTGCAATGGATGAGCGTGCTCAAGTCGCTGACCGGTTATCAAATGTATCGACGCGAGATGCAGGTGCGCATCCAGCGTCAGGAAGTGCTGAAATTCCTGATTCAGTCAAAAGTGTTTCCAAGGGCGATCGCCCATGCCATGTCGGAAGTTGAGAAATCGCTGGAGTCGCTGCCGAACCACGAAAAGGCGCAATTGGTGATTCATCGCATCAACCGGCAGATCGACAATGTGGAGATCGCCAAGCTGAAGCAGACGGAACTACAGAACTTTATGGATCAATTGCAGGTAGGGTTTGCGCAGACGCATGAGGAATTGAGCGTCGCCTATTTCGGCGGGCAGGTCAGCGCTCAGTCGCAAAGTCAGGACGCAGCCTGAGCGCTGCGCCCCATACAAAATCAATCTAATAGCGACTGCGCGAAGGCGATCAGCTCCTCCGCCGCTTTTTCCCGGATGGCCAGCGTGTCCTCCGGGTCAATGCCATATTTCTGCGCCAGCAGAGTGAAATCTTCCGAGCGCAAGGAAACGGTCAGGCGCGGGCGAATCGGCGTTTTGTTATAGGAGAGTCCCAGTATCTTGCGGATCATGTCCGGCGGATTCAGGTCCTGATCCAGCGCCGCCCGCTTCAACACTTGCTGCACCTCTTTGGATACGTCAAAAGCAAGTTGGGTGGCTCTTACCGCTTTTTGTTCTTCAAGCCAACGATCTTTACCTTTGTTCAACGTTATCTCCCGGCGCCGCTCTGGCCGTCTGGTCGCCTTTCATATGGTTTTCTCATTGATAGTAAAAAGCAGCCTGTTCGGGGCTGCATAAAAGTCATCAGCAATTTCCGTCGTAATTCAATTCAGGGCTTTTGCGCTTTGAGGCGTTCGAGAATGTCGCGGGCGCTGCGTGAATCCCCCGTCAGACCGGCGGCTTCAAGACGCTTGGCTAATGGATCTTCATTGCGCTCAGCCTGCAGCTCTTCGCCCGCTTCTATCTGGTAATCCGTCATCTGCTGACTGCGTTTGATGCGCTCCAGGGTTTCCCGCGCCGATCCCAGATTCGCGTTGTGGGCGGCGGCGTTGTCCGCAATCTGTAAGGTCGCCTTTTGCACTTTATCCGTTGTTTGCACGACGGCGAGATCGCGTTCGTTATCGGCGATTAACTTTTCGGCTTTTTGAATGTTGCTCTTGAGACGCTGGATCTGTTCGTTATAGCGCTGGCTGATCGTCAGCTGCTCATGCACGCTGGTCTCCAGCCTGGCGATGTGCTCCGCTGCTTGCAGGGCGAGCGCTTCGTCATTCTGGTTAAGCGCCGTCAGGGCTTCGGCTTCGCGCTTGGCGATATCCAGACGCAGAGATTTGGTTGTGGCGTCAGCCTCCAGCTTATGGACCATGACATCCGTCAGACTGCGTTTGGCGTCTTCAATATGGCCTTTGGCGATCTCAATCTCTCTTTCGATGGCGCGTACGCCGTCCGCATCCATTACGGCCTCTCCCATTTCCCTCACGCCCCCGCGCAGTGCGGTCAGTAGCTTTTCGATGATGCTGCTCATGGAACACCTCCGGTGATCTATTTCAAATACTCTTCAAAGGCCTGGAAACAATCGTTGGCGTTGCGGGCCAGCGTCACCAGCTCTTTCAGGACGTTTTCGAGAATGGATAGAGGCGACAAGGCGCCGTAAATGACGTAGAAGTCGTCGACAATGGCGAAAGCGCTAAGGGGCATCGGCAAGCTCATTTCCAGTAGCGATTCATTTAACTCCGCGAGACGGGATTCCAGCAGTTCGCCCTTGCGAAACAAATAACTGATGCATAGGATTTGGGTCTCTGTAGCGGTCACGTATATCGGTAATGCATCCAGTTCCGACACTTGCACCTGCAGCACTTCCACTTCTCCCCTGATTGGGAGGCAGTCGAACGTGTGGCCTTCGTAGGCGGCGTCGGATAACTTGAGGGCTAAATCGTTAATTAAGCTCACCGTTGTCTCCTCGCGACATAATATGTCCCGCGTCGATCCTAAAGCGCGCGCCATATCATGTCAATCTAAAAAAAGCGTCGGATTTACAGCTAAGCTTAATCGCTAAATGATTTGTTTGAAGGACGAAATTTTCTGTTGACATAATATGGCCGTCCTGAGTATTAATGACATAGTATGTCGTAAGAGGTGAGATATGGAAGCATACTTGGCAACAATTTTTTCGTTTCCGACTGTGGTTTTCACAGTCTTTTTAGGGATTGTCGTTTGCTATTGGATTCTCGCCATTATCGGCTTGCTTGACCTGGATCCTTTCGACTTGGATCTTGATCTGGATGTGGCCGACGCGCAGGGGCTGGCGGGACTCATGGTTACCCTGGGTTTAACCGGCGTTCCATTGCCCCTGGTGTTGAGTTTTCTGGCAATGTACGGCTGGGCTCTCACTTATTTCGTTTCTCTTTATATCCTGATTCCCATGTTTGGGGGCGTTATCCTCTACATCGCCGGCGCAGGCGTTATTGCTATCGCCTTTGGAATTTCGATCCTGTTGACGGCTAAGACCATACGTCCTTTGCGTCCTTTGTTTCGCAAAGCTTATGGTACGGCGAGCGCTAAAGTCATCGTCATCGGAAGAACCGGGACTGTGCGGTCAGGGAGCGTCAGTGAAACGTTTGGGGAAGCGGAAATAACCATCGACGGCGCGCATCTCATTCTGAAGGCCAGAGGTGAAGCGGGCTTGAATCTGAAGCGTGGAGATAAAGTCATATTCGTTAAATACCTGGAAGCGGAAAACGCCTATCAGGTGATGCCCGAAGAAGACTTTTTGGCGGACTCTTGATAGCCGCCGTTGCAATATTTCGAACTAATTAAATTCATAAATCAACTAGGCATAGAGCTAGGAGAAAGTGGCTTATGGAAGTGGAAGCAGGGGCTGTTTTTGGACTTTTAACCATCATAGGGGGCATTTTTCTATTCCTGATGGGAATACTCGCCCTGTTTAAAGCATTTTATAAAAAGGTAGAGCAAGGGCAGGCGTTGATCGTTAACGATATGTCGACCCAGCCGAAAGTGTATTTTACCGGCGCCATGGTGCTGCCGGTTATTCACAAAGCCGAAACCATGAAAATTTCGGTTATCACGTTGGAGATTGATCGTCGCGGTAAAGACGGCCTGATCTGTCAGGATAACCTCCGCGCTGATATTACTGTCGCGTTCTATTTGCGAGTGAATGAAACGGCGGAAGACGTGCTGAAGGTAGCGAAGGCGGTGGGCGTGTCCCGCGCGTCAGATCGCGTCGCCGTCAATGAGCTGTTCAACGCCAAGTTCTCCGAAGCGCTGAAGACGGTAGGTAAGCAAATGGAGTTTCTGGGGCTGTTTGAAGACCGTATCGGCTTCCGTGACCGCATTGTTCAGACCATTGGTAACGACCTGAACGGTTATGTGCTCGAAGACGTCGCTATCGACTATCTGGAGCAAACGCCTAAGTCCAGTCTGGATTCCAGCAATATTCTGGACTCCGAGGGCATCAAGAAGATTACCGAAATCACGGCTCAGCACAATATCCACACCAACCGTCTGGAGCGTGACGAAGAGCTGGAGATCAAGCGTAAGAACGTCGCCACGCGCGAAGCCATGCTGGAGCTGGAGCGCCAACAGGCTGACGCCGAAGCGAAACAGAAGCGTGAGGTGGAGTCCATTCAGGCTCGTGAAACCGCCGAAACTCAAAAGGTTCGCGAAGAAGAACGCAAGAAAGCGGAAGAGGCGCGCATTCTGACCGAAGAGCAGCTGTCGATTGCGGAAGAGAACAAGCAACGTCAGGTGGAAATTGCGGTTAAGAACCGTGAGCGCACAGTGGCGATCGAGCATGAGAAAGTCGAAAAAGCCCGCCAGCTGGAAATGGTTAACCGCGAGCGCGAAGTTGAGCTGCAGCGCATCGCCAAAGAGAAAGAGCTGGAAGAGCAGCGTAAAGTCATCACGCTGACGATCAGTGAGCGTATCTCCGTCGAGAAGAAAGTGGCGGAAGAGGAAGAGCGCATCAAAGAAGTTCGTGAAGTGTCTATGGCGGAACGCGAGAAGCAAGTGCGCATTCTGGCGGCCCAGGCGGAAGCGGACGAGCAGTTGGTCAAGCAGGTCAAGGCGGCGGAAGCAGAGAAAGAAAAAGCCGTGTTCCGCGCCCAGGAGATCAACACCATTGCTCAGGCGGAGCTGGAAGCCTCCTCCAAGAAAGCGGAAGCCAACAAGAAGGAAGCTGAGGGCATCCAGGCGATGGAAGCCGCGTCTGGACTGGCGCAGGCCCGTGTAGCGGAAGCCAAGGCGGCCGCCTACGAGCGCGAAGGTCAGGCGAAGGCGAATGCTCAGAAAGCGGAAGGCCTGGCGAAAGCAGAAGTCGTCGAAGCCCAGGCGGCGGCCAACGAGAAGAGTGGTCTGGCGGACGCCAAAGTGCTGGAAGAGAAACTCACCGCCAAAGCGCGCGGGGACGAGAGCATTGGTATGGCGAAGGCGCGGGCGGAAAGAGAGCTGGGCGCGACCGAAGCGGAAATCATTCGTCAGAAAGCCAAAGCGGAAGCGGACGGCCTGGTGGAGAAATTCAACGCGATGGGCAATATGTCCCCAGAAGCCCGCGAGTTCGAAGAGTTCCGTATGCGTATGGACGCTGCGATCAAGGAAGTTATGGCGAGCATCGAAGCCAACAAGTCTATTGCAACCGATCAGGCTCAGGTGCTGGCGCAAGCGCTGCAGAAGTCCAATATCGAGATCGTCGGCGGCGGCGGAGAATACTTCGAGAGCTTCTCCAAAGCCCTGGCTGTCGGCAAAGCCATCGATGGCGTAGCTGGCAAGAGCCAGGCGGTGCAAGCGGCGCTGGACAAGCTGTTGTCCATCACCGGCAAACCGTCCGGCGAGAAGTCCCACTAACCCTTCGACCCTTTCTTTGCAGTCAGACGGGCGGCCTTGGTCGCCCGTCGGCCTGATCTGATAGAACCGCAGTTTGGATGGAGTCTTTATGACATCGCAAACCAATGATCTGGTTGAAAACGCCGTTGCTGAAGGAGGCGCCTACGAAGTCTTGCGCAAACGCCTTCAGGAACAGGGGCTTCGCCTGCGCGAACTGGTGGAGGCGCTTAACAAGGAGCGTCTGCAGGAGTTCGGCAGTTCTGATATGGATATCCTCAGTCGTATCCGGGTGCGTACCGAAAATAATTGCGTCGCCCGTGACATCGTTCGGGTTGGGGACTTTCTGTTATTCGGATACAACGTTTTTATCGGCCTGAAGAAAGAAACCAAAGTTTCTGATGTCTTTGCGTTGTATCAACTGACTGAAACTGAGCAGGGATTGGAGCTCAGCGAGCATTCTTCAGACGGAACCTTTCTGGCGGACGCCAAGTTCCTCTCTGATTTTAATGAACTGTATACATACTATAAAAACGCCAAGTTGCTGCAGTTGGTGGTGCGCCAGGGGCGTCTGCTGGCGGCGTTTCAAATCGGCGAGCGGTTGGAAGACCTGCGAGTTTTCCAATGGGCGGTTAACGCCGCCGGCGAGGTGGAGAGCTACATCGACAACCGCGGCGAGCGCTATATCCAACTGCCTCCCCGCCATGACTTTGAATGGATTGAGATCAAACGGGAGCAAGTGGTCGAGGGGCTGCATCCACATATCAATATCCTCGACACGCTGTTCGTCGATAATATTCGCGGCGACCTGACGTTCAAGATCGAAAATAACACCCGCACCGGCGAAGGCATTTTTTCCGATCCAGTTGACGATGAAAATCAGTCTCTGGACGACGGCCAGTTTTTTTACGCGGAAGTGGGTGAGCTGATCCTGATAAAGATTTTGCCATATCGGGAAGATAGCTGGCGTTACTACGTTTTCAACAAGCGCCTCAGCAAAGTGACGCGCATTGACGCCATCGGGCAGTCCTGCGTTCAATTGCCGGAAGATCATGGCCTGATGTTCCCCGGCGGCTATTACCTGGAAACCGGCGAACTTAAGCACTTTGACGAAGAGATTGACGGCTTTCGCTTTAAACGCGCGATTCGTTCGCCCAACGGCGAGGACGTGCTGTTTGTCTTCTATGAAATACCTCAGGGCATCAGTGGATTATACAGCTATAACCTGATCACCAAATCCCTGCAGAACCCCATCGTCGGTCATGGCTACGCGCTGCTTAACGACGGTCGGATGGTGGTGTTCACGGCGGACGACGAGCCGACGCGCATTCATCCCATGCAGGTTTGGAAGACCCCTTACTTCAGTGAGACGTTTGCGGCGCAGGAATCCGCCAGTCAAACGTTTCTGGGGCGTATCGGCAACAAGGAGCTGGTGCGCGGTATTTCCGATCTGCTCAGCATTTGTCGTCTGGTAGAGCAGAATGTCGCCTCTTTCGAGCACTACAATTCGCTCATCAAATCCGCCATGCGATTGTTCGATCAGTATTACTGGTTGGACTCCAAAGAGTTGGCGGAGGTGCACGGGCTATTGAAAGAGCTGGTCGCCAGCGGCGAGCTGGTGCTGGACGAGTATGAAAAGGTCGCGTCGATTCAGGAGAGTTCGCGCACTGCACTGGAACAGGCGGCGGCGGATAAGAAAAAGCTGATTCAAAGCCTGTCGCCGGAATCCTGGAGCCAGCCGGGAGATTTCGTCAACGCGTTGGACGCGGCCCGCAAGTTGCGCGGCAGACTGATGACGCTGCGTGATTACCGTTATATCGACCTCTCTGCGATTGACACAATGGAAGCTGAATTGGTGGAGACCGAGCAGGAGCTGGCGGAGGAAACCGTCAAGTTCCTGGCGACCCCCAAAGCGCTTGATGGCTATTACGAGCGCCTGGAGGAGCTAACGGAGAAGGCGGAAAAACTGGAAACCCGCGCCGAGCTGAAACCCTTGCTGGAAGAATTCGGCGCAATCAGCGCCGGGCTGGATTTGCTGTCGGAGCTGGTGGCGACACTGGAAGTGGAGGACGCCGTACAGCGCACGCATATCATCGACGGCATTTCCGAGCTGTACGCCAAGATTAACCAGCAGAAAGCCAAGGTTCAGAACAAAGCCAAGTCGCTGGGCTCGAAAGAGGCGACTGCGCAATTCGCCGCGCAGTTTCGCTTGTTTGAGCAAAGCCTCAGCAATGCTCTCGGTCTGGCGGATACGCCGGATAAATGCGACGAGCTGCTGTCACGGCTGCTGAACCAATTGCAGGAGCTGGAAGGACAATTCGGCGAATTTGATGAGTTTCTGGGCGACATCCTCGCCAAGCGCGATGAAGTGTATGACGCCTTCGACAAGCATAAGCAGCGCCTGATCGAAGAACGTCAACGCAAGACGCACACACTGGCGGACGCCGCCGGGCGCATTCTGGAAAGCGTCGGCAAGCGGTGTCAGCGCTTCCAGCAAATGGATGAGGTGAACACCTTCTTCGCATCCGATGCGCTGGCGCAGAAAGTCCGGCAAATAGTGAAGCAGTTGCGTGAGCTGGGTGATCAAATCGCCGCAGACGACCTGGAAAGCCGCCTGAAATCCGCCAAGGAACAAGCGGTAAGAGGACTGCGGGACAAAACGGACATTTTCGAGGAGGGCGGCAAGGTCATCAAGTTAGGGCCGCGTCACCGCTTCAGCGTTAATACGCAGGAACTGGATCTGTCCATTTTGCCCAGGGACGACAAGCTGTTCATTCATGTGACCGGTAGCGACTACTACCAGCCGATTGACGATGCGGAGCTGGATGCCTGCCGTCGTTATTGGGATATGACGCTGATATCGGAAACGCCGGATGTGTATCGCGCGGAGTTTCTGGCGCATCGTTTTCTGGAGCGTCTCAGCGATCCCAAAGAAGTCGCCTTCAAGGATAAGGTCATGCAGGCGTTGGCGGCCGGGGATGAGATACAGCCGTTTGTCACCGAATTCGCCGGTCCTCGCTATAAAGAAGGTTATGAAAAAGGCATTCATGACCATGATGCGGCGCTGATTCTGGCTAAGATTCTGCCAGTCATCAATCAGGCGCAGCTGTTGAAATATACCGGTCGAATTCGGGCGCTGGCCTGCCTGTTCTGGTCGGCCTGGCAGTATGATGAAGGCAGCGCCGCCCGTCGTGCGCAGGCCCGCGCGGCGCAGATCATGCTGGATGTGTTGAACAGCCCTCAGGCGATGTCGCAGTTACAAGGCGCATTGGGAGAGAAGTTGACGCAATTTGTGGCGCAACAGCGTCTGGACTTCAGTGAGGTGGATATCGCGCAGGCGGCGGCTTATTTGGCGGCTGAGTTGGGCAAAGATGCGCTCGCATTCGAAACCGGCAAGTACGCCCTGGATTGCTATGAGCGCATGAAACTCAATCTGCAGACCTCCAATGCCTGGAATATGCTGCAGGAGAGTATGAAGTCTCTGGGCGGCGACCTGGGCGCGCGCTGGCGCTTGGCGCAGAGCTGGCTGCAGGCGTTCATCCAGTCTACGGGGCAGGCGTTCGAGGATTTTCATTACGAAGCGGTGGCGATTCTGGCGGCGGAGCAGGAAATCCCCAGGGATAAGCGCGAGGTCGACTTACGCTTCACCGTATCCGGATTGCTGGGTTCGCATCCACGGATCAAGGAGCAAGCGCTGCAGCTGGCGTTAGACGACTTCATGGCGCGTATGACTCGTCATGTTGAAGAGGACATCGCCGGTTATGAGCGTTTCCTCAAGTTGCGCCAGCAGAAGCTGGATCAGGCTCGCAAGATGCTGCGTCTAAGTGAACTCAAGCCTCGGCCGCTGACCTCGTTCGTACGCAACAAGCTGATCAATGACCACTATCTGAAATTCATTGGCGATAACCTCGCCAAGCAGATGGGGACCGTTGGCGAAAGCAAGCGTACGGATAATATGGGCTTGCTCATGATGATATCCCCGCCGGGATACGGTAAGACCACTTTGATGGAGTATACCGCCAGCCGTTTGGGGTTGACGTTCGTCAAAGTAAACTGTCCCTCTCTGGGCCATGACGTGGTCTCCCTGGACCCTGAAAAGGCGCCGCACTCGACGGCCAGACAGGAGTTGATCAAGCTGAACTTTGGTTTTGAGCTGGCCAACAACGTCATGCTGTATCTGGACGATATCCAGCATACGCATCCAGAGTTTCTGCAGAAATTTATCTCCCTCTGCGATGGCACGCGAAGAGTAGAGGGGGTCTGGAACGGAGAAACCCGGACTTACGACCTGCGCGGCAAGAAATTCTGCATCGTCATGGCGGGCAACCCCTACACGGAGAGCGGTGAAACGTTCAAAGTGCCGGATATGCTCGCCAACCGGGCTGACATCTATAACCTTGGCGACGTTCTTGGCGGCATGGAAGACGCCTTTGCGATGAGCTATATCGAGAACGCGATGACGTCCAACCCCGTCTTGGCGCCGCTGGCGACCCGGGATATGGAGGATTTCTACAAGTTCATTGATGCCGCCAAGGGCCGTGAAGTCGCCGCGACGGATATGAAGCACACCTATAGTGGCGCTGAGTTCAAAGAAGTTGTCGATGTATTGGACAAGCTGATGGATGTGCAAAAAGTCGTGCTGCGGGTTAATCAGGAATACATTCGCAGCAGCGCCCAGGCTGACGCATACCGCTCCGAGCCAACATTTAAGTTGCAGGGAAGTTATCGCAACATGAATAAGTTGGCGGAAAAAATCACCTCGGTGATGACTGGGGATGAACTACAACAACTGTTGGAAGACCACTATCAAGGAGAGTCGCAGTTGTTAACCCAGGGGGCGGAAGAGAACTTGCTGAAGTTGGCGGAATTGCGTGGAACGCTGACGGCTGAGCAACAAACCCGTTGGTCAGCGATCAAAGAAGAGTTCGCTAAAAATCGGGGCCTGAAGGACATGGATGCGTCACAGCAGGCGGTGCGCCAACTGCGGGAAATGACGGATGGATTGAGTCGTCTTACTGAGGTTGTCGGTCAAAGGAATGAACCTGCTTTGCCGGTGGAAGCGCCCAAGGATCATTCCGCTGATGTGGTCAAGCAACTGGCCAGAATGGTCAAGGCCATGAGCGAGTTGAAAGACGCTGCGCCAAAAGTGGATGTGGGGCCCAAAGTGGAAGTCGTCAACCAGCCCATGCCTGGACTGGATAAAATTCTCGCGACTCTGGCTGACACCATTCAAAACAGTATTTATCCCCTGGTAAAAACGATGGATGGTAAGCTGCAGTTGGACCTGGAGACCCATAAGCGCATGGCGGACTTGAACGCAAAAATAGAGAGTCTGCGACTTGAGCTGAAAAAACCGGAAGCTTAACAGGCGGGAAAGACGGATTCTGTTGATAAACAAAAGCGGGCGTTAAGCCCGCTTTTTTGTGCTATCGGTTGGCGGAGTAAGGATCTTTCGCCAGTAGATAAGCGATCATTGATTTCTGTTTGGACTGTTTGTCCAGCCACTCGCGAATTTCTCGTAGTTTGGCGTATTCTTCTTTGCCGAACTCTTCTTCATATAACGCTTCGAAGACATCGCGAGCTTTGCTTTCGCGAATCTTGCGCTGCCAGGGATCGGTGAAAATCGCATTCAACTTGGTGGCGAGTCCTTCCCGCTTCAGCAATTCCCATTCGCCTTTATCCAACCACATGGCGAGAATTTCCGGGCTGAGGTCGAGTCGGTGATCAGTATTTTTTGAAATACGATATTTCAGCATCAGGCGACCGGTTTTGGGGCAGAGCAGCGCTTTTTTGGAGTCTTCCGCATTAACTGCGAGATCAAAGTCCACTTCGCTTAAAGAATGTTCCGAGTTTAACCAGCGAAGGTAATCCTGCAGATAAATCAGGGTTCCGCCGCAGCTATCGCAGATATGGCAGGCCAGTAAGTCTTCGAGGAAACCGGGCTTTAGTGCGCCTGAGTTACAGCTTGTGCATTTCATGGAATGGTCTTCCTATAGTAGAGGCTGTCTTGAGGAAAAGCATAAATTGGCGGCTTTTCACTCTGCGCCGCGACAGGATACGCGCGGACGCCTTTATATTGGAGCGCGGTTAAAAGAAGGGATTCAAATGCGATCTTTTGATCGTTCTGTATTCCTGAATGGCGCTCAAATACGAAACGGTATTGTATTAACTCAGGGCAGGAAACGACAGGGCCAAATGGCTAAACGTCGCTGGAATCGAAGCGTTCGGTCACCAGGGGAAAAGTATTATCAATAAGCCGGGAGGGAAAGCCGCCATGAAAGCGGAATATTGCGTTAGCCCTGACTTCGCCTGCAACTGGCGGATACTGCTGCCAGTGTTAGAGCAGGCGTAAAAGAGGCGCTGATCACGAAAACCTAATTGGTTTCGTTGTTCAGCACTAACGTTCTTTTCCTTTTCACAACAACCTTCGGCGTGTGGGCCGGGGCTGACCTGCCGCCATAATAATGGCCTCGGTCTTCTGTCCTTGCAGTACTTTCAATGGCGGATTTAGACTCGCGTATAAGTTGGCATACTTGAACCGGCGACAGGTGCTTGGGTACCTGGATAGGTCTCAGCTCCACAATTTCCCCGTTCCGTAGTTCAAATGCCATTTCGAAACCACTTATATGACGAGCTATATTGAGTTTTGAATCAATGTTCCATTCCATGTGATTCACGCTCCGTAGTTTTTCTGGTTATCTAGGGTGTTGCCGGTAGACGAGGCCGCCTCCATACGATTTAAGTGGGCCTTACCAAACCTGGAAGGCGTCCTTTGCTGGAAAGTCGAAGAGGGCGTGAGAGCCTTCCACGATACTCCAAACAAGACCTGGATGATCCCGCAAGGGGGCGTCCACGAACTGGCCGGAACGGCTAGTATAGACACTTACGCGGCGAATAATAACAACGACTGTGTAACAGGATGTATCCCGGCAAAAGCGGCGCCAGGATAATAAGGTGAGCGGCGTTCAGTTTTACTGTGACGCGCCTATGATTTGTACGACGGGAAAAGCGTCGATATGGCTGTTATCTTAGCAGGAATATCTTCTTCGTGTGTGTGGCTAATGTAAAAACATGTCAAAACCCGTCGCCGCCAGATTCGTCTGCTTCAGGCTGCAGGGGGGGACGAATCGCCGCGTCGGAGCGCTGTTAAAAATAGACGTCGTCAGGATTGAATCGGTAGTCGCCCATGTTTTGCTTACGCTCTTGGCGCAGCTTTCGTACTTGCGCTTGAGCTTGCAGGCCCCAGATGCTGACAGCGTTCTCAAGGAGATCAAAATTGATGTTCAGCAGTGACCCCGCTATTGCGTTCATCGCGGCGCGGGCTTGCATGAAGCTGTGATAGGGACCTTGCAGTTTCACCTTTACTGCGGGTTTGCTTTCCTGCCCCGCCAGTGCGATCAGGGTGTAAGTGGCGTCGCCTGTATCTTTGATAAATAACTCTACCCGTTGCCGGTCATTGCCCGAGAGGGCGCAGAATTTGGCGTCGTCAGCAAGAGGGGAACGGTAATCCAGACGCATAAGCTTCTCCCATAGTGATACTGCCGGGAAGCCTTTAATGTGCACTGAATTATTAGCGGGCGCAATGACCTTGATCGAATTTTGCGCTGTTTTACCGTTTTTCAGGAATGCGGCGTCTCAGGACGCCGCTGCTTTGGCCGTTGAAATGGCGCAGAGATGTCGCAGTTCATCCATGCGATCAGTGAGAAGATCCTCTGCGGCGATCGCCCGTTGCTCCTCAAGAATGTCCTGCAGAATTTCCGCTGTCGTTAGCGGATTCGCCAGCACTACCCTGAAGACGACGCAGGCCTGCCCATCATAAGCGGCGGGATTGAGCCGCGTACGGGAAACGAACGCTTTGCCCCGCGCCCGCTGGGTTTTCTGAATGCCTTTGGTGATTCGGCTCAGGCAGTCGTTAATGGCCTGCTGGCGTTCTTCATCGGCCAACTCCAGGGCCTGCCTCACCCAGGCGGGACAATATCGATAGGTGAGAATGTTGAGTTCTGGTTCACTGATGAGCTCGAAGTCGTCGGCCTGATTGATCATCGATGCGAAGGCTTTGGCTTTTTCGATGCCGAGGTCGATCAGGATCTCGTAACCCGTGCGGCCAATGATTTTCAAGCCGGACTGGATGAGCATCGCCATACCGGGCCGCGAACCTTCCAGTGTTTTACTGCCGAGGTCGCGAGACCCCTGACGAATGATGTACTGGGCATGATGCTCAATGGCGTTGCTGGTGGATGGGTTCTTGAATACGACCAATCCAGCGCCCATTGGCACATAAAGCTGTTTATGGGCGTCCATAGTGACGGAGTCCGCCAACTCGATGCCCTTCAGCAAGTGCCTGTAATTATTGGAGAATAAAGTGGGGCCGCCCCAGGCTGCATCAACATGGAAGTAGGTGTTGAACTCTTTGGCGATGGCGGCCATTTCCTCCAGCGGATCAATGTTACCGGTTTCCGTTGTGCCGGCGATGCCTACCAGACTGATGATGCGCACTTTGGCGTCCCGCAGCTCTTCGCAGGTGGCGCGCAAGGCTTGCAGGTCGATTTTGTTATTGGGGCCAGTCGGGATGGCGATGATATTGTCGCTGCCCAGACCGAGCAGATCGGCGGACTTACTGAGAGAATAGTGGCCCCGCTTGGAGACCAGCACCGCCGCGCCTTCATAACCGTAGTGCTTCAGGGCCTTGAACATGCCTTCGCGGCGTACGCCTTTGAAGACGGAGTCAGCAGGAAAGCACAGGTTCCTCGCCACCCAGAGCGCGGTGATGTTGGCCACCGTACCGCCAGAGCACATACTGCCCAGCGCCGCGCTGCTATTGTGCATCCACTCTTGGTAATAGGCGTCGTCTCTGTCATAGACAAGCCTATGCATCATCCCAATAACCTGACGCTCTAACGGCGTAAACGCCTTGGAGGTCTCCGTTTTCACCAGATTCTGGTTCAGCGCGATCATGATTTTCGACAGCGGCAGCATGAAATAAGGCAGCGCCGACGTCATATGACCGATAAAACTGGGGGAGGCAGTGTGCACGGACTGGGAAACGAGCTTATCCAGTAGGAACTGGGTTTGCTCGGAGACGAACACAGGCTCTTCCGGAATGCGGGACTCGGCGAAGTCTTTTTCCATTTCGCTGAGATCTTTTTCCACCGCCACAATGTGATCCTGTAGGAATCCGGCCAGATTCTGTGAGATTTTCTGGTCGATTCGACCCAGTGTGGAATTCGGCGCCTCGGGGATGGTGAACACCCGATACATGGTTTCCAAACTGGCTTTGGCGATTTTTTTGGTCTTCGACATAGGACCCCGCTACCGCTTAATGGCGCTTTCGGGACGCGCGGAGTCGCCCCCGCGTGTCCAGCAACAATATTCCTGGGCTCTGGTCTGGCCGCAGGGGGCGGACCGAGCCGACGCGCAAGTATAGAGGTTGTCAAATACAAGCGCCAGTCGCCCGATATTACACCAGTTAGCTGCTGTTTTGCATCAATCCGGCATCCAGTCGAGCCCACCGATATGGGGCTCGGTCGCCTTACAAAGGCTCTTGTTCGAAAAGCGTAATGCGCGCGTCCAAACTTTGCGCCAGTGTTTGCTCAAGTTGCGACAGGTGTCTGTCCGCTGTCGCCCGGTTAGGCGCCAGCAGAATTAACGTCCACTCGCCGGTTTGCAAGGCGTCTGTCTGTCCGGACTCGATAATCGCCAAGTGCGGCTGTCGTCCCAGTTTCTCGCGAACGCCGCTGGTGCGCTGGCGTTTTTCTTTTAGCGACGCGCACCCTTGTAGCTGAAACTCTAACCTGATGACGAAACCGTGCATGACGCGACCCGTATAATCTTGTTATTGCCTCAGCCTGCGCGGGAGCGCGCCACGGCTGCATTGACGGCTTCTTCCAACGCGGCTTCCAGGTTATCTCCATGGAATGGGAGGCCATTGATGAAGATTGCAGGCGTGCCGCGCAATCCCAGCGCCATCGCCTGATTTTGTTCTTTTTCCACGAACTGCACGGCTTCTGGGCTGGAGGCGCACTCTTCGATTTTAGCTCCGTCAAGACCAAGCTTTTCAGCGACGCCAGCCACGGAGGCCTCGTTTAGTTTACCTTCATAGTCAAAGAAGGCGTCATGGAACTCCCAGTATTTGTCCTGCTTGCCGGCGCAGTAGGCGACCTGAGCCAGATACACGGACGTTTTTCCGGTCACCGGAAAGTCCACCATGGTCCAGCGTACGCTATCGCTTTGTTTCTCAAGTATTTTGCGTAAGGTATGCGAGGCGTGCTTGCAATGAGGACAACGAAAATCCGCAAACTCAACAATACTGACGGGAGCCTGGGCGGCGCCACGGACGGGGTAGCCTTCCAGTTGCAGGTCTGCGACGGGAGCATTGGGCTCAACCAAGTGCAAACTGAGCTGTCCCTGCTTCTTCAGACTTGCGATGAGGTCGTGTTCTGCACGTTGCAGGCGGTCTTTCTGCAGGGCGTCCTTGATCGCGTCTTTGATTTCGTAGAAAGGGCGCTGAATTTGCTGTTTGTTGGCTTCAAAAAACTGTGAGACTTCTTCGTCAGTGACAGGTTTGATTTCAATCAGCTCATTACGAACCTGCTCTTTGGAAACATTCCGCGCCTTCGCCAAGTTTTGAAAATGCACCTGAAGCGCAGCGTTTTCCAGAATTTGTGACTTACGTTCAAAAACCTGCTGCTCAAGCTCGAATAACGCGGCGGCCTCGGCATACGGCAGTTGCTCAGGCGTATATTCCTCGCCTTGTAGTGTGAACAACGAATCGCCTGCCGTTGGGGCTGACAGGGCTCCTTGAGAGAAACGGGCCGAGTGCAGTAGCGTGGCGATCAAGAGACCAAGCGCAAACATAATTACGCCGATATAAAGAGCGGGAACCGGTTTTTTCTGAGTAGCCATGAGCGTTTTTGGTTGGGTCTAGTCTAATTGGTTGATATTAATATGCCATCGATTGCGATAAATAATTGTTGATCCGCGTCAGGACCTTACTTGAGAGCCATGGCATTCTGACAGACCTGTCAGGCCTGCGCCAGTAGCGTTCCGGCTTGTTTTAGGCGATCATTGCGCCCCTCCAAGGGCATTGTTTAAAACATGACGGAGAGTTTTTGTTATCAGCGCTTTGGAATAGGCCCGACTGCATTAATGCAGAATTCTGCAATATCCATGACGATCGGGTGGTCTGCGGTGATGGGCGGTTGCATGTCGCTGCTTAGGCCGGGGACGTAGGACTTGATCTGTTCGGCGAGGGGGCCGATCAGGGATTCCGCCAAAGCGCCAACCAGCGCTGCGCCGCTGACCTCCGGGTTCTGTGGACGTAGCGCCGCTGACTTGACGCCTTCCGCTATGGTTTGGCTGAAGAGTTCTGCGTAAGCCTGGCGGTAGTTCAGACGTTCTTGGTCCAGCACCGGGTCCACGGGCTCTGCTATGAGTGCGTAGGCCAGGCGTCTGCCGCGCAAGGCCCGGCGAGCGAAGGTGGCGATCGCAAGACGCAGACGGACATCAATGCCGCCCGGCGCGTTGAGAGAGGCGGCGACCTGATCCACTTCGCGTTGGGTGACATGGCGAAAGACTTCGGCGCAGAGCGTGGATTTGTCCGGAAAGTAGCGATACACAGTTCCTGTGGCGACGCCGGCGCGAGCGGCGATAGCCGCTACAGAGGCTCCTTTGAAGCCGGCTTCGGAAATGAGTTCCTCCGCGGCTTTGAACAGGCGCAATTTGATGGTTTCTTTGCGCGCCCGCACTTTCTCTGTTTCTCGGTAAGCCATGGGGCGATTGACGCGGTCTGTTGCAGTAAGGGAAAAGTAAGTGCGTGAAAGTATTACGAAGTTTCAATAAATATAAAAGAGGTTTCCTTCCCTGATGAGTTGTTCCCCGCAGTAAGCCGCGACGGATTTTCCCATGCGGCGTCAGATTGACGCTCCATCGGAAAATCCGTCGCCCAGGAATGTCCGGTGATAATCGACTTCTGTAAATTCGGCGGCCCAAGGGGCTGGCGGTTGCTGAATCGTGGGCGATGACTAAACTGATTTAAGGGAACCTTCATATGACGCCCGTATTGTTTTGATGCAAAACAACAAACGCCAACACCCCCGTTATTCGCTGCAACATGAGGCGCTTATCGTGGCCAAAGGGTTCACCCCTGCTTCCTGCGGGGTGGCCAACATTTGTGCTGGCGGTATGTTGTTGTCCGATATTGATTCGGAGAAGCTGGCCCATCATTTGAGGGAAAAGCCCGACTGCCGGGTGGAAGTACATATTTTCTGCCAATACAACGGTAGTGAGCATCATCTCCGGTTGCTGGCCGACACCCGCAGGGTGGAGGGGCGTAAAGTGGGGATTGAGTTTCTGCAGTCCCAGCCGCAGCTGGTGGAAATGATGCTCAAGATCCGGCAAAGCGCGCCCAACATGCCTTCCTATACTACCCGCAGCAAACGACAGAAGCTGAAGGAATGGTTTGAGAATGCGGCGGAACGCCTCATCGGCAACATGCTGGAAACATTCTTCACCAATATCGAAACTGAGTTGAATACCCGCATCGCCTCCAGCGCGGTGTTGCGTGACATCAACGCGTTCAGGGACGCGAAAGTCCTGTTTACCCAGGGACGCAAAAAATTCAAAAAAGATTTCATCGAGCATTGGCATCAGGAACTGGATTTACTCTTTGGCACCCGGCCTATGGGTGAATGGACGTCCAGCGAGCTGGAGTTAGTGGATAAGACGCAGTTCGAGGACTGGCTGGAAGTGCAGATGGTGGCGACCGCAGTGGCGAACCGACAGCGCACCCGTCTGTTCATGTTGAACCAGATGCTCAGTCAGGTATCCGGTAAGGATATTGATGACCGCTGGAACCCGATTGGACCGGCGGTGCTTTGTCAGTGCCTGCATTACGCAGTGAACTCTCTGCAGACGCCGGATCCAGCGAAGCCGGTGCTCTATCTGGCGTTTGAACGTTTGCTTTCGCGGGAATTGGGAGATTCTTCCGACGAATTTATTGATATGTTCAAGTCGCATGGTCTTAAAGCCGTACCCTTGGATCAGATGCGTACGAACTGGTCTGAAGGCCGCGCCAAACAGCGCTCGCCGGAACCAAAAGTCATCGAAGGAGCCGCTTCGGATCTGGATAGTTTGGATTTCTCTCAAGACGCCCCTGTCGCTTCAGCGCCTTTGCATCCCAGAATGCGCGCGCCTCGCGGCAGCATCCTCAGTCTGGTCAGGATGCAGCGCGGAGGGTATACGCCTTCTCGAGGCGTGTCAGAGCCCGGCGCGGACTACGAGTATGGCGCAACCCAGCTTCTGCAGGATTTGCAGCAAAACCAGCGCGAACTCTTAGGTTCTCTGGCGCAGCAGGATGGAACCATTCGGGAAGTAGTCGAGATTATGGCGGAAGGCGGGCGTGTGCATATGCCTTCCGATTCGCAGGAAGTCTGGGATCGCGTTGATCTGGTTGACCGTATTTTCGCGCCCCTTTCCTCGCGTAATATGCCGACAGAATTGAAAGGGCTGATCAACCAGCTGCGTATGCCGTTGCTGTTTTTGCTGCTGAAAGACAGCTCTTTCCTGGATGACAGCCGCCATCCCGCCCGCAGCGTGCTCAACCATTTTATGGCTCTGGCTTCCGCAGACCGGGTATCCAGCAAGAGCCTGGAAAAAGTACTCAATGAAGTCATTGATGAGCTTTCCGCTGGCCGGTTGGATGCGGCGTTGCTGGAGTCGGTCTCCACCCGGCTGGAGCAACTGGTGGAGCGGCAGGAGCGCGCCTTCGTTCGCAACGCGGAACGCATCGCCAAGACCTGTGAGGGTCGCGACCGCCTGAAGCGGGCGCGTAAGGCGGTCTCTCGACGCATCAGCACTTTATTGGCGGGCGCCCAGGTGGCGGATGTTGTACTGGAGTTGCTGGCGGCGGGATGGGAAAACTTTATGGTGCTGGCGCTGCTGAAAGAAGGCGGCGATAGCGACAGCGTAGCGGACTACTTCGCCGTTATTGAGCAGTTGCACGACTGGCTTGGTAAGGATAATGACAGCGAGGACCTGGCGTTTGAGCGCGAGCTTGAAGGTCCCGCTATGCTGGATTTGATTGAAAAAGAACTGGCCAGCAGCCCGGACCCCCAGAAGGCCTCCGCCGTTTGCAAAAAGTTACGCGCCATATTTGCAGATGATTTGGCGGTTACTTACACTTTGGTCGCCGCTTACCCCACTACCGAGGAAGCCGATGAAATCGGCGCTGAGAGCGATTCTGAGCTGGCGGAACGCTGGCAGGAAAGAGCGCACCAGTTGCAGGTGGGGGATTGGGTGGAAATGTGCGAGGCGGATACTTCTCAACGCATGCGTCTGGTGTGGGTTGGTGAGGATGCTTATAAATTTGTCTTTCTAACCCCCCAGGGTTTACATGAGGTGCACTTGGACTATAGCGATTTGGTGACAAAGATGGATCGGGGGCAGCTTGCGCGTGTGCAAGAGGGAGAAGTACCTTTTGTCGACCAAAGCCTTTACTCAATCGTCCAGGACCTCTACCACAAGATGGCCATTCAGGCCGTTCACGACCCGCTTACCGGGTGCATGCACCGGCACGAATTCGAAAAGCAACTGCAGTATCTCTCCACCTGGGTGAAAAACAACGACGAAACTGCGGCGCTGATCGTTTTTGATATTGATCAGTTTGGCGCAATCAACAGCAACTACGGCAACGCCATTGGCGACCGGCTACTGCGCGACTTCAGCCTGCTGGTCGATAGCTGGCTGGATGAGTTGCGTATTGAACTTAAGTTGGGACGTATCGGCGGCAATGAGTTCGCCCTTTTGGTTTCTCCTGCAAGCCAGGATGTCGCGTTGGACGCGGCGGAGCGAGTCTGCAAGCAGTTTTCCAAACATCGCTTTGAAGCTGGGGAAGGGCACTTCTCCGCAGCGCTCAGTGTCGGCGTCGTCATGATTAATGGCTCCAGCACTGACGCCAGCGCCTTATTGAATCACGCCAGTCTGGCGTGCCGCTCCGCCAAGCGCGCGGGCGGCAGCCGGGTAAAACTGTTCCTGGAAGAGGACCGCGATCAGGTATTCCAGCAGGAAGTCCTGCATTGGGTTTCCCGGATAGATCAGGCGATAGACGATTGCGATCTGTGGTTACGCGCACAGCGTATTCAGTCGATGGATAAATCCAGCGATGAGCATTTCTATGAAATTTTGCTGGGTCTGAACGATCAGAACGGCAAACCGATTTCTCCTGCCGCCTTTATCGAGGCGGGAGAGCGTTATAAGCGCTCCATATACATTGATCGCTGGGTGGTGGATAACGTGCTGGCCTGGATGCGCGCCAATCCCGCCAAGCTGGAAAATATGGGCGGTTTCACCATCAACCTGTCAGGACATTCGCTCAGTGACGACGGCTTCCTGGAGTTTCTTGAAGGCCACTTCCGCAAAGGCGGCTTTCCTGCACAGAAAGTGTGTTTCGAAATCACTGAAACCGCTGCGGTCGCCAGTCTGCACTACACCGCTGACTTTATCCGTGAACTGAAACGCACGGGCTGCCGCTTCGCCCTGGATGATTTCGGTACGGGCTTCTCTTCCTACGCCTATTTGCAAAGTTTGCCCGTAGACTTTCTTAAGATTGACGGTGTGTTTGTCCGCGATATACACGAGAACATGACCAACTACGCTATGGTGCGCTCCATTAATGAGCTGGGACGTTTCATGGGCATGGCGACAATCGCCGAGTGCGTGGAGAGCGTGGAAGTGCTCGAAGCCTTGAGTGAAATTGGCGTGGACTGGGTGCAAGGATATATCGTTGGTAAACCGGTTCCATTGTTGGATCTTTAACCCCCGCCTTACTACATTTTCTTCTTAGTTTGCGGTATCCCCCCTATATTTTGTGTTCTGCGCTTTTGTGACGGGATGTGAGGTTTTGCGTTATGACGACTGGCCTCAATCCCTTGTCCGCCAATGCTTACAGAAAATCACAGTTTGATACAAAATTCTTCTCATAGAACATTTGCAGAGTTTCATGGCTCAACTATAAATAGGTTGAAAATTCCCAGAGGACATAACAACAAAGGATAGCGACCACCTACTCTGTCTTTTGGAGGTAACCCCATGAGCGACATTGATAACGACGACTTTGAGGAACTGGAGCCGACCTACGATTCCGGTGCGGCTGATTCTGATGATGAGGGCCCTGCTGTTAAACAGGCGGCGGATTCAGAGTCTCAGTCGCTTGCTATAAAAAACAAGATTCGGGAGCAATTGCATAGCGATATTGAAGCCTTCCTTCAACGTGGAGGTCAGGTGCAAACCATCGCTAACGATGTGCGCGCGGATCCGCCTCGAAAACCGGATATGCAGTACGGCAGCAACCCTATTTAACGATATGGTTGTGTGGCGAAATGAGGCCCGTTTCGATGCCAGGTAGGCGTCGGACGGGTGACTCGGCGATTACGGGTTTTGCTATTAAGTCTTTGTTCTGATTGTCAATAATATTCCCCCTCCTTGCTTTTCTTTAATTCCTTGCCTGAGACCTGCGTCACGCTATTGCTGTGAGATTTTTCCTTCTTTATACTCTCCCTTCGCAGCGTGCACTCATCAAATAATAAATTGCGTTGAAAACAAGATAATAATAAGGAAAACACAATGGACGTCCTGATTCTGCTTATGGGCCTTACGCTCATTACTGCAGGGTGGGTCCTGATATGGGAGTTCACCCGGTTTCTCCACTGCGCTTACGCCGTTCAAGGGCGCGTCGTCTCGCTTGAGCCCGGTTATGGCATGCGTAAAAAAATCGCGCAGCCAGGCAAAGCGTCATATAGCTTTTTTCCTGTTATCGAATATCAATGGCAAGGCGATAGAATTCGCTTCACTTCTCTTGACGATAAATGTATCGCTGGTCTGCAGATTGGCGACCAAGTTCAACTCTCGTTCTCCCGCTCTCGTCGCAAGCACACTCGTATCGGCCGTCTAGTGGCGCTGATGATCGCCTCAATGACCATGCTGGTCGCCGGTATTCTTGGTGGCGCTATGCTGTTAGGGCAACAGGTGGACGTGTTGCATATCCTGCTGGGGTCGGTGGTGCTGGCAATTTGCCTGTTTATCATTGTGCTCTACCTGCGTCAGCAGGATGAAACCGCTGCGGACAGTGTTCATCACGTGCGCCGTCGCGTGCTTAACTGCGTGTTTTTGCAGGAGCCCACCAATGTATGTCATTGGCGCGCTTTATTTACCAATCGCAGACAGCGTCGCCGCATTTGGGCGTCCCGGGTGCTGGGTGGAGGCTGTCTGGCGACGGGAGCATTTCTGTTCGCGGCCGCTTTTTTCCTTGGCGGCGCTGGATTGGCCCCGCAATTATCGGGCGGCGAGTTCACAGCGGATGCCGAGTTTGTTCAACCTGCGACAAGCCGCGTCGTGCAGCATACGGTGATTAGAAACTAGCTCTTATAGGGGCGCTAACTGAGTTGGAGGAGGGCGGCTCTTTCTCGGTTTGCCGAGCGCCGCCCAAACTGCCTCCGCACTAAACTTCGTTGTTGCTTTGCCCTAATGCAGAGTTCATATCGGTGTCGCTCTTGCGCCTCCAGCGGTGCCATTTCTCCAGCCATTGCAACGCTTTTTGCGGCGCGTGCGCGCGTTTCCACTCGCCAGCGGCGTATTTATTGGTTTCTGACAAAGTCGGGTAGATGTGGATAACCCCCAGGATTTTGTTGAGGCCAATGCCATGCTTCATTGCGGTGATGTACTCCGTAATCAGCTCGCCCGCATGGTAGCCGACGATAGTGGCGCCGAGGATTTTGTCTTTTCCGGGGACGGTCAATACTTTGATAAATCCATGTGCTTCACTGTCGGCGATGGCGCGGTCCAGGTCGTCAATGCCATAACGGGTGACTTCGTAGGGAATATTGCGAGCGATAGCGTCTTGCTCATTCAATCCAACGCGCGCGACCTCGGGGTCAGTGAAAGTCGCCCAGGGGATCACCCGGTAGTCCGCTCTGAATTTTCGAAAGACGCCAAACAGGCTGTTTACCGCTGCGTACCAGGCCTGGTGGGCGGCAGTGTGGGTAAATTGATAAGGGCCTGCGACATCGCCTGCTGCGTAGATCGTCGGTATTTCTGTCTGTAAGTACTCATTTACTCTTAGCGTTCCGTCTTTATTGACGTTTAGCTGTAGTTTTTCCAGGCCCAGATTGCTGGTGTTGGCTTTGCGCCCGACCGCCAGCAGCACTTTATCGAAGGCGAGTTCTATTTCCTCTCCGTCTTTTTCACAGACCAACAAGCTGTTTCCAGAAGCGTCTCGCTTGAATGCTTTTGCGCTATAGCCCAAGCGCAAGTCAACGCCCTCGTTACGAAAACGCGCCTCCACCGCTGCGGATACATCCGCATCTTCTCTTGGCATCAGTCGAGGGGACATGTCCAGTTGCGTGACCTTGACGCCCAGGCGATGAAACGCCTGGGTGAGTTCGCAGCCAATAGGCCCTCCGCCAATGATCAGTAGACGCTCTGGCTTGTCGCGCAGGCTCCAGATTGTATCGGAGGTGTAATACTCCACTGAGTCCAGGCCCGGGATTGGCGGGATAAATGGGCGCGCGCCGGTTGCGATGACGATATTGCGAGTAGTCAAAACCTGCCCGTTTACCTTTACCCGGTAAGGATCGAGGATAGTCGCTTCGCCTTCGAGGCACTCAACGCCCAGGTCAGTGTAACGCTGCACGGAGTCGTGAGGCTCAACCTGCTTGATCACGGACTGCACGCGTTCCATGACGGCGGCGAAATCCACGGTAGGGCTACTGGTTTGCACGCCAAACTCGCCAGCGCGCTCGACATAATTGGCGATCTTTGCTGACCTGATTAACGCTTTGCTGGGCACGCATCCCGTGTTCAGGCAGTCTCCACCCATTTTGTGCTTTTCAATAAGGGTGACTTTGGCTTTTACCGCCGCAGCGATGTAGGACGTCACCAGCCCCGCCGCGCCGGCGCCAATAACCACCAGATTACGATCAAAGTGAGCTGGCTTATCTACCCCCGCCAAGGCTTTGCGCGCCTTCAGCGCGTCCAGGATGCGTCGGGCGATAAAAGGAAATATTCCCAGCAGTACGAAAGATGCAATCAGTCCTGGAGTCAAAATACCTGAAGCGGATTGCACTTGTCCGAGTTGAGTGCCTGCGTTGACGTACACAATGGTGCCGGGGAGCATGCCTAACTGACTGACCCAGAAAAAAGTGCGGGTTTTAATTGGCGTCAGCCCCATAACAAGATTAATGACGAAAAACGGAAATAGCGGCACCAACCGGAGCCCAAACAAGTACATCGCCCCCTCTCGCTCGACGCCGGCGTTAATAGCTTGCAGCGAGTCGCCGAATCTGCCCTGCACCCAGTCGCGCAGGGAAAGACGAGAAACTAAAAAGGCGACGGTGGAGCCGATTACGCTGGCGAATGACACCAGTAAGGTCCCTTCGAACAGTCCGAAAACAGCGCCGCCAACCAGGGTTAAAACAGTCGCCGCCGGCAAAGACAGGCCTGTAACCACCACATAGACGACAAAATATATGGCGGCGGCGGTGAACGGATTGGCTGTGGTGTAGGCGGATATCGCCTCCCGTTGCTCCGCAAAATACTCGAGGCTGAAGTAGCGGTTGAGATCGAACAGGAAAAATGCGCCGATCAGCAACGCCAACAGCAATAACAGGCCAAGTCTTTTTGCTTTCATGTCTTATTTCCGAAACCCAAAGGCGTTAAAAAGTCAGTGATGAAATAGACCTCGTACTGAGGAGAATAGTTCAATTTATCTTGCCTGAAATCCCTTCTCTGAGGTGAGGAAATGGCGTGGCGCTCATGAAAACAAAGGCTTATCATGATGCGATAAATTTTCTGACAGCATAGAGGGCGATTACGTGGCATTTACCCCCCGTCAATATCCGGCTGTGCGCATGAGACGCATGCGTTACGATAACTTTTCCCGTCGACTGATGCGCGAGACCACGCTTACCGTCGATGACCTGATCTACCCGATGTTTGTTCTTCCTGGCCAGGAGAAGGCGCAGAAGATTGATTCTATGCCAGGAATTGAGCGGGTCAACGTCGAGGATTTGTTGCGTGAGGCGGAGGAACTGGTGGGCTTGGGGATTCCCGCTATCGCTTTGTTTCCTGTGATCCCGGCTGCTGGCAAAAGCGAGAATGCGGCGGAGGCCTATAATCCTGAAGGACTGGTCCCGACAGCGGTACGGGCGCTTAAAAGTCGTTTTCCCGAACTGGGCGTGATCACCGATGTGGCCCTGGACCCTTACACCACGCATGGGCAGGACGGCCTGATTAACGACAAAGGTTATGTGCTCAATGATGAGACTGTAGAAGTACTTGTCAAACAAGGCCTTACCCATGCTGAAGCGGGCGCGGACGTCGTAGCTCCGTCGGATATGATGGACGGACGCATCGGCGAGTTGCGCAGCGCTTTGGAAAAACAAAGCTATATTAATACAAGGATACTCGCTTATTCGGCGAAGTATGCGTCCGCTTATTATGGGCCATTCCGTGACGCGGTCGGCTCGGCGGCCAATCTGGGGAAAAGCGATAAATACAGCTATCAGATGGACCCCGCCAACAGCGATGAGGCCATGCAGGAAATCGCGCTGGATTTGGCCGAAGGCGCTGACATGATCATGGTCAAGCCTGGTATGCCCTACCTCGATATAGTGCGTCGAGCCAAATCCGAGTTTCAGGTTCCGACATTTGTATATCAGGTCAGCGGCGAATACGCCATGCATATGGCGGCGGCCCAGCAGGGCTGGTTGAACGAGACCGCGGTGATGATGGAGTCGCTGACCTGCATCAAGCGCGCCGGCTCCGATGGGATTTTGACCTATTTCGCCAAGAAGGCGGCGCAACATTTAAAACAGACATAACCAACAAACGCTTAAGGATTACAGTTTCATGAGTACCGATTCGACAACGGTTGCCGTTAATGATGTGTTAGAAGGGGAGGCTGACTCCTCACAGGTCCCTGTGATAGACCTGAACAGTTCCGAGTATTTCTTCAACCGTGAACTGAGCCATCTGCAGTTTAACGCCCGAGTGTTGAATCAGGTCTTGGATTCTTCCCACCCGCTGCTGATGAGGCTGATGTTTTCATGCATCTTCAGCAGCAACATGGACGAATTTTTCGAGATTCGTGTGGCGGGCCTTAAGCAACAGATCAAATATGGACGGGAAACGGTCGGCGCTGATGGTATGTCGCCGGCGCAGACCTTACAGCACATCGCTGAGCAGGCGCACAAGCTGGTCGAGCAGCAATACAGTGAGCTGAACGATGTGATGATTCCCGCTCTGGAGCAGGAGAACATCTTCTTTCTACGCCGTGCGGACTGGACGCCGACCCAGCGGGATTGGGTGGCCCAGTATTTCGAGCGCGAATTGCTGCCAGTCATCAACCCTATCGGACTGGACCCCAGCCACCCCTTTCCCCGTCTGGTCAATAAGAGCCTGAACTTTATCGTTGAGCTGGACGGCAAAGACGCTTTTGGTCGTGAGACAGGCATGGCGATCGTCCCGGCTCCGCGTTCGTTGCCAAGATTGGTGCGGTTACCAGACGAAGTCTGCGAAGGCGGCGATAACCTGATTTTCCTTTCTTCCGTCATTCACGCTCATGCCGACGACCTGTTCCCTGGTATGACGGTGAAGGGCATGTACCAGTTCCGCATTACTCGTAACGCGGACTTGGTGCTGGAAGAAGACGATATGGAGGACTTGGCGCAGGCATTGCGCGGGGAGCTGCTCAGCCGTCGTTTTGGCGATGCGGTGCGGTTAGAGGTGGCGGATAACTGCCCTGAGGAACTGGTGCAGTTTCTGTTGCAAGAGTTTGGTCTGACGGAGACGGAGTGTTATCGCGTTGCTGGCCCGGTAAACCTGACGCGTTTGCTTGCCGTAAATGACTTCGTTAATCGGCCTGATCTGCAATACCCAGGATTCACCCCAGGGTTGCCCAAAGAAATGCGGCATAAAGAAAACCTGTTCGAGGTCGTCGCTAAGCAGGATATCCTGCTGCTGCATCCATTTCAGAGTTTTACGCCGGTCATTGACCTGCTGCGTCAGGCTGCGAAAGATCCTAACGTGCTGGCCATTCGCCAGACGCTGTATCGCTCCGGCAGCCAGTCTGAAATAGTTGCGGCGTTGGCGGATGCGGCTCGTCGCGGCAAGGAAGTGACGGCGGTTATCGAACTGCGCGCCCGTTTTGACGAGGCGGAAAACTTGGAGCTGGCGAGCCGCCTGCAGGAGGCGGGGGTGATTGTGGTATACGGCGTGGTGGGCTTTAAAACTCACGCCAAAATGATTTTGATTGTCCGTCGCGAGGAAGGTCAGCTTCGGCGCTATGTGCACCTCGGCACCGGCAACTACCACGCCAGCAACGCCAGACTTTACACTGACTACAGCCTGCTGACCGCGGAGAACGCCCTGTGCGAGGATGTGCATAGGATATTCCTGCAGCTGACCGGAATGGGCAAAGCGCTCAAAATCAGGAAGCTGTTCCATGCGCCGTTCACGTTGCATGACAAATTGCTTGGACTGATCAGTCGTGAAGCGGAAAACGCCAAAGCGGGCAAAGAGGCGTATATCCTCGCCAAGTTCAATGCGTTGACCGAACCTAAAGTTATCACGGCCCTGTATGAAGCGTCCCAGGCCGGGGTGCGTATTGATCTGCTTATTCGCGGCATTTGCTGCTTGCGTCCGGGGATTCCCGGCGTGTCTGAAAATATTCAGGTGCGTTCAGTTGTCGGGCGTTTTCTGGAACATACGCGCGCCTTTTATTTCCACAATCATGGCAAGTATGAAGTGTACGCTTCCAGCGCGGATTGGATGGTGCGCAATCTGTTGAATCGGGTGGAGACCTGTTTCCCCATCGAGCGAAAAGAGTTGGCGGAGCGTATCAAAAGTGAGCTGGACGCCTATTTGCGGGATAACTCCAACGCCTGGCTTCTACAGCCGGATGGCTCCTATGAGCGCAAGGTGATGGAAGAGGGTGAAGAGCGCTTCAACGCCCAGAACTTTTTGCTTACTCAGCTGGCTTCCGTCTAGGAAGCCCTCTCCGTAATTTCCAGGAGCACTTTTATGTCTCAGCAGGCAGGATTTTCTGCAGGCGCGCGATTTTTAATTACCCTGGCGGCGTTTATCGTTGTCGTCGCCGGTATTAAGCAGGCGGAGTCTATTGTCTCTGTTTTTCTGCTTTCCGCTTTTTTCGCCATCTTGTGTACGCCGCCCTTTGTCTTCCTTCAGTCCAAGGGCGTACCCGCCTGGCTTTCATTAATACTGGTGCTGGTGGGAATCACCTGCGCGCAGTTGCTGGTAGTGAGCGTCATTGCTTCGTCATTGGCGGACTTTAAGGAAAACCTGGACTTTTACCAGGAGCGCCTGCAAGGGATTAGCGGGGAGTTTATTAATTGGTTGAGCTCACTGGGGATACATATCTCGCAGGGAGTTGTGAAGAATTACTTCAACCCTGGCTCGCTGCTCAAGACCGCCGTGAATATGCTGGGAGGACTAGGGGGCGTGTTGTCCAACGCGTTTCTCATTGTTTTGACCGTAATTTTTATGGTGTTTGAGGCTACGGTGCTGCCCAATAAGCTACATCGCGCCTTTGAGGGACGCATGGCTTTTGAGCGTATGGACTTGTTTCTCGACAACGTAAAACGTTACATGTCGATAAAGACCATCATCAGTCTGGTGACGGGATTAACAGTTTGGATCATGTTGTTGGCGTTGGGAGTGGATTATGCGCTGCTATGGGCGGTGCTGGCGTTGCTGTTCAACTTTATCCCTAATATTGGGTCGATCATCGCGGCGATCCCCGCTGTGCTGCTGGCTTTGATCCAACTGGGACCGGGTCATGCGGCTATCGCCGGCGCGGGCTATGTCGTGATCAATGTGGTGATGGGGAATATTATCGAGCCCAAGTTCATGGGGCGTGGATTGGGCCTGTCTACGCTGGTGGTGTTTCTGTCATTGGTATTCTGGGGATGGATACTGGGGCCGGTGGGGATGCTGCTATCCGTTCCGTTAACCATGATGTTGAAGATTGCGTTGGACTCCAGCGAAGAAACCCGCTGGATGTCCATTCTGATGGGGTCTGAAAGCGAAGGCGAATGAACCAGGCCTGTTCAGCCGCCGGGCTCAATAAGCACGCCGCCTGTGTTCAGGCGCTGTAGTTCACGCTGGCGCTCCTGACTAAACTGGAGCGCGCGGTCCATTTTTTCATTATAGAGTTCCAGCCACGTGCGAGATCCCGGCACCATGCGCGCCAGATCGTACATCCCTTCTTTGACGCCGCGAATAAACTCCTGGTAGCTCGCTTCCTGCTTCAGCAACAGGCGCTGAAAAGCGGGGGCGCTGCCGTTTGCAATGGAGGTTTTAATAGTGGGAATCTCGGCATTCAGGGCTGCGACCTGCTCGCGGGTCGCCTGGAGTTCCTGTCGCAGCTCCTGCACTTTGTTTTGCAGATCAGTGATTTCCGCCGTTTTTGCGGAATCGCCTCCGCTGTCCATGGCACTGATAATGGAGACGGTGATAGTGACGGATAAGGTCACGACGATCAGCATGGCGAGTAACAGCAAGAAAAAGCGGTTCAGCGACATGCTTTTCTCAAGCAGCGTCAGCCGTTGTGCTTCGGTCATTTGTTCGTCTTCCGCTTCTTTTTCTCGCTCACGGGTAGCCATGATCTATCTCCAGCAAAAACACAATGATGAGACGGCTTCGCCGTTTGGAAATACATTTCCAGTTTATAAGTTTAGCTCACATTGCTTAAAGATGTCGTGAACTAATAAAGGTAAGTCCTTTATATCAGGTAAAAACAAGTAAAAGAGAGTGAGGATATATTGCCGAACTTATATAGAAAGGGGATGAGTAGATAAAGGTGGGGACGGACAGTTATGCGTCCGTCCCGGTAAGCATATTAAGCGGGCGTGTTGCCTGTCAGTTTGTAATATTTCGTCATCAGTTCCTCTTCGGTTTCCACCTTGTTAGGGTCCAGAGGAATACAGTCGACAGGGCATACCTGCTGGCACTGTGGTTCGTCATAGTGGCCGACGCACTCAGTGCATTTGCTGGGGTCGATAATATATATTTCTTCGCCCGGCGAAATCGCTTCATTCGGGCATTCCGGCTCGCATACATCACAGTTGATGCAGTCGTCCGTAATCATTAGCGCCATAAGGTACCTCATGCTTGTCGGACAGGGTGGCCGCCGCCACTCTTTTATTGCCCTATCCGACTATACAGTGCTCTAGAAACATGCCGATTGTATCAAAAACACTACCCTGGAATCACTTGCGCAATGCGAATTGTTGTTGCAAGGCCTTAGAGACGATTGGATCTACAAACTCCGTCACATCGCCGCCCAGCACAGCGATTTCTCTGATAAGCGTAGAGGAGATGTAGGAAAGGTGGTTGGCAGGGGTCAGAAATAGGCTTTCTACGTTTGGAGCCAGCTTGCGGTTCATATCGGCGAGTTGGAACTCATACTCAAAATCGGACACGGCGCGCAGCCCGCGGAGAATGATATTGGCCTGGTTTTGTTGTACGAAATCCGCTAACAGGTTGCTGAACCCTTTTACATCTACGTTGGAGAACGGCTTGACGACCTGACGCACCAGGTCCACCCGCTCTTCCAGTGAAAACAGAGGATTCTTTTTCGGGCTGGCTGCAACGGCCACCACCACTTTATCGAAGATGCGCGAAGCGCGGGCGATCAAGTCTTTATGACCATTGGTGATAGGGTCAAAGGTGCCTGGGTAGATAACGGTATTCATAGACGGAAGATTCCGGCGTCAGCTAAAGAGGTGTTATGGGGTTAAGTGGGCGCATAGCCTATACGGCGCGCAATTCGCGTATAGGCTACGCGCCCTGAAGGCGCGGCGCAAGTTGAGTCGCTGGAGGCGTCTATCGGCGAACGTTCGGCTGCTCCTGCTAACGCAGGAACAGCTTGTATACCAATTGATGCAGCAGTGTGCCATGGGGGGGAAAGATGATTTTTCCGCTGTGGAAGCGCTGCTTTGTATGCACGGCTTTGTGGTTGGAGAAGGTGAGAAAGCCTTCCTTGCCGTGATAGTGCCCCATGCCAGACTCGCCGATGCCGCCAAACGGAAGGTCGTCCTGGGCGAAGTGCACTAGCGTATCGTTGATGCAGACGCCGCCTGCGTGAGTACGCTCCAGCAAATGTTTCTGCTCGCTTTTCTTGTAGCCGAAGTAATAGAGCGCCAAAGGGCGAGGACGGTTGTTAATGTAGCGAATGGCGTCATCGATGGAGTGGTAGGGAACTATCGGCAACAGAGGTCCGAATATTTCCTCCTGCAACACTTTCATCTCTGGCGTGGCGTTGATAATCAGCGTCAATGGGAGTTTGCGGGTGCCGCGGCTGAAATCTTCATTGGCCGGATTCAATTCAATCAATGTAGCGCCTTTGTCCTCCGCATCTTTTAAATAGCCGCAAAGACGTTTGTGTTGGCGATCGTTGATAATCGCGGTGTAGTCCGGGTTGTCCTTCAATGTTGCATACAGCTTGCGAAACTTTTCCCTGAAGGCGTCTATAAAAGGCTCGACCTTATCCTCAGGACACAAGACATAATCCGGCGCAATGCAGGTTTGGCCGGCGTTAAAGGCTTTACCGAATGCGATACGCTCCGCTGCGTCAGTAATCGGAAGGTTTTTCGAGATGACTGCGGGAGACTTGCCGCCTAGTTCAAGCGTCACGGGCGTCAGGTTTTCCGCCGCGGCGCGCATGACCATGCGTCCGACAGTAGTGGAGCCAGTGAATATCAGGTGGTCAAATGGCTGGCGAGAGAACTCGGCGGCGACATCCGCTTCACCAACGATTACGGAAACCAGATCCTCGCTAAAGGTGTTGGCCATGAGGTCCTGGAATACCTGGGAAGTGCGCGGCGTATACTCGGACATTTTTATCATCGCCCGATTGCCTGCCGCTAATGCGGTAATAAGAGGACCAACCGCCAGGTTGAGAGGATAATTCCAGGGAACGATGACGCCTACCACGCCCAGCGCTTGGTAGTGGACTGAATTTTCGGAACCGAAAAACAGTAGGCCAACCTGCCGGCGGGAGGGTTTCATCCAGGATTTAAGGTGCTTCAGCGTATAGTTGATGCCTTGAATGGCGGGCATAAACTCCGCTAAAAGCGTTTCGTCGCGAGAGCGGGAGGAAAAGTCTTCATTAATGGCGTCAAGCAACGCCTCTTGATTGTTCAGCAACGCTTTTTTCAAGCGAATCAAGGTGTCGCGCCGCACTTCGTAACTGGGATTGGGGTCGTGGTCAAACGCGCGCTTTTGCGCTTGATACGCCCGGTGCAGGTGCTGAATTTCTTTTTTGCTAGTTGTGATCGTGAGAACGTCCGCCGCCATTATCGCCTCCTGGGCGTCTTGCCCCATGGTGCTGATTTTTGTTTTTCTACGCTTGCATCAGTGGTTATATTTTTAGAGTATATACTCTAGGTGTCAAGGCCTGGATGTGTAGAAGGAACTATTCATAATGAAAGCCGCCGGTTTGGATCAGAGCAGTCGTAATGAACACTAGAGAAAAGATAATTTTAGCCAGTCTGGATTTATTTAATGAGCGCGGAGAACGCAATATCACTACTAATCATATCGCCTCTCACTTAGGCATCTCTCCGGGCAATCTCTATTATCACTTCCGCAATAAAACGGACATTATTTACGAGATTTTTTTACAGTATCAGCTGCTGGTCGATCACTATCTACAAGCCCCGGAGGGGCGGCCTCTGACTGTTGAGGATCAGTTTGATTATCTTGAGTCAGTATTCGATGGCTTATGGAGCTACCGCTTTTTCCATCGGGATCTGGAGCATTATCTTGAGTCAGATGAGCGCTTGAAGGCTGACTATCGTAAATTCACGCAGCGCTGTATCGGCAGTGTGGTGAATATCATCAGGGGAATGGAGCTGTCTGGTATTTTAAGGCCGGTTTCCGACCACTTGCGTCGATCTCTGGCTTTAAATGTCTGGCTGGTGGTGACGAACTGGATGTCGTTTCTAAAAACCGCCGCAGGCGAAGAGAGCGCCTTGATCCGTAAAGACACTCTCAAGCATGGGATATATCAGGTTATTTGTCTGGAAGCGCCGTATCTGCAGCCCGCGTTTTATGATCAAGTGACCGGATTACAGCAGAATTACTCCCCCAGCGTTCTCAATGACCTGGGTCTATGAGTCGCTGGTCGTGAGATGCTTATGCTTGGGGCTCAGCGGTTTCCTCAATATCTGAAGCCGTGTCGTCAGGCGGAATAAAAAAGCGGTCCATAAATGCGTGGGCTTCTTCAACTCCCGTTTTGCTGACGGAGGAAAAGAGCTGCGCTTCGACAGGGAACTTCCAATTCTTCTTCAGCTCTTTTCTTACCTCTTGAAGCGCACTTTTGGCGGGGCCGAACTTGAGTTTGTCTGCTTTCGTTAGCAACACCAGTGTCGGCAGTCCCCGCGCTTCGCACCAGTCAAGCATGCTGCAGTCAAAGGGGCTGAGAGGATGTCGGATATCCATGACCAGGATCAAAGCGTTTAGCGTCAATCTGTGTTCTAAATAGCGCTGCAAATTGCTCCGCCACTTTTCAAGCATGGCTTTTGGTACTTTGGCGTAGCCATAACCTGGAAGATCGACCAGTCGGCAGCCTTCGCTATTCAGGGTAAAGAAGTTAATAAGCTGAGTGCGGCCCGGCGTCTTGGATGTCTTCGCCAGTTTCCCATTTTGGGTGATCGCGTTCAGAGCGCTGGATTTTCCTGCATTAGAGCGTCCGGCGAAGGCGACCTCTACGCCCATATCAGGCGGACACTGCTGCAACTGTTCTGCGCTCATAAGGAAGCGGGCGCTTTGATATGAGACGGGGCGTTTGGTGGTTTGGGTCATACCTTTAATGCTTGCAAATATTGAAAAATGAGTGGATGCAGCATCGCTTTGAGGCTGCGTTTTTGAATGACGATGTCGCGTTGTTTATTCGTTCATGTTTTGAGTGTTTTATGTATAATACCAGACCGTTTTAAGGGCGTGGAAAGATAATCCAGTTCTTTTCACGTAATTGCAGCATGCGCGAATTGGTAAAATAAGATACTGATTGTGCTTGGGGTATCTTGGATCAAAGCGCCTCAACAATGTAATTGCAAATTAAATAGGTAGCTGATGGGGTCAACAATGAGAATTTTCGTAACTGGTTTGGTGCTGGCGATGGGTATGGTTGGCCTGGCGCACGCTGAGGGAGACCCTAAGGCGGGACAGACCAAATCTGCAGTTTGCGCGGCCTGCCATGGTGCTGACGGTAACAGCGCCGTTCCCAACTTCCCCAAACTGGCGGGGCAGGGGGAGAGATATCTGATCAAACAGATTCACGATATCAAGTCCGGAAATCGCGCAGTGCCGGAAATGGCTGGATTGACAGATAACCTGTCAGACCAGGATATCGAGGATATCGCCGCATACTTCGCCAGTCAGCCTGCAACAGTCGGCTCCGCCAGTGAGGCTTCTCTAGAGAAGGGCGAGTCGCTTTATCGCGCAGGTAACGCCGCCAAAGGCATCCCCGCCTGTTCCGGTTGCCATTCTCCCAATGGTGCAGGCAACTTCCCAGCAGGATTTCCTCGTCTAAGCGGCCAGCATTCTGACTATGTCGCCAAGCAATTACAGAACTTCCGTTCTGGCGACCGCTCCAATGATGGCGAGACCCGCATCATGCGCGACATCGCCGCCAATATGAGCGATGCAGAGATCAAAGCATTAGCTAACTATATTCTGGGCCTGCACTAATCGCAGCCTGGAATATACCAGTTCGAAAAAGGCGGCTTTGGCCGCCTTTTTTGTTATCGCAGCTTGCAGCCATATTAATTGTTTGTCATAAGCGCGGCTCTGGAGTTGCATAATGAATGCTAAGAGGTAAAACTTTTTTCCTTACAGCATGCCTGCAAATATTTTCTAATCAACGGAGCTCGGAGATCGTAAATGCGGAAGTTCGCCAGGATTCTATTAATAATGACTTTGGGTCTGGTTGCTCTGGCGGCCAGGGCTGAGACTTATGTTGAAGGACAGCACTATAAAACGTTGCCGGCGCAGATTCCGGTGCGCGACGCTTCTAAGATCGAAGTGGTGGAGTTGTTCTGGTACGGCTGTCCTCACTGTTACAAGTTTGATCCTCTGGTTAACGCTTGGAAAAAGAGTTTGCCGGAAGATGTAAGCTTCTTCCGTTCGCCAGCGGCTTTCAATAAGATCTGGAAGGCTCATGCTCAGGCTTTCTACACGGCGGAAGCATTGGACGTTTCAGAAAAAATGCATCAGCCGCTGTTCGATGCGCTGGCGAGAGATCACCAGTCCATCAACTCCGAAGATGATTTGGCTAAATTCTTCGCTGAGTATGGCGTGGAAGAAGCACAGTTTAAAAAGGCCTATAATTCTTTCAGTGTGAAGTCCAAAGTTGAGCAAGCCGCTTCACGTGCGCTTTCTGCCCGTGCGACAGGGGTGCCTGCGTTGGTGGTTAATGGTAAATACCGCATAGACGCTATTCGTGGCGGTACTTACGAGGATATGCTGAAGGTTGCCGACTTCCTGATAGATAAAGAGCGCCAAGCAAAAGGTTCTTGAGAGGGCGCTAACTAAACTAACGTAGTAGGAGTGCTGGGGCGTGTATCAAAAGTTCAGAGATAAGTTCGGCGCCCTACTACCTCGTCGCTCTCCCGTCATGGAGGGCGACATGAATGCAGCTGAAGAATTTCCCCACCACAGACATATCCGTCTTCTCAGTTTTAATATTCAAGTAGGCATTTCGACTGCGGCATATCGTCATTATGTGACGCGTAGCTGGCAGCATGTTTTGCCTAGTCAGTCCCGTAATAAAAACCTTGATCGTATCGCTGCTTTGCTGAGCCAGTATGATGTGGTAGCGCTGCAGGAGTGCGATGGCGGCAGTATTCGTAGCGGCTTTGTCAATCAGGTGGAATATCTGGCTGAGAAGAGCGGGCATCCATACTGGTTCCAACAGTTGAATCGAAATCTTGGGCGTATTGCTCAGCACAGTAATGGGCTGTTGAGTCGTTATCGGCCGAACTCGGTTACGCAACATAAGTTGCCTGGCGTTATTCCTGGACGGGGCGCGATTATCGCAACTTATGGCGATCCCACTAATCCTCTTGTTGTGGTGATGTTGCACCTGTCATTGGGTGAAAAGGCGCAATGTCAGCAATTGGAGCATGTCTGCGAGTTAATTGACGGATATGAGCATGTTGTTTTGATGGGGGATCTGAACAACCATGCGGAACAGTTGCTAAGCTCTACGGCGCTGGGACGCACGACTCTGGTGTCTTTACCTGAGCGAGTGAATACCTTTCCGAGCTGGCGTCCTGAGCGCTCCCTTGATCATATTATGGTTAGCCCCGGGTTGCAGATCAGAAACGCTGGTGTGGTATGTTTTCCCGTGTCTGACCACCTCCCTGTTGCGGTAGATGTGGCGTTGCCAGTAGGGTATGGAAAAGGACAGGCGTAAAAAAACCCGACTAGGCCGGGCTTTCATCAGCCAAGCTGAAAGGGCTTGGCCGTTATCTTGAAGAAGTAAGATGCTTACTTGATCTTGGCTTCTTTATAAGCAACGTGCTTGCGAACAACAGGATCAAATTTTTTGATCTCCATTTTCTCAGGCATAGTGCGCTTATTTTTAGTAGTAGTGTAGAAATGGCCGGTTCCAGCTGAAGAAACCAATCTGATCTTCTCGCGCATAATATAGCTCCTTAAACCTTGCCGCCACGTGCGCGAATATCGCTCAGCACTTTATCAATGCCGACTTTATCGATGATTCGCATACCTTTAGTAGAAACACGCAACTTAACGAAGCGCTTTTCATTCTCGACCCAGAAACGATGAGTTTGCAGATTCGGAAGAAAACGGCGCTTGGTTTTGTTGTTTGCGTGAGAAACATTGTTACCAGTTATTGGGCCTTTGCCCGTAACCTGACAAACTCTAGACATTTGACTCGCCTCCAACCAAACGTTGGTACTGAAAAATTCCTGCTTCTGGGTGGAGAATTTCCCGCTTTACCCAGACCCGTAAAAATGAGCACGACTTTATAGCAGAAAGAGGCTTTCAAGGCAAAATATTTTGCATTTTTTGCACAATTTCCAAAGGGCTTGGCGCATCTCTTTATGCTTTTCAGTCGCAAGCGCTTCTTTATATGGGCGGAGAGTTTAAATCCAACCCCGCTCCGCCAGAGAAACGACTTCTCCGTCGCCGACAATCATATGGTCCAGAACTCGCACGTCAACCAATCTCAGCGCTTTGCGGAGAGTTTCTGTGATTTCCTTGTCGCTAAGACTCGGCTCTGCGACGCCGGACGGATGATTGTGAGCGAATATTATAGCCGCCGCGTTGTGTTTTAGCACTCTGCGCACCACTTCCCGTGGGTGCACGCTGGCGGAGTCGATAGTGCCGCGGAATAACTCTTCGTAGGCGATGACGCGATGTTGGTTGTCCAGAAATAAGGCGGCGAAAACCTCATAAGGATAATGTCGCAGGTGGGCGCTCAGATATTCCCGCGTCAGTTCGGGGCTGGTGAGATTATGGCTTCGCTGCATTTTTTCCTGCAGGTAGCGCTTGGCGAGTTCCGTCGCCGCCTGCAATTGACTGTATTTTGCTTCGCCTAAACCAGGAACCTGGGTGAATTCATCCAGGCTGGCGTCCAGTAAGGGGCGAAGCCCGCCGAACTGGTTAATGGTGTCGCGAGCAAGATCCACCGCGCTGCGGCCGCGAGAGCCGGTTCGGAAGAATATAGCGAGAAGTTCGGTTTCACTTAATTTGCTGGCGCCATGGGCGATAAGCTTTTCGCGAGGACGGTCGGCCTTTGGCCAATCGGAGATAGGCATACAAAATCCCTTTACTGATTTGTTCATCCATTAAATACATCTTTGCTTTGATATGCTGCGGCAATCAAAACGGCCGCTATTATATACAAATGCGATGAAAAAAAAACGGACTGGTGCTATCGTAGCCCCAGTCAAAACGGGGACAGAGTGAAGTAACGCGATGCTTACCGGCAGAAAAGTTTTACTGGCGATCACGGGTGGAATCGCCGCCTATAAATGCGCTGAACTAACCCGATTGTTGGTAAAAAGCGGCGCTGAAATACAAGTGTTGATGACGTCAGGCGCAAAAGCGTTTATCACCCCGTTAACCTTCCAGGCGCTATCAGGCAGACCCGTTAGAGACAGTCTTTTGGACCCCGAAGCCGAGATGGGGATGGGGCATATCGAATTGGCCCGTTGGGCGGACTTAATCATTGTTGCGCCGGCATCCGCGGATGCTATCGCCCGAATCGCGGGCGGATTAGCGGATGATTTGCTCACCACTGTGCTGCTCGCCAGTGAAGCGCCGTTGGCGGTGGCTCCTGCGATGAACCAAGCCATGTGGCGCAATCCAATGACTCATGCGAATGTGCAAAAACTGGTTTCGCTGCGACCTCGTACCTTTATATGGGGGCCTGATGCAGGTGAGCAAGCCTGTGGAGACTTGGGGCCCGGGCGGATGTTGGAGCCGGCTGCTATGCTTGCTTTGACGGAAGCGTATTTCGCCTTGGGAGATCAGCTTAGGAACTGCAGCGTCGTGATTACTGCTGGGCCGACCCGTGAACGTATTGACCCGGTGCGTTACATCAGTAACGACAGCTCAGGAAAAATGGGGTATGCCTTGGCGGAGGCTGCGGCCGGGATGGGGGCTCAGGTCACTTTGATCTCCGGTCCGGTTGCCTTGGCTAAGCCCGGCGGAGTGAAGGTCGTTAATGTGGAAGGCGCATTGGAAATGCATACGAAAGCCTTGGCTGCGGTGCAGGCGGGTGCTGATATCTTCATTTCCGCAGCGGCGGTCGCGGATTATCGGCCTGTAGCTACGGCTGACCAAAAAATGAAAAAGACCGCTGAGCAGCTACAGATTACATTGACGCGCAACCCTGACATTCTCGCGGATATCGCCGCCTTGCAAAACGCTCCATTTACGGTTGGCTTTGCTGCGGAAACCCAGAAAGTGGAAGAGTACGCGCGCGGCAAGTTGGAGCGTAAAAATATTAATCTGATCGTCGCGAATGATGTTTCTCGCAAAGACATCGGTTTTAACAGCGATGATAACGAAGTTTCCCTCATTAGCCGGGATGAGGTGATTCCAATAGCTAAACAATCCAAGCAGGCGCTGGCGGGACAACTAATGTCTCACATCGTCCAGCAATATCGAAAAACACTATCTACTGATAATTGAATTTGGTCTGAGTTTCATGAAACAAGCATTACTCGTGAAGGTTCTGGATAAACGTCTGGGCAAGGAAATCCCACTACCCGCATACGCAACTGACGGCTCCGCTGGTCTGGATTTGCGCGCCTGTCTGGCGGAACCTGTCACGCTTCAACCAGGGGAGACTACGCTTATACCCACGGGAATGGCGATTCATCTCTCTGACCCCGGATTGGCGGCTATGCTACTGCCCCGTTCAGGCTTGGGACATAAGCACGGAATCGTCCTGGGGAATCTGGTTGGTCTGATTGACTCGGACTATCAAGGCGAGGTCATGGTCTCGTGTTGGAACAGAGGGAACGAGGCATTCACCATTAATGTTGGCGAACGCATAGCGCAGATGGTGATTGTGCCTGTGGTGCAGGTTGGTTTTGAGATTGTTGACGATTTTAATGACAGCTCTCGTGGCGCAGGCGGCTTTGGTTCAACGGGAACTAAATAAGCATTTGCTCGTTTTGATAACCGCCGCAACTAAGCGGCGTAGGCCGAGTTGCAGTAAATGTGTATTCTTTACATGACGTTAGCTTCAGTGTGCGAAGGGCGTGCTGAGGCCATGTGGCGAAATGCGAACAAAAGGTAAATTGGCTTATCAATGAAACCGATGAAAAAGAAGCAGGCGGAGACTAACGGCAAAGCGAACGGTAACGGCGCAAAGAAGCCCAAGCCGGCCCCAGCGAATAAAAGCAAACAGACGGAAACCAAAGGGCTTGCCGGTCCGGGGCTTTTTGCCGGATTGAGCGCAGCCTTGGCGGCGGTTTGCGTCGTCGTCACCGCTTTTGTATTAAAAGCCACGGTACTGCAGCCCTTGATGGATGAAGTCAATGCCGCGACCCAGAAGAGTAATCTGGATGCGGCGGTGTCCGTCATTAATAACCGTCTGAAATTTATCGAGGATCAGGTCGCAGTCTTGGCGGGCAGTGTGGACGCTGCCAGATTTGTGGATGATCAAGTGCGTGCGCAAGTTACAGGTATCGCTACTAAAACGTTGCCTGCCGCAGTGCGGGCGGTGGCGTTTCAGAAGGGAAGAGGCGTGCGCGACACGGAAACTCCGGTGCCGGTGAGCTTCGCCAGCCTGGATATGGTGCGTAATGTAGAACAAGGCAAGGCGGTGCGCCTGGAAGCCTTCGTATCTAACGAAAAATGGTTTATTCAAGTCGTAAAGCCGGTGCAAACAGATTCCAACGTGATTGTGGGCACGGTTTTAGTGATGTTCAGCACTGAGATTCTGGAGCCGACCTGGCGCCAGACTGGCGGTGGGAAGTATCAGCTGCTGCAGTCCGTTGGCGGACAGCAACGAGTGGTGATAGAACATGGCCAAGGCTCAGGCGACAAGCTTGTGGGCGGTACGGCGCTGCCGCAATGGCAAGTGGCGTATTACCCCAACGAGTCCGCCCGCTTTTCATATAGCGACCAGATGTTGTGGATCGTCGCGCTCGCTATTGCTTTATTAGCAGCGGGATTAGCGGCTGCGCCCGTGTTTTTGCTTACGAAGAAGGTGCGCAAGGATATTTCCGCGGTCACTGCATTTGGCCAAGCCTGCATCATGGGAGAAAAGCCGAGTTCGCCCAAGATCTCTTTGCTTGCGTTCCATTCTATGGTCGTGTTGCTGGATCAGGCGCGTCAGACAGTTGTGAAGCGCTCAATCCCCACTAAATCCAAAGCCACGGCTGCTGACTCAGGGGCTGAGGCGGCTCCGGCTAAGAAAGCGCCTCAGCCTGCCAAAGAGGAGGCTGCGCCGCTGTTTAATGATGATGCGCTGGATATCAGCATGCTGGGAGAGGACGACGATCTGCTGGGGTTACACGATGACGAGCCTGCCTCAGACTTTGGCGAGGGCGCGTCAATGGAGGTCAACGAATCCCAGGTTGTGAATGTCTCCGATACCATATTCCGAGCCTATGATATTCGCGGAGTAGTGGGCGATACCCTGGATGCTAAAGTGGTGTACGAGATCGGGCGAGCGCTGGGCTCTGAAGCGCGCCAGAAAAATGTGACGGACATGTGCCTGGGCTATGACGGCCGTGAATCCAGCCCAGCTTTGGCGAAGGCGCTGGCGCAAGGGATTATGGCGACCGGCGTTAATGTCATTAATGTGGGGCTGGTGCCTACACCAGTACTCTATTTTGCTGCGCATCATACGCAAACGCTCTCTGGCGCGATGGTGACTGGCAGCCATAATCCCGCCGAGTATAACGGCGTTAAGATGATGTTGGCGGGAGACACGTTGGCGCAGGCTGAGATTCAGAAGCTGCTGCAGCGGATACGTACGCAGAACTATATTAAAGGGCAGGGGGAGCTGAGAAATCAGGATATCCGCCAGAATTATATCGACGCCATCGTCAATGATATTGCTGTTGCTGCGCCGCTTAAAGTGGTGTTGGATGCGGGTAATGGCGTTGCTGGCGATATTGCGCCCAAGCTGATTGAAGAACTGGGCTGCGAAGTAACGCCGCTGTTCTGCGAGGTGGATGGCAACTTTCCAAATCACCACCCAGATCCGGGCAAGCCGGAGAACCTGCAAGCGCTTATCGCCAAGGTGAAGGAAGTGGGGGCGGATATTGGCGTGGCCTTTGATGGCGACGGTGACCGCATAGGCGTGGTTACGGCGAAAGGTAAGATTATCTGGCCGGACCGTCTGTTGATGTTGTTCGCCAAGGATGTCGTTTCCCGTAATCCCGGCGCTGATGTTATTTTCGACGTGAAATGCAGCCGCCGACTGAACTCCCTTATTTCCAGCTATGGCGGCCGTCCGATCATGTGGCGGACCGGACACTCCCTGATCAAGGCCAAGATGAAAGAGACGGGCGCATTGTTGGCGGGAGAGATGAGCGGCCATATTTTCTTCAAGGAGCGCTGGTTCGGTTTTGACGATGGCATATACAGCGCCGCTCGTCTGTTGGAAATTCTTGGTATCGATGAGCGCAACGCAGACGCTGTGTTTGACGAGTTCCCGGAAGATGTTTCCACCCCGGAAATCAACGTTGCGGTCAGTGACAGCAGCAAGTTTATGGTCATGGAAAAACTGTCTCAAAACGCATCCTGGGGCGACGGTAACGTGTCCAGTATTGATGGCGTGAGAGTTGAGTACGCTGATGGCTGGGGCCTGTGCAGGGCTTCCAATACCACGCCAGTGCTGGTGCTGCGCTTTGAAGCGGAGAGTCAGGAAGCGCTGGCGCGCATTCAAAAAGTTTTCCGCGACCAGTTGTTGGCCGTGGACCCTTCTTTGTCTATTCCTTTTTAAATCACAGCGGGTCCGGGAGTGGGCTCGCTGAAACTGTGCGTTGAGATTCGCAGGAGACTAACGGAATTATGCTTGATCGAGATAACGCCCTCCAGGTTGCGGCGGTATTGAGCAAAGCGCTGCCTTACATACAGCGCTTTGCGGGGAAAACCATTGTGATCAAATACGGCGGCAACGCCATGACGGATGAAGAGTTGAAAAACAGCTTCGCCCGAGATGTGGTCATGATGAAACTGGTAGGGATCAATCCTATCGTTGTGCATGGCGGCGGCCCGCAGATCGGAGATTTGCTGCAGCGACTTAATATCAAATCCAGTTTTATAAACGGACTACGTGTCACGGACAGTGAAACCATGGACGTGGTGGAAATGGTGCTGGGCGGTTCGGTTAACAAAGACATCGTCGCCCTGATCAACCGCAATGGCGGTAAAGCTATCGGTTTGACTGGCAAAGACGCCAACTTCATTACTGCGCGAAAACTGGAAGTCACCCGCGCCACGCCTGATATGCAAAAGCCGGAGATCATCGACATTGGGCATGTCGGGGAAGTAACGGGCGTACGCAAAGATATCATCACCATGCTCACTGACAGCGATTGTATTCCTGTTATTGCGCCTATTGGCGTCGGTCAGGATGGCGCGTCCTACAATATCAACGCCGACCTGGTCGCAGGTAAAGTTGCTGAAGTACTGCAGGCGGAAAAGCTGATGTTGCTTACCAATATCGCCGGCCTGATGAATAAGGAAGGCAAAGTGTTGACTGGCCTGAGCACAAAGCAAGTCGACGAACTTATCGCTGACGGCACTATTCACGGTGGAATGCTGCCCAAGATCGAATGCGCCCTGTCAGCGGTGAAAAATGGCGTGCATAGCGCCCATATCATCGACGGCCGGGTTCCCCACGCCACGCTATTGGAAATCTTTACCGATGAAGGCGTAGGCACCTTGATAACCCGCAAAGGCTGCGACGACGCCTGATCTAGCGCCAAACCGCAGAAAAGCCTTCAGGCTGAGGCCCGGTTCACACCGGGCCTGTTTGTTTTTGCGGACTAGGCTGCTTTAATTAAGTCGCGCATTGATTAGTAAGCAAATATTCGGATGCTGACCTCATGAAGAAATTTATAGTCACTACTTTTTTAGTTGTATTAGGGGCCTATGGGGCGTTCAAAGGATTGGTCTGGTATCAGACGGATCAGGCTATCGCTAGATTTAAAGAAGCGACGGCGCTTCATATGGCGGTGGATTATGGCTGGATCAGCTCCAACCTGGAAGGCGAGATAATTATTAAGGATATTAAAGTTACCCCTTATCAGTTAAGGGAGACTATTCCTATTCAGGAAATTAGTCTGAAGTTTCCTTCTGTATTCGCCATGCTTGACTACTACTCTCCGTTGAATCGTCGTTCGCCGCAAAGCGCGGATGCAGCGATGCCTGATTCGCTGGAAATTTCGGTGGTTCACGCTAATCTGCCGATGGTGGACTCTTGGGAGAACTACAAATCGGAGCCCAATGGTTCCCATGATATTGGGGAGTTCCTGGCGATCGACTGCGGTGACGTAGATGGCGTCGATGTTAAAGAGATGCGTGAAATGGGATATGACCGCCTTCAGGTCGACGCATCCTGGGGATATAACTACAACTCAATGTCTTCCATGTTGAGTCTGTTTTTTAACACAGATATCCAAGGTGTAAGCAATATCCAGGGGCGCCTGGATATTGATGTGGACCGAAACTTCTCTTGGCCTCCATCTGAAGGAACCAAGTTGCCACGCCTCAAATATCTAACGTATTTGTATGAAGATGCATCCTTTATCAAACGCCTGACTTTGTTCTGTACTAAGAAAACAGGCGACAGCCCTGCGCAATTCGTAGAAGGAAGTGTGGAGAAGAGCCAGCAAATTATGGCTGAGGCCGGCGTCACGCCAAGCGCTGATATGATCAATGCGTATGCAGACTACTTAAAAGGCGATGGTTCTTTTGAGTTTATTCTGAATCCTGTTGAGGAACTGGACTACAGCTTGCTGGCCTTTATGGACATGAGCTCCATCGTAGATGCGCTGGGGCTGCAACTCCGCATGAACCAAGTCATGATCCCGGATTTGAGCGCAACCATCGATCAGGCTAAGTTGAAGGCGTTTCTGTCGCCGCCGCCTGTGGTTGTGGAAGCTCCCAAACCGCCGCCGCCCAAGGTTGAAAAGGCTTATCGTCAAGTCGAAGTGGAAGAGCTTGATGCATATGTGGGGTATCCCGTTAGGCTGAAGGAAAATTCCGGTAAGTTGATCGAAGGCAGCATCGAAAAAGTGCTGGAATACCAGATAGACGTAGCTGTGCCATTGCAGACGGGGTCGGTGAGCTTCCATATCAAGAAGCGCGATATTGCAGAGATTAAGGTATATAAATAGCCATAACGCGGCTGCCTGAAGGGGGCCGTTATAACATTCAAGCCTGAGGAGTGCGCATGCCCGAACTGCCGAAGCTGGAAACCATGATCCGCGAGCTAGTCGCCATTCCTTCCGTGAGCAGCACATTGCCGCGATGGGATCAAAGTAACCGCCCTGTGGTGGAGCGATTGGCGCAATGGTGCGAAACCTTGGGGATGGATGTTGCGTTATTGCCAGTGAACGAAGCAGGCGATAAATGGAATTTAGTCGCCAAGGCCGGGCAGGGCGAAGGTGGTTTGGTGCTGGCGGGGCACACGGATACAGTGCCCTATGACGATGGCGCCTGGAATAGCGATCCGTTCAAGCTGAGTGAAAGGGATGGCAAGTGGTACGGCTTGGGCGTTTGCGATATGAAAGGCTTTTTCGCTCTGGCGCTGGCCGCCTTGGCGCCAGCTCTGCCGTATCTGCGCAAACCGGTGACATTGATCGCTACTGCGGATGAAGAAAGCTCGATGGATGGCGCGCGACGGCTTATGCAGGCGGCCAAAAATTACGGCGACTACGTCGTCATCGGTGAGCCGACCGGTATGCGGCCCATTCGGCAGCACAAAGGCATTTTGATGGACGCCATCAAAGTAGAAGGCCGCTCTGGCCATTCGTCGCAACCCGCGTTGGGACGCAATGCGCTGGAGGCGATGACGGATGTGATGATCAGTTTGAGAGAGTTGCGCTCGTCATGGGTGGAGCAATACAGCAATCCTGGTTTTGAGGTCCCTTATCCAACCTTAAATCTGGGGTGCATCCATGGCGGCGACAACCCCAACAGAATCTGTAAAAGTTGCGAACTGCAGTACGACGTGCGCTTAATGCCGGGAATGCCCATGGAGACGGTGCGTGACAGCATACGCAGCCAATTGCGTAGCATTGCGGAAAAGCATGAAGTAGATATTCAGTTACGTCCTCTGTTTGACGGCGTAGACAGTTTCCAGGAACGTGAAGACAGTCGTTTGGTTCGCATATGCGAAGAGCTGACGGGCAAAGCCTCTGGAACCGTAGCGTTTGCGACGGAAGCCCCGTTTTTCAAGCAGTTGGGAGCGGAAACGGTTGTCCTGGGTCCTGGAGACATTGATCAGGCGCACCAGCCTGATGAATACGTGTCTCTGGATCGAATTCCCCCTATGATGAAACTGCTGGAAGAGCTTATACGACGTCTGTGTCTATAGTGCTCCGAATAAGTTATTTCCCCGGACTTTTCAAATCTGCAAATTGCCTTATGCTAAGCGGCAGTCGCTTCTGTTGGAGAGTGAGTAGAGCTTCAGTATGAGCGTATGGCTGGATTAACCGCCTGGGATACGCCCAGGAAAGAATTGAGACTGGCGACTATGAATGAATTAAATCAGGAAAAACCTCCCTCCCTCGGTGCGCAATCCGGCGGCGCCGTGCAACGCGATCCAGCGCAGCAGGTTTACTGGTTCCGACATTCTTCGCCTTATATTAACGCCTATCGTGGCCGGACCGTCGTTATTCTTCTTACTGGCGAAGCGCTGGCGCATGCTGGAATAAACACAATTGTGCAGGATATCTCTCTGCTCAACAGTCTGGGCCTGCGTCTGGTCGTTGCTTTCGGAGCCCGGCCGCAGATTGAGGCCAGACTGCAGGAGTCCGACCTGCAATCCCACCATCATCATGGCGTGCGTATTACTGATGGGGAGGCGTTGCCTTGCGTGTGTGAGGCGGTTGGACGTTTGCGCACGGAGTTGGAGGCCAAGCTGTCCTTGGGATTGGTGAATTCTCCCATGCACGGCGCTGCGTTGCAGGTGATCAGCGGCAACTTTGTTATCGCCAAACCTGTGGGGGTAGTGGATGGAGTTGACCACTGCCATACGGGCTTTGTGCGTAAAGTCCAGGCGGAGCCCATTCACAAGCTGTTGGCGATGGGACAGATCGTCCTGTTGCCTACCTTAGGATATTCGCCGACTGGAGAAGTCTTCAATCTCTCTTGTGAAGATGTAGCGGCTTCCGCTGCAGTGGCGTTGAAGGCGGATAAGCTGATCGTTTTTGGCCCTAAACGTGGACTGACTGGGCCGGATGGCGGTGTTCTGCGTGATTTGTCAGTGAATGATGCATTGCAGCATTTGCAAAATTTATCCTCCGACACAGAAGAATATCGGCAACTTTCTTCAGTTTGTCGCGCCTTACAAAATGGCGTGCGGCGAGCGCATCTGATCAGCTATGCGGAAGACGGCGCCTTACTGCAAGAAATGTTTACGCGTGATGGCGTAGGCAGCTTAATCACGGATGATTCCTACGATGAGATTCGCCCTGCAACCATTGACGATGTCGGCGGCATATTAGCGCTGATCCGGCCATTGGAAGAGCAGGGCATACTGGTAAGGCGGTCTCGCGAGCTGTTGGAGCAGGAAATTGGCAACTTCATCGTAGATGATCGCGACGGCGCTATCATAGGTTGCGCCGCCCTGTACCAGTTCGAAGATGAGCGCTGCGTGGAGCTGGCCTGTGTCGCGGTCAGAAACAGCTATCGCAAGCAGGGCCGTGGCGACCAGCTGTTAGCCTACGCTGAGCGGCGCGCCAAATCCGCCAATATGAGCAAACTCTTTGTTCTGACCACACAAACAGCCCACTGGTTTATCGAGCGGGGTTTTCAGCTGGGGCAGGTAGCGGATTTGCCGGTGAAAAAGCAAAGCATGTATAACCTGCAACGCAACTCGAAGGTGTTTGTGAAAAATCTGGACTAAGTGCTCGCCGTCCTCTATTTATCTGTCTCACTCTCAAATGAACTGGCCACGCTTGGCTGCGCCAGTTCATTCAGTTTTCTCAATACCTCCATGCGTTCCTCTTTAGTCAGGTCAGTCAAAGATCCCGACCACTGATAAAATGCATTGAGGTCGCCCAGCTCGCGGATTTTGTAACGTAATCCAGGCGTCCATTGGTGGTAATTGGCGACGGTAAGTAACTTGGCGTTGTTAATTGGCGCACTGAACCAACGCTCATAGCCTGAAGATATCTTGCGCTGTTGCGTCAGCTCTGCGTATCGGGCGCGTAATGCCTCAATGATTTCAGTCTTGCGGGCGCGTTTGTCTTCCGCAGATATGTCTTCTTTATAAAGCGCTTCCAGTTCACTAATCGTTTGCTTCACCAAGGCGACGAACTGTTCCCGGCTCTGGGCGCGTTCGGCGTAGCGCGCGTTAATGGCGTCTGCAGAGTAGGCGCTGAGTAGAGGTGGAGTATTCTGAGAGGAGGTGCTGGAAGTGTATTGGATATATCTCTGCACTCCTTCCTGCTCGACGGCGGTCGCCCAGCTCTCATTGAAAGCGGTGTCTCCCTTTATATACAGTCTGCGATGCGCCAGCTCGTGAAAAAGCAGTCCGGCCAGATCCACTGGGTCATACCATATAAAGGTATTCAGGACCGGGTCATCGAACCAGCCCAAGGTTGAGTAGGCCGGGACGCCGCCTACATGGGTGTCGAACGCTTCACTCGCCAATGCTTCAGCAGCCTGATGGGCGGGCTGCTCGGCGAAGTAACCCTGGTAGGCGACGCAGCCTGCGATGGGGTAACACCAGGTTTTACTGCGCATAGAAAATTCTGGCGCGGCAAAAACGTTCCAAACGACATAGGGACGCTCAAGATCAGCATATTCGCTATAGGCTTCCTCCACGGGAAGGTGTAAGGAGGCGGCGAATTCTCTGACCTGGATGACATACTCAAGCCGTTCCCGGAGGTTGGCGGGTGTCGCGTCTTCCTGCACGACTTCTTCAATGGGACGCTTTTTCTGCAAAATCTCCCACTGCCCCTGAATCGCCTGCAGCATAAACCCCGTAGATTGACAGCCTCCCAGAACCAGCAACCCCATCAGTAACAGAGGTAAAAGTTTTATAACTGGAGATAAAGGAAAGGTTTTTTTTAGTAAAGCCATCGGCGAACTCTTTCTCCAAAAATTTATTGGCTGTCTATACTGGTAATAGCGCTCTGATGCGGGCGGAGCGATAACGGCGACCGGCGCCTTCTTAGTTAATAAACTTAACCAACAGAAACCCATGTCCGAAATCAGCGGCAGAGAACAGGAGCGGCGTGCGAGTCAACGGCGCCCCATACAGTTGAGCGCATCTCTCGACTTTAAGGGATTGAGCGGCCTGTCATGCACAATTGCGGATTTCTGCCCGGAAGGCGTTTATGTCACTTATCCCACAGAGACTGCTCAACGGCTCAAGCATAGCGGCTTTACCGCCGGTCAGCGCGTACAAGTGAGTTTTATCGATCCTTTCGTGAATCGCAACCATGAGCTGAAGGTGAATGTGGTAAGGGCCATCGACGGCGCCATGGGTGGGAGCTTTGCGGAAGGCAATATGGCGGCGGTGACTGCTTTACTGCGCATTTGTGGCGCCGAGAACATTGGCCCCGGCGCTCCCAAGAGCTCCACGGACTCCGCCTCCCTGTTGATGAGACAGTGCGAGCGGGTCATTCACCAGCATTTGACGCCCCTGTTTGATACCTATCTGCGCTCCTTGCCGAAAAGTTTCGACGAGGCCATTAATACTGCGCCTACGGATAACCAACGCTCTCAACTTGCCGACGCCGCTATTGCCCTGGCGAAGCAGAATGAAATTTTTTCCAGCCAGTTTTTCAAACATGTTGGTCAAGCGCTGACGCCTCGAGCGGAGAGTTCCGCCAAAAAGGAAGAAGAGCGGACGGATTTATCATTAATAGATAAGTCCGAGTTTGAAGACTGGCTCACGCTGAAAGTCATGGTCACAAAGGCGGAAACCACCTATCGGGCTGTGCTGGTGCAGTTGAAGATGCGCCTGGACGCAGCCGGAGTGGTTTGCAACAAGGGATATAACAATGCAGTGGGGCCGCCGCTTTTATGTTACGCCTTGCGTGACACCTTGATTCAACTGCATTTACCTCTGCCAGCAGAACGCTTGTGTCTGAGAGTGTTTGAGCGCACGGTGTTGGCCGAACTCGGGCCCGTGTACGCGGAACTCAATGACCTGTTGGTTCGGCGGGGAGTGCTGCCCAATCTCGATTTGTCGAAATACATGAGCACTCCAGAGGGGGAAAAGAAGGCGGCGGAAGAGGAAAGCGCAAAGAAACCGACAGCCGAGAGCAAACAGGACTCGTTCAGTGCGGAGGATAAAGAGCGCGCTGAGCAATTGCGTCAAAAATTGATGGGCTCAAGCCAAGAGGACTCCAAACAGCCTGCCAAGCCCGTCACTGCCCCGGATCCAAACCCAAACCCTCCGCCCTCAGGAGCGCAGGGTGAAAGGGATATGCACGGCTACCTGGCGGATGCGGAAACCAGCTTTGCGGCAGTGAACAAGCTGTTTGAAATTCTGGAAAGCAATCGCGCTTTGTTGAAGCAAAAAGAGCAGCAGGCGCCTCCATTTCCAAAAGCATCCGAAGCGCCTCAGTTTCGCAATGAAGAAATATTATTCAACTTGCAGTCGGTACAGCAGGCGCCGCCTGGGGATGGCGTCAGTCTAGAAGAATCTGGGCTGCGTGAGCGCCTGTTCAGCGTGCTGCAGAATAATGAAGCAGGTTTGAAATCCTTTGGAGCGGAGCAGGACAAAGCACTGGATGTGGTGGATCGCTTTTTCGCCAGCCTTTTGAAAAACCAGAAGTTGAGCGGAATCGCCAAGATGCAGATCAAAGGGCTGGAGCTGCCGGTTCTGCGCCTGCTGATGCGCAACCCTGACTTCCTGGAGCAGAATGAAAATACGGCGCATAAGGTCATTAACCGTATTGCGCAGATCGGCGTCAAAGGGGGGCGGAGCAGTCAAACGGCCCTGGAGCGTATCAACACGCTCATTCATCGTATTCAGGTGGATCACGAACGAGATCCGGGCGTATTTGATGAAGCGCTGGCGGAACTGGATGAATTGCTGGAGCGGCAGAATTTACTCTATCGGCGGAATGTGGAAAGAGTCACCGCAGCGGCGGAAGGGCAGCAGAAAGTCGAGGAAGCCAAGCAGGCGGTGATTGACGAGATAGAGCAACGCATCGCTGGCAAGAAGGTGCCTAGAGCAGTGGCGACGTTGCTGAATGGCGGCTGGCGGGATTTGCTGTCGCTGACCTATATTCGGCAAGGCGCCTCCAGTCAGGCCTGGTATGACTACCTGAGCGTTCTGGATACGCTGATCCATGTCGGTGACGATCCCAGTTTTGAGTTTAACCTTCCAGAACTGCTGCGAATTATTCAGGACGGCCTTTCCGCTATCTCATCCAATCATATGCCGTCCGGCCATATCCGCGACGAGCTTAAACGCCTTCTCGTACGTAGCGTGGAGGCGGCGCCTGAAATGGTGACCATGCCGGATAATCGTGATGAAAGCAGTGATCCGGGCGTGCAATTGCTGGGCGAAGCCAGGCAAAGAGGGCTGCAACGCTGGCTGATGCGGGCGCAAAAACTGAAGGTGGGAGATTGGCTGCGATTAGAGCGAGACGAGAAAGAGGCCGAGTTTATCCGGCTGGTCTGGGTCGGCCGCAGCTTTTCACGTTATGTGTTCGTGAACCATCAGGGCATGAAGGTGATAGACCTGGACGCGCTGACGCTGGCGGCCTACCTGCAGAAAGGCATCGCCGCGCCGGATGAGTCGGTAGATACCCCTGTGGTCGATCAAGGTCTGGACGCCATGGTGCAGGATCTTTATGAACAGCTCAGCCACGCGTCCTCACATGATGAGTTGACGGGGCTAATTCAGCGTAAGGAGTTTGAGCGTCAGGCATTGGTGAAACTTTCTCAGTCCAGTGATGGCGATAAGTTTGTCGGGCTGCTGGTCAGTCTTGGGCAGTTCCGCCTGATCAATGAGTCCGCCGGTATTGAGGCGGGCGATCAGGCGTTGAAGGATATCGCAGGCTTATTGAAGGCGCTTTTTACGCCGAAGACGCTGGTGTGTCGGTTTGGCGGCGATGAATTCATGTTGCTGGTGGAAGGCGAGGCTACGGCGGCGGTGGAGAAAATCACCACGGCGCTACGCCAATATCAGCTGCAGTGGGAAAGCAATGTTTTCTCTATCTCCGCGAGCATTGGTTACGTCGAGGTCAGCGGCGGCGTGCTGGATGTGCCTCATATGATGCAGGCTGTTGAAGAGGCTGCTCGTCGCGCCAAGAGTAAAGGAGGCAATCGAGTTGAGGAGTTTGATGTCGACCAGGCCCTGATTGCCAGGCGAGACGCCATCGCCTCAAAAGTCGCGAGTTTGGGCAAAGAGCTGGAGAACGAGCGGGTACTGCTGCGTTGCCAGAAAATCATACCGTTGCACCCCGCCGCCAAGATGGGCGCCCAGTACGAGATACTGCTCAGCATATATGACGACAATGGCAACCTGATTCCGGCCGGAGACTTTGTTCGCGCAGCGGAAACGTATAAGCGGATGCAGGCGGTGGATCGCTGGGTGGTTGGACATATGTTGGACTGGATGTCGAAGAATCGACAGCAGATTGAAACCATGGGCGGGGTCAGCATTAACCTCTCCGGTCACTCTCTGAATGATGAGGGGCTATTGGAGTTTATCTTTGAGCGGTTGACCAAATACGACTGCCCTATGGACAAAATGTGCTTCGAAATCACAGAAGCGGCGGCGATCTCGAATCTCTGCGATGTCTCCGAATTTATCGTGGAGCTACAGGAATATGGCTGCCGTTTTTGCCTGGGTGATTTCGGCACCGCCATGGCCTCCTATCAATATCTCAAGCAGTTGCCCGTAGACCTGATTAAGGTGGATGGCTCTTTTGTTAAAGACGTGGCGACCGATCAAAATGATCAGACGATGATTCGCTCCATGACGGAAATGGCGCACTACTTAGGACGTGAAATTATCGCTCCGCAGGTAGAAACCAAAGAGTCATTGGAGATGCTGCAAAAGCTGGGCGTCGATTACGTGCAAGGCTTTTATATAGAGAGGCCGAAATCCCTGGCGAATTTCTAGGAGAACGTGGGAGCAGGGGCGTGAACGCCCCTTATGTTTTGTGTGTAGTGAGACCCGGGATTGACTTAGTCGTCGTCTTCGCTCTCGTCGTGACCCGCCATGCCTAGCTCTTTGATTTTTCTGGTTAGCGTATTGCGTCCCCAGCCAAGTAGCAGCGCCGCGTCGCGTTTTCTTCCTGCCGTCTGCTTCAGTGCGCTTTCTATCATGATGCGCTCAAAAGTAGGCACCGCTGTATCCAGTAGCCCGCTTTTACCTTTCTTCAGTTCCTGTTCGGCCCAGGTGCGCAGTGACTCCTGCCAATCCTGAGTCGGGCTGCGGTGGTTGGATTGTTCCTGCAGTTCCGGGGGAAGGTCGGAAACGTGGATTTCCCGGCCAGAGGCCATCACCGTGAGCCAGCGACAGGTGTTTTCCAACTGCCTTACGTTTCCTGGCCACGCTAGCGAACACATGTACTCTTCCGCCTCGGTTTTCAGCACCTTAGGCTCGACATTCAGCTCTTCCGCCGCTTTTTTCAGGAAATGACCGGCGAGTTTGGGAATATCTTCCCGGCGCTCGCTCAGCTTGGGCAGATGCACTCGAATGACGTTCAAACGGTGAAAAAGGTCTTCCCGAAAGCGACCCTCCTGCACCAGCTTTTCCAGGTTTTGATGCGTGGCGGCGATAATGCGCACATCCACTTTGATGGGGGTGGCGCCGCCGACCCGATAGAACTCGCTGTCCGCTAGCACGCGTAGCAGGCGCGTCTGGGTATCCGGCGGCATATCTCCGATCTCATCCAGAAAGAGCGCGCCGCCGTTGGCCTGCTCGAAACGTCCCTGACGCTGTCCGCCAGCGCCGGTAAAAGAGCCTTTTTCATGGCCGAATAACTCAGATTCGATCAGGTCTTTCGGTATCGCCGCCATGTTGAGGGCGATAAACGGTTTGCCGGCCCTGGGGCTGTGCTGATGCAAAGCGCGCGCGACCAGCTCCTTACCAGTGCCGGATTCGCCGTTGATTAACACCGTTATATTGCTGTGAGAAAGCCTGCCAATGGCTCTGAATACCTCCTGCATGGCGGGGGCTTCGCCGATGATCTCCGTGTCCTGACTCAAGGAGCTTCCCTCGGGAGCGCGGCTGGTGGCCATTTGTTCCTGCGCATGAGCCACGGCGCGTTTTACCAGAGAGACGGCGTCGTCCACATCAAAAGGCTTGGGGAGGTATTCGAAAGCGCCGCTTTGATAGGAAGACACTGCGCTATCCAGGTCCGAATGCGCGGTCATGATAATGACTGGCAGATGCGGGTAGCTGGTGTGAATCTGTCCCAGCAGACTTAGTCCGTCAATGCCGGGCATGCGGATGTCGCTGATAATCGCATCCGGTTGCTCCCGTTCCAGACGATGTAGAACGCCGTCTCCGGATTCAAATGACCGGGTATTCAGATGCGCTTGCTCCAGGGCTTTTTCTAAGACCCATCGAATTGAACGATCATCATCAATGATCCATACGTTGGGTGATGCGCTCATGATAGTGGCTCCAGTGGAATAAATATGATGAAGTTCGTACTGCCGGGCTGGCTTTCACATTCAACCAGCCCTTTATGTTGTCCGATGATGCTTTGTGTTATGGAGAGCCCCAGACCTGTCCCCTGAGCGCGACCGCTCACCATTGGGTAGAAAATGTTATTCAGGAATTCGGATGGGATGCCGGGACCGTTGTCGATGACGTCTACTCTTACCACCAAGCGATGTCGCGTATGACCGATCGTGAACTGCCTGAGCGGGCGTGTGCGTAGTAATATTTGTGGGCCGTCAGTTCCGGGGGGCGTGTAATCCTCAAAGGCTTGCATGGCGTTGCGACATATATTGAGGAAGGCTTGAATGAGCTGCTCTTTGTCACCGGCGAATTCGGGGATGCTGGGGTCGTAATCACGAATAAGCTTTATCTTGCCGGCGCTTTCTACTTCGATGAGGCTGTAAACCCGCTCCAGCACTTCATGGATATTGGTCGGCTCTTGTTTAAAGCTGCGATTGGGGCCAAGCATGCGGTCAACCAGATTACGCAGCCTATCCGCCTCATCAATGATGATGCGGGTATAGTCATGCAGACCTTCTTCCTTTAGTTCTTTGTCCAAAAGCTGCGCTGCGCCGCGGATGCCGCCCAAGGGGTTTTTGATTTCATGAGCGAGCCCGCGAATCAATATGCGGGAAGTTTCCTGCTTGGAGAGTAGCTCCTCCTCTCGACTGATGCGCAAAAGGCGATCACGGGGTTGAATCTCCATGATGACGTAGACGTCGTTGACGATATTCACGGGAGAAACTGTGTAATCAACCAGAAGGCGGCTCCCTGAGGGCAACAGAAACTCCGCCTCCCTTTGGGTGTAGGTCTGGCCTGTGCGCAGGCACTCTTCCAGACCGGTCAGCGTGGAGCTGCCTTCTATCAATAAATCCTTGATGGTGGCCCCATGGGCTCTTTGCTCGCTGGTTTCCAGCAACACTTCGGCGGATGAATTACTGAATGCAATCCGCTGCTGGGGGTCAATGACCAGCACGGAAGTGGTCAGATTTTCGAGTAAGCGAGTCTGAAAAACGATGGGTAGCATAATGTTGACCTATTTTTGCATTGTGAATGCAATATCCAAACCAGAACTGCGGTAAAGCGGTGCGAATTACCGGGTTCTCTGCACAGGCGTGGGGCGGATCGCCCAAATGTGAGCTATGCCCTTAGGAAGCGCTCCAGAAGCGGGCTTTGACGGAACGTAAGTCTGCGGCGATGTGCGTGATCATGGCGCGTCACGCACAAAGTGGATGCACTAGGCATTAATTATGCGCCATTTTGGTGCGATGCGATGGTTTAGTTTTTTACGCTGGGACGATGAATGGTGAACTGTACTGGAGCTGCGCTCTGAACGACCCCTGAATTATCAATGACATCAAGAGAAACGGAATGGGTTCCCCGATTGACGCCTTTCAGCTCAAGGAAATTATCCTTGGTTGTTCCAACAGGCGCTCCGTCCAGGGAAACGCGGTAGCTGTGGTTGGGATACAGGGTGGGATCTGATGTGAATAAGACCGTCAGGTCGCCATTGCCGGAATGAAAAGCGCTGTCATTGCTGGGAAAGGTGATGTTCAGCGTTGCGTAATAGCTTGACGGTGCAGGTTCCGGCTCATCGCCGCTACTAGGCGGGATCTCCGACATTTTAGGCATAGTTATCGTTGCGGTTGGGCCGACCTCGACCTTCTCCGCACCTTCTCTCTCCTGGTCTGAATATTCCACATTGCCTTGTGCGTCAACCCAGCGATAGATTTCAGCACAGACCAAACCTGAGTAAGAAGAAAAAAGCGCAGAAGAAAGAAGGATATAAGCGAACCGAGATTTCATAACTTCAACCCAATTGACCAGTTACTTGAACTGTAGCAGAAGCGGAACCAAAAAAAACCCCGCAGAGCGCGGGGTTTTCGAGTCTGTCGTAGTTAACTACGCAGCGGATTATACAGAGTAGTACATCTCGAATTCGACCGGGTGAGTGGTCATGTCCAGACGCTCTACTTCTTTACGCTTCAACTCAATGTAAGCTTCGATCATGTCTTTAGTGAAGACGTCGCCTTTAGTCAGGAACTCGAAGTCTTTTTCTGCGTAATCCAGCGCCTGTGATAGAGAGCTACAAACAGTTGGGATGTTCATTGCTTCTTCTTTTGGCAGATCGTACAGATCCTTGTCCATAGCGTCGCCAGGGTGGATCTTGTTCTGGATGCCGTCCAGGCCCGCCATCAACATGGCTGCGAACGCCAAGTAAGGGTTAGCGGATGGGTCTGGGAAGCGAACTTCGATCCGGCGCGCTTTCGGGTTAGTCACGAAAGGAATACGGATGGACGCAGAACGGTTACGTGCGGAGTAAGCCAGCATAACCGGCGCTTCAAAACCAGGAACCAGACGCTTGTATGCGTTGGTTGAAGGGTTAGTGAAAGCGTTCAGTACACGAGCGTGCTTGATGATGCCGCCGATATAGTACAAAGCCACGTCGCTCAGGCCTGCATAGCCGTCGCCAGAGAAGATGTTTTTGCCGTCTTTTGACAGAGACTGGTGACAATGCATGCCAGAACCGTTGTCGCCAACCAAAGGCTTGGGCATAAAGGTTGCGGTCTTGCCGTAAGCATGCGCTACGTTGTGTACGCAGTACTTCAGAATTTGCACTTCGTCCGCTTTGCGGGTCAGAGTATTGGCGCCGACGCCGATTTCACACTGACCTGCAGTGCCCACTTCGTGGTGATGCACTTCGATAGTTAAGCCCATGGATTCCATCGCTGCGCACATCGCGCCGCGCAGGTCATGCAGTGAGTCGACCGGAGGTACAGGGAAGTAGCCGCCTTTTACGCCAGGACGGTGACCAACGTTGTTTTTCTCAAAGTCGTCGCCAGATACCCAAGCGGCTTCTTCAGAGTAGATTTCATACATGGCCCCGTTGATATCGGATTTCCATTTTACGCTGTCGAAAATGAAGAACTCAGGCTCTGGCCCAAACAATACTGTGTCCGCAATGCCTGTAGACTTCAGGTACTCTTCCGCGCGCTGGGCGATAGAGCGTGGGTCGCGATTGTAACCCTGCATGGTGGTGGGTTCGATGATGTTACAGGTCAGATTCAGAGTGGTTTCTTCTGTGAACGGGTCGATAACCGCTGTTTCATCGTCCGCCAGCAGGATCATGTCTGATTCGTTGATGCCTTTCCAACCAGCGATGGAGGAACCGTCAAACATTTTGCCTTCTTGAAAGAATTCCGGAGAGATTTCGCTAGCTGGGATAGTTACGTGCTGCTCTTTACCCTTGGTGTCGGTAAAGCGCATGTCAACCCATTTAACTTCGTGCTCTTTAATAAGATTCAGAGTTTTCTCTGACATTCCAGTTACTCCGTAAGATTTTATTTATGTTGAGGTGAAACCGAAACACTGCAGTAGTGTATCCTCGCCACCATGAAACAGACCCGTGGAGGGGAGAGCGTTCCGGGAAGTCTAACGAGCGCAAAAATACTATCACGCCTCATGGTCAGTTGCTTCTGGTTTTCCTGATTAGCAATTTATTTGCCAAGAGATTTTTGACTTATAACAAATTGTTTTTAAAAGGGTTTGTGAAAGCCCGTTCGTAATAGCCCGATCAAGTCACCCATGGCGTTGCACCGAATTGGTGCGTAAGGGTAAGCTCTCGGGCGCTTTTGGTGCGTCGTGCACCATTTTGGTATCAGGCTAAGGATAGATAAATTTTCGGGAGGGTGTATAAAGATGTATAAAAAAGATTCAGGCGTCAGCTATAATGTCGCGCCCTCAGCCCATGACTGTTTATTTTGCAGGTGTTTTTTGTGATCGAGAAATTAAGAAATATTGCTATCATTGCCCACGTTGACCACGGTAAAACCACACTGGTCGACAAACTCCTTCAGCAGTCGGGCACTTTAGGCCGCAAGGACATGGACGCTGAACGCGTTATGGACTCCAATGATCAGGAACGTGAACGCGGCATTACTATATTGGCGAAAAATACCGCCATCAAGTGGAATGATTACCGAATTAATATCGTAGATACACCTGGACACGCTGACTTCGGCGGCGAAGTTGAACGTGTTCTATCTATGGTGGACTCTGTTCTCCTGCTCGTTGATGCAGTTGACGGCCCGATGCCGCAAACTCGTTTCGTTACTCAAAAAGCCTTTGCTCGTGGGCTGAAGCCTATTGTTGTCGTCAATAAAGTGGATCGCCCTGGCGCTCGCCCTGATTGGGTTGTCGGTGAAGTGATGGATCTTTTTGACCGCCTGGGCGCGACAGAAGAGCAGCTGGATTTCCCTGTTATTTACGCTTCTGCGTTGAATGGCATTGCAGGGCTTGAGCCAGATGCGTTGCAACAAGACATGACGCCTTTGTTTGAAATGGTAGTTGATAAGGTGCCTGCGCCGTCTGTCGATGTTAATGGCCCCTTCCAAATGCAGATCAGCGCCCTCGATTACAATAGCTACGTTGGCGTAATCGGAATCGGACGCGTTTCGCGCGGTAAAGTAAAAACCAATACGCCTGTTGTCGTGGTTGATCGCGATGGCGGCAAACGTAATGGTCGCGTATTGACAGTAATGGGCTATCACGGCCTGCAGCGTGTGGATGTGCCTGAAGCGGAAGCTGGGGACATTATCTGTATTACAGGTCTGGATGAGCTGAATATCTCCGATACGTTATGTAGCCCTGAGCGCCCAGAAGCGCTGCCGGCGTTGATCGTGGACGAGCCGACAGTCAGCATGACATTTCAGGTTAACGACTCTCCATTCGCTGGTAAAGAAGGCAAGTACGTCACCAGTAGAAATATCAAGGAGCGTTTGGAGAAAGAGTTGCTGTACAACGTAGCGTTGCGTGTAGAGCAAGGCGACACTCCTGATAAATTCATCGTATCCGGTCGCGGCGAGTTGCATTTGTCCGTATTGATCGAAACCATGCGTCGCGAAGGCTTTGAATTAGGCGTTTCCCGTCCAGAAGTTATTGTGAGAGAAATTGACGGGCAGAAAGTTGAGCCTTACGAGCAGGTTATCATCGACGTGGAAGATGAACACCAGGGATCAATCATGGAGGTAATGGGCCTGCGCCGCGGTGAGCTGGTTAACATGATTCCAGATGGGAAAGGACGCACACGTCTAGAATTTGTTGTACCTTCTCGCGGCCTGATCGGCTTCCGTTCTCAGTTCCTCACCATGACCTCGGGCACGGGCATTCTGACCCACATCTTTGATCATTATGGTCCTGTGAAAGAAGGCGTGAACGTCGAGCGTAACAATGGCGTTCTTATCTCCAACGTAGCGGGTAAAGTATTGGCGTACGCGCTGTTTAACCTGCAGGATCGTGGTCGTTTGTTCGTAGACCCCAACATCGAAGTCTACGAAGGCATGATTATCGGTTTACATAGCAGAGATAACGATTTGGTTGTTAATCCAACCAAAGCCAAGCAGCTGACCAATATTCGCGCAGCAGGTACGGACGAAAATATCCTTCTGACTCCGCCGATTCGTTTTTCTCTGGAGCAGGCGTTAGAGTTTGTCGAAGACGATGAGCTGGTTGAAGTGACGCCTAGCAACATCAGGATTCGCAAGAAGTTGCTGAAAGAGCATGAGCGTAAGCGCGCTGACCGTGCTAAGGACTAAAATCCAAAAGTAGTTGGATAAAGTGATCTAGAAAGTTTTCGGCTTTTCCGCAGAGTGCTATAGTTCTTTCGAGTTAAAGGACAATGCTGGAAAAGCCGAATGCTCACCTTATACCCAGAACTAAAGCCCCATAAAGAACACTTCCTTCCCGTAGATAACCTTCACACAATTTATATTGAGGAGTCCGGCAATAAAGACGGGCTGCCAGTATTGTTTGTGCACGATGGGCCAGGATATGGCTCAGACCCTTTCTGCCGACGTCTGCTGGACTCTGAGCGCTTTCGCATCATCATGATAGACCAGAGAGGTTGCGGAAAATCCACTCCACTGGCTGAGACTGCTCATAACCGTCCTGATATTCTTATCCAAGATATTGAGCGGGTGAGGCAGCACCTGAGTATTGATAAATGGATGCTGGTTGGGATGGGATGGGGCGGCTTTTTGTCGCAGCAATATGCCGACGCCCACCCCGAGGCTGTATTGGGAGTGGTGATTTCGGGTTTCTTTGTTGCCGATGAGGCGGGCATCTCATGGATGCTGGCGGAAGGCGCACCCAGAATGTTTCCTGATATTTGGCACGAAGTGATGAAGGATTGTCCGCGGGAAAACGTTGTGGAAGTGCTTAGTTATTTCTCAAAGTATCTGAATGGATCGAATGAGCTGCTTCAGATACAGGCCGCAAAACAGTGGGCCGCATGGGTGGCGAAGATCTCCACCCTTCATCCTTGTCAGGACTTGGTGGATAGACTGACTCATCCTCATCAGGCTATTGCCTTGGCGAAATTAGGCTGCAAGTTCTATCAGGAGCTAAGCGACAGACCTGCAAGCTCAAATTCTCATTTCAAAGACATCCCGGGCATCATTGTTCATGGTCGCTATGACGCCATTTCTCCATTGGCGAGAGCATTTGATTTGCACCAAAACTGGGCGGGAAGCGACTTGTACATCATCCGGGACGCCGGCCACTCAGTGAGAGATCCCGCAATGGTTGATGCGCTGATCAAATCTATCGGCTCTATGGCAGATAGGATTGGTGGCGTATCAAAACTTAATGGCTAGTCCTATTGACAGTTAAGTAATAGGCAGTTTTAATGCCGCAAATGTTTAAAAAGGCTGTAACAGTTCCTTAAGAATTAAGCGCGAGCGTAATAAATGATCGGATTGATTCAACGCGTTGCGCATGCTTCAGTGAAAGCAGGTGGAGAGATAACTGGCTCAATCGGCGAAGGTATTCTCGTTTTGTTGGCGGTTGAACCAAATGACACCGAGCGTTCAGCGGAAAGACTGTTAGATAGAATCGTAGGCTACCGCATTTTTGCTGATGCGAATGGCAAAATGAATCTAAGCCTTAAAGATATAGGCGGGGAATTATTGGTTGTATCGCAGTTCACGTTGGCGGCGGATACAAAAAAAGGAATGAGGCCAAGTTTTTCTTCCGCAGCTTCGCCTGAATTAGGCGAGAGGCTTTATGACTATTTTGTTGATAAGGCGTCAAAAGTAGTAAGTAAAGTTCAGACGGGCCGGTTTGGCGCAGACATGGAGGTGGCGCTTGCCAATGTCGGACCAACAACTTTTTCGTTGCGTGTTGAGTAAAAGGATATTGAAATTTACGGAGCTTATGCTCGAAGCTTGTACTGCAAAAACCGAGAGATTGGGGTGTTGTTGAGTTTCGGAAATCCACTATGGGATGCATGGCCCAATAATATATTTCCTTTGTTATAGTACTGGTGCGCTTTTATGTACGTTTGTTTAGGCAGAGAAAGCTGCATCAATATCAGGCCGTTAAGGTGAGTGTAATTCTACTGGTTTAACTGCTTGATTATAAAAAGTTTTGATTTTTTTTAGGGGAAGCTCCCTTAGCCTCTGTAAGGCTAAAAAGTAGAATTTTTGTTACAAAAAAAAATGCCATACAGGCACTTTTTGGTTGCAAAAACGACAACGTTGTATTACATATGGTTATTAATTTTCTTGTTTAGGAAAGTTATATAACCCGTTGTTTGTAAGGATTTTTTGCCTCTCTGCAAAAGAGCTGTCAAGGTTTTGATGGTAAGTTGTTGATAGAGTGGGAATTTAAGCCTTTTTGGCTGACCTTCAGTGAAGAAATGTAGACCTCTGTGAAGAGGCCTGATTTGCGAAAATCTATCAACATTTAAGAACTGATGGGGTGCGGCGAAAAAGGAGGCTTTGATATAGACAAAACATCGGATTGAAAAATGTCATTAAGTTGACATAATCACGAACTATAAATTGGCGAAAATTTTTTTGCCTAAATAAAGAAAAATGTGGCTTTTAACCATCAATCTTCGAAAGAAGTTGATTTAACACACAAAAGGAAGACGAAATGAAAAAGACTTTGATCGCTTCAGCTGTTGCCGCTGCAACGATTTCTTCTACCACTTTTGCGATGGATCCAGCTTCTGAGCTGGCTGCGCGTCTGGACTCTATGCCTACCGTTTACGGAAACATCCAGCTAGTTCAGTCTTATGTGAATGTTGACAACGGCTCTACAGAGTCAAGCAATACTGATTTTGCTGACAATGGTTCTACTATTGGTTTCAAACATAAGCATGAGATCATGCCAGGCGTTGAAGGCTTTTTGAAAGCAGAGTTTGATTTCAATGCTGATGACAAGAAGAATCCTCAAACTAATACAGGTACTGATACAAACTCTTTTGAGCTAGATGAGGCATATATCGGCGCAAAAGGTGATTTCGGTACAGTTTTAGTTGGTTCCGAAGATACTGTTTACGAGTGGGTTGACCAGATCGATTTGTTCGAGTCAGTTGGTGTTGCTGGTGATGTTGCAGGTATGGCTGAAGGCGATACCCTTCACTACTACTCACCAAGCTTCAGTGGCTTTACCGTTGGCGCTACTAAGTCTCTAGAAGGTGGTTCCACTTACACGGCTTCTCTTGCCGCCAAGTACGAGATGGAAGGCCTGCAGGTCGTATTGGGTTATGCTATTAACGATTTGGACAATGGCGAAGACGTAATCGGTTTGTCTGGCTCATACAAATTCGGAGACTTCAAAGTCATCGGCCAGTATGAAACTCAAGACAAAAATCAAGATTTTTGGGCGTTAGGTGGTGTGTATACCATGGGGGCAACTCAGTTTGCTGTTGCATATGGCATGCGCGATTACGAGAGTGATGCTGAAGATACTGAAATCACTCTTCAGGCTCTGCACAACTTGTCTGACAACATGTATGTATATGTAGAATACGATTTGTTGACAGAGGAGCCTGCTGGTGGTGGTAAAGACACCGATACTGATACTTTCAATGTTGGCGCAACCTACGCGTTCTAATAAACACTGAAAGTTATGTTTAGAAAAACCGGCTCTAAGAGCCGGTTTTTTTTTGCCTAAAAACTATAGAAAAGGGTTTGCTGAAAAATATATGAAAGAAATCGAACTCAAGCTTTCTTTTCCTCGAAAGCTGTCAGCGAAAGTATATTCTGAGCTTTCGGCTCTTTGGGGGAAACCAGTCTCATCCTCAGTTCTACAGAATACCTATTACGATACTCCAGATTTTGCTATGCAGCGCTCAACGACTGCCTTAAGGTTGCGGGATCTCGGAGATGCGTGGGAGCAAACTTTGAAGGGGGGAGGTAAGGGAATAGCTGGCTTGCATGTTCGTGACGAGTGGAACTGGCGATTGCCAGATAATAAGTTGGATATTGCGAAACTTTCAGAGATAGAACTGGTCAAAGGTATAGAGTTAGAGAGGGTGGGGCCTGTCTTTGAAACCAATTTTGAGCGTACCAAATGGATGGTAGAGGTTGGCTCCAGCGTATTTGAGTTGGCTTTAGATATTGGTGAGATTCGCGGTGCGGGTGGAGTTAAGCCGATATCCGAGATTGAAATTGAGCTCAAAGAAGGCGATGTGTCTTGCGTTATGGTGGTGGCGGATAGAATAGCTAAGCAAGTACCTTGTTGGTTGAGCAAGAAAAGTAAGGCGGCCCGTGGATACAGTCTTGCGGGAATAGCTGCGGCTAAGCGGGAGCACGATCCTGAACGCTCGATAAGTGTGCTGCTCGATGAGTTAATTGATGACTTGGCGTGCTATATGGAAGCTATAGCCGACGGTGATGGTACGAATTGGTATAAATACGTTGAATGTATCGCTGGGATAAATTCACTGCTGACTTTAAGTGGCTCCAAGAGAAGCTCGGTGGGGCTGGATGTTGAAGTTGAAATAGAGTCTTTATTTCATTGGATGTGTAGAAAAGAAGGGAGTGATTTTTCTAAATATGTACTTAACTCTAAAGCACCTGGCTTGATAGGTTTGGAAGTGCTGAGGAGGGAGCTAACGAACTAATTATGCTCTCAGCGGGAGGGGGTATGCTTTCCAACTTTAGGTCTATTTGTTTCTTATGTATTGGGCTGACTGCATTTTGTCTGTCTGCAGCAAGCGCCAAGGAGCCGGACTGGTCGACATACTCTGAACTGCTACAGCAATATGTTAAACCTGGTCACAAAGAATATATGGATGCAAACTTTGTAGACTATGGCGCATTAAAAGAAAATGAGAAGTTCACCAAGCTAGTTGAGCAGGTTGCAACCTTTCCTTTGTCTGACCTTGAAACTCCTGAAGAACGAATGGCCTTTTACTTAAATGGCTATAACATTCTTGCCATCAAAATGGTTGTCGATAATTGGCCAATTGTTAAGCTCAAATCGTTAGGCTCTTTCTTTAAGCCCGTTTGGACATTCGATGCGGGGGTATTGTGTGGAGAGAAGATGACTTTGCGCTATTTGGAGCATGAGATTCTTCGTAAAATGGGAGATCCTAGGGTTCATATGGCGCTTAATTGCGCATCTATGAGTTGCCCAGACTTGCGTATCGAGCCTTATACTGCGATTAATCTCAATGAGCAGTTGGAAGAACAATCAATAAAATACTTAACGCAGGATAATAAGGGGATACTAATGGAGAATGGTGTTATCCACTTGTCCAGTATATTTGGTTGGTTTGAGGATGATTTTGCAGTTGTAGGCGGGATTGAGGCATTTGTTCGTAAATACCGGCAAGACCTGCCAGCGGATATTAAGTTCTCAGCGGATTTACCGTACAACTGGAATGTTAACGCTACTTTGAATCGTTCAGAGTTGAAACGGGCGATGGCAAAAAGCGATTGGTAGTTTATTAAACGTCAGATTGTCGCACATTGAAGCGTTAGCCGTGATTCTTATCGTGCTATCCTGAGCAAAAGAGATTTTGGTCAGGGGAGCACAGACTAATGGCTGCGCCAAGCGAGCTTAATTTATATCCGTCAGCAATTCATTCAACGATTCAGAAGTATTGGGAGGAGTTTGCTGATTTGCCTACCGAGATATTCGGCGCGTTTTCTCCTTTCTATCCCAATATTCTTCGTGCTTTTGCAGTTAGTGACTTCCTCGCATTAATCATTCTTAGAGAGCCTGAGCTGGTTCTCAGTTTCTTGCAGTCTTCGCAGTACCAAAAAGATTATCAGTTTGTCGATTTCCGAGCGTTATTGGCCCAAGAGTTGTCCGAGGCTCACAAAGAGGATGACTTGCTTCGAATATTGAGGCAGTTTCGTCGACGAATGATGTTTCGAGTTATATGGCGAGATTTGGTGTGCTTAGTGGATTATCAAGTCACGGCCCGTGAAGTCTCATGGCTTGCGGAAACTTGTATCGATGAGGCTTTGAGTTGGATTTATCGTGATTTAAGTCAGCAGTTTGGTGAGCCTCATTCTGTGGCGGGCGATAAACAGCAGCTGGTCATTCTCGCTATGGGGAAATTGGGGGCGAGCGAGCTCAATGTGTCATCAGATATTGATCTGATCTTTACTTTTCCTGAGAGAGGGGAGACTCAAGGTGCTCCGCGCTCTTTAGATAATCAGGCGTTTTTCACTCGATTAGGGCAGAGGTTAATACAGGCGTTAGATAAAACAACGGCTGATGGCTTTGTGTTTAGGGTTGATATGAGGTTGAGGCCCTATGGGCAGAGCGGCGCTCTGGCTCTCAGTTTTGCGGCTATGGAGGCCTATTATCAGGAGCAAGGTCGGGATTGGGAGCGCTATGCGATGATCAAAGCTCGGGCCGTTGCCGGCGACATTGAAGCCGGAGAAGAGCTGCTAACCTCCCTTAAGCCGTTCGTTTATCGCAAATATATCGACTTTGGCGCAGTACAGGCGCTGAGGGCGATGAAGGAGATGATTGAAAGGGAAGTTCAGCGTAAGGGGCAGGATGGCAATATCAAGGTGGGTAGAGGGGGCATCAGAGAGATTGAGTTTATCGTTCAGGTGTTTCAGCTAATGCGCGGCGGCAGAGATGTCAGGCTACAGCAGCGGAATTTTTTGTCGACGCTTGAGTGTCTTGAAGATGAAGGACTTTTACCTGTCGCCGCGGCTGCGGAATTACGGGAAGCCTATATTTTTCTGCGTAATATTGAGCACGCTATTCAGGGGCTTGATGATAAGCAGACCCAAGAGATACCGACTGATGAAGTAGAGAGAGAGCGGGTGGCGGTGGCAATGGGCTTCCCGGGTTGGGGGGAATGCCGGGCTCAGCTGGACAAGCTCAGAGACTGCGTAACAGAGCATTTCGCCGACATTATTGCTGAGCGCAGGGAGGCTCCTTTAGAGCGTCCAGATACGGTCGAGTGGCGGGCTCTTTGGGCTGGCCGATTAACTCTGGATGAGGCGCAAGATCTATTGTCTCGGTCTGGATGTGAACAGGCGATAGAAATCTATGAGTCAGTAAAACAGCTCCGCCAGAGCTCCAGAGTGCAGCACATGCAGTTGCAGGGAAGGGAGCGTTTAGATGAGTTTATGCCTAATCTGCTTCAGTCTTTGGCAGAAAGCAGGGCTTCGCACGAAACGTGCAGACGACTCCTGGCTTTAGTCGAGGCAGTTTTGCGGAGAAGCGCTTATTTGGCGCTATTGAATGAGAACCCAGGTGCGCTGAGCGAACTTATTCGATTGTTTGCAGAGTGTGCCTGGATCTCGACACAAATTGTAACTACTCCCTTGCTGCTGGATGAGTTATTACATACCGGTAGTCTTTACACTCCGCCTGATACCTCTTCGCTGCGTGATGAACTCCGTCAGCAAATGCTGCGCATTCCCAATGATGGTCTGGAAGAGCAAATGGAGGCGTTGAGGTACTTCAAAAAGGCTCACGTGTTACGGGTGGCTGCCTCCGATCTGCGTGAGACTCTTCCCCTTATGAAGGTGAGTGATTACCTGACTTTCATCGCTGAAACCATTGTTGAGCAGGTGGTGGATGAGGCCTGGGAAACTATGGTGAAGAAATACGGCGAGCCAGGCTACGAAGACGCTGCGCCAAATGATATGCGATTTGCAGTTATCGGTTATGGAAAGCTTGGCGGAATTGAAATGAGTTACGGTTCGGACTTGGATCTAGTGTTTCTGCATGGCGCTTCAGGAGATTTAAGTACGAATGGTGAAACCAGTATCGCCAATCAAGTCTTTTTTACCCGCCTTGGGCAGAGAATTATCCATCTACTAACGACGAAAACCGCTTCTGGAGATATATATGAAGTGGATATGCGTCTGAGACCTTCTGGAAACTCGGGATTGCTGGTCAGCTCTGTCAGCGCATTTCAGCAATACCAGGAGAAAAGTGCGTGGACATGGGAGCACCAGGCTTTAGTCCGATCGAGAGCGGTAGCTGGGTGTCCCAGTATTCGCGCAGAGTTTGAGAAGGTAAGGAAAGACATTCTTACGCAATCTCGCGACCCAGTAAAATTACGCGCAGAAGTGATAGAAATGAGAGAGAAAATGGGAGCCTCTCTCGGAACCAAGCCGGACTCTTCAGGAAGCCTGCCTTATTTCGATCTCAAGCATGATAGGGGCGGTATCGTTGATATTGAATTTATGGTTCAATATGCAGCTTTGCGCTGGGCGAATGAGTACCCTCAAATTGTTGTCTGGAGCGATAACATCAGGATACTGGAAGCCTTGGGTGAGGCCGGTATTTTCACTCCTGAAGACGCGGAAATGCTTTGCGATATATATCGTCTGCTCCGCGCCCGCGGGCACCGGCTAGCGCTGCAGAATCTTCCCGCGCGGATACAGGCTCACGAACTGCTGGAAGAGCGTCGTTGGGTTGTGGCGTTTTGGGAAAAAGTATTTGCGGAGTGACTTGGTTCCTCTTCTATTAATCATTACTCTTCCGACGTTAAAGTCGGGTTACAGTTTAAGAATGTGTGGCTTTGGGCCCCGAAGGAGTTGACTGCTATGTCCATGGCTGATCGTGACGGTTTGATCTGGTTCGACGGCAAAATGACGCCTTGGCGTGACGCCAATGTGCATGTGTTAACACATACGCTGCATTACGGCATGGGCGTGTTTGAAGGCGTTCGCGCATACCAGACTCCTGAAGGCGCGGCGATTTTTCGTTTGCAGGAACATACCGACAGGTTGTTTGACTCCGCTCATATCATGAACATGAAGCTGCCTTTCACTAAGGATGAGCTTAATGAGGCGCAGCGTCAGGCAGTGCGTGACAACAATCTGAACTCCGCTTATATGCGGCCCATGGCGTTCTACGGTTCTGAAGGCATGGGACTGCGCGCCAATAATCTGAGCGTGCATGTGATCGTCGCCGCCTGGGAATGGGGCGCGTACTTGGGAGAAGAATCGCTGCAAAAAGGCATCAAGGTACGGACCAGCTCTTATACCCGTCACCATGTAAACATTTCTATGACCCGCGCTAAAGCGAACGGCCACTACATCAACTCTATGCTTGCCTTGAACGAAGCGCTGGCGTGCGGATGTGACGAGGCGCTACTGCTTGATCCAGAAGGTTATGTGGCGGAAGGTTCCGGTGAAAATATCTTTGTCATCCGTGATGGCGTTATTTACACGCCAGAGTTGACCTCTTGCCTCAACGGCATCACTCGTAACACGATTTTTCATCTGGCGGAGCATTTGGGCTATAAGCTGGTGGAGAAGCGTATCACTCGCGACGAAGTCTATATTGCCGATGAAGCGTTTTTCACTGGCACTGCGGCGGAGGTTACGCCGATTAGAGAGCTGGATGGGCGTCCAATTGGCGCTGGTCAGCGTGGGCCGATTACTGAAAGACTGCAGTCTTTGTACTTCGACGTAGTCAAAGGACGTAACGAAGAGTTCAAGCACTGGCTGACGCCCGTCGCCTAAGTTTTAGTTCATTTCCATGTAAGAGGCGCCAGCCCTTGAATATTCTTATTATCGGGCCCTCTTGGGTTGGCGATATGGTGATGGCGCAAAGCCTGTTTAAAGTGCTTGTGCGCCTCTACCCAAATGCCCAGATAGATGTCCTTGCTCCAGGCTGGAGTCGCCCAATCCTTGAGGCTATGCCAGAAGTGAGAGATGCCATCGATATGCCGGTGGATCACGGCAAGTTGATGCTTAAGGCGCGACGTGAACTGGCTGTGTCATTAAAGGCGAAAGATTACGCGTGGTCCATCGTTCTTCCTAACTCATTGAAATCCGCATTAATTCCCTGGTTTTCAAGCATACCAAGGCGCACTGGTTGGCGGGGAGAAATGCGTTATGGTCTGTTAAATGACATTCGCAAGCTTGATAAAGAGCAACTTCCGCTTATGGTCGAGCGCTTTGTGGCGCTTGCCTATGATAACGGGGAAGCTGACTTAAGCCGTATACCCAACCCAGAATTGAAGCCCAATGCGCAGCTTACCGCGGATGTATGCGCTAAATACGCAGTAGATGCTGATGGAGCGCCTGTTTTGGGGCTATGTCCCGGCGCTGAGTTTGGCGCCGCCAAGCAGTGGCCTGCTGAGCATTATGCCGCCGTTGCGCGTCACTATCTGCAAAAAGGGTGGCGCGTCTGGCTGTTTGGCTCCACCAATGACAAGCCCGTTTGCGAAGAAATAGCGACGGCCTCTGGCTCTGTTGGCGTTATGAACTTTGCTGGCTTGACGACTCTGCAGGAAGCCGTCGCGCTATTGTCTCTAACCTCTCGCGTCGTTAGTAACGATTCAGGTCTGATGCATGTTGCTGCGGCGTTGGGGAGTCCATTGGTCGCTGTTTACGGTTCCACTTCTCCAGACTTTACGCCGCCGCTAACAGAGCACAAGCAAATCGTGCGCTTGGGGCTGGACTGCAGTCCCTGTTTTGAGCGAACTTGCCCTTTGGGACATTACAACTGCCTGAAACAGTTGCCTGCGCAACAGGTCATTTCTGCGCTGGATAAGCTGCCTTGTGGTTCCGACAGTCAGGGAGTTGCGCCCATTGCCTAAAGTTCTATTGGTGAAAATGTCTTCCTTGGGAGACGTCGTGCATACGCTGCCTGCCGTTACAGAGGCTGCGATGAACGTGCCCGGCTTACAATTGGACTGGGTGGTTGAGGAAGCGTTCGCTGAAATCCCTACATGGCATCCCGCTGTGAACAAGGTCATCCCTGTAGCGTTGAGGCGTTGGCGTAAAAATCCCTATGAAGCATTGAGATCTGGCGAGTGGGCGAGTTTTGGCGAAAAGCTTAAATCAGAGTACGATCTTGTTATTGATGCTCAAGGTTTGTTGAAAAGCGCCTTTATCGCTAAAAAAGTTGGCGCAGAAATTGTTGGATACGATCGCACATCTGTAAGAGAGCCTCTTGCCAGCGTTTTCTATCATCGGTGCTACTCTGTCGCCAGGCAAATGCATGCGGTAGAAAGGACTCGTGAGTTGTTCGCGCAGGGGCTCGGTTATGCAAAAGGTGGGGCGCCGGATTATGGGCTCAAGATAGAAGCGGCCGAACCTGAAGAAACGGCGCCAACGGTTATGTTTCTTCATGGCACGACATGGCGTACTAAGCACTGGCCTGAATCTTTCTGGGGTGATCTGGCTCTGCGGTGCAGGCAAGCTGGTTTTGATGTGTGGGCCGCATGGGGGAACGAAGAAGAAAGACTGCGGGCGGAACGCCTGGAAGTTTCCGCTGGCGTGCGGGTATTGCCGCGAATGCCGTTAAAGGGGGTCGCGGAGCACATCGCCAGGGCCCAAGCTATTGTCACCGTGGATACCGGGCTGGGCCATTTGGCGGCGGCGCTGGCTAAACCGACAATTGCCTTGTATGGGCCAACTAATCCCTTCCTCACTGGAATATACGGTGCGCAACAAACTTCACTTAGTTCAAGTTACCACTGCGCGCCTTGTATGCGAAAGCACTGTCGATATGAAGTCTTGGGTGAAAAATTTGACTATCCTCCATGTTGGAATGAACTCTCTCCCGAAGTGATTTGGGAGCGTTTACGTCAAATAGTGCCTTCGGCAGAAGCCAGTATGATGAGAAAAAGTTAGTAAGCTATGGTTCCTGAAAGCAGCCCCTTCGTGAGCACCTTGAAAAAAGTTGACCCTTTTGTTTGGGTCTTTCTCCTAGGATTTATGCTGAGGTTGAATGCTTTTTTCCGTGCTGACATATTTAACTCAGATGGAGTTTTATATATCGAGGAGGCTCAAAACGTTTTTTATAATGGTGTCGAGTATCTAGGGGTTTGTTTTCACGCCACTAATATTTTTCCCCTCTTGATTGCTGCGATGTATAAGGTCGTAGGCGACTGGGAGTTAGCAGGACGCTTGATTTCTCTCTTTTTTGGCACACTGGCAATGCTACCCCTTTATGGTGTGTTAAAGCATGCATTACCTAAGAATGTTGCCTTGCTAACACTGCTTCTTTTTGCTTGTAATCCTGCTTTTGTTGTTCTTAGTGTGGATATTCTGCGTGGACCAGGGTACTGGTTCTTTTTATCCTTGGCCATCTACTTCATCTTGAGAGCAGAAAAGTCAGCTAATTATTGGATATATCCCCTGGCGTGCATGCTTTTTATGGTCGCTGCTTCGTTTCGAATAGAAGCAGCGGCATTTATTGCCGGAACGATGATTTTTCTGGGAGCCAGAAGGGAGGTAAGGGAAGGCGTTGCTCGCTGTGTTATGTTTCTCCTCCCAATAATAGTGGCTATGTTTGCGCTCCTGTTAAGTGAGTGGCTTTTAAATAGGCAGCTTGTTTCTTTTCCCAAACAATATGAGCGTGTCGTTGAGCTTATCTCAGGGTATAAGCAACTTAGGCAAGACCTTAAAGGGCTCTGGACTCACCCGCCTGAGGGCTTTCATTTTCAATATTACTGGCGAGATATGTCGACAATTGTAGGCTGGACTGCGCTAGGGGTAGAGCTTAATTGGCTGGCGAAAGCGATGTTTGAGCCTGTCGCGGTATTTTTCATCGCGGGCTTAGGTCCGGTTTTTCGGAAAGCGAGAGTGAACCTCTCTATTCGTTATTTATTGGTATTAAGCATTGTCGCCTTTGTGGTTCTTTTCCTTCAAACCATAACTGCCTGGTGGCTAGACTCTCGCATGATGGCTCTACTGTTGATACCTGGTTATGTGATTATCGCTATGGGGCTCATGAGCGTTAGCAATGCATTTAAGGAATGGTTTGCTCTGAAAGGCAAGATCGTTTTTTTTATATTATTAGGCTGTGTAGTCCTTGGGGCTGTAGTAAAGCTATTGAAGCACAGAGAGTCTGATAAGTATCTGCTAAAAGAAATAGGCGCCTATATTTTGCATGACTATCATGGTGCAGGTGGCTTTATACGAGTTGGTGGATCATCAGAGTATATGATGTTTATCAGTTATTACGCTAATTCTGAAATAAAAACAGGGCAGTGCTCTCATGTGGAGAGAACATGGGAGGTTAAGGGGGAGGCATCTCATGTGCTCAAGATCATAGATGAGAAAGAGTATGATTATTTTGTTTGGAACTCCCGCTATGATAATGAAAATCTTAAAACAAGCTTGGATGAGAAATATAAAGTCATTAATGAGTGGGATACCATGCTTGATGGAACTGTGCGTGTGTATAAGGTGCAATAAAGTGATTCGGGTCGCATGTCTGCAAAGTAACGTATAGTTGACTTCTCATCTATGTAGGAGAAAGTGTGGTGCACAATAGAAAGAAAATCCTGGTCGTAGGCTATAATATAAAAGGACTGGGTGGCAAAGAGACTGTTTGCAAAAAATTTTATGACCTCCTTTCTGTTGACTCTAAAGTCGAGTTCGTTTTTATTGATGACTATAAGCAAGGGGTTGGAGAAGTTAACGATGAGTGGCTGGGCGATGCCAGTTATACTCGTATAACTTCAAAAGTCTCTAATACCAAGGTTCGTCGTATTAGCTTTGCAGCAAAGATAGCTATTCTAATCAGAAATAAATGTCCCGATATTATCGTGGCGATAGATCCGCTTAGCTGCTATGTATCGCATATGGCCAGAGCCTTCTCCTTTCGAAGGCCTGTGTTGTACTCATGGATTCACCTTTCTCTCGATGCGTTATACAAGTCTAAATATGTTGCTCGCGCTGATTTCCACTTGGCGATTAGTAGCGGTATTGTTAAACAATTAATCGATATGGGAGTATCTGAAAACCGGATTTCTCTAATCTATAACTCGGTAGCGAGAGCAGGAAGTTTTATTCCCAGGCCAAGAGATGTGGTGAGATTTCTTTATGTGGGGCGGCTATGCGAGAAAGATAAAAAAATTAGCGAGATGCTGAAGGCCTTGTCCTCTCTTTCAGGAGAATGGGAACTGTATGTTTTAGGCTCAGGCCCCGATGAAGAGGCTTTAAAGAAGCTGGCGGTGGAGTTGCAAATTAGCCAAAACGTAACTTGGGTTGGCTGGAAGGCGCAGCCATGGAATTACGTGCGTGAAAACATTAAAGAAGTTAGCGCTCTACTGTTGACATCACGGGTTGAGGGGTTTGGTATGTCCTTGGCTGAAGCTATGTCGTATGGTGTATATTGTATAAGCTCTGACTGCAAGTATGGTCCATCTGATATCATAAGACCGCCTATCAACGGCGTGCTTTATCCTCCTGGCCGAGAAGATATACTTACTGAGCGCTTGCAAGCGATTGTTGATGGTGAGCAAGTTCCTGATGGAGAAAAAATTCGAGACTCAATTGAGCATTTATATGACGATAGCTATTTGGCTAGGATAAAGGCCGCTTTCAAAATATAATGTTGCCACTAAACATTCTGTGAGGCGGAGATGAACGTAAACTCATCTTGTAAGTTGTCAATAATTATAACCGCGCATAATATTGAAAATGAGATTATTAAATGCCTTGAAAGCATCAAGCAGCTCTTGCAAGGTGTTTCTGATGTGTGTGAAGTTATGATGATTGATGACGCCTCCTCAGACCGTACCTCGCACATTATGAAGGAGTTCTCTAATGATAACGCCAGCTTTGAGTATCTAAGAACGGAATATGGAAATATTGGAAAGGTTCGGCGCTATGCGTTAAGTAAGGCCCGTGGCGAATATATAACTTTTGTTGACGGAGATGATTTTGTCCCCCTCTTTTCTCTCAAAGAAATGATTAACTTTTTTGACAAGAAAAAGCCGGACATCTTACTCTCAAAATTACACGAGGTGTGGAAGGAAAGTGATCAGGTGACTTCCTCTCCCCTGACGACGCCTATGAATCTGAGCAGGAAGGAGGCAATTAAGCGCTTCCTGATTCACAAACAATTTAAAGCCCATTTATGGGGGAAATACTTTAATCGCAGGCTTTTTAAATCGTTCGAATTTCCTGAAATGGCATGTTACGAGGATTCAATGGCTTTTCCCTATTTGTTATCCGATAGCGAGAATCTTTATTACACGGATGCCGTACTGTACAACTATGTTAGAAGGGAAGGCAGTCTTTCTAACGAGCTTGATTCGGTAAAATTAGATGCTATGGCTGACGTGATATTGACTATGAGTCGCGTCTTTGGTGACGGCTTCAGAAACCTTACTGCTTGTCATGCTATTGATTTACTACATAAATACAAGGACAGGCTTGCTGAGGAAAAACGGCGTCAGCTTTCTCAAATGGTGGAGGGCCTGTCCACTCTGTCTTTCCTGCTGGACTTCAGCGTTAGAACAAGCTTTAAGCGTAAGTTTATTACGTACAAGAAGAGTGGGGCCGCATAGTTTATTCGGAGTTTTAGGGAAAACTACGCGCAGACTTTTTTATAGATTTCTAACATACCGTCCATCATTTTCTCAAAAGTCATTTCTTCCATGGCATGCTGGTATGCATTCTTCCTTAAAGTTGTCGCTAACTTGCTATCTGTTAGTAGTTTAATTGCCGCTTCTGCTAAGGCTTCTGGATTTTGTGGGGGGCAAAGTAAGCCTGTATTGTTGTGGGAGATCATTTCCGGTAAGCCTCCAACGGTTGTAGCTATCATGCTGTTTTCCATTAAGAAGGCTTGAGATACTAGGCGGGTTTGCGCTTCCGTACCAATTGAGCAGATCATGACAATGTCACTAAACGCCTGGTAGTTTTCAATGTCAGATTTATAGCCTATAAACTTGATCCGATCTTTAAAATTTGATTTCTCCCAGTGCTCCTTGACCTGGCTTTCGTATGCTTTAGTATCCGCTGTGGCGCTACCTAGCTGTATAAACGTCACACTAGGAAGCTGCTCAGCTATAATCTCGCATGCTTTTACGAAGAATAGTTGTCCTTTGTCCTCTCGAATCATCCCAATGTTTGATACCACTTTGTGGTCCGAAGGTATCCCCAGGCTTGCCTTGAGCGCTGAGCCATCAATATTGGCGTGGTAACGGTTATGGTCTACACCAGCTTTTGCTGTATAAACTTTGCTGGCAGGAGCGAGTTCAAGCTGGATGATCTGTTCGTTTATCTTATTGGCGGTAGTGATAATCTGATGATTACCGTATTTCCAAATCAGCCGATGGAGGAGGTCGTGTTTTATTGGGGTAGTGACATGGCGCGAGCGAACTACTTTCACATTGGTCAGCCATTTGGCGAACATTGCATAGGATGCGTCTCGATTGCTATGAGCATCGATTAGCTCAATTTTATTTTGATTGATAAAGCGGATTAGCTTTCTTATGACTTTAGGATTCGCGGAGCCGCGAAAGTCTATTTCGGTATTAGGAATGCCTCTTTTTTCTGCCTCCATCAGGATCGCAGATTGAGGGCGCGCGACAATCCAGCAGTGATGTCCATTGGCATTTAACCATTGAGTTTGCTCTATTACTCGTAGCTCCTGTCCGCCCCAATTTAAGCTACTTTCCAAGTGTGCAATGTTCAAAATTTGATCCCGCTGAATTAATAAGACTAGTTAACGAGCGTTAACCGGAGGGCGGTCAGTATATCGTGAAATAGTGAGAACCTCGAAATGGGAAATCGCCCAATGATAACTAAGGTAATCGTGTACTATTGCTCTCTTAACTTGTACAGGTAATTGGATCATGCACAAACTGACAGCCACTATTATCACTCTGAATGAAGCTTCTCGCATTGCGCGTTGCATCGAAAGCGTCCAATTTGCTGATGAAGTGGTTGTTGTCGACTCGGGTAGCACTGATGACACTTGTCGGATCGCTCAAGAAATGGGGTGTCGCGTTATTACTCAAGAGTGGCTGGGGTACGGTGGGCAGAAGCAGTTTGCTGTTGATCTGGCGAGTAGTGATTGGGTGTTGTGTGTTGACGCCGACGAGGTAGTCACTAGCGAACTTGCTGCCTCTATTAAGCAAGTCATGCAAAGGCCTGATGCAGAGGCATACAGTTTTCCTCGCAGGAACTATTTTTTGGGGGAGCCTCTTCGTTATGGCGAGGGGTATCCAGACCGTAGCCTGCGGCTTTTCAATCGAAAGAAGGCAGGATGGACCCAAGACTTGGTGCACGAAGCTGTAAGGTGTGAAGGGCGGATCCAAAAGTTAGAAGGAGACTTAAACCATTTTTCCGAGGAGACAATCTCGCAATATTTAGCCAAGCAAAATAAGTATACGCAGATTCAGGCGGAAGATATGTTTCGACGAGGGAAGAAGGTCGGGCTTGGTAAAATTCTCGTTAGCCCTATAATTCGATTTTTTAAGTTCTATATTCTGCGTCGTGGCTTTCTAGATGGTATGCCGGGATTTGTGCATATTGTTATTGGTTGCATGAATAGCTTCATGAAGTATGTGAAGCTTTATGAGCTGAGTTCGAAGAACCGGGATTAAAATTTTTGCCCTGAGACCGCATGTAACACGCTCTTGAATCTGTCGAAATAAGTCTCAGGAGAGAATAGTGAGTGTGACCTGATGCGTGCTGCATGGCTCATTCTTGAATAGTCGGCTGTATTCAATATAAGTTCGCAAATTGCATTTGCCATGCTATCGGGGCTGACTGCTTTGGGTGGTCCTAGTTTATTGGCGGACGCATCAAAAATAATGGGTGGTAATCCTTGTATATTGCCGCCCATTTGTTGGTATTCTTCTAAGCCAAGGCTCACGGGAATTGTATAGCCTGTAATGTTGTTCTCTACTACGTCGGCAAGTCCATCTACGTCGGATGCAATGACTGGGCAGCCGAACGCCATAGCCTCTAGAGCCACGAGGCCAAAGGGCTCTCTAAGCGAAGGGCAGAGAAGGCAGTCAATATCTTGGTAGAACTGCTCAATTTGACTTTGTAATCCCAAGAAATTAACTGCACTTTCAATGCGCAGCTCTTTTGTAAGAGCTTTTAGTTGCTGTTCGTCTGGGCCAGCGCCAGCGATTGAAAGAATAACCGGGAAATTCTTGTCTAATAGTATCTTGAGTGCGTAAAGAGCCGTGGTGACGCCTTTGACGCTGACTAGCCTGCCTGCAAGTCCCAGCCTAAATGGAGAGTGCGGCAGTTTGTCGATACCTGCATGAGTAGATGAGAGCTTAAACTTATTGAGTAGAGGGTTGTGGATGACCACGGCGTTATCTTTCGAGTAGCTCCAGTTATACCGAATAACTTCCAAGGCGGCTTTTGAATTACAGATGACTCCATCTACCTTGGATAAAAAAGCGATGGCGGCTTTTTTGTCATCGCAGCGCCAGCCAGCCCCATGCTCATAATAGATAACTTTAGTGCTCGAAGGGCAAAGGCTCAGGTCGATTCCCTCAATTTTGTTCCAGACAACGAGTATTTCAGGGGCTATTTGGCTTAGCAGGCGTTTCAGGTTCCGGTGGCGTAAGAAACTTGGTTTTTTGGGGAGGCGTAAAGAGTGATAGTACTTGATGGAAAATACTTGCTCAGAATATGCGCTTACCTCCTCTGCGAGCTCCGCATGGATACGGGAACGATCATTAATCGTAATGTTCTGGAAGTCGCTATAGCTCATCCTTAGATAGTCGCAATAGAGTCTCTCTACGCCCCCTATTGTGTCAAGTGCGACCAAGTGAACAACTTTCATCCGCTTCGATGGCATGTCTATACGCTCCTGGCGGGACTCTGCATGTTCCCTTACTTATACTTAATAGTAGTAAGGTCATTTCCAAGATAATCCATGAGCCTCTAATTTAAGTAAAGAGAACATGGCCACACTTATAAGGTTAGCTTGGTGTGTCCTGTAAGCTTGGAGAATCTGCGTGAAGATGTATACGAACCCTATGA
>NZ_JAPELK010000050.1:0-633 GCF_029813005.1 Hahella sp. CR1
TTGATTGGCGCGCCGGTTGAGTTCGCCATAGGTCAATTTGTCGTCTTCAAGTACGACCGCCACCGCATGCGGGGATTGCGCCGCCTGGGCTTCAAACAACTCATGGATGCATTGCTCGGCCGGGAAGGGGGCGGAGGTCTGATTCCAGTCAATGAGCAGCTTTTGTGTTTCTTGCTCGGTTAGCATATTCAATTCGCTCATCGCCGCGGAGGTCTCGGTGTGAGTCATGGCGATGAGAAGTTGTTGTAAATGCGCGAGCAGCCGACGAACGCTGTCCTCCGTGAAGCGCTGTGGTTGATACTGCAATTTAAAATGCAGCCGATCACTGGGAACTATAGATAAGGTCAAGGGGTAGTTTGTCGGTTCTTTGGCGACGACCTGTCCTATGGCGAATTGATCTGGAGACGACGCGGATTCTATTAATGAGGCGTCCAGTGGGTAGTTTTCGAATACAAGCAGTGATTCGAATAAATGTTGGCCGCCGCCGACCTCGCTGCAACGTTGAATATCTACTAAAGGCGCATAGCTGTACTGGTCGTGTGTGGCTTGGGCCTTATGTAATTGTTGCAGGCAGTCGGCGATAGAGAGGTTATCCGTCAGCTGCAGCCGCATGGGGACGCTGTTGATAAACAA
>NZ_JAPELK010000051.1:0-577 GCF_029813005.1 Hahella sp. CR1
TGGACGAGCGAAGGCGGAAGGGGCGGAGATCTATTGGGGGGATGAGACAGGGCTGCGAAGCGACGCTCAACATGGGCGGGGCTATGCGCCGAAAGGGAAAACGCCGGTGATTCGCCTGAACGCCAAGCGTGAGTCGGTCAATATGATCTCAGCGATCAGCAACCAGGGCAAAGTGCGGTTTCAAATCTATGACGGCTCAATGGACGCAGACCGGTTGATAGGGTTCATGAAGCGGCTAATCCAAGACGCCCAACGGAAGGTCTTCCTGATACTGGACAATTTGAGAGTCCATCACGCGAAGGTTGTGAAGGCTTGGCTTGAGGAGAATGAGGATCGGATAGAAGTGTTCTATTTACCCGCCTATTCCCCGGAATTGAACCCGGACGAATACTTGAATTGTGACTTAAAAGCGGGAGTCCACAGTGGTAAGCCGGCACGAAAGAAAGGGGATCTCAAAAAGAAAGTTCGATCACATATGTGTATGTTGCAAAAGAGGCCTTCGAGGGTGAAAAAATACTTTAACCACCCAAGCATCAAATATGCGGCATAGAATGCCTATATCGATGCCGGATTAATA
>NZ_JAPELK010000052.1:0-529 GCF_029813005.1 Hahella sp. CR1
GCTCGCTGCGCTCGTTCCGCCTGATACCAAGCTTGCCGGCTAATCCCCAAGAGACGACACGCCCTGCTGACGGTCAATCCGGCTCCGCGTTCTTGCGTGAGGACTTGCCGGGCCGCTTTTTTACGAACACCCCGTAATCCTTCTCCATCACATCGACAATCGCTTCGAAGAACTCAGCTTTCTGTTCCGCCAGACGCAGCTTCTCCTCAAGCTCCTTGATCCGCTGTTCCGGGGTAGGTGGGGACTTCGGCATGGTGGGACTCCTGTTCACACGGCGGGAGGTGACGCCAGGACTCCAGTCCTGGCTGCCATATCGACGCAACCACGTTAGCACCGTCGAACGGCCTTGGATACCGTAGCGGGCCTGAGCCTGTTAATAAGTCAGCTCTCCGCCTTCGACCTGATCCACCACCGCCTGTTTAAAAGTCAGAGTGTAGTCCCGTTGCGTTCGCTTAACTCGCTGATTCATCACATTCTCCCAAAGTTAGGGCTGGAATGTGTCAACTCTATTCAGGACGGATCAAAGGAA
>NZ_JAPELK010000053.1:0-464 GCF_029813005.1 Hahella sp. CR1
CTGATGACCGGGTATTCCTCCTTCAGCCACTTCTCGACTTGAGACGGGTTTTGCTCATACGCTTTCTTCACCGGCTTCTGCGGCGTGAAACCCCAGGCGGTCAGATAACTGCCAACCGTTCGGATCGCCAAGTGCTCTCCCGTCTCCTGCGCAATAAGCTGTTGCACCGCCTTACGGGTCCAGAGCGCATACTCCAGCTTGAGCTGGTCCGGGCTTTTATCGACAATCAAACATCTGATTCGGTTCTCCTGCCCTGGCGTTAATCGCTGTCCCGAACCGGGCTCTCGTCCCCGGGGCTTGGATTTAATCCCGCTAACCCCTTGCGCTTCATAAGCTCTGATCCACTTTCCCACCGTCAGGTTATGGACACCGACCTTATCGGCTATTTCCTGATAGCTATACCCCTGCTTGCGCAGTCGCACGGCCTGTTTTCTTTTTTCTTCCTGCGCTGCGGCAGGTAATGA
>NZ_JAPELK010000054.1:0-420 GCF_029813005.1 Hahella sp. CR1
TTCAGGAGGGGCGATCAATCAGCCGCCAACACAGCTTTAAGGCGATGTCCTCCCAGGGGGCGATAAGGCGGCTAGCGTCTGATAGCAGGCCGAGGAGATGAAACCGAATCAATAACCGGGCGTCTTCGTCTTCCTCAAGTTTGCCCAGGTAGCGGGCAAGACGCTCATCTATCAGCAACCCATGCAGCTTGGTAATCGCCTCGCGCTTGGGGAGCGGTTCCGACATCAGGCGCGTCAGAGCAAGGGCTTTTTCTTCGGTGTGTGGTTGGTGGATGGTTTCCATTAGGGCTTCTCCTTTTTGGGGTAAGGCGGCTGTGTTGAGCCGCCGGGTAGTTGCTTGGGTCAGGCTTCGATGATGCGCTTGCAGATGGCGATGGCCGCCTCGTCCCAGGTCACGTAGGAGAGGTGCAGGTTGTCCAG
>NZ_JAPELK010000055.1:0-418 GCF_029813005.1 Hahella sp. CR1
CACCGAAGTCAAACGCCCGGACGGCTCTGTCCTGAAAATGCGTTACAACGCCAACGACCAGCTGACGCACTTTATCGACGCCGCCGGCCGTTGCACTGAATACGTGTATGACGGTCTGGCCCAGGTGCGCAAACGCATCGACCCGGCTGGTCAGACCTTTGAATACCTGTACGATAAAGAACGCAACCTGATTGGCCTGATCAACGAAAAAGGCGAGCGCTATGAACTGGCCTATGACCGCAACGAGCGCCTGATTCAGGAAATCGGCTTCGACGGTCGGGTGCAGCAATATCAGTATGACCCGGCGGGCCATCTGAAGGCGCATATCGAAGGCGTACACGAAGACGAACGCATTCGCGCGCAACACACCACGCTGTTCAAGCGCGACCCCATGGGACGTCTGCGTGAAAAGCACAGT
>NZ_JAPELK010000056.1:0-418 GCF_029813005.1 Hahella sp. CR1
GCTGTGCTTTTCACGCAGACGACCCATAGGGTCGCGTTTGAACAAGGTCGTGTGTTGCGCGCGAATGCGTTCGTCTTCGTGTACGCCTTCGATATGCGCCTTCAGATGGCCTGCCGGGTCATACTGATATTGCTGCAGCCGACCGTCGAAGCCGATTTCCTGAATCAGTCGTTCGTTGCGGTCATAGGCCAGTTCATAGCGCTCGCCCTTTTCGTTGATCAGGCCAATCAGGTTGCGTTCTTTATCGTACAGATACTCAAAGGTGTGACCAGCCGGGTCGATGCGTTTGCGCACCTGGGCCAGACCGTCATACACGTATTCAGTGCAACGGCCGGCCGCGTCGATAAAGTGCGTCAGCTGGTCGTTGGCGTTGTAACGCATTTTGAGGACGGAGCCGTCCGGGCGTTTGACTTCGGTT
>NZ_JAPELK010000057.1:0-389 GCF_029813005.1 Hahella sp. CR1
CGTCGAGTGATTCCACCCTCGGGATCGATTTCTTTAACGATCTGGCCGCGATCGTCGTAGTGGAAGGTGGTTCTGCCGCCGTTGCTGTCGATGGCGTGGGATGTCTTGTTGGCCGGGTCCCATTCGAAACGGTAGTCGTAGACGCCCTGGTCGCCCCACTGACGCACACAGCGGGCGGCTTTGTCGTAGCGGCTCCATTCGAAATAGAAACTAAAACCAGTCTTCAGGGTGCGGCGGGTGATGACGTGATTACGATAGGCGTAAGACTCGCCCGCGCCGGCGGGGTCCCGCACCTGCACCAGATCCTGGGCGTCGTCGTATTCGTATTTGGCCAACGAGTCCACATCGCCGTCCGCGCGCAGCGACTGGATCTCGCAGATCAGTCCCTG
>NZ_JAPELK010000058.1:0-339 GCF_029813005.1 Hahella sp. CR1
CTTATCCCTTCTGCAAACCAATCCCCAAACTCAGTGAAAGTCCCGCGAGGGCGACTCCAGACCTTCCAGATGTGGCGTCAGGTCTATCAACCGGTGGGCGATGACGTGCGCAGTCCTCCCTTCGTTATCCTTATCGATCTCCCCGTAGACCATCAGTAGTCGCGCTTTGACGAGAGCGTCCATCTGCGCCAATGCGGTTTTTTTCCAGACAATGATATTGATTGAGCCCGTTTCGTCTTCCAGCGTGAGAAAGGTGACCCCGGTCGAGGTTTTTGGGCGTTGCCTGTTGATGACGACGCCTGCGACATAGGTCTTGAGGCCGGATTTTTGGTTTAGCAG
>NZ_JAPELK010000059.1:0-334 GCF_029813005.1 Hahella sp. CR1
ACCTTCCCGGTTCCACTGCAGTTCCCGGGCTTGTCCCAGTGCGTCGATAATCTTTTGCGGCAGGCCCTGGGCGTTGTATTCGTACTGAGTCTGCGCGCCTTCCGGGTCAGTGATACGGGCCAGCAAGCCCTGTTCGTTGTACTCGCGACGCCAGACATGGCCCAGAGCATTGGTGATCGCCACCGGCATGCCGTCGTCGTTGTAGTCGATCTTGTAATGGCCGCCATTGGCGTCGATCAAGGCGGTTAACTGACCGTTGTCATTGTAGGCGTAGTGGGTGCTGTGACCGTTGGGATCGGTTTGCTCCACCAGATTGCCGGCGTTGTCGTACAGA
>NZ_JAPELK010000006.1:0-449172 GCF_029813005.1 Hahella sp. CR1
GTGGCGTTCGAAATAGGCTCCTGATATAGCGCTGAGTAGCGGCATTACAATAAATTTCATGTTTTTTCTTGTCCTGGCTGTGAGACTCTGAGTGTTGGAAGGAGCTGCGCTTTTCCGACCTGCCGAGCCTGCCGTTTCCCCAGGGTTAATCGCTCCAATCTTCCTATAAAAAGCCTCACCCCCACGATTTCCTGCCCCGTCTTAAACTCAATAAGAAACACAATTACGCCCTTTGTTTTTGCTCTCATAAAGGCGTTCGTCCGCCAGTTGTAGCAGGGATTCCATTTCGTAGACGCCTTTCAGGGAGCTGAGGGCGGCGACGCCGAAGCTGGCGGTGAAGTTGAGTTCGCCGTTTTCGGTGGTCATCACGGAGCGTTCGAGAATGGTGCGCAGTTTTTCTGCGGTGCGGACGCCTTTTTCCAGTTCTGTGTTGGGCAGGACGATGACGAATTCTTCGCCGCCATAGCGACATACCCAGTCAACGTTCTGGCGCAGGTTTTCCGATAGGGTGCGCGCGAAGAACTTGAGGGCGCGATCGCCGATCAGGTGGCCGTGGCCGTCGTTGATGCGTTTGAAGTAGTCGATGTCGGTCATGATCACCGATAGCTCGATGTGATAGCGTTTGGAGCGTCTAATCTCCCCAGGGAGTTTGGTGTACAGAAAGTGCCGGTTATAGACGTTGGTTAACGGGTCGCGTTCCGCCAACTGGGCGATTCTCTCTTTTTGCTCTTCCAGCTTGCGATGTTGTTGAATGATGCGCGCGCCGCATTTAACTCGCGCCATCACTTCGCTGGGGGAAGCGGATTTTTTGATGAAGTCGTCGGCGCCGGCGCTGAGCCCTTCCACCACTTCCGCAGAGGTTTCCTTGCCGGTCAACAGGATGATGTAGTGATAGCCTTGCTCCCAGCGTCGCACCTGTATGCAAAAATCCAGGCCTGAGAACGCGGGCATCATCCAGTCGGTGAGGATGATTGAGCAGGGATGGGTTTTCAGGATGTGTAACCCTTCCTCAGCGCTGGCGGCTTTCAGCACCTTATGGCCAGCTTCTTCCAGCAGCAGGGAAATGTACTCGCGGAAGAAAAAGTCATCGTCCACGAGCAGCACTTGCATCCCGGATTGTTGGCCTGAGTTCTCGATCTCTTTCTTCGACGCGGTTGGCGACTTCATAAAAACGCCCTCAGCAGAGTGGTTGTATTCATAATCGTGGCGCTCTAAACAGCGCAGGCTTTTTCGTAAATGGAAAGCAACTTGGGAATGCAGGCCGTGGCGCTGTACTGACGCGCGACGCGATTGGCGGCGGCGATACGCAGACAACGGCGCTCATAAGGCGTTTGCAGTCGCCACCTTTCAATGACGTTAGCGAAGGCGTCCGCGGCGCCGGCGCAAATAAACCCGTTTTCGCCATGATCTATCAGCTGTGGCAGGTCGCCGACAGCGGTGGAAAAAACCGCAACGCCGCGGGACATGGCTTCCAGAGCCGCATAGGGCAGGCCTTCCGTGTTGGACGTGATCAACAGCGCATCGGCGTTACGCCAGATTTTCTGTTGATCCGGCTCGCTACCGTGTAGCGTCAGGTTTGCTGGCGCATTTGCTCGTAGCATAGGCTCCAGCGAGCCTGAGCCATACATATGAAATTCCGTCTCGGGCAGCCGGGCGGCGATATCGAGAAAAAGGGAAGGCCCTTTTTCTTTCTCCAGTCTGCCTACAAACAGCACTCGCTTTTGCTCGTTCTCCCAGGGCAGGTCCAGCTCCGGCGCGTCGATAAAATTGTTGACCAGCTCGCTGGCCCAGGGACGCAGTCTTTGTTGAATATCGCGACTGACGCAAATGTTGGTGGAGAGGCCCGCGCTTAGCTTATCAATCAACGTATACAGCCAGAGCTTGCCTGCGCCGCGATCGCCGTTGTGGAACGTCGAGACGCAAGGCGCGCCTGTTGCGGCGCCGGCCAGACGACCCATGACTCCCGCCTTATAGCCGTGGGTATGCAGGACATCGGCGGAGGTCGATTTCAGCAGGTCAATCAGCTCCCGCAAGCCCCGTTTTAGCTTCACAGTCGGGACGCCGCTGGCGGAAAGTTGCTTTTCCAGAGGATGGGCGCCGTAGTCCGCCAGCAACGCTAAAATCACCTTGACGCCATGGGCCTGCAGGCCGGGGGCGAGGTGCGAGATGTGCGTTTCTATGCCGCCGTAGCCACGGCTGTCCAGGGTCAGCAGGACGGTCTTCGGCGTCATTGAGCTTTCTGGATTGGCATATAACGGTTGCATCGCTGTCACCTTCTGGTACGTATTTGTACATACCTAATCAAGATTCAAGCCAGAAGCCTCGGTACTGATATTAAGCGCTGTTTTTAAAAGGGTTTTAGGGGGCTGACGTAAATTTGAGGCCTGAGAAGTTACGTTGAATAGATGGCGTTTCGGTAAGGCCGCTCCCGATTTGCATTGCAATCCGCCAATGCAAAATCGCTAAAGGCGGATAAATACAGTACTGACGGGGCATGGGACTTGGGCATAAAACCTGCTACGGCAGGTAAAGCTAATGTAGGTAAAACACATGCAGGTAAAACTCATATAGGCAAAACTCATCAGGAAACGAAAGCATGACGGAAAAGCAGACCCGTTACTGGTCCACCACTGGCGCGTTGCTGGTCATAGCGGCCTTGGCGGCTGGCGCGTTTTGGCCGGTGAAGTCCTGGCCCTGGCCGCGCTTTATGGGAGAGCTGATGAATCTCGCGCACCTTCCGGCGGGGTTCATTCTTTATCTGATTACGCCCATGCTGGCCCCTTGGCTGGCGAGACGTCCGCTTGCGCGCATCCTGGCGTTGACCGCTTTGCTGGTCATGCTGGAGCTGGTGCAGCCTCTGGTGGGACGAAGCCGCAGCCTGGAGGACGTGTTGATGGGCATGGCGGGCCTGATGGCGGGATGGCTGTGGGGCGGTCTTGGCTTTAGCAAGCGTTCAGGGCGGGCGGTGTTGTTACGCATTCTGGCGATCGGCCTGATACTGGGCGCGATTTGCTGGCGGGGGGCAGGGCTCTGGTGGGTGTTGCGACAGAGTCTGGCGTTTCCTGAATTATTGGCGATGGCGTCGCCGTCGACGGCACAAGACTCCTGGCGCGGGTTGGGAACACCGAAAATTTTGCTGTTGCAGGAAGCGCCTGAAGGAAATGGGCAAGAGGAAAACGGGAAGCAGGCGTTTATTCGGGCGCGGTCAGGAGCCGGGCGCTGGTTTGGGTTTGAATTCGTCAATCCGGATCGCTCTTGGAGCGGGTATTCGCAACTCTGTCTGACCGTAAGAACCCATACTGAAACAGGGAAAGGGAGACTGGTTGTGCGTATTGGCGATGCGGACTCGGTCAACTACAAGAGCAGCGCGACATTTGAGCAGGATATCGACGCCGCCTGGTCGCAACACTGCTTTTCTCTAGACCCGTTGCGCGCAGTGGACGGCAGGCGATTGAACCCTGAGCGCATGCGCGAAATTCTGATCTATTTGGCCTCCGGCGAACAAGTGCGATACCTGGATTTGCAAAGCGCGAAGCTACGGTGACGACGGCGTCGGGGCGGGTTTTAAGCACAGGTTTCCATAGACAAAACTGATCGTACCGCCCCCTTGACGGAACTAGCGTCCACTTCTACATTCCAAACATACCCCCCGAGGATAAATCGCGACCACTCATGGAACAGATACTGCTCGCCCGCCAACCTATCGTCGACGCATCGCTGGAAATAGTGGGGTATGAGTTGTTGTTTCGTTCCAATGACCCGGCAGCTGGTCCTATTCTGGATGGCGATAAAGCCACTTCTGTGGTGCTGCTCAATGCGTTTACTGAAAAAAGCATTCAGGAAGTTACTTCCGGCCATCTGGCGTTCGTTAACTTCACTGAACAGTTGTTGATGGAGCCGCCGCCATTTCCGAAAGACCTGCTGGTCATCGAGATTCTGGAGTCCGTCGAGCCCACCAAGGAAATCTGTGAGGCCGTGGCGCGCCTGGCCAAGCGTGGCTACACCATCGCCCTGGATGACTACGATCTGCATAGCAAACAGGAAGTGCTGCTAGAGTACGCCTCCATCGTAAAACTGGAGTTTCCGGCGATTGAGAAGGGCGCGTTTAAAGGCTTTGTGGACAAGATCCGTAAACGCAAGAAAGTGCGTTTGCTGGCGGAAAAAATCGAGACGCATGACGACTTCGAATTCTGCCTCAATAACGGATGCGAGCTGTTTCAGGGGTATTTCTTCAGCAAGCCGGAGATCGTCACCGGTCGCAAAATGCCTCAGAGCAAGCTGGCGGTGCTGCGTTTGATCGCCATGGTGCAGAACCCGGACGCCTCGTTCGATCAGATTGTGAAAACCATCGCCAGCGATCCGCCCCTGAGCGTCAAACTGCTGCAACTGATCAACTCCATTTCGTTCCGGCGTCCGCAACCGATTGACTCCATTCACAAGGCGGCGGTGCTGCTGGGGTTGGAGCAACTGCGCGCCTGGGTGATGTTGCTGGCGCTGTCCGGCATTGAAGACAAACCGAAAGCGCTGATTGTCATTGCGCTGATTCGCGCCCGTATGTGCGAACAGATTGCCGCGACTATCGAACCGGATAAGCGCGACACCTATTTCACCATTGGCCTGTTTTCCACGCTGGATGCGTTTTTTGACCGCACAATCGAGGAAATCCTCAGCAAACTTCCGCTTTCCACGATGGTGATCGATGCTTTGCTTAGAGGCGAGGGCAAAGCCGGGCTGGCGTTGATTACCGTGCGCCTGTATGAACGCTGTGATATGCAGAATATTCCCTGGGCGCAGCTGGAAGAGCTGGGCTTGAACGGCCCCGCTATCAGTAAGCTGTACCGCGACAGCATTGTATGGGCGGACGAGCGTTCCAGTCTGAAAACATAGACGTTGCTGACGCCGCCATCACGGCGGGATCAAGCAGATTTCTCCCTGCGCCACCTGCTTTTCTACCCAAGACAGTATTTTCTCCCTCAGATAGACTGCCCGGTTCTGGGCGCTCACTCCTTTAAAAATAATCCGCCCACCAAGCCTGAAAACGCTGATGAGAAGGTATTTAACAATATCGACGCGATGACGCTGTGAACTCTTATTGAGTCATGGCGCCGTCTGCAATCGGATCTGAAAGGAATATCGGATTTAATTGATTGGTCGGAGATCCAATATGCGTAAATATCTTTGCAGCGCCGGGGTGGCGCTGTTTCCCTGTTTATTGTCGCTGTCATCCGGAGCCTGGGCGGCGTCGGAAGCGCCGCCGGTGAAGGCGGTGCTGGTGAAATACAAAAGCGACGCTCTGGCTCATGGTGTCCGGCGCGCTGCGCCGTTGGCGGGTGTTACCGCCGCTGATCCGGTCACCCGGGATGGCGCTCTGGTGCGTTACGATCTGAATGGCATGACGCCGGAGGCGGCGGTGGCGCACTTCGCCGCAGACCCCACCGTGGCCTACGCCGAGCCGGATTATCCATTGCGTATGGACGCAACGCCGGACGACCCTGCGCTGACTGAGCAATGGGCCTTGTTCAACGTCGACGATCGCAACAACGACATTCACGCGTTGGACGCTTGGAATCTGCAAACCGGCGACACGCATGTACTGCTGGGCATGATTGACAGCGGCGTGGACTATCGACATGAAGATTTGCAGGACAACCTGTGGATCAACCCTGGCGAAATCCCCAATAACGGCCGCGACGACGACGGTAATGGCTACGTGGACGATATCTATGGCGTCAACGTGGTGAACCGTAGCGGCGATCCGATGGACGCCAACAAGCACGGCACCCATGTCGCCGGCATCATGGCGGCGGTGGGCGATAACGGCCTGGGCGGCGTCGGCGTCAACTGGCGTGGCGCGCTGGTTACCTGCGCCTTCATCGACGAGGATGGCTTCGGTTACACCTCCGACGCGATCGCGTGCATGGACTACATGGTGGACCTCAAGCGTCGCGGCGAAGCGCTGGCGGCGATCAACAACAGCTGGGGCGGCGGCGCGCCGGGGCAGGCGATGGAAGAGGCGATCCAACGAGTGGAAGCCGCAGGCGTGCTGATGGTGTTCTCCGCCGGCAATGACGGCCGCAACAATGATCATTACGGACACTTTCCCTCGAATTACGACAACCCAGCCATTGTTTCGGTCGCCAGCACGGATCGGGAAGGGGAGCTGTCAGGCTTTTCCAATTACGGCCTGGAAAAAGTGCATATCTCGGCGCCGGGTTCGGATATTTACTCCACCTTGCCCAATCACGCCTACGGCGCTCTCAGTGGCACCTCCATGGCCGCGCCGATGATCACCGGAACCTTGGGGCTGATGGCGGCGCATAATCCGAACCTGGACGCGCAAGCGCTGAAACAGGCGTTGCTGGACGGCGCCGACAAGGTGGCGGCGCTGCAAGGCAAGATTCCCGACGGGCGCCGCCTGAATCTGGAAAAAGCGCTATTGTCGGCGGATGATCGGCCGGGCTTTCGCATCGCCCCGGAAACGGACGTGGTGGATATTCCCCAGGGTGAGATGCGTTCGTTGACGGCGCGTTTGCAGCCTTTGTTCGACTGGAGCGGAATGGCGGATCTGTCCGTCTCGCAGCCTCAGGCTGGCGTTTACGTACAGCTTCCCCGGGCCTTGCAAGCGAATGAAAGCGGCGATATGACTTTTAGCGTCAGTGCGGAGACGCCGGTGGGGCGCTATTTCGTGGAGCTTAAAGGCGTGGAAAGCGATAAGGCGAGCCAGCCCTTCAAAAGCGCCAAACGCATCACCGTTAATGTGCTGCCGCAAGGAACGCGGGACTTTGATTACGCCAACGGCGAAGCGACGCCCATTCCTGACCATAATTCCCGTGGGCTATGGAGCCCGATGCTGGTGTCCGAGAATCTGGAGCTGTGGGACGCCGCAGTGAGTCTGGATATCTCTCATCCCTGGCGCGGCGACTTGCTGGTCAACCTGCTGTCGCCGGACGGACGGAGCTTTCGTCTGCGGGAGCGGGGCGGCTTGACGGAAGATGATCTGGTGCGCTCGTATCGACTGCCGCAGATGCGCAATATTCCCTCGCAAGGGCTGTGGTTCCTGCAAGTGATCGACGCCTCCCCGTTCCAGGAAGGCGTGCTCAATCACTGGGACCTGCGTTTGCGCGGGCTTCCGCTGGTCGCTGCGGAGCTGACCGAGCGCACGTTGCAGACCGAAGACGTCACTCTGCCCAAAGGCGAGACCACGGAAGTCGTGCTGCCTCAGCATGCGGTGGGCAAAGTCAAAGGCGTTGCCGTGGATCTGGCGATCAGCGGCGCCTGGTTGGGCGGCTATAAAGTCACCCTGCTGTCCCCGGCGGGCACGGAGTATGTGCTGCACGATAAAAACGGCAGCTTCAATGACTACGACCTGCAACTGGCGGATCATTTCATCACGGATTTCCATGACGAAGACGCCGCCGGCGCCTGGAAAATCCAGGTGGCGCGGATAGGTCTGGACGACAAAGCGCTGCTGCGCCATGGCGCCATCAAGCTCTATATCGCGCCTGACTGATGGCGCGTTCGCAGTGATCGCCAAGCCGCCTTAATAGGCGGCTTCGGGCTCTCCGTAATGAAACTTCATGTATTCGCAATCCCAGGAGGAATCGCTCAGGACGCGTCTGACCTGATCGCGGCTGAATACATACATGTTGCCCTGATAGTTTTTTTTAAATGCTTCATGGCCCATATCGACGCTCTGCGCCAAAGCGGCTCTGAATTCCTTGGATTTGACTACTTCAGAGATTTTATCACCCAGCTTGGTTCGGTACTGTTCGAGACTCATTGACTCGACGTCAGGCCAATACTTAGGATTATGGATTTCGCAAAACGCCTCAGCCTCGCTCTTTAAATTCTGCTTGGACGATTCCGCGCATGCTGGCGTAGCGGCGAGCGCAGTTAAACTGACAATCAAAAAAGGTCGCATTCTTATACTCAATAATTCCTGATCGGTGAAAAAGCCGGCGTCGCCAAGGCGTGTCATCTACACGACAGAGTAGGGCTTGTCGTTCACCTATACTCCTCGTTAAACCCATAAAAATAAACCATGGACGCCTGAGTATTATCGTTGGCGTCTGATAACGGGAGAAACGGGATGAAAACACTGTCCGAGCATTTGACCCAGTATGCGGCTTATCACCGTGACCGCCGCAATATCGCCACCCATTTTATCGGCATTCCCATGATAGTGCTGTCCATCGCTACGCTGCTGTCGCGGACGAGCTTCGAGCTGTTCGGTATCGCAACGACGCCAGCGATGATTGTGGTGATCGCCTCGCTGGTTTTTTATTTGATGTTGGATTTCGCTTTTGCGCTGTTGATGGCGGTTTTGTATGCCCTGACACTGTGGGGCGCTGCTGCGCTGGCGGCGCAATCGCAGATGGTGTGGTTGAGCGCGGGCATCGGGTTGTTTGTGGTGGGCTGGGTGTTTCAGTTCGTCGGCCATTATTATGAAGGGCGCAAACCCGCATTTGTGGACGATCTGAGCGGCCTGATCATTGGGCCGTTGTTCGTGGCGGCGGAAGCCTGTTTCTACTTCGGTTTGCGGCGAGAAGTTCTGCTTTCCATCGAAGAAAAAGTCGGCCCGACGCTGATACGCGATATGAACGCGACCCATACCGACAGCAAGCGTTTGCATGAATCTTGATCTGGTCACCCATTGAGCAAAAAACTGATATCCCCCTCACAGATTTGTAACTGGTGAAGGATTAACCCAAAAAGCCCATTGCCCCCGGGCTTTTTTTTAGGCAATTTATGAAAGCGTTTTCATTAACGGAAATCATAGAATTACAAAGGGGGTAATCATGGCGTTTGTACAGGACAACAAGGAATCACCACGGCGTTCCGCCGCCAGGGCCGGGCTGTTTATGTTGTCGGCGCTGTCCGCTGCCATGGCGCAGGCGGATGTCGGCGCGTTGTTGTGGGAAGAAGATTTTGACTCGTTGAACCCTTCCGTCTGGAATGTCGACGAGGGCGATGGCTGTCCGAGCCTGTGCGGTTGGGGCAACCAGGAATTGCAGTGGTATGCCAAGGACAATCTGTCTATTGAAGAGATTCCCGCAGAGCCGGGCAATCATGCGCTGGTGATTGAAGCGCGTCGCCAGGATATCGGCGGCAAAGCCTTTACGTCAGGCAAAATCACCACCAAAGACGCCGTCTCCGTTCGCTACGGCATGATCGAAATCCGCATGCAGGCGCCGGAAGTCGGCGTTGGTTTGTGGCCGGCGGCCTGGATGCTGGGGACCAGCACCGCCAATTGGCCGGCCAAAGGTGAAATCGATATCATGGAAATGGGCCACAGCGCGGCGGGACGCAAGAACGCCGGGCACGATGGCGCCCCCATCAACAACTACGTCGGCTCCAACCTGATTTTCTATGCGGACTCAGCCTGCGTGCCGGAAAATCCCTCCTGCGCCGCCAGCACCGCCTGGAACACTGACAACGCCTATGTGGCGCCGACGCCGTTGAGCAATCGCTTCGTCACTTATCGTCTGTACTGGACAGAGTCTCAGATCCGCTTCGCCATCGTGGATAACGGCCAGGAGCATGACCTGTACGATAACCCAATCGCCATTGGCGGAGAGGCGGAAGAATTCCAGGCGCCGTTCTATTTCCTGTTGAATCTGGCGGTGGGTGGGAATTTCACCGACGCGCATGACAACGGTCAGGTGTCCGCGCCGCTGCCGGGCAAAATGCTGGTGGACTACATCCGCGTGTATGAGCTGGATGGACAAGGCGAAGTCAAACTCGGCCGTCCTGGCCCGGAAACCGGAACCTTTGGCGTGTTTACCGATGAAAGCGCCACCACCAACAAACTGGAAGCCGGCTCTTCATCCGATATCTATGTGTGGGATCAAACCACGTCTGGCGGCTCGGAAGCGCCTTATGAAGGCGACAAAGTCATCTCCTGGAAAGCCAAGGCCAACACTTGGTTTGGCGGCGGTATTCAGGCGCGGCAACCGGTCAATTTGAGCAAGTTTGACGAAGGCGAGCTGAAATTCCGCATCAAGATTCCCGCCGACGTTTCTTTCCGCATCGGCGTGACAGACACCCATACCAACCAGAACTGGCTGGATTTCCCCGCTTTTGAAGATAAATACGGCCTGACCCGTAACGGAGAATGGGGCGAAGTCAGCATCCCTGTGTCAGAGCTGCGCGGCCCGCTGATTGACCTGCGCTCTATCCAATATCCTTTCGCTATTCTGAGCAAAGACGGTCAATTGCCGGGAGCGGACTTCGCTTTCGCCATTGACGATATTCTTTGGACAGGCGGAGGCGGTCCCGTAGTGGTGGACAGCGATAACGACGGCGTCAACGACAATGAGGACATGTGTCCCGGCACGCCTGCGGGTACGCCAGTCGGCGCGGACGGTTGCCCTCTGGAGCAGGATGCGGACGGCGATGGCGTGGAGGACAGCATCGATCAGTGTCCCAACACGCCGGCGGGCGCAGACGTGGATGAAGTGGGCTGTCAGATCATCGTGACCGACAAGGTGAAAGTGCAGGCGGAAGACTACAGCGCCTTCTACGACACCACCCCCGGCAACAACGGCGGCGCTTACCGTGAAGACGATGTCGATATTGAAACTACCTCTGACGTGGACGGCGGCTACAACATCGGCTGGACCGACGCCAACGAATGGCTGGAGTACAGCGTCACGCTGGGCCAGGGGCAGTACAGTCTCGACGCGCGCGTCGCCTCCCTGGTGGGCAATGGCAAATACGCCGTATTCATTGACGGAGATCTGGTTGGTTCAAAAACCGTCGACGCCACTGGCGGCTGGCAGCAGTTCGCGACGCAAGAAGTAGGCAGCTTCAGTGTCGAACGCGGGCAGCACACAATGCGGGTTGAGCTGTATGGCGGCGAGCTGAATCTTAACTGGATGGAAATTCGTTCCATGGATGTCATCGACAGCGATGGCGATGGGGTCAAGGACGAGCGGGATCTTTGCCCGGGCACGCCCGCCGGCGACGAGGTGGACGAGAACGGTTGTACAGTGGTGCGAACCGAAAATGTCACCGTACAGACGGAAGATTATGACGCCTACTTCGACACTACCCCCGGCAATCAGGGCGGCGCTCATCGTAATGACGACGTGGACATCGAAGTCAGCGGCGATATCGACGGCGGCCACAATGTGGGCTGGATCGCCGGCTCTGAATGGCTGGAGTACAACGTGACGCTGGGCGCTGGCGAGTATGATCTGACAGCCCGCGTCGCCTCCGCCGTGGGCGGCGGTCGCTTCCGCGTGCTGGTGGATGAAACGGAAGTGGGACAGGGCTCCGTCGCCAATACCGGAGGCTGGCAGTCCTATCGCACGCTTCCCATTGGAACTTTCTCCGTGGATCAGGGCGAGCATCGCGTGCGGGTGGAGGCGAGCGTGGGCGAGTTCAATCTGAACTGGCTGAATATTCTCACTCATAGCGATGCGGACAGCGACAATGACGGCGTCGCCGATAATCTGGATCAGTGCCCGAATACGCCAGCAGGAACGCAGGTTGACGCCAGCGGTTGTCCTGTCGGCGGTGAGGGGGGCAGCGTTCGCGTGATGACGTTCAACGTTCGCACGGAGCAGGCGAACGACCCGGGCGAACGCAACTGGAGCCAACGCAAGGGCGAGGTGGTGCGTACGATTCAGCGCCAGAACCCGGATTTACTGGGCCTGCAGGAGCCAACCGGCGGACAGTATGACTTTATCAAAAACACCCTGGGCGCGAATTGGGGCGCCACCAGCTACCGTCAGATTCTCTATCGCTCCGACCTTTACACCTATGTGGACGGCGGCCTGATTGATCTGGTGGCGGATGTGTGGGGCCCACGCAGCGCGGAGTGGGCGAAGATGCGTCGCAACGACGACGGTCGTGAGCTGGTATTCATCAATACCCACTGGGGTGTAGACGGCAATTCCCAGCAGGGCTCCGCCAATATCCTGAGAGACCGTCTGGGTGAGGTGAATCAGAACTGGAGCATGCCGACAGTGCTGTTGGGCGATCTTAACGCGTCACTTGGCAGCGGGCCGGTGAATACCCTGGTGAATCAGACCCCGTTGTCCAGTTTCTTCACTGGCGGCACGTTCAACGGCTGGAATGTACAGCCCGGACCTCAGCTTGATCATGTGGTCGGGTCCGGCGTCAGCACGGTGGGCTGTGCTTTAGAAAAATATCGTGAAGGGGATTATCCGCCTTCCGATCATTATCCGATCGCTTGCGAACTGCGTTTGCAGTAAGCAGGCTCTCTCCCTTGTAGCCCAGCGCACGCTGAGGATAGCGTGCGCTGGCTGTTACGTACTAAGCCGCGTCGTACTTGGCTTCAATCTCCAGCGCCGCCTGATAGCCGGCATGCTTCTCCAACACGCCCTGATAGCGCTGAATATTGGGATACTTGGCCATCGCGCCGCTGCGCTGCATAAAATCCAGAATGAAAGACATCATGATATCCGCGCCAGTGAGCCGGTTATCGACCAGATAGTCCTTGCCTTCCAGAGACTGCTCCAGATGTCCGATCACCTTGCTGATTTCCGACTGCGCATATCCCTGCAGGAAGCGGGTTTCAGTCCCGTCCATATCGAGAAACAGCTTCAGTAGTAACGGCAGAATCGCCGAGCTTTCTGCGAAATGAATCCAGTACAGGTACTCCGCGTATGACTTGCTGTCGCGGACTGGGGACAGTTTGTCCGCGGCGTAGCGTTCAATCAGGAACTCTGTAATCGCGCCGGATTCCGGCAGCACAATGTCGTCCACTTCGATCACCGGGGATTTGCCCAAGGGGTGAATCTGGGTCAATTCCGGTGGCGCCAGCGACGTGGTTTTATCCCGCTGATAGGGAATCACGCTGTAAGGCTGACCGATTTCCTCCAGCAGCCAGATGATGCGGCGGGAGCGGGATTTGTTGAGGTGGTGCAGTTTGATCATGGGATGAAGTCCTGTTCTCTGGGTGTGATTGACGCAGAGCGTTTAGGGGACAGCGCAGGCTGCATGAGATGGCTCCGCCTGAGCGAAAACGCCCCTGAGTGAGTCAGACGTCGATGTTAAGTGATTGAAAAATTGCGGTAAATAACCATTGGATGTTTTCGGTGTAAATTTTGTTAATCCGCGCCCGGCAGGCTTTTTTCCCTCCACTATAATTAAGGTATAGCCGGGAAAGCCTGGAGTTAGTTTTACTACGCGTGAGGCGACGTTCCGGACCACTGCAAAACGTCTCTGCATGGATCATCAACAAGGCCGATGCCATCGGCGGGTGCTGTCTATGAGAGATACCAGAAAAGAGTCCAAACATTTACCTTCTGTCAGTCCATGGTGGTTTTCTCTTCTCATCAACGTTCTGTGGATCGCGGATCTGCAGGCGGTTGATTTCGATACGTTTAAACAGGAAGCGGAGAAGGCTGGGGCGGTGTATATCGCCTATTCTGATGGAGAAGAATTTCATCAGCTCTTTGTCGAGGGGAAAGCCAGTGAGGCGATACATCGCCTGCAGAGCCTGACCCCTGACGACGCCAAGTCCGTCTATGACTATTTCATTCTCGGCAACATGCTCTACCAGCTTGATCCGAACGTCAGCTACAGCTATATGATTCGCGCCGAACGCCTGGAGCCGGACAACCCCATGATCCTCTACGAGCGAGGCATGCATGAACATCGCAACAGCCAATTCCAGAGTGCGCTGCGCTATTACGAAAGACTGGTCAGGGCCAGACCAGAGGGACTGAATCCCATCGCCTGGGCGTATATCACCCATGCTTATCTGATGCAGGGGGACGTGGATAAGGCGTTCAACGCCTGGCGTAAATCCGACTTCAGCGAGCACCATATCGCCATAGAAAAAGGCATGTATACGCTGTTCTCCGATAGCCATCAGGAGGCGCGCCGGGAAGCGTTTATTCGCGATATTGAGGCGGGAGCGGCGGATAAGCTGTGCGACCTGTGGGCGTTGGATTCGAACTGGGAAATAGACTGGTGGAATCAGCGCCCGAAAGAAGATTACCTGGCGTTCGACAGGGCTTTAATCGCCAGAACGGTGACGGACGCCAACTCGCCGCAAGCTGCGCAACTGCGTTTGTGTCAGGATATCGACCGGCTCTCGAAAGCGGAACTGCTGCAACGATTGCAGGCGCTGAAAATTTCTCCGCCAGATAACCAATTGCCTGTTTCCGCAACGCTGATCCGCAAGATTTTCGCGCAATTGACCACGTTGAAGGCGGCGACGCCCAGCCAGCTTTTCGACAGGTATGGCGCGCAACTGAAAAGCTACGCGGCGCAGTTCCCTCAAGAGCCGCTGTATTACGACTTGCTGGGATTCTTATACGCCAATGCGGGCAAGAGCGACGCTCTGAAGGAAGTGGACGAATACGGCTGGAAAATTCTCAAGAAGGAGAAGTTCGCCAACAGTTACGTGGTTGGGCTGGGGCGGGAAAACAAGGCGTTTATCCCCACGCTCAATGAAGCCCTGCGCGAATTCCCCAACAGCGCTTTCCTGAATACGATCTATCTGCAATTCGGCGAAAAGAACAAGCAGACTCTGGCGCGCTATGTGGCGTCTCAGTTCAGTAATGTCAGCGGTTCGACCTACCGCTTGAGCGATTACATGGCGAGCCTGCAGTACGAGATTGAGAACCTGTAGCCGGGATCTGAAAGGCGAGTGCGCGTCAGATCGAACGCGCACTCAAGAGGCTAACAACAGGGAGCGTCTGCGCTGACTGAGGGCGATGCGCCGTCAAAGGGAGCTGCGGTTCCGCATCCCTCAAAGATGCCATAGTGTCGGCTAAAGTCCCCGATAAACTGAAAGTGATCGGCGAATCGCGTGTCGCTCAGCATGCGCCAGGTATTGCCGCAGACCGGGAATACGCGGCCGGTTTCAATCGCATGGTGTTTGTCGAGCATAAACTGATGGGGATGATCTGGAATGGTTCCTTGGTAAATAACCGCCTGACCGTAATCCTCACAAGCGGTTTCCAGTTCGTCTATTTTGAACAGCCTGTAGGTGGAGGAGTAAAACCCAATCGCGGCAATGCGCGTCGCTAGATCCGCATCGGTTATCGCCAAAGGCCTGTCTTCCACTATACGCGGGTCGGCGAAGCCGGTCTGATGCGCCAGTCGCAGGAAGTCGTTCCAGTACAGCGCGCCGCCCAGACACTCGCCATAGAGGGTGGGGTCTTCCCGCAGGGCGTCGGGAACCCGTCTGTCGGCGTAAACATCCGAGAAGTAAAACTCTCCGCCGGGCTTTAACAGGCGGTGTAATCCACGCAATACAGACGTTTTATCCGGCGACAGATTAATCACGCAATTGGAGACGATGACGTCAAAAGACCCAGGCTCAAGATCCAGCTCGTCCAGTTTCTCAATATAACCCTGCAAAAAGCGCACGTTATCGAATCCAAACTGCTCTGCATGCCAGGCCTGATGAGATCGGGCGACCTGCATCTGCTCATCCGTCATATCCACGCCGACCACCTGCCCATGGGGGCCCACCAACTGAGCCAGCGCATACACATCACGCCCGGAACCACAGCCCAGATCCAACACCCGACAACCATCCAACAACGGCGGACACACCAGCCCGCACCCGTAATAACGGGCGGATACCTCTGGATGAATCCGCGCCAATAAAGGCTTCAACCAGGCGGGAACACTGCTGACGTCGCAACAGGCGGAAGTTTTCAGGTCAGAGGAACTTTGCAGTTGTTTGCCGTAGTAGTCTTTGACGAGTTCGTGCATGGGACGTTTCCTGGATCTAGTCGTAACAAGATTAACTGAACAGGCCTGAAGGCTAACCCAGAAGTCTATTCGTTATCTAGATCAAAGGTATCGCCTGCCGGCCTTCATTACGCCTCTCAACGTTTGTATTTCGATTTGGATGTTGCTGAAGAAGTACTATTTTTCAACCTGTTCTGTATTCGCGGGGATACCGTCGCAGGTTGTCTCCTGGTTGGCGCAAACGCCTTTGAACCAAGCGCGGCCTTTTATTTGGTCATCAGGAAGAAGCGCATCAAAACGTTCATCACTAAGGATGGTGAAGTCCACCAATACCCATTCGTCTTTGCAAGCGACTACTCGATGAATTTGTCCTCTCTCTGTTAGCCAGTCGCTCCCCAGATGAATTAGTCGCTTGCTTTGAGGGTCGGGCCGTAGATAGCCAGATCCATACTGAATTCCAAAGCCTGCCTGTTCACCTGGTATCCATCCTATGCCTGAATAGGTTGGACGCTCAGGTAAGTTGGAGCGAGCTGGATCATCCCAAGCATTCTGGATTTTCAACCAGCCGTTGTGAGAGCCGATAATTTCGAACTCCGGACCGTAGTCAAAGCTGTCTTGGTTGGCGACGCGGGCAGGTAACACCCCAAGGACTGGAGCTTGCCCGGATGGCGCGGCTCTAACCATCACTCCAGCATGATGAGTCTCTGTGACCCAGCCATCGATTTGACAGGCGGTTGGATCGGGCGGTACCCAGCCTGTTGGCGAATCCGTCGCAATGACGGTCGAGCAGGCGGTAAGCGTAAGACAGAGCGGAAAGATGAGCTTGTACGTTTTCATATCAAGACAATGCGGCTCCAGGGGGAATACCGAGAGTTATTTTCTTATAAATCAGTCGGATGGTACTAAACAGAAGAGAGTGGCGTAACTAGGGGCGCCCCGAGGCGTCATATTACGCTTCATGATGTGGATACAAATGGCAATTTGTTCTCTGCTGGACGATGCAACAGGCGGAGGTTTTCAAGTCAGAAGGACTTTACAATTGTTTGCTGTAGTAGTCTTTGACGAGTTCGTGCATAGGGCGTTTCCAGGATCTAGTTGTGACAAGGTTTACTGAACAGGCCTGAAGGCCATTCGTGATCCAGAACAAAGCTATTTTATCGCTCGGCAAGGCCCTTTTATGATGACGACAAACAGACCATAGCGACAAGGCGGAAAATGATGCTCTTTTCTTTAGCGAATACGACCGAAAAGGCTGTTAATCGCGTTCATAAATTTATAGTGTTTTCTGCGCTGTTTATAGTTGCCTCATGTGGAGGAGAGCCTGCAGAAGTAAAAACGTATACCAAAGATGGTCTTACGATGACTATCCCCGGTGGTTGGCGCGCGACGGAGGATTCCTATCAAACTTGGGGGACTCGGTTTTTGTCTTTCGGTGCCGTGGATGACGCCATTGTAAACGTGGAGATATACACAGCTGAGAATGTCCAGGACTTAAAGGAAGAGAATAATTTTGATTTGCAGAAACTGGTTACGCAATACAATAGGTTTTCGGACTCGTTTTTAGTGGCGGCCACAGAGAAAAGCGAGCCCGTATTTAGGGAAATTAGCAGGCTTGGCTTAAACGGTATTGAGCAAAGTGGGATCGCTAAGTTTGTGGATATCGATGCAAGCTATGTCAAAGAGTTTTATCTGGTTACCCAAAAAAGTGGGGAAGCGTTTTTCGTTGCGATTGAAATGTCCCCAGATGAGCATAAGTTGATGAATCAGGATATTGACCTTTTTTTATCCAGGCTGATGGAGAACTGAGGTTGTTGGAATTCAGGCTTAACGTGTTTGGCATTGATATGAGTCCTACGTCATAGCCTCATTAATCAACGACGTCAAAACATGATCCGTCCACTCGCCGTTTATCTTCAGATAGGATCGGGCTTTTCCTTCTACCTCAAAGCCCAGGGACGCTAATAGCTTGCCGCTGCGGTGATTTTCCGGGCGGTAGTTGGCCATGATGCGGTGGAGTCCGTAGTGGTGAAACATGAAGTAGATCCCCGCTGACAAGGCCTCCTGCATCAATCCCTTGCCTTGCTCCTGGCCTGCGATTGCGAAGCCCAGATGACAGGCCTGGAAGGCTCCGCGTACGATGTTGGAGAAATTGCAGATGCCGATAACGTCGTCAGATTGTCGGGGGAACATCAGTAAACTCACTGCGTAGCCTTGCTCCATGACGTGAGCCATGTCCGTCAGTCGCTGCATTTGTCCGGAGAAAGTATAAAAATCGTCATCCCGAGCGGGCTCCCAGGGCGTCAAATGGGCTTTGTTGTGCGTGTAGTAGTCGAGCACGCCTTGGGCGTAAATAGGGGAGGTCAAGCGAAGAGAAAGACGTTCTGTCAGCAGTCCTGCGCCGGGAAATAGCTGTAATTCTGGGAGCATTCTTCTATTCCGTAGATGAAAAAGAGATAAATCGGCTGCCTAGTTTACCTAATAACGGCTGCAGAAAGCCCATGGGGAGTGTTAAATTACCGCCCTGAAAATTGCACTCGCTCAAAATCCTTATCTACGGCCACCGTGGGCCGAGCGTAGCGCTTCACATCTCAATTTTTCATAGGGAGATAACTGGCATGGTCAGACTCGCGCAGTTTGCCGGCGCAGCAATGGCGGTGATCGCAGTGGCGCTCCTGTTGATCAAAATCTTCAGCGGCGAGAATGCCGGTCTTAGCGATGAATCCATCTACTTCATGTCTTTCTTTCAGGTTTTTCTCGGTGGTCTGGTGATCTACGGGGCACAGCTGAAGATTCAGGGGAAAGAGAACGGCGATAAGATTTTCAGGGCGAGCATCGCCGCAACGCTGTTGTTTTTTGTTATGGCTTATCGCTGGTTTTACAGTGGGGTATAGCGCAGCGAGCTTTCATAAGCCGCTCTAAATTGCGCTGTTGGATAACGATGATAACTTGGAAACGCCAGCCAGAGGATGCCTTCGTATCTCGCTACATCGAGTGTTATTGGTTTCTCCGCAAAGACAAGGACGATATCGCTCATGACAGCCCCAAACTGAATCCCTGTCCAGAAGCCCATTTAATTATTGCCCCGCCGGAGCAGTCCTATACATATAGCCTTTGCGAGCGGGCGCTTTCTGGAAAAGGGACGCACCTGAAGCTTCCCAATACCAGCAGTATGACTTTACATCAGGCGGAACCGTTCGCCATCCTGGGGGTTAAATTCAAGCCGGGCGCGCTCTATTCAATCGCCAATGGTCTCGCCGCTATTGATGACGTCATCTATCCGCCGGGTTTTCTGGCTGAAATGCCTGATCTGCTGAGAGAGGACGTTCTCAATAACGCCGCCGCCGACGCTGTAACCGTAGGCCAGAATCTGGACGCATGGTTCAAGTCGCATTCGCACTGCATCAGGGAGGATCGGCATAGCCGGCTGGCGCGAGATGCACTGACACTGCTTGCAACCACGAAAGCGTCCGAGCTTGAGACGGGGTTATATCGTTCTTTGCGGGCGGTTCAGCGCGCTTTTGTGCGGGTGACCGGACTGACGCCGAAACAATATCAGATCATGGTGCGACTGGATGAGCTACTGTTGTATCTATATCAGCAAAATACCGAATCCATGAGCTGGGCGGATGTGGCCGCCATATTTGGCTTTACTGATCAGCCTCATCTCATTCGATACTTTAAGAAACTGATTGGCGATACGCCTCATGCGTACCGGCAAGCCAAAAATTTAACGATAGATGCATATGGCGACTTTGAATAAGTCAGCCAGGCTTTTGCGAGGCATTGCAAGTGGAAAGCATTGTTGTTCGACGCGTCTCAGTTGAACGTTCTTCAGGGCTAACAAAATGAATAGCAGAATTCATACGCTGCTTATATCCGCCGACGTCAGGGGGAGTTGGGAGTATCCCCCTGATTTTAATTGGGAGTCCGCTGTCAGGGGGCTTGAGAAACATAAGGCGGCGTTGGAAAAGATAATGTCTGCGGAGCTTGAGTTAGACGCAAACGCTCAGGATGCTTCATTTTTTGCTGATATCTATCAGCTGGAAACGCCGTACGCCGCCAGCGGGGCGCTGCAGGCCGTGATTTATCATTTCGCCTTGCGTTTTTCCAACTACGGCGGGCTATTCACGCTTCTCAACGAAAGGGCGTGCGACAGCGACGAGCAGCGACAGTTGCGAAGCTGCATCGCCTATCTTGAAGCTCAGGGATATGTCTACATACCCGTGAGCGAACTGGACTGCACCTACGATGGCGTCAATGCTGGAGATATCTCGCCAATAACCTGGTGGACGCGATACTTTGATTATCTGTAACTTGGCTATCTATGCGCTCACTGGCGAATACGAACGCCCATATTCGACCTACTGCGCAAGAAGTTTATCAATCTGACCAAAGACTTGCCTAAACGGACTGAAATAGAGCGCCTGAAGTACTGCATATTCTTGGGCTGTTGCCGCGAATATGACATATAATCGCCGCCCCATTACGCGCACGGATTATCGAGGTAGTAAATGAGCGATAGCGCATACAGCGATTTGGCGGCGGGCCAGATCGATTTGAGAAACGCAGAAAAGCGTTTTACCCGCAAAGATGAGTTTCAAACTCAAAAAGAATGGGGCGAGCAGTATTTTGGAGAAAGAATCGGCGCGCTTCTAGTGACGCTTTCCATGATGTTGCTGGCTTCAGTCTGGATGATCACCGTCACGGATTTGACCCGTTATGGCGTGACAGCCGCCGTCGCACTTTCGTATTGCTTGCTGGCGAAAGTGTTATCCAGAAAAAATCGGGAGCTACAACGCTTCAGAGAGGCGCAGGCGACACGTTTCATGCGCCGTAAGCAATGGCTTGAGCAGCAGGCCAAGACAGTTTCCTAGTTTGATTTGTGAGTTGACTTGAGCGGAGAGGAGACAGGGCGAATGGCTGATATTCAGATAGAAGGCGTATCACTGGCGGAAATCCTCGGCTGGACAGAAGCGGAATTTGACGCCCTGATCCTGACCGATAAACCCCTGGTGGTTAACATCGGCTCCGCATCCGTACTCGGGCAGTTCGCATACGCAGAAAGCATTCTGACCGTCGAGTTGGCGCAAATTGACGGCGGAGGCGAGGGCGTCTTGCCCACCATCACCCGCATCGCGAAAAAAGCGGCGCAAATAAAAAACGCCGAACACATAGAGTGCGTCGTACACGCCATCCACTGCGCCAATCCCAACCTGAAATTACGCGCCCATTTGGAACGCACCGGCTTTGAAATCAAGCAGGTTGAGGGAAAGGGCGAGGCGTATTTTAAGAGGATTTCTGTTTAGGTCGTAACGGAGCGAATGGGCCCTAAAGTTTAAGCAAGCCGCGTCTTTTTGTTCTACCCTGTGGTCCAATAGAAGATAGAAATTATAAGACCTACAACAAATCGCGGGGACCTTCAGCGTGATTAATAAACTCCTGTCCCGTTTTAGGGCCCGTCAGCCGAAAGTTAATGATAGGTCTTTTGATGTCGTTGAGAGGTACGCCTCCGCTAACAGAGATGCATATCAGCAGATCCAGAACGTTAGCGACGAGAGCATTATTGCTGAATCCAGGAGAGTAGCTCCAATAGTTTCAGACATACTTCGGTCTGTTAAAGAGTTGTTGAAAAGGGAGCGAGTGACGGGAAAGGATATTCAGTCCTATATCTTGGAGCGCCTTGATGAGTTGCAACTCTATCCCGCGATGGCTGGATATGGAGGCTTTCCGGCAGCCATCGGCGTTTCGGTTAACAGCCAACTTATTCACCACCCACCTACGGATGAAGTCATTACAGATGGGGCGGTGGTAACGCTTGAGCTGGGAGTCTCCTCCATGTCCGCCTACGCTTCTCAGACTTGGACCTTTGTTAAGGGCGATGCATCAAAGCAGCGCCTGAATATATGCAATGCGGCGCTGGATGCATTGTCCAGCGGCATTGAGAAAGTATGGTCTTCTAATAGAGTGGGGGATATCTCATTTGCGATTCAATCTGCGGTTGAGAGCGCTGGATGCCATGTCGTTAGGGAGTATTGTGGATACGGAATGGGAAAAAACAGGATTCAAGACCCTCAAATCCTATGCTTCGGTCGGCCCGATACTGGTCCAAAAGTCCAAGTCGGGCGGATTCTGAATATTCATGTCATGGCCACCGAGAAGAGGGCAAAGATTGAGCATTCAAGTGACGGCTGGGGAGTGAGTAGCGCGCAGGGTGGATTATGTGTGGGGTATAGCGCTATGGTGCTGGTTACAGAGAATGGACATGAAATCCTGAGTGACATAAACATGTAGCGGCTCCACAGGAAGCCTTAATAATGTCGCAAAGTAATTACCTTATCAGACAAGTGACGTGCTAATGGCGATCCCCAAGAAAGGCTCCAGAAAGATAATCGTAGATTCGGTGGAATATCGCTGGATAGTCAGACATAAACCAACCTATTCCCAAGCTGCATTTGTTACCGATGCGCTGGCCAGGGTTCAGCTGGCGGATAACCCTGGCGCGGTATTGGCGATTAGCTTTCCGTTTCCCAGGTGTGATAATTGGCTTGAGAGACCCGCAGAGTCTGTTACGCCAAAAATGATCAAGGCTTGTATTCGAGCTGCGCTGTCAGAGGGATGGCGTCCTGGGGAGCCGGGCGTTTCGTTTCTGTATCGCCACGATCCTGCCGCACTTGTTGATTGAATCCAAAAACAAGCCGCCCGCATTCGGGCGACTTGCCGTCTTACATGCGTCAGTTAGGTATATATCTGACCGTTTCTCACAAATACGGATTTATTGAATAGCCCCATGTCCAAAGGGTTAGGAAGCCTGACATCCTTGATCGTCGGTATCGCTCGCTCATCTTCATCAAAGCGTCTGTCTATTTGCGAGATGAAAACCAGGATGCACTTTTTGGCTCTGGCGTAGCTTTTCAATTCTTCGATCTGCTGCTGAAGAGGCGGCTTATTGCGGTTTTGATCAAGCAGTTGCAGATAATCCACGGCGATCAGTGATCCTTCGGTAACCCAGTCCTTTGTTTGCTTTACTATGTAATCCGAAGATATCTCGTCAGACATGTCCAGTTTTAGTAAAGGATGATCAGGCTCGAACTGTCGATCCAGCGTTGAGAGTTTTTCAATGAGCGCAGTTTTCGAATATTCCAATGAAAAAAAGAAGCATTGTCGCCCCTCTTTAATGGCTTGTAATACAAGCTGCAGAGCCAAGGTCGTCTTACCCAGGCCCGGTCTGGCGCCGATCAATAGCAAGTCGCCGGGATGCAGGTAATCTAAAAGCTCTTCTGTTGTTTGGGGAGTGAGGGTTTTCACCTTGGATTGCAGGAGACTCCAGGAGCTAAAGCCCTCAGCCCTGGCTATTTGATCCAAGGCTTCAGTCATGGTGAGGGACTGAGCGCGTTTCAGGGCTTTAGCTTTGCCTTTTAGAACATGTACGGGAGCGGTAAGTTTCATATTGAACCTTTAATCGCGGGTTTCTAAACATTCCCTTCTTCTGTTCCAAACCCAATTAAAGGTTACAGGCGATGATGAACAACTCTGCACTTAAGTGCTTTCCCGGTGAAGGGGGGAAGCGCGAGTCGAGCGCGCTTAAATGTTAACAGACCGCGCTTAATATTCAATGCCGTCCACAAACCCTGTCAGCAGCTCAAATCCCTCACGCCAGTCTCCCAGGTTGGAGCTGGCGTTAATGTGCCCTTTGGGACCAATATTGGTGATGGCGGCTCCCCATTGCTGGGCGCAGCGCTGTGCATAGTCGATGGAGCCATAAGGGTCGTCCTGGCTGGCGATGAGGGTTAAAGGCATCGGGGCGTTGCGCTCAAAACCCCTACGAAAACCTGTCGCCTCAGTGGGGAATACGTCGCTCATCGGGTCGGGAACCGCAACAAGAAAACCGCCCACCAGGTACTCACAACGATGCATGCTGGCCCATTCAAGCAGCAACAGGCAGCCCAGACTATGCGATACCACTACAGTGGGTTGGGTGAGCTGAGCGACCGCCTCGTTCAGTTCCTGAACCCACAGGTCGCGCTGAGGCGTTTCCCATTCTGAATGCTCCAGCCAGATAGAGTTAGTCAGTTTATTCGCCCACATCCTTTGCCAGTGCTGCTCGCCAGAATTGCCTATCCCCGCCAGGAAAAGCCAGCTCACCTTATCAAACTGCATATTTTCATCCTTTTATATTTTTCAATCTGCCGCGTTGAATTAATCGTTTACCATGAGGCAACCTTAGCTGAGCGAATGTAACGTTTTCGATGAGTGGTGTCACTATAAGTGAATGAATTCTTGGGGTTAGGGGTGGCATACAGAATAGTTTTCAAAAGCAAAGAGCTGCGGATTATTTTGGTATAATTGGCGGCCCTAATCAGCGAGGAACTATAGCGCCTATGTCCTATGATCAACCAGGTAAACTAATCGCGTTTCACGAAGCAAAAACAGCGCTTGAGCTTCTGGACCTGATCCGGCATCGATACCAGATGTTCGCCAATGATATAGATACGCTGAACGGTATTTTGGTGGGTTACAGTATGGCCAGAAAGGAGTTTGGCTGGTACGACTTTGCTGGCGAGTTCAGGCGTTTTTTAATGGAGAAGTATTCGCTACCAGAGGATTATCCGTTTTCCTGGGTGACTATCATCAAAGAGCAGATAGTAAATTGCGAATATCAGATTCCTGTGTTTTTTGAGTGTCTGGACGCACATCGGAAACTGGAAATACAGTTGCTCGGAGAAGCAACTTTGACGCGGGATCAGCGTTACTTCGATTTCGAGCGGATGTTGAGACATACCAGTGTCGACTACCCCAAATTACCCTTGAAACCGCCTCATGTTCTTAAGGCGGTGAAAATTCCCGGAGTCAAAGTTCACGCTTTCTTCTATGACGAGAAGGGAAGCAAGTATTATGAGCAGGCGTTCTCTGATTTTGAGCACATATTAGCCTGGGGGGAGCAATGCTTTGATATTCCTGAAGGGCAGTGGATTGTTCACCGCCAATAATAGATTTACAGGATCATTTAAAGCGACGTAGTCTCCCATTTGAATCAACGCCCAGGTGAGAAATGGAATATATAAAGGATTTAGAATCAGGCTCTTCTCCGAAACTAAGAAAAGCTGCTGAAGCCATTTATAGGAATAAACTGCAAGGCTATTGTTCCTACTTAATCCACGCGTTAACAAAAGAAATTAGGAAGAAAAAGGCATGGCGAACGCAATGCCAGCTGATCAAGACGATAGCCGGCATTGACTGCACGGAAGCCCTGCCAATACTCAATCAATTGCTCGACGAAAAGTATGAAAGCACCATCCTTTATAAAGAAATAGGGCTCGCTATTTTCATTCTTCAAAGTACAGAACAAGAGGGGCTTGAGTTCCTGTTCACGTCAATTCGTAAAGGCAATGTGCATCAAATATGTGGCGCCTGCGCTGGAGTGCTAAAGAAAAAGGTAGTCCCGGCCAGAGAGGATATTCGAAGAATCACGTCGGGAATACAACTGTATACGGAGCACGAAGGGGCAATAATAACGCCTCGCTGCTATATTGCGGCAGTCGCTTATCTTTGGCCTCTAGAAGAAACCAGAGACTTCTTAGAGTCCTGTAAAAAGTCAACTTGGAAGGGGCTGGTAGAAATTGCCGACAGTTCGTTGCAAGGCAAAAAAAGCAAAATACAGCTGGTTTGAGTGAGCGCTTTCTTGAAGTTATAAACGTTGGAATTTATATGGTCTAGATGAGGCCCAAAGCAGGGCCTCTCCCAGTTTCCCTGTCACACCGCAGTCTTGTGCAGATTCACAATCTTCTTCTGATAGGGGGAGTCGATGACGATTCTGGAAATATCGTCCATTGGAATCAACTTATTCAGCGGCGACAGCGTTTTTTTACCGGCGAACGCGTGAAGCTTTAGCCAGTCTTTGTCATGGTCGAGAATTTTGCCCACATTAAACTGTCCTTCCGAATGAGATTGATACAGGCATAGGCTTTCGTAGGCGCTGTTTAGCTCGATAAGAATATCTGGGAATATTTTTCCTTCAACTACGGGAAAGTTAATCTCTTGCGATGCGTCGATCAGACTGGTGATCGCTTTGTGTTCTCTGTTGCCCCAGTAAACTTCACTGATTTGTTCTGTTTCAAAAATGGCGATGCCTTCGTAGTCGCCATCGTTTGAAAACAGGCTCATGATGATGACACCTTCCGTCGCAGTATGGATGAAGCCGGTTAACTCTTCATCGTGGCAATTTCTTTCTATCGAAACCAGCTCTTGGTTTTCTTTTAGGGCGTTGAGTTCTTTTATGAGCATAATATTTCCAAGGACATCTGGTGTTTTTGGCATTATAGGGGCAAGGGGGATTAATGCTACTCATACGTTGGGAAGACTGTTTCGGGCGGTTCTGCGGGCGGGCCGCCCGCGCTCCCAGAGGGAGGTCGTTGGGCTCGTGGCGGTTGTGAAATCCCGTCTCAGCCCCTAGCATAGGCCTCGGTCGTTGGGGCCTTTGCGTCTCACTTTTTCGTTTCTTGTTGATATCGGATTTTCAGCGTCATGATGCCCGCTATTCCACTTCCATTTGTCATTGCCTTGTTGCTGACGATTCTGCTTTTTCGGCTGATCAGGCAGAACGAAGCGGCGTTGCGTCCGGCTTTGGTTTTCACTGCGGCTTGTATTGTGCTGGTGATTATTGGCGGACTGCGTTGGACGTTTGATATTCGTTTTATTCGCTTTATCCAGCCCATCATGGCGTCTACGTTGCCCGTCATCGCCTGGTTTTGTTTTGTCGGCGCCCCGTCTTCTTTGCGCGCCAGGCATTGGCTCCATCTGGCGCCGGTTGTGGTGATAACGATTTTCTCTGCAACCTGGTCGTTATGGCGTCCGCCTATTGACCTGTTGTTAGCGGGTTTGTATTTCGGTTATGGCGCGGCATTGATACGCAGGGCGTCCCGTGGTCCGGACGTGTTGCCCTCCACTCGTTTCAGCGATGCGTCTCAGGCGCTAAAAGCGATCGGGATTGCAGGTTGCACGCTGATTATCTCCGCAGTGAGCGATGTGCTGATTGCCGGGGATTTTGATGTTTACCAGGGGGCTCACGCCGCGACGATTGTCGCCGTTGTTCAGTTGTTGCTGTTGCCGGTGATTGTCTATGGCGTGGTGGCGTTCGGCAAAAGTATTCCTGCAGGTGAGGGGGAAAGCATTAGCCATGCTGGCGAGAGCGTTTCCGTTCCGCCGGAGGAAGTCGCAGATAACCTTGTTGAGAGCGTCCCTCAGCCAGCAATTGAGCCTGTAACGTCCCCAGAGGCCAGCTCTGAGCCAGACGAAGATGACCAGCAGGTCATTCAGCGCATTGACCAGATAATGCGTCAGCAACACCTGTTTCGCGATCCGGACCTGAACCTGAATCGTCTGGCGCGACGAGCGGGGATTCCCTCCCGACAGATTTCCGGGGCGATTAATCGGGTATACGGCCGCAATGTTTCTCAGGTCGTGAATGAATATCGCATCGAAGAGGCGAAAAGGCTGTTGCGGGAGACAGACCTTCCGGTCACCAGCATCATTTTTGAAGCGGGTTTCCAAACCAAATCGAACTTCAATCGTGAGTTCCAGCGGGTCGCCAATATGACGCCGAGCGACTATCGCCGCTCGGTTGCATCTGGCGAATAAATACGCATTTTTCTTGTTCTACTGCGCTGCGCCTTTTGCTGTGAAAGCCTGTTTCAGGAAGGCGATAACCTGGCCTGCCACCTGCTGGTGAATCTCCTCTCTGCTGCGGCCATCGCCGTCCTTGCAGATAATGCCATCGCCGGGAGCCTCTTCTTCCAATAATGCGATTGCACCGGGCTTGCAGCGTTGCATAAAGCTGAAGTGGGCGGCGTCGGGAATTTCGACGTACTGGCTTCGCGCCGGAGGCAGATGGGCGGAAAGGTAGCCGGACTCCATCCTGGCGGGTAAGTCGCCAATATCCACGCCCGCCCCGAATATCAGCACGGGTATTGGCGCCGCCGCCAGGCTGGCGGGCGTAAAGCCACGGGCAAGGCCAAGGTCCAGTGAAACCACCGCCCGCACCCGATGATCCAGCATGCTGGCTTCAAGAGACGCTTTGGCCGCGCCCTCAGAGTTCAAGCCCAACTCATCGCTTAACCCGCAAACGCGAGGATTGGGATGAGCCAGACACTCGGTGGCGAAATGGGCCTGATCGAAGCGGGCGCCGGCCAGCGCCATAACCGTCCAGCCTCCAAGCGAGTGGCCGATGGCGGCGATATTGTCCGCATTGATCTCTCCCGCCAGCTTCGGGTTGTTCAATATGAGATCAATCACCCGACTGAGGTCATGAGGACGCTCCCACAATCTCGCCGCTTCCGCTGGGCGTCTGTCGAAAGTGGTGGTGCCCGGATGATCCGGTGCGGCGACCACATAGCCCTGTGCCGCCAACTTCGCCGCCAGCCAGTTCAGGTTGCGCCAGTTACCGCCATAACCATGGGACAGCACTACTAGCGGGTGAGCGCCTTGGGTTGGGCTCGCGTCGGGAATCGCTGGCGCGCCGAAAAAAGCCTGGTTCTCGCCAATGGATACTGTCGATACTTCTGTTGCTTGGGGTGCCTTTACTGCTTGCGCAGGGTACCAAATGCTGACGTGCAAAGGTCGATTCGCAGAGGCGTCCGCCACCTGCGTTTCACGAAAACCAATAGGCTCGGCGAAGAGATTTGCGCTGGCGAGCAGGGCTAAAAAGAGGCTAAAAAATACGGGTTTGTGCATGATTGGGTCTCGTTCATTCAAGGAGCCTTTATTAAGCGCGAGAAGAGCGTATGGCGAGACCTAAAACAGGATCGAGGACGTGAAATGCTTGCTGTATCTGGCTTTGCGGTGGGTATTGAACTTGAAAGCAGAGCCCCTTGGAGGGGCTCGGGAGGACCGCGAAACGGGTCCTACATCTGATTGGACAACTCGTTCTTCAACTCGTCCCTTAGTTCGTCCGGTGGCATGATCCAGCTTGAATCATCCATCAGGGCGGGGAAGACATTAACGTGCAGACCATCCTGTTGCAGCCCGGGAATCCATTTGTTCAGGAAGTGAGGGAGCGCGATGCTTTTGGGCGTCAACTTCTCGCCCAGGTCATTGGCGTACTCTCTGGCGAACTCCTCAGCAGGCCAGATCGGCAAGTATTCAAAATCCTCTTCTTCCGAAAACAGCTTCAAAAACTGGTTGTCGTCATTGATAAGAATCCAGACCTCCTTGCTATCCACCATGTTCATCAGTGAATAGTCGTATCTTTCATCGCAGGTTAGTTGCAGTATTTGCTCAATCTGATCTTGATTCATGCACTTTCTCAATTAATCAACGGAATGCTGGCGCCCAAGGGGCGGGCCTGCTGCGCGCAGACCAGTTCCGCCTAGGATACATCGGTGTGAAACGGATTGCGCTGTAAATGTTTGGGTTATCGCTTTCTTGTACTTCAGCTGTCTATTGAGCACTGGTTAGGTGGCGGGTATTGCATGCAACGGTACGATCGGCCGCCGTTCTGGCGACACAAAGTATTTAACCTGCGACCACCAGTCTAACTGGCGCGCCTGGAACTGTGATGGCGAGAACAGCGACTCATAATAAATACGGTTTTCCAGTCGCGTCCTGTTGGTCTGCAAGTCCCAGGCGATTAGCACAATGGATTTTTCAGCCGCCCAGGTAAATTCAAACGCAAGCAACACCTCACCGTTGGGTAACTGGCCCAGCGCGCGACTACTGTAATTGACGGGCATTTGTGAGAGGGGATCATTCGGGTCGAAGTCGAACAATTGGCCGACAGTCATTAGCCGTTCTTTGTCCTCGTCGCTCAGACTCTTGCGCTCTGCGATGACCTGTCCATCGGCGTCGAGGATTTGGTAAGCGTCGCCGGCAGTTTCTGGTTTTTTAAAAAACAGCGACGGTGAAACTTGGTCCGTTTTTCTGTTGCTCAGCAGGCTTGGCAAAGGCATATATGGCGATATGTCCGTTTTGCCTTCACCGCTACTACCGCTATCCGTTGCCGATCCATTCCCTGCCTGCTCTTTGCAGCGCTGCTTTTGCGACCAAACATATGAGGAAGTATTCAGCTGCACTGTACGGAACTCGCAAGCGCCATAGAGCGGGCTATGTGGAACTCTCGTGAGTTTGAAGTGAGCAATCAGTTTGCCGTTGTCCATGATTTTTGCGTGGTCAAAGAAATAATCATCAGGCTTCAGCTCGAATAGGCTGAGCGATTTCGATTCCAAGTCATAATCCAAAAGGAACGCAGGTCGTTCTATCGTTCTGGAATCACCAAAGGGATACCATATGCGCTTGCCCTCTATGAGCATATGGACGCGAGAGTTGGTCATATTGGCATAGCTGATATTCAGCAAGGTCGTTTCCGCGCCAAACAGATACTGATACAGGAACAGGATAAAAGCGACGCTCAGTAAAGCCAGAGTCGACAGGACGAGGGGGATTCTCATTAATTATTGTTCTCTAAAAATAACGACGACTTGAACGCAATCTCATAGTTTAGGCGAGAATCGTGGGCCAGGCGAAGCATGGAGAATTAAGCAGGGGGAAGACAGGGCGCAATTGTAAATGGAACGCGGTTATATAGATCCACCCTTCGACAGGCTCAGGGCGAACGGAGCAGGGCGGAAGTTCATCGATAGCTGGCCGCCCTGTCGGCCCTGTCCTTAACTAGGCCAGCGCCTTAAAGTAATTTTCCCGATGGATATCCAGCAGTTCAACGCACAACTGGCAGTCGTCGCTTGTCAGCTCTTTCTGATACGCCTCGCGAAGCGCCTGCAGACACAAATCACCCACCAACTGCTTCAACTCCTGACTCCTGCCAGCAAGCAGCGCAACCTTGAGATGAACGAAAGACTTCCCAATATCGCCGTCCCCGATAACATACTCCGTGGTCTCATGCGCCCGCGACTTAATGTCATTCAACGAAAACTCACCCGTGCTCATCATTCCTGTGTGAACAGTCGCTGAAAATCAGCAGCGCCACGCAAGTTAGAGGTATATTCCAAAGTCAAATGCGGCATATTTACTTCACCTTATAGGTTAACGATTACATCAGACGCTCAAATAGAAACAGCATGAGCAGCCCAAAACAGTGGATGGGGACAAGCGCAGATTCAGGCGCATTATGCGCTGAAAAAATATCGGCGAGAACTTTACAGCGAGTCGTGGCCAAATTCTAATATTTGCTCACCGAATACCTCTATAGAGGCTTTTTGGATGCTTTTTAACGCCATCGCTGCCCCCATTTGGTCATTTGCATAGAAGAACTCATCGTCTTCTGTCGCGTCTGGATTGGTAGCTCTCAGATGACACATTTCCTGATAGTGAATGAGAGCCTGGATTGCGTACCTTGCTTGGCTTTCAGTTAGCTCTACGCTAACCCGTTTGACTAAGCTGCTCATACTGGTTGTAAATCTCCTGAAGTTTTAATTTTGTAGTACTTTTCGCAAGTGGCGCTATTGTGTCTAGCCATCCAACCGCCTCTGCTGCTCCCGCTCAGTGTATTCACGAGATCTTTCAGAAATAAAGGCGGCGCTTCTGATTTCGTTGGTTACTTTGGCGAGCTTATAGGCTTTGCTCAGGAGATGGCGATCACTACTCCAGTCGCCTTCATCGTAGGCGACAACAGAAATGACTTCTTCCAGCTGAATCCGGCCTTGATCGAAATGCACTTTCAATGCAGAAACAGCCTCTTCTTCAGTACTGGCGGGAACAACAGTACGGCCGAATTTATACGTTGAACCATCGTCACTGAGACCACATCCTTCCAGCGTTGTTACCTTGGTGTCTATGACCCAGAAAATCATCATCGATACCCCGTTCTACCCCTACCTTTCCCCACGCCAATTCTTGCGACTCGTCGCCACCATTGTTTTCACAATTCAGCCCGTCTAACGAACTTCCAGCGCCTGATACATGATGCCCCCCCAGCGGACCATTCTACACCCCCGTTCGCCCTGAGCCTGTCGAAGGGCCTTCCAGAGCGCTAATCCAAACCCACTAACCAGCCCCAGCAGTGAAAATGATCCTGCCCTCACTGACGCTGACTTCAACCTCCGTATCCACCCCAAACCCGGCTTGTTCCAGCCAATAACCCTTAATCAACATCCAGGGAACGGGTTTGAAACCGCCATAATCATAACGGCTGGAGGAGAGATGATAATCGTAATAACCCTTGCGGACCTTGAGACGGCGCTGATGGGGAAGGGCAGATTTTCCTTTAGCCGAGCGGCGCTCTGGCTTATCATGCGGCTTAGCCATAATTGACTCCTGTAAAGTCTTTTGTGGTTAGCTGCCTCTGGGTGTTGGTAGCACTCAGGGGTAGCGCTTCAGTTCATATATTCAAATCGAGATATTTAGTTATATTTTCCTTTGGAAACGACTGGTTTCTAAGGTGGGAAATACCCTCCTATCATTAACTGGAATGCTGGTTAAATCAACAGGTTTTTAATTGTCTTTTTTTGGTACGAAAGAGGCATCTGTTATAGTCGGTAACTGGGAGTTGCTTTCTAAAAAGTGTTTTGCGGATATGAAAGCATTCCTTCCTTCAAGGTGTGTTTCTCCATCAAAATGAGTTGCACTTATACCTCGAACGACCATGCCAACTACTTGCATATAGGCATTCACGACTGGCCCTCCACTGTTTCCTGCACTGATAAATGTATCGACTTCTGCGTGCCGAAAGGATCTTATATTCAGTGTGTTGATAATAGTGCAGGGAATGATTGAGACCGAGTCATGTCCAACTTCTAGTTGCGGAAAGCCTATTATGGAGAGCTTATAGCCTGAATGAGGCTCTAAGTCCCGAGAGAAGCTTAACCAGCTAAAATAATTGGTTGGATCACAAACAATACTTAGTTCAGTAATATCAGAGTTAGGGCAACTGTAGACTATGTTTGCTGAAAACTTGTTAGCCCTGTTGTTTATTCTATAGACCACACAACTCGTTGGGTTCCTTGCTTTTGTGAAAATGTGAGTTGCAGTGATGAGCCTTTGCCCTTTTACCATAAAGGCAGAGCCCTGTACTAAAACGTCGTACTTATCCTCATCCATACCTTCGAAGCATACTACCCATACGCTACTTTCAAGCCTTTCTTTTTCTTTGTAACTTGAAAAATGTAGTCGCCTTTCCAGCTTGGAGTTACTTTCTTTAGGGGCTGTATTAAGCTTGGCTGGTAAGTCAAGGGTATTGAATTTATTTGCTAATGTCTGATATACATCTGAATCTACCCCTTTAATCATTCCGATAAAATTTATTCTTCCGTATACAACATTTTCAACTCTTGATGACTTGTTTTCATGCTTGGATTTATATTTGAGGTTTGCTTCCTCGATTCCAAGCTGCAAGGAATGAATCATTGCTCTTGTTGTTCTAATGTATCTTCGATCTATGTTCGTCTTTTTGTTAACTTTTATTCCTGTGACAACTTGTCTTTGTTTTAGTGTCTGTAGTCGAGTTTTTCTATTATTAATTGAAAAGCCATTCTGAGATACTATATCTACCAAAGCATTACTTGGCTGAGCTGGGTCTGATGGAAGATAAATTTCATTTTTATCCAATGAGGTGAATGAAAAAGTAATATCATCTGCATACCTTGTATAAAAAGCTTTATTGCTTTTGGCCAAAAGAGAAAGCTCTCTGTCTAGTTTCCTTGCGATCATGTTTGATATTACAGGAGAGGTTGGAGCTCCTTGAGGGAGGGTGCCATCAGCGCAACAAATGTGAGCAATTATTTGAGCAGTATCCTGCCTTAATGAATAAGGCATGGCCATCAATAGACCTCTTACGCGTCCGAAATGAATGCTATCGTAAAAGTTCTCAAGATCGATATTGAATACAGCTGCTTTTTTTGTATGTTTTTTTGCGTTATATATAATTCCTCTACCTTCAATGAAGGCTGATGCTGCAGAGTGGGGGGTGTAAATGCACTCTAGGGCTGACTTTAGTCTATTTTGTATCCTTTTTAGTCGCTCGCATGGTGCTTTTATTGTTCTTGTTCCGCCGCCCTTCTTACTAATATTGAATTCAGTGTAATAGTTATGTATTTTCTTTGAGTATATTGTGTGGGTTAGGCTTGATAGAGACGTGCCTAGTAAAATGGCTAAGTCTCTAGGGGTTGTATCCTTTGATATCATGAGAAGGGGGGCTCGCTCCGAATTTCACATTTCGCATTTGAAACCTTCATGGAAACTTATCAGTCCACTGGAAAGTAAGCGATTTATAGTAACATTATTGTCGATAAGCAGCATTTAACACCGCCAAGATTAATTCCGGAGCGAGCTTCTGCTTTATAAACTATTAGACTTCTTTCGTCAATTCTTGAGCTGTATCTGAATCTGACGTTCAGAGGATATATAATTAAAGAAGTGGAACTAAGAGCCCTTCGACAGGCTCAGGGCGAACGGGGAAAAATAGGCAGAGTCTATGCAAGTAATATTGGCCGATAATTTTTGGCGTTTTGAAATGAGCCTATAGCACCCATATTTCAAAAGGCTGAAGCCGTATTTTGCATGATTGAATATGCTCCATTCACAAGTCTGCATCACTCACTTTTCCCAATACCCGCCACACCTTCTATATTTTCTCCTTAGCCTCCCGCGACATTTTGTCACACCCTTGCAAGCCCATAGTTATCAGCTTAATCCATGTTTCTTAACTCAAATTTTGAATTTAGGTTGTAGGGACTATTGTGAAACTGACGATCCGTTACTAGAGTGTTTTTTGATCAGTGATCGCAGGCTTACCGGCTGGCAGGTCACTGGCGTGAGCGACCGGGCACAACCCGGGCTCTATAACTACTAAATAGGCCTAATAAAACGTTTGCTTTTCCTTGCGGCGGCGCCGCTGACCGTGGTTGACCGGCTGTAGTGGTAGGAATGGCTTCTAAGTAATGGAGATACTTAATGAACAAGTACCTACGACTGACCGTACCGGCTTTGCTGGCGGCGTCGCAACTCGCTCTTGCTGATGATGTATGGATTACCACGGACGCCGACGGCTTTGCAGCCATTAAGCGGCATTTTCCGGAGGTGATCGAGGCGAACCGGGCGAGAACTTTTACCGCTAATGGCGTGTCCGCGTTTCTAGTGAGCGAAGATCGGATTCCTGAAATTTCACAGATGATGCACCACGAGCTGAATCGTTGTGGCGGTTTCATCGCGCATGCTTCTCAGGAGTCCGCGCAGAGCGCGGCGTTGTATGATTCGTTAATGGCGCCCGCCATCGCGCCACGGATAGTAGACTACAGCATTGATAACGCGGAAGTGGTCGCAGCCATGCAGGGCAGGGTGAAGGAATCTGATATCCGCTCCACCATCGAGAGCCTGGCCAACTTCACCAATCGTTATTACACCACCCAGACCGGCCTGCAGGGCGCTCAGTGGATCAAAGACAAGTGGCAGACGCTGGCTGGTTCGCGCAGCGATGTCACAGTGGAGTTTTTCAATCATAGCTGGCGTCAGCCGTCCGTTATCCTGACGATTCAGGGCAAAACCAAACCCAATGAAATCGTGGTGCTCGGCGGGCATCAAGACTCTACTGCAGGCTTCGGCACTGGCGAGGGCACTCGCGCTCCTGGCGCGGACGACGACGCCTCCGGCATTGCGACGCTGACTTCCGTCATCAAGGCGGCGATGGAAGCGGGTTATAAGCCGGACCGCACGGTGTCGTTCATGGCCTACGCGGCGGAGGAAGTGGGTCTGCGCGGCTCCCAGGCGATCGCTCAGTCCTACAGCAGCCAGGGCAAGAACGTGGTGGGCGTGTTGCAGTTGGACATGACCAACTACAAAGGCTCCAGCGGCGATATTTATATCATGCAGGACTACACCAACTCCGGTCAGAACGACTTCCTGGCGGATCTGGTCACCACCTATCAGCCGACCGTCACCGTGGGATACAGCGAGTGCGGCTACGGTTGTTCCGACCACGCCTCCTGGACCAACCAGGGCTACGCGGCGTCGTTCCCGTTTGAGTCCACTTTCAACGGCTCCAACCCTCACATTCACTCCGCTCAGGACACCCTGGACAAGAGCGGCGGTAACGCCAACCACGCGGTGGGCTTCGGCAAACTGGCGGCGGCTTATGTGGCGGAACTGGCGAAGGGTAACTTCAGCGATGACCCCGGACCTGACCCTGATCCAGATCCTGAAGATCCAGTGACTGAAGAGTTCAGCGGCAGCGTCGGCCGTAGCCAGGCGGATAATCATGGGCCGTTCAAAGTGGAGCCGGGCACGGACTTCAGCGCGGCGATGAGCGGTACTAACGACGCTGACCTGTATGTGCGTTTCGGCGCAGCGCCGACCACTCGCAACTACGACTGTCGTCCTTACAAAGGCGGCTCTGACGAAACCTGCGATCTCAAGGTTCCGGCAGGAAAAGAGGAGGCCTATGTGATGGTGCGCGGATACAGCAGCGCCACCTCCAACTACAACCTGAAAGTGACCTATACTCCTTTGAAGTAACCTGACCCCAGCGACGGCTCCATGCCGTCTGACCGCGGACGCTGTTTCTCCGCGGTCACTTTTTGGTTCGCCATTGTCTTTTTTTATCTTCCCCGTTGCGTCTCCTTTTCGCTCCCGGCCTCAGCCGAGCCCGCTTATTATCTCTTCCTGCACATCATATCCCTGTCGGAAATTGAGAACTGGGTTCAGCTTGATGACATCACTATTAATTTTGCTCCATATATCAAGTTTTTAAGTTGACATAAGAGCGCATATAAAGAGTAACATTAGCCCCAGTTTGTCCCTGTGACTCTCAGAATGAAGCTAGTAAGTGTTAGTAGAAAGTAGAAAGTAGAAAGTAGAAAGAGATCCATTCTTACCCCATGCTGAGCCGTTTCCCGCAACAATATCGCTGGTTGATAAAGCCATTGCTGGCCCTGTGGCTGCTTTGCGCTAGCTTTGTCGCCTGCGCTGGCGCGTCGACGCCGGTGGCCGGAACGTCTCAGGGTGCACCGCAGCTGCAAAGCGGGCATGAGCATCATGGCGGCGCTATGCCGTTATCTGGAAAAGACATGACCGGCAAAGACATCGCCGGCCAGCAGATGGCTCAGGCCTCCGATGGGGCGTCATCCATGGACTGCTGCGATGAGCATGACTCCACTACCGGCGCACAGCCTTCACAAATATTGAAGTTGATTCTGGCGTCGGCCATTTTCATTTTCTGGCTGGTATTGATCGCACGCGTGGCGCGGGTGTGTCGCGCACGCTACCGCGAACACAAGCTCGACACCAAGCCTCCCTCCCTGCAGGACATCCACTGTACCTATCTTAAATAGCACCCATACTCAATTGAGCTCGTAGTCGGCATCGTTCCGCGCATACGCGCGCGCCGGCTCTGGAACTGCGACCGGCTGTCGCTGCGTCGCACGGCATGATCATTGAGATTGGAGCTTCCCATGAAGCCGTTGCAAAATCTGTTTCTATCCAGCCTGCTGTTGGGTTGGAGCATCGCCGCGTCCGCGCAGAGCCTGACTCTGTCGCAGGCGGAAACCCTGGCGGTGCAAAGAGACGCGGATATCGCGCGTCTGCAACAGTTATCCCTGGCCAGTGAAGACATGGCGGTGGCGGATGGACAATTGCCGGACCCAAGCCTGTCTCTGGGCGCCTTGAACCTGCCTACCGACACCTTCGCCACAGACCAGGAACCCATGACGCAGTTCCGCGTCGGGCTGGGACAGAAATTCCCGGCGGGGGACACCTTGGCCCTGTCCCGCCGTCGCGGTGAGCAGAATGCCGTCGCGCAACGCTGGATGGCCCAGGACCGCGCCCATCAAGTGCGCCGCGAAGTGCGTCTGGCCTGGTTGGAGTCATTGTATTGGAAGCAGGCCCAGGAAGTTTATCGCCAGGATGAAGGACTGTTTCAGCAACTGCAGGAAGTCACGCAATCGCTGTATAGCGTCGGCCGCAGCAAACAGCAGGACGTATTGCGCGCTGACCTGGAATTGAGTCAGCTCAACGACCGTTTGATCAACGCTCGCCAGAAAGAAGACGAAGCGCGGGCGCGGCTGGCTCGCTGGGTTGGCCCGGAAGTGATGAGCCGAGAGTTGAACACGGCGTTGCCGGAGTTAAATGCGCCTCACGTTGGCGCGTTGGAAAACGTTTTGCTGGCGCACCCCGCGGTAAAAGCCCTGGATGCGGAAGTGGATATGTCCGCCACCAATGCGGCGCTGGCCGAGCAGTCCCACAAGCCGTCCTGGGGCGTGGACGTCGGCTATGCCTGGCGCGACGGCGAGAACATGGACGGCTCCGCGCGCGCAGACTTTTTCTCCGCTGCGGTAAGCGTGCAACTTCCCTTATTCACTGGACAGCGACAGGACCGCCGCGTCGCAGCCGCCGCCCGCAATCAGGAAGCGAGTCGCAGTCGACGTCTGGAAATGCTGCGCATGTTGGATGCGGAGGCGCAAGTGGCCTTCAGCCGCTGGCGGCAGGCTCAGGAACGCGGTCGGTTGTACAAGGAGCAGATCACGCCTCAGGCGCTAAGCCAGGCTGAATCGGCGTTATCTTCCTATCAGTCGGATACGGCGGATTTTGCGGAAGTGATGCGCGCCTACCTGACCGTACAGAGGCTCAGGCTGGAGCATCTACGCATTGATATCGACGGCCGCGCGGCGCTGGCGAGACTCGATTACTTCTTCGCCGCGGAATCCCCCATCGATAGCCTGTCTTTCAAGGAGTGACCCATGCGTTTAGTGATCAGTTTAATTTTTATCGTCGTCGCCTTTGTCGCTGGCCTGTTCGTCAGCCGGCATCCGGCGCTGACTGCGCTGATGGGAGACATTGGGGCGATGGGGGATATGGCCGCCGCCGAGTCAGGCGGGGAGAAGCAGCCGTTGTACTGGGTAGCCCCCATGGACCCCAATTACCGCCGCGATAAACCCGGCAAGTCCCCCATGGGTATGGATCTAGTGCCGGTCTATGAAGAAGACGCCCAGGGCAAGAATGACGATGGCGGCGTCACCATCAACCCCACCATGGAGCACAATCTGGGCGTGCGCGTCGCCAAGGTGGAGCAGGGGCAACTAACGTTACCGATTCATACCGTGGGTTATGTGGCGTTTGACGAAGACCGTCTGACCCATGTGCACAGCCGCGTGGAAGGCTGGATTGAAGCGCTCAATGTGAAATCCAGCGGCGACCCGGTCAGCAAAGGCCAGAAGCTTTATGAAATCTATTCTCCCGCTCTGGTGAATGCGCAGGAGGAATATCTGGCGGCGCTACGCAGCAATAATCGTCTTTTGCTGAAAGCCTCCAGCGAACGCTTGCTGGCGCTTGGGCTCAATGCCGCTCAGGTCAGCCGTCTGGAAAAACGACGTAGCGTAGATCAGCGCATCAGTGTCTATGCGGAACAGAGTGGCGTGGTGGATAGCCTGATGGTGCGGGAAGGCATGTTTATCAAACCCGCCACGGAGGTGATGTCTATCGGCGGTCTGGGGCAGGTGTGGGTGATTGCTGAAGTATTCGAGCGCCAGGCTGGTTGGGTGAAAGCGGGGCAGCCGGTGACGATGCAGGTCGCGGCGGCGCCAGGGCGCGACTGGGAAGGCAAAGTGGACTACCTGTATCCGGTGCTGGACGCCAAAACACGCACTCTACGGGTGCGAGTGCGGTTTGCAAACCCGGATCTGACCCTGAAACCGAATATGTTCGCCAATCTCACCCTGCGCGCGAAGATTGATGAGCAAGCCTTGTCCGTGCCACGGGAAGCGGTCATACGCACCGGCAGTCATGATCGTGTGGTGTTGGCGGCAGGCGACGGCCGTTACCGTCCCGCGTTCGTGAAACTGGGGGTGGAAGCGGACGATCGCGTGCAAGTGCTGGAAGGACTGAAGGCGGGAGATCAAGTGGTGATCTCGGGACAGTTCCTGATCGACTCGGAGTCCAAGGTCGACGTCGCGTTGGCGGCGCTGGAATCCTCCAGCCAAAGCACGCAACAAGATACAGCGCCAAGTACGGTGTGGGCGACAGGAACCATCAACAGCGTGATGGCGGGCCACGGCATGCTGAATATCTCCCACGACCCGGTGAAGGCCTGGAGCTGGCCTTCTATGGACATGGATTTCACGACGGTCGCAGGATTGCCGCTGGATGGAGTTGAACCCGGTCAGCGCGTGCGTTTTGAAATCACCCGCAACAGTCCTTCGGATTTCCAGGTGACTGCGCTGGATATCATCGCCGCCGCTCCAGCCGCTCAGACTATGAATACAAAAGACGCAGCCAAGGACGCTGAGATGCAAGCGGAAATGGAAGCAGACATGCAGATGGACCACGACATGGACCATGATGGCGCCATGCCGGCGGAGGGCGCGCAATGATCGCCGCCGTCATACGCTGGTCGGTCGCCAACCGATTTTTCGTGATGCTGGCGACCTTTATTCTGGTGGGCTGGGGATGGCATTCTCTGCGCAATACCCCCATCGACGCCATCCCCGATCTGTCTGACGTGCAGGTCATCATCAAGACTTCCTACCCGGGGCAGGCGCCGCAGGTCGTGCAGGATCAAGTGACCTATCCGCTGACCACCGCCATGCTGTCGGTGCCGGGAGCGCAGACGGTGAGGGGCTTTTCGTTTTTCGGGGACTCCTACGTCTACGTGATATTTGGAGACGGAACTGATTTGTACTGGGCGCGTTCGCGTGTGCTGGAGTATCTGAGTCAGGTGTCCGGACAACTGCCCGCCGCCGCCAAACCCCAACTGGGGCCGGACGCCACTGGGGTGGGTTGGGTATATGCCTATGCGCTGGCGGATCGCAGCGGTGGCCACGACCTTGGGCAATTACGCGCGATTCAGGACTGGTTCCTGAAATTCGAGCTGCAAACAGTGCCTGGCGTGTCGGAAGTGGCGACTGTGGGCGGCATGGTCAAACAGTATCAGGTGCAGGTGGATCCGAATCGTCTGCGCGCCTACGGCGTGCCTCTGGCGCACATCAAGGCGGCGATTCAGAAGGGCAACCGGGAGAGCGGCGCCTCGGTCATTGAGATGGCGGAAGCGGAATATATGGTGCGGGTAACCGGCTATATCCAGGGTATCGACGAGTTGAAAAAGATTCCCCTGGGCCTGAATGTCAATGGCACGCCGTTACTGCTGGAAGACGTGGCGGATATTGTCATCGGCCCGCAGATGCGTCGCGGTATTGCTGAACTGGACGGCGAAGGCGAAGTGGTCGGCGGCGTAATTGTCATGCGTTTCGGCGAGAACGCGCAAAAGACCATAGAAGGAGTGAAAGAACGGCTGGAAGAGCTCAAGAAGGGCCTGCCTGAGGGCGTGGAAGTCATTCCCACCTACGATCGTTCCCACCTGATCGAAAGAGCGGTGCACAACCTGTACGAGAAACTGCTGGAAGAGTTTATCGTGGTGACGCTGATCTGTGCGGTGTTCTTGTTCCACCTGCGCTCGTCACTGGTGATCATCGTCAGTCTGCCTATCGGGATACTGGTGGCCTTTATCGTCATGCAGCATCAGGGCATCAACGCCAATATCATGTCCCTGGGCGGCATCGCCATCGCCATTGGCGCTATGGTGGACGGCGCTATTGTCATGGTGGAGAACGTGCACAAACACATGGAGCGCACGCCGCTGACCGCTGAAAACCGCTGGCGAGTCATCGCGGACGCGGCATCGGAAGTGGGGCCGCCGCTGTTCTTTTCCCTGTTGATCATCACCATGAGCTTTCTGCCGGTATTCACGTTGGAGGCGCAGGAAGGCAAGTTGTTCGCCCCTCTGGCGTTCACCAAAACCTACGCCATGGCGGCGGCGGCCGGACTGGCGATCACTCTGGTTCCTGTGCTGATGGGGTATTTTATCCGTGGCAAGGTGACGCCTGAGCATAAAAACCCCCTGAATCGTCTGCTGACGGCGATGTATCGTCCCGTCATCAAAGGCGTTCTGAAGCATCCGTTGCTGGTGATTTTGTTCAGTATCGTGATCCTGGCGGTGGGGCTGTGGCCAGTGAACAAGCTGGGCGCAGAGTTCATGCCGCCGCTGGATGAAGGCGATCTGATGTACATGCCCACCACCTACGCCGGCGTGTCCATCGAAGAGGCGAGGGAAGTGCTGCAGCGCACGGACAAGCTGATTCGCACTGTGCCGGAAGTGGTTTCCGTGTTCGGCAAGATCGGTCGGGCGGACACCGCGACGGACCCTGCGCCGCTCACCATGATCGAGACCTTTATTCAACTGAAACCCCGTGAGGAATGGCGCGCCGGCATGACGCCGGAAAGCCTGCGTAAAGAGATGGATAGACTGGTGAAGTTGCCCGGCCTCACCAACGCCTGGGTTATGCCGATCAAGACGCGTATCGATATGCTGTCCACGGGCATCAAAACTCCGGTGGGCGTGAAAGTCTCCGGCCCGGACCTGAAGGAAATAGAGAAGATCGGCAAGCGCCTGGAGCAGGTGTTGCCGAAAGTGGCGGGAACGGCCTCGGTGTACTCAGAAAGAGTGGCGGGCGGGCGCTACGTCAAAGTGGATATCCGCCGTGCCGACGCCGCGCGCTATGGCTTGTCGGTAGCGGACATTCAGGATGTCACCAGCGCGGCGGTAGGTGGCATGAATGTGACGGAAACGGTGGAAGGGCTGGAGCGTTTTCCCGTAAATATTCGCTATCCGCAAGCCTACCGGGATTCCGTGGAGCAGTTGAAGCTGCTGCCGGTCGTCACCGCCTCAGGACAGCGCATTGCCCTTGCGGACGTGGCGGACATCTACATCGATGACGGCCCTCCGGCGATCAAGAGCGAAAACGCCCGCCTGAACGGATGGACTCTGGTGGACATTGAAGGTCGCGACCTGGGCTCCTATGTGGCGGAGGCGCAGAAAGTCGTCGCGGAGCAGGTGGAAGTCCCTCCGGGCTATTCCATCGCCTGGTCAGGCCAGTATGAGTACATGCTGCGGGCCAAAGAAAAACTGACCTTGGTGGCGCCGCTGACCTTGATGATCATCGTGGTGCTGCTGTACATGAACTTCCGCAACTTCATTGAGGTTTTGATCATTATGGGCACGCTGCCGTTTGCGCTGGTGGGCGGCGTTTGGCTGTTGTACCTGCTCAATTACAACCTGTCCGTGGCCGTTGGCGTGGGCTTTATCGCCCTGGCGGGGGTGGCGGTGGAGATTGGCGTGTTGATGCTGGTGTACCTGAATCAGTCTTTTGCGGCGATGCGGGAGAAGGCGATTGAAGAGGGGCGGGCGTTGAATCGTGAAGACCTGCTGAACGCAGTAATGCAGGGAGCGGGGATGCGCGTCAGGCCGATTATGATGACCGTTGCGGCGATCGTGGTGGGGCTGATTCCCATCATGCTGGGTGAGGGAACCGGTTCCGAAGTCATGCAGCGCATCGCAGGCCCCATGATAGGCGGCATGCTGAGCACATTAGCGTTAGCGCTACTGGTGATACCCGCGTTGTATTTTCTTTGGAAGCGAACGGGGCTTCCAACGGGAAGATCGGCATGAGTCTTAACATCTCTGATGTCATGTCCGCAGGGACGACTGGATCGAGTAATACAGTGAACAAATCCTTAAGTAAAACGAAGCAAGAAGAGAAAAAGATGTTATTAAAAAACTGGATGATCGGCGCGCTGTTGATGAGCGCCAGTGTGACAGTCGCTGCTTCCGGCGGCCACGACCATTCCCACCATCACGAGTCGAAAGCGTCCCCGGCTGGCGCTCCTGGCGACGCCGCCAAAGTAAGCCGCACCATTGAAATAAAGGCCACTGACGCCATGAAATTCGAGCCGGGGGCGATCGAAGTCAAAGCGGGAGAAACTGTGAAACTGGTGATTACCAACGCCGGCCAAGTGCGTCATGAATTCTCGTTGGGTACGGAAGAAGAACACCGCGCCCACGGCGAAATGATGCGCGCCATGCCGGACATGAAACACGACGATGGCGCCTCCGTCTCCCTGGAACCCGGCGAAAGCCGCGAAATCGTCTGGACCTTCGCCAGCGCCGGAACCTTCGAAATGGCCTGCAACTTACCCGGCCACTATGAAGCAGGCATGCACGGCGACATGACGGTGAAATAATCCCTGTCGCGATAACATCGCCAGAAGCTGCGCAGGGATGCGTGGCTTAACGCTTGGTAGTCGAGTCTCGTGCGGCGAAAAATGATAAGCTGAAAGCACCTGTTTTTGAGCAAACTGTAACGTCATACATATCATGCACACACTGGAAATATATAGCGCCCCAGGTTCTAGAGACAAGGTCAGATCCTTTGCTGACTACAAGATCGGCAATATCAGATTGGCGAAACATCTAGGGATAAATGACGACTTCAGCGCTATTGAAGTTGACCGTGATTATGCGAAGCAGCTACTACTGAGAATGCCTTCATGTCTGGCGTCAGGACGCGTTCCCCTCTATTTGTGCGGTTGTTGTGCGGACTTGGGTTGCGGCGCAGTAACGGTAAAGGTAGAAGATCTGGGTGACCGGATAAAATGGAGCGACATTGGGTGGGAATCAAACTGGAAGCAAGGCTTCAGTCAGAATGACTGGATGAATAGAACCGGTCCTTTCTACTTCGACAAGATAGTTTACCTCTCCGCCTTGCAGGTTTATGCGAAGAGATGAGGTTGTGAGTTGGCCGTTTATTAAAAATGAGCACGGGGCTATATCAATGGCGCGATGGGGAAAAGTGTGAAAAAAGCAATAAAAGTCATCAGCCTATTAGCCTTGTTGTTACTAACCGCTTGCACGCAACCCCAAACAGACACCGGCCGTTGGTACACAAAAGCTCAGGCTGAAACAGGAAAAACCTTATTTGAAGCGAATTGCGGCATGTGTCATGGGCGTCGCGCCCAAGGGCTGGCGGAGAATTGGAAGAAGCCGGACGCCAATGGACATTATCCGCCCCCACCGCTGAACGGAACAGCGCATGCGTGGCACCATCCCATGGAAACGCTGTTAGCGACGATCGAAAACGGTGGCGCGCCGGTAGGAGGCGTAATGCCGGCCTTTGGCGACAAGTTCAATCAGGAGCAGAAGCTGGCGTTGGTCGCCTATTTCCAAAGCCTGTGGCCGGACGATATCTACCAACAATGGCGAGAAATCGACGACCGTATTTAGGTCCCAGGAATTCTTATAAACAGCGGGATTATGAAGCCGCTAATCGCTACAATGCCGCCCCCATAGCAGCTTGGCGCGGTGATGTATTGAACTGGAAACGCTACGGCTGAATTTGAAGACAGTGATAAGGGAAAGTGGGTCGGTAGCACATGTATTTAGCGGTATTTTTTGTTGTCATAAGTGTATTGGGATTAGCGGGGGCGGTTTTTGGACTTAACAGCACCAGAGAAGCGTTTTATTTAGGGCTGATATTCGTATTTTGGGGAATATTCGCCATTAGCGCCGGTAGTTTACTGCGCAGAATGAAGTATTTTAAAAACTCCCGGCCGCCAGTGTCTGTGCACATATTAGGCATTTCCGTATTTGCCGTGCTCGCAATCCCCATCGTCACTAAATGGGTCCAAACTGATTTTTCAAATCCGAAAGTACTTCTTGCGCCTCTGATAGGCGTCGCATGTGTCTATGGCGTTTATGGGCTCTATTGGTTGCGTATGAGAGGGAACGTTACCTAAGTTCGTTGACGCCGAGCGTGCAGACGTCGCATGAATCTACTGCGGTGACTCGCCTCAAATGACGCGACCCATTAAGCAATCAAACTACGTAATCAAATCACCAAAACTCATATATTTAAACTACGGGCTTGCCGGACCTCCACTCGCTACAATGCCGTCCGCCAGGGTAAATCGGAGACGACGTTGTTCTGATGATTGATTTTTGGGTGCGGATTGATCAGTCTCAAGTGACTTAATAGTCATTTCAAGAGGTGTAGTTCAGTGGATATTAAGTACTGCAGTCAATGTGGAGGATCGGTCAGTCTGGCCACACCCGCCGGCGATAGTCATTCCCGTCATATCTGCGATCAGTGCGGATATGTTCATTATCAAAATCCCAAAGTCGTGACGGGCTGTCTGGTGTATCAGGGCGACAAAGTGCTGTTATGCAAGCGGGCCATTGAGCCGCGGTTAGGGATGTGGACCGTGCCGGCGGGATTTATGGAGAATGGTGAAAGCACTCGGGACGCGGCAAAGCGGGAGACCATGGAGGAATCCGGCGCTATCGTGGCGATGCAGGATCTGTTTCTGGTGGCCAATCTACCGCACGCCAATCAGGTGTATATGCTGTATCTGGCGGAGTTGAAGGATACCGGCCCTCATGGTCCTGAGACCTCCGAGACGCAATTGTTTAATAAAGATGATCTGCCTTGGGATGAGGTTGGCTTCTATACCGTGAAATATGGATTGATGCGGTTTTTTGAAGATTTGGATAAAGGTAAATTCAGCTTACATGAAATTGATTTCTAGGCTGCGCAGATACGGGCTTGTCTCCGTCAGCGCGGCATTCCTGCTTTTTAACGGCGCGATAGGCGCCGCGGCCGGTTTTGATTGCGCTCAAGCGTCGTCCAGCGTTGAAACGCTGATATGCGAAGACGAAAACCTGTCTAACCTGGATGAACAGCTGGCTGCTGCATACAAGCAGGCCAGAGAGTCTCAGTTCGGTAAAGAGATAAAATTCAGCCAGACATTGTGGTTGAAAGAGGCGCGCAACCTGTGTGTAGACGCAGACTGCCTGCGCAACGCCTATGAGCGACGCATTGAGCTGCTGGGCAAGTTAGGCGGCATGCCGGGTTTATTCCGCGCCAGATATGAGCGCCAACGGGTGGGCGAGGTAGATGCGCCGCAGGTTCCCGACTATCTGGAAGTCAGTAGCGATAACGGCGGAGTGCTGCAATTCGCTTATGAATCCAATCATGCGAATGGTCACAGTTGTAACGTTGAAGGCGAAGCATTGCAGGCGAAAAGCGGCGTGTACGAATATCGTGACCTGGATGTGGGCCAATGTGTGTTCCGCATTTATCTGGAAGATGAGTCCTTGGTGTTCGAGGATGTCGACGGCGCCTGCCGGACTTATTACTGCGGCTCCAGAGGCTTTATTGCAAAAGATCGTTTCTCTATTGAGTCGCCGAAAGCGTTACAGGTTTTGAGTGGTGAGAAATGATAGATTTCAGTGGTCGGGATGAACCAGCTCAGGAAGTCATGGCGCATTATGCTCAGCGATACGGCGACCCCTTTATCGTTGGCCTTTCACAAAACGCCGCATCGGTGGCGACGCCGGAGCAGGCAACTGAACTGGCGGAGTTCTTCTGGTGGATGCTGGACCAGTCCATTGCTGATGGTGAGAGTGGAAAACTCTACGATGCTAACGTTCCATTTTGGGTGGAAAGGCTGATGACGATCATCAGTGGTTATTTGACCCTCCAGGGCTTTGAAAAGGAGTGGGAAATTGTGAGTGATAGAGCCTAACGCTCCGTTAAGCTCTCTGGCGATAGCCGATACTCACCCCGTCTTCACCTCAACGCCATAAGTCTTCATCGCGCTTTCAACCTGCTGTTCAACTTTTATCTCAGGAAAAAGCAGGTAGCTTGGGGCGAGAATGTTGGTGGACTTGGATATGCTGATCTCAAAGATATTCTTGATGGGGAAGTTCTCTCCCGACAAGGTTTTAAGTTGGTTCAGATAGTCATTCCATTCTGGAGCAGCAGGCTCGATTACCCGCGCATCGCCTTTTATTTTGCAGCCTCTTTGCTCAAAGACATCGATATAGCTGACGCAAACTCTGGGATTAGCGCGGATATTGCGTTCACTGATGGGAGAGGCGATGTTGGCGATTAATAATGTCGTGGGATTCAGGGCGAGGAAAATCTCTTTCGGCGAGACATTGGGTTCTCCTTCACGACTTGATGTAGCCAGCCAGCAAAGTACGCTTTTATTGGCGTATTCCTGAATATCCAGTTTCATAAGTTAGTCCATATAAGTTAGTGGAATGACGGCTGTTCATTTCCAGTCAGGCAGTCAAACAGTCGCCGGCAAAAAAGGTGAAGGAGCGGGCTGTGCTTCTCGTGATATTGCCAAGCTTTAAGAGAAACGCCTGTTAGGCGGCGATTATACTATCACTGTGAAAAAACGATAAAATTCAACCATATTCCCGAGTATAACGACATCATGGATGTATTCTCGCCCTGCGACTTGTCCCACTACCTTGAAGCCCATTCCTCACACGGCGAGGATACGCTGTTTGTACACGAAAAAGACGGTTGCATCTGGTTCTGCATCGCTGATGGGGCAGGTGGCCTGGCTGGAGGTAAAGAAGCTTCAGACTATGTGGCTAACGCATTCACTCGGCTGCTTGAAGAAGAATTGAATTCGCCAGATGAATTTGAGCGTCATTTACGGCGTTGGGATCAGGAAATCGCGGCTATGTCCCTCTTAGGTGAGACGACGGCGGTGATTGGTAAAGTCACCAACGGCGAAGTGATTGGCGCCAGTGTCGGCGACTCTCAATGTTGGCTGTTCCACCCGGACTTTATGTATGAATTGACGCAACTGCAACATCGCAAGCCTTTACTAGGAAGTGGCGAAGCGGTTCCTATCGGCTTTGGTCCGATGATTCTCCAGGGAGTATTAGTCGTCGGTAGCGACGGTTTTTTCAATTACGCCTCGCTGGCGCAAATCAAACAGTTGGCGAACTTCGCCAGTAACGCGACGGCGTCGCAGTTCGCTGATTTGGCGCGTAATAAAAGTGGGGCATTGGCGGATGATTTATCGATTATTGTGATCCGCCAGTCGTAAATGTCAGCCTTCTATAAACCAGGCTCAATTCGTTATCTCAGCGGGCCTTTAAAAGCGGTCAAATAAAGTGATAGTTACTCCGAAGAAGCTACGTATCTGATTAATACTTAGAGCGTCTTCCTTACACTAAATACAGTATTCACTCGAAATACAAGGTCTGACTCACAGGGTAAAGTTCAAGTCGCGCCATTTAATTCAAAAAGCACTTGTAGCTTAAAGGGAGTGAATTAAATGTTAGATCGCCACTTTAACTGCTAAAGGAGTAGTTTCTTATGAAAAAATTATTTGCAATGATTGCTATGACTTTTTTGTCTTCATCCGCGATGGCGGACATGTCTGGAAAATGGACCTTGGCTTATGATTACGGGTGCGATGGCACTAATAAGGCGTCAGTTTTAACGTTTACGGAAGAATCCAGCGACGCCTCTGAAAGTAAAGGCGTGTTCACAACTTCAGGGGGTGGATCAGGCCGGTATTTGGAGAAGAAAGTTAAACTTGATCATGTGCTTATTTTTCAATATAAGAGTAATAATACATACAATACGGTCTATGCAGCTAAAAATACAGGTGTAAATAATTTCACTGGGGTTATGCAAAATACTGGAAACGATGCGGGTAGTATCACTGGTTGTTTTTATATATCTAGGCTTGGAAGTGTAAATGGCATGGAGTTAGAGCCAGAGTCCGAATAGAATCCTTAAAAAGAGCAGCCTAAATCAGGCTGCTTCTTTTTGGTACTCTATATATCTAATCCTTCTTTGATAGCATATCGCACTAAATCAGTAGCTCGATGTAGCCCAAGTTTTCTCATGAGACGAGTCCTGTGTGTGTCGACTGTTCTTGGTGAAATATGTAGCTCTTTGGCAATTTCTTTATTAGAAAGTCCATTGGAAATATAGTGAATTATCTCCGTTTCTCTTGTGGTTAAGCCTTCATGGGACCGGTTTAATCGATAAGTGGCCAGTTCGCTATTCAGCTCTATAGAAAGGTATATTTTGCCCTGCGAAACCAGACCGATAGCACTTAGAAGATGCTCAAACGCTTCGTCTTTAAGTAAATAGCCTGATGCTCCTTGAACCATCGCGTGATCGATGATCTTGATTTCTTTATGCATAGTGAGAAAAATAATTCGGGTGTTGAGTCCTACCGCCAAAACATGTGACATAACTTCAAGGCCATTCATCCCAGGCATGGAAATATCCAATATGGCAATGTCTGGTTTAAGGTTCTCAATAAAGGTCAATGCCTCTGTGCCGTTATCACAATCATGCGCTATCTCTATTTCTGAGTTATTACTAATAAGAGAAATTAGCCCCTGCCGAAATACTTGATGATCATCGGCTATTAAAATTTTTATATTTTTCATGTTTTTAAATAATTAGCTGAATAAAGTTAATCAAAGGTTTCGGCGTTATGCCTTTGTCCATTCAGTCCAATCTATATTGAGGCGCCTCCTTAGATCAGTCTACAGGCGTATTTTCCAGGAGCACGATAGCTTCATTAGATCTCCGTCTTCTGTACAACTCTAAATAAGAAACTTTTTCTATGAGTAATGATCTTGGTTATTTAGAGAAAGCGTTAATGCGGCTGATCGTTTTGTAGATGTTGCTTTGTGTGCTCTTTGATATTTGGAATACTATTGTCGGGTTCGAATATGGCCGAGATGCACTGTCACGGACTACTACTGACGCGGATGAATGATGAAACAAGACGTGGAGTAATTTTTCGACGTGTTAGCATAGCGTTTCCCTTCGCATACATGATGACACTGTTGATTGAAATCCCGGAAATAATATGAATTAACAAGAGTTAATAGTCAAACACCAGATTACCCAAATAGTCATCCTCTACGGAGTTGACGGAGGGTTATCACCAATCGGGCTCCAATTGCTTCTGAACCTTATCCCTCTACAGAAAAGTCGGAAAGGCGACAGTATCGCTCTGTTGAGTGCAGTTAGTGTTAGTCGGGTTGAGCTTATTTGAACCCTGTTCATATCAGGCGGTGGTTGTTTTCGCTGACAGGGAAAGAGCTCTTTTAAATCATTGCTGGAGAAGTGAGCCGTACCAGAAAAGACCTAATAAAGCATACAAGATCAAGGAGCTGAAACGATGCGCAAGAATAAAACGGGTCTGATGAGGGCGGTAAGCGCCAAGGGGAATATCCGCGGTTTTGGCCTGAAGCGGCGATTCAAGAAACTGGTGTTAAGCGTGACGGCCCTCGCGCTGGCGTTGGGCGTTTCTGGCGTAGCGAGTGCGGAGGCGCCAGCGGCCGCTCCGGAAATGCGGGATGTGCTGTTGGTGGGGAATGCGCAAAGCGGGACTGTCAGCTTTATCGATCCATACACCTTTCTCAATCTGGGGTCAGTGAATGTGACGGAAGATAAAGAGGAACGCATCAGCGAGATGGGCATTCTGAAGCTGCTGTACGATGCGTTTATTAATGAAAACGGCGGCGAACGCAATGTTGACGACGTTTTTCTGTCGCCGGACGGGACGGTGTTGTATGTCTCCCGGGGCTATCTGGGAGACGTGGCCGCATTTGATCTTACCGCGCCGGGACATCGCATGCTGTGGCGGCATCCCGTGCCGGGATTTCATGCGGATCATGCGGCGCTTTCTCCCGATGGCGGGACGCTGGTGGTTTCCGATTCCACATCCAAGAAAGCCTTTCTGATAGACGCCGTCACCGGCAGACGCACAGGCGAATTCGCTACGGGAGACTTTCCTCATCAAAACGATTTCTCCCCGGACGGCAAGCGCATCTACAACACCAGTATCGGCAACGTATTGCTGCCTCACGCCTTGAACTTTATGAAAGGCGAGCGCTCATTACGCATTGTCGATGCGGAATCCCTGCAGTTGTTGCGCACCATCAAGTTTCCCCAGGGAGTGCGTCCCAATGTGTTTACGCCGGATGAGAAAACCTTGTACGCCCAGCTTTCCTATCTGCGTGGATTTGTGAAAGTGGATCTGGAGCAGGGTGCTATTACTCATACGGTGGAATTGCCCGCCAGCGAATTCGGCAAAGCCAACTATCCCAATTATGACGATTTCCCGAAGAACTCGGCGCATCATGGTCTGGCGCTGTCCGGCGATGGCAAGAAACTCTGTCTGGCGGGAACCATCGATAACTATGTTGCGATCATTTCCACGGAAACCCTCGCCACTGATCGCATTATGGATGGCTATGATCTTCCGTATTGGGCGACGACCAGCTCTGATGGCGCCTACTGCTTCGTTTCCAATAGCGTGGAGGGCACGGTGGGCGTGTTTGACTACACTACCACTCAGGAAGCCGCCCGCATTCCCGTCGGCGAGTTCCCGCAACGCTCCCGGATGGGGAAAGCTCCGCAATCCGTGTTGAACAGCTTGGACTCCGTACAGGGATAATCCGCTTTCCATACCAGACGCCGCCATCAGTGCGGCGTCTTTACAAACATTCCCCTGGCAATTGTTCGTAACGAGCAATTTTCTCTTTTTCATCAAACACCTATCGGTGAAAACCCGAGACACAATCACATAGTTGCATATCCCTTTTTCTTAGCGGATTTCGCCGCTTATTCGATGCATTAGAGTCTAGTCTCATTTGTATCGACCCTGGCTGAACCCCCTGTCGTTTCTAGCCCTGGCGGTATTCTCTCAAACGCTGCGAGTAGGCCCTGGTTCCTAGCATATCTGTCCGAATTGTAGGCCACTTTGTGAGCGTGTTAGCTTGGTCAGGCTGGGCGCCGATTTGGTTTGCTGTTGCGGGAGCGTCTTTGTGTCCCGAAATTAGCGTTCAGAATCAAGCAGGTAGCAGTTGTCAGAATAATCTAGAAGAAGCTGCCTGATGTTATTAACACCAATCGCCAATGAACTGATAGAACTATGAAACCGTTTCAAAAGAACCTGCTGGCAGGGATGATTGCCGGCCTCACCTTTAGCGGCGCGAGCTACGCGAACCCAAGCGCGCCGGAAGATCTAAGCGTATATCGCAATTTGACGCCCAAGATCGTCGGCGGTGAAGACGCCGCCGAGGGCGAATTTCCCTTTATGGTGTATCTGCAATACAACGGCGGCCAGTGGTGCGGCGCGTCGGTAATAGATGATTATTATGTGCTCACTGCGGCGCACTGTACCGCTGGCATTTCTGCCGAAAGCTTCAAAGCCGTCATCGGTCTGCACGACCAGAACGACATGCGCGACGCACAGAAAATCCAAGTGGTGGAAGTGATCAATCACCCAGAGTTTAATGAACAGACTCTGGAGAACGACATCGCCTTGCTGAAGCTGTCGGAAAAAGTGGATGAGAAGTACACCCGCATTACTCTGGGCGACCCCAGTGACATTATGCCCGGCAGCGACGTGACAGTTATCGGCTGGGGCGCGTTACGTGAAAATGGTGGCTCCCCGGATATCCTGCAGAAAGTGGATGTGCCGGTCGTGTCTCTCGATGAGTGTCGTATGGCCTACGGCGACGACGCGATTTATGACTATAGCCTTTGCGCGGGGCTGGAGCAGGGCGGGAAAGACTCCTGTCAGGGCGACTCCGGCGGTCCTTTGTTTGTTAACCAGGCCGGCGAGTTCCGTCAGCTGGGTATCGTAAGCTGGGGCGATGGTTGCGCAAGACCAGGAAAATACGGCGTATACACTGCTGTGCCCAGCTTCAAGGACTGGGTAACCTCTTATGTCGGCGGCGACACGCCTGATCCCGGCGATCCGGATGATCCAGACGGTCCCGATGACGGCGATGGCGACGACGATAACGTGCTGGGCAACGGTAAGCCGATTGAGGATTTGAACGGCGTTTCCGACAGCAAGGTTTATTACACTATCGAAGTGCCTGAAGGCGCTGAGCATCTCTCCGTCAAGATCGAAGGCGGTCGCGGAGATGTCGATCTGTACGTCAGAGCGGAAGAAGATCCGACGCTAACCGAATACGATTGCCGTCCCTACAAAAATGGCAATGAAGAGGTCTGTGACGACTTGGTCGTGAGACCTGGCGTGTATCACATCATGCTGCACGGTTATTTGCGCTATAGCGGCGTGACGTTGACCGCCTCTTATGACGATGATTCGACCGATCCAACGGACCCAACTGATCCGACAGATCCAACTGATCCGACCGATCCAACGGACCCAACTGATCCGACCGATCCAACTGATCCGACAGATCCAACAGATCCAACGGACCCAACAGATCCAACAGATCCAACAGATCCAACAGATCCAACAGATCCAACAGATCCAACCGATCCAACCGATCCAACCGATCCAACCGATCCAACCGATCCAACCGACCCAACCGATCCAACCGATCCAACCGACCCAACTGATCCAACGGACCCAACTGATCCAACGGACCCAACTGATCCAACGGACCCAACTGATCCGACCGACCCAACTGATCCAATCGATCCGGACGATCCTGGATTTCCGACAGATCCAAATGACCCTAATGATCCTAACGAGCCAGGTGAGCCAACCGATCCAACGGACCCGACCGACCCTACAGATCCGACGGACCCAACTGATCCCACAGATCCTACTAATCCAGACGATTGCGAGCTGACCGAATCACAAAAAGCCCTGCTGGAAGCGCATAACCAGGCGCGTAGCGAGGGCCGTAACTGTGGTTCAGCCTACTTCCCGGCCGCAGAGCCATTGGTATGGAACTGTAAGCTGGGAGCTGCGGCGACCAAGCACACTGAAGATATGGTAAACAACAACTTCTTCAGTCATACCGGTTCCGATGGTTCGCAGGTTGGCGATCGCACTCGCGCGGAAGGCTATAACTCCTGGCGCGTAGGCGAGAACATCGCCGCGGGTTATGAGTCTACACAGCAGGTTATGGCTGGGTGGCTGAAGAGCCCGGGTCATTGTTCCAATATCATGGGAGCGGAGTACACCGAAATGGGCGCGAAGAAAGTGAGCACGTCCTCGGCCAGTTATCCGCATTACTGGACCTCCGTGTTCGGCGGAGAATAATCCAGCCTTCACACCGCGCCGCCCGGACCCTCCTGCGGCGCGGTCTTTTTCACTTGTTCCCTTTCCTTTCCTGAATACCCGCCCTTTGCAGCAGTCTTTCCAACGATAAGCGCGCAATTGATAACGAAGTTTTGTAAGATTTGAGCCTGAATCGCGCAAAATTTCATTGCCATCAACCCAAAATAATAAGCGCTGCGCCATGCCTGACAAGCTGTCCACCCACGAGTATTACGACCTGCTAAACCGCGGAGCCTGGTTTCGCGCTATTCCTGAAGACTTAAAGACAGACCTGCTGAATCTGGCGCAAATTAAAGCGCTTCGAACGGGGGAGTTTCTGTTTCGACGCGGTGATAAGCCTGCAGGTATTTACGCCGTTGTGAAAGGATCGTTGAGGGTCACTGGCGTTAACGAAAATGGCAAGGAGGCGATTCTCGCGTTTGTGGAGCCCCCCAACTGGTTCGGAGAAATCGCCTTGTTTGACAGGCTTGACCGCACTCATAGCGCCTTGGCGGAAACTCCCACAACCTTGTTGCACTTACCGCAAAAAGGTCTGGAAACGCTACTGGCGGCGAAGCCGCATTTCTGGCGGGACTTCGGTGTGCTGCTTTGTTTTAAACTGCGCTTGGCGTTTCGCGCGGTGGAGGACGCCACTCTGCTGCCTGCGCCTCTGCGATTGGCGCGCAGATTGGTGGTGATGGCGGAGGGTTATGGCGACTTCAGCGGACAGGCGCGACGGGCGATACATATACAGCAGGAGCAACTGGGCATGATGCTGGGGGTGTCCAGGCAGACGGTTAACCAGATATTGAAAGAGCTGGAGCAGAAAGGGCTTATCGCCACGTCCTATGGTGAAATCCAGATCCTGGACATGGATGCGTTGAAGTCACAGGCAGGCATGCTGGAATAGCAATCACCACTCATAGCGATCGATGCGTTCGCTTTCGTAATGCACCACAGGGCAGTTCACCACGATGTCGGTGCGATGAATCTCCAGCTTTCCCTGGCTCTCCGCTACGAAAACCTGTTCCTCGGATTTAAGCTCTACAGGCGCGACGCCGGCTTTCCAAACTACCTCATACATCAGCCACAAAGGACTGTATTGAATGTTGACGCTTTTCGAACCTGGCGGCTCTGGCGCGGAGGGAAATATGCTGGGCTGGTCGAAATTACGAACCCGGTAGACCCTTTCCAGCACAGTACGAACCTGTGGCGGCTTGGGATAATCTGGAATCGCATCTTTCAAGCGGGGCGCATAATTGGCCTGCATCATCGCCGCCATATCCCGATCGGAGACGTCTGTGGTGATGTAGTAGACGCGCTCGCCGTCGTACCAGGCGGGATGCACCGCTACATCCACTTGGGGGCCGTGTGCATTGGAGTATCCCTGTCCCGCACAGCCGGGCAGAGCGAGGGCGAAAACCCATATGGCGAGGCGCTGCATGTCCAACTCCCTTGTTCGCATTCCTTTCCAGTGTAGACAAGGATGCGCCCATACGCTTGCGCGAAAGGCGGGAGAACAGAGTTGCGTCAGGGGCCTTCGTAGGAAATAGGTTTGACTTCAAACTCCACAGAAACCGCGCCGCCATCGGCAAGATTCAGGGTGACGTTGACATGGTCGCCGGGATTCAGCGGACGCTGACGCTGCATCAACATCAGATGCATGCCGCCGGGGGCGAATGAGATGTGGCTTCCCGCCGTCACTGCAAGGCCTTCCCCCATGTGCTGCATACTCATTTGACCGCTGTCGTTGACGGTCTGATGCATCATGACATGCCCGAAGTCCGCGCTCTCGGCGCTGGTTATGGTGATAGTCTCGGCGGACGAATTGTTGAGCGTGAAGTAGCCCGCCATGGGTATGGTTCCCGGCGTAAAACGAATCCAGGCGTTACTGGTTTCAACCGCCTGCGCGCTTTCATTCTGCGCATAGACGAGCGCTGGCGAGGTCATCAGGGTGGTGGCGAGAAGGGCTTGGATCAGGCTTTTTTTCATCATCATTGAGAGATATCAGGTGCGGTTACGGGGCTAGGGCGATTATTAATTAGGGGATTCAATCAGGGCCCAAGCCTAACACAGGGCGCACACTGAGAAAATGTAGCGTTAACGCGGAGTTATGCGTCAAATTGTCGCTGGACAATTTCTGATCGGAAAGGCACACTGCGCGGCCATATCCTTCCCATCTTCAGCGCGAATGAGGTTTTGACGTTGCAGTTCAAGCGTTATTGGGTGAGGGGAGCAGTATTGCTCGCCCTGGTGTTGTTTCTGGCGTCGTTAGGTCTGGTGCGGCAATGGCTTCCCAGCTCAGGCGCTCTCGATATCGACCAATTCAAGAATATCCAGTATTTGAAAGTCACTGAATGCACGCCTGGACGAGGTCAGTGTAGCCTTCCGGTCGATGCAGGCAATGTAAGCTTTTCATTTGGCGATGAGCCGATTCATCCCGCGCGCGCATTTCCGATTCGTCTCCAACTACACGGCATAGAGGCGGAACGGGTCCGTGTCGACTTTGAGGGCGCCGATATGTACATGGGGCTTAACCAGACCAAACTAACGCGGATGGCTGACGGATCATATCAAGGGGAAGGATACCTGCCCGTGTGCATTACCGGACGTATGCTATGGAAGGCGACGATTTTCATCGGCAGAGAGAGCGACACGCTGGCGCTGGTGTCGGAGTTTGTCACGGAGTAAGTAAAACGTCCCTGTTCGGTTGTAGTCGGGAGGGGTGTAACAAGAGTGTAAAAAAACTCTACACTCTCCGCTGCGCCTTACACCTGTCACCCTGTTCTTATCGACTTATAGTACTAGTTTGCAAAAATCAGGCTTTTTTACGACGGGATAGGCTTAAGCTGACAAGCCCCAATCCCAACATCGCCAGTGTGCCTGGTTCTGGAACGCTCAATCCGCCTTCAATAACATCGTTAGCGCACGTAGCCGCCCAACGTAGACCCAGTGCTGTGGAAGAGCTCAGGTCTGTGATGCCGAGGTCAGCCAGCGTTAACGTGAATGACAATACGCCCATGGTTCCAACTGTTGTGCTGACGCCGCTTAAATCTACACTTGAAGTCTCACCCGCCACTAAAGTGGCTTTGCTGGTGTTAACTGCGACTTCCTGGTTTTTTCGAACGCTGCTGCTGGTGCCGGAGCTGACTAGTTGATCCATGTAATCAACCATGGACAGGCTGTAAAGATCGCCAGTGGAGGTGTCCAGAGCGAATTCCCACTTTTCACCGTTGGTGATGTCATCGTCTTTGTAGCGATCTGCTGCGTTACCGAAAGGACTCCAGCCATCGACGCTTATAAAGAGATCCCCATACTTGTGCCCGTATGAGTCCGCGCCTTCGAAAAAGTTTGTGAATACGGATACATAGAGGTTGTCGCTGTCGTAGGTAACTTCCATACGGTCGACTTGGTAGACATTGGGATCGCCAAAAACGTCGGCGTTGTATGAGAGGCCGGCCCCGTTATATCCGTCGTTGATAGTAACGGCATGTGCGCTGACTGCGGCTACGCTCAAAGACAGCGCTGTAAGGGCGTGTTTTATTCTTGAGGTCATAACCAACTCCTTTTCTTCTAATTGGGGTAAGTAGGTCTGGGTACATCACCGCTTTCTCACGCATTCGTTGTGCCAAAACCCAATTAACCTTATTTTTCAATGTGACAGGCTGTCATTAAGTAGTCCGTATTACCTAATCCGTAAAATTTACTGACAGTGGGAGGGGCGAGTCTGAGAAAACAGACATACGGAAGCACTTAATGAAAGTCGCTTATCCTATTGAAAAAAAAGAAATAAAAAGAAGGGATTAAAATATTTTGTCGCTTTGACATGTCAGTAGAACCGGACAAGAAAAACCAGTTCTTTAAATTTAACCTTGTAAATTTTCTGACGGTTGTGCGCTTTCCCGGACACTTGTTTAGGCGCGCCTGAAATGAAAAGCGGCGCTATGCGCCGCTTTATTAATCACCTGATCTTCGCTAAGGAAGACGAGTAAAGTTTTACAGGCTGGGCCAGGTTTGCACGCCGTCTACGAGAATGCTCGGCTTATCCAGGCCATAACAGAACTGGTCGCCGCCAGACGCATAGTACTTGCGCGGCGCCACGGGCAGACTGAAGGACGCAACCTGGGCTGACGCCTTAGCGCTAAACGGCAACGCCCACATGGACAGGTAATCACGGAAATCCAAGCCTGTCGCGTAGGATACCGCCACTGTCATCCAGTCGTTGCTGTTAATGCTTTTTGCTTCATCCAGACTGTATTGGGAGAAGCCCAAATTAGCTTTCGCCGCTGACCAGGCTTCCTCGCTGGCTAACGCCGCGTTGAAGTTGCGGTCGAGGATGTGCAGTCTGGGTAACAGGTTCCAGCCGTCATTTAGTTTGCCTTCGCCCTGAGCGGTCATCATCATCTGTATAGTGATGCCGGCGCCGTTGGACCATCCGGTTAACTTCTGGCTCTGTACATAAGCTTGAGGATCGGACTTGCTGACCGAGTCACGCAGCACATTGAACATGCTTTCAAAGGGCAACGACTGGCAGCTCGGGTTTTTACCGGTATCCAGATAGTAGTGCGACTTCGAATAGTAGGAGTATGGGTTGGTGCTTGCGTGTCCTTCCCAGCCGCTGAAGCGGAAACGACCGCGCTCCAGACCATGACCTAGCTCGTGAATGTCGCCGTGTCCAATCGGGCTGAACTCCCAATAGGCGTCATAAGGGTTGCCTGAGCAGCCATAACCACAGGTGGCCTGATCCGCATTCATGTGCTTCACGATATCGATATGCTCGATTTCCAGGCTGTGCGCCGCCGCGAAGTCATGTATCTCCGCCACTACGTCAATGCCAGGTCCTTTGAAGCCCGCCAGGATGTGCGGGAAGTTATGGATGTAGCGCATGGTTCCCGCCGCCAAAGCTGCGCCGGTTTTCCAGTTTTCGTCCTGCATGGACTTACGCATTTTGTCCAGCTTGGAGTGCACTTCGAAACCTGGCGTCACGAGTTCCGCCCAATCGTAGTCGCCCTGAGCCAAGGCCTGTTCAAAGCTGGCGTTGTCTTCTTCGCCGTTCCAGAAGGGATGCTCACCCACATTCTCGAATCGGAAAGAAACGTTCTTGCCGTTGCTCCCAAATTCAATTTGCACCGGGCCTCCGTAGGTGGAGGTGAAGGTAATGCTCTCGCCGGTCTTTATACTGAACTTCGGCGTCTGCAGGAATTTCGGACGGGTATAGCCGTTCTTCTCAAACTGATGGGTGGCCCCGGAACGCTGTGTGTTGACAAAGATAGAGGTGGCCACGTCGGCGCTGTCGAGGCGAGTCACCTTGACCGTGTGTCCAGGCAAAGCGTAAACACCGGCGGCGCGGAAATAGCGTTTGCTTTCCATGTCTATGGTCTTGGTGACGGTTGAGACATGATCGAAGTTGCTGCGGCTGAAATTGCCCATATCCTTTTGTGCGGGATTCAGCGCGCGGTAGTTGTAGACCGAGTAGTCCGCGTACAGCGATTTCAGGAACGCATTATCTTCTGTCGTAATCTTGTCCATAGGATAGGTGGCGCCGGCGCGGTAGTGGTCGCCCAATAACGCGAGCAACTTCTGATAGCGCTTACCTTCGTTGGCGAAGATATCCGTCTTACTCTTGTCCAGATTGGACATGATGCTGCGCACTTCGTCCGCGCCTTCGAAGAAACCGGCATTCAGGCCGCTGACGGCGGAGCAGTTCTCGCCATCACAGGCGGACCAGTCGAAAGCGTAGTCCTCGTTTTCAAAGTGAGTCAGCATGGTTTTAACTTGTGTGACGCTCTCCGGAATCTTGCCCATGTCGTCGATGGAGTCATAACTGCTTAGATAGAGCCTTTTCCAGTAGTTGTCTTCCTGGTAGGACACGTTAAACAGCGTGAAAAGATTGCCTCCCAAGCTGGTCAAATTGCCGTCCCAGTGCAGATACAGCACTGGCGTCCCTTTCGCCATGGCGGCGGCTACCGTCGCAGTGATGGCGTCAACGTCCGCTTCCTCGCTTTTTTGGGAAATGATCAGCAAGTCCGGATTTGTATTGAGGCAGTCCGCCAGCTTGGAGCCATCGCAATCTCCCTGCGCGTTATAGCTGACGTTTTCGCCATAGCGCTGGTCCAGCCACTTGCGCGCGCCGGTGGCGTCATGAAACCAGTAGCTTTCATCCATTTGCGCCATGACCAGCTTAAGCGGTTGTGCGTCGAAATTATTTCTACCGGTCAGCCAGACGATCGCGTTTTGCATGAACTGGTGCATTTGCTCGTTGGCGCCGCCGCGTTCGCGCATAGGGTTGCCGCCGAGGACCATATAGCGCGTATCGTCTTCGCCGATAACGCCAAAGCCGCGGTTATAAACGGTTTTGCCTTCATTGGCTGCATTAGATATCAGGATGGCTTCGTTTTCGCCAAACATGGCGCTTATCTGCGCGGCGTCGTGAGTAGGGTCCCAATCAATGGCGGTGAGACTGTCGCCTTTGGCGGTTCCATCGGTATTCAGCTGGAACAGATCAATGCGGGCTTGATTGTAGCGGGTGCGGTTGGCTTCAATTGTGCGCAACGCGGCGGACGCCAGATCACGGCTGTTTTCGACGACCAGTGCGTCGCCGGTACGAATGGCCTGTTCCACGGGATTGAAGGCGACTTCCAGATCAAACTTCAAATCAGCGCTTTTTTCTCCGTCAGATACGCGAATGACAATGCCTTTCGCCATGCCCAGGTCATCTGCGCTGGGGGAGCCCGTAACTTTACCGGTGTCAGTGTTGATGCTCATCCAGGATGGGCCGTTCACTAACTGAAATGTAAGGGTGTCGCCGTCTATATCGTTAACAGTGGGGGAGAAGCTGAAGGGCTCGCCTTCTTTGGCTAACGGGCTGGGCGTCCCGGAAATAGTGGGGGGCTGGTTGGCGTCGCTGCCTGAGCTATCGTCATCAGAGTCGTCGCTATCTGTGTCGTCGTCACTGCCCGCACCGTCTCCACTGGAGCTATCGTCAGAGGCGTCGTCTCCATCGTCGGTATCGTCGCCGCCAGTGCTTCCATCAACAGAGTCTCCGCCGCTGGAGTCGCCGCCCGTCGTGCTGTCTCCATCAGACCCGCCGTCGCTGGCGTCACCGCTGCTGTTGGAGTCGTCGCTATTAGTGTCGCCGTTTCCGGTATCGCTTCCGCCGGAAGTTGTTCCGTCGACAACTTCCGATCCGTTATCGACGCCCTTATTCTTGTCGCCGGATTTGGCGTCGTCGTCTGATCCACAGCCGGTCAAAGCGATGGCGCTTGCCAGGAGTATTGATCCGGCTAAAGGATGAAACCGCAACATCTTATTTCCTCGTTCTCTACATTGGCGTTGATCAAAAAACCCGCAATATTACGTTGGTGTAGAAACGCGGGCTATAAGCGGCGTGACAACAATTATAAAATGTGAAGTCCCGCCGATTTATATGTAATTATTTGTGTACTTATGTGTTATTGAATTACTGTTTTTAAATCAAACTTAACAAACGAGCCGTAAACGAATGATATTGAGGCGATATTAAAAATATCGCATTTAAAAACAGATAATTAGAGAGATATAAATAGAGAGTTGAAGAGGATAAAACATATCCATTGGAGGATCATTCAGCCAAAAACATTAAATTAATTTAGTTCTTTTGGCCTAATTAAAATTGTATTTTGCCGAAAAACTATTTCGTTATGAATTTAATGTGACAGTGTTGGCGTAATGGGTGTTATCTATGCCCGAAATCCGTTGTCCAATAGCTGGGATAGTCTGCGCCGGAGGCGTCGATTCTGGCGGCGCCCATTTCCGTGTAGTTCTTGCTCATGATGTTGGCGCAGTGTCCGGGACTGTCCAGCCAGCCTTGCATGACTTGCGCGACTGAGCCATAACCCGCCGCGATATTTTCTCCGACAACCTGATAGAAATAGCCTTGATACTTCACCCGCGCGCCGACGCCGAGGCCGTTGGAGCCGATGTGGTCGAAGAAGTTGTTGTCCGCCATGTCGCGGCTGTGGGCGTTAGCGGCGGCGGCGAGTTTGCAATTCCAGGTCAGCGCGGGAGCATCGCCATACTCTTTATCGCCGCAGGTGCGCGTTTGTGCGCGGATCTGGTTGTGCGCTTTGAGCAACTGCTTGTCCAACTCCGTCATTTGGCAGTCAGCAGGGGAGGTATCGTCGCCGCCGTTGTCCGTCACGTTATCGCCGCCAGCTCCTCCTGAGCCGCCGCAACCTGCAAGGAACAGGGCGCCAGTCAGCAGCATCATGTGGGCGATGTATTTTAATTGCATTCAAAACTCCTCTCGACATAATACGTTTGCTTCTACGGACGGAGAGACGGAAGTCCTTTGCTCTATGAATCAATAAAATAAAACATCTACTTAAAGCTATCATTAAGCCAAATAGGGTGTTTTATTAGTGCTTTGGGATGAGTTCTGTTTGGTATATAAAAGTTGATGATGGATTTGTTCTTTCTGGGCCACGCTTGACCTTACCCTTGGGGGAAGCTTCAAGCTGAGGGTGAGCATTCATTGACGGAGTTGAGGAATAGCATGCTGACGATAGGGCAGATGGCCCGTCTATTCGATGTATCCACCAAAACCTTGCGCTATTACGAGAGCGCTGGCGTGTTTCATCCAGCGGTATATGGTCGTGAAAATGGATATCGCTATTATGCGCCGTCGCAAATCGACGAACTGCAACGCATTTTATGGCTGCGCGATATGGGCGTGCCGTTGGAAAGCATTCGCAGTCTCAAGGAGCAGGGGGCGTTGAGCGATGAACATGTATTACGCAACAAGCTATGTAGACACGCCACCGGGCTGGAGCGGGAAATCGAAGATAAACGCAAGCTTCTCAATGAATTGCTGATTTACCTGAAGCAACCCATTATGGAGAACAATAGTATGAATTCGACACAAGGCGCTGCAGTAAAACCGCTAGTCAAAGAGCTTCCCGCATTCACCCTTATTGGTATGGAGTATCGCAGCAGCGATGTCCGGGACTCTATTCCCATGCTGTGGGGCCGATATCTCCCCAGAGAGGATGAAATCCGCGGCCGGGTTAATTACGAAGCATCCTACGGTCTGTGCCTGCCGTTGGAAGACGGCGAGTTCCGCTATATCGCCGGCGTTGAAGTGGAGGCGGGGAGTCCGGTTCCCCAAGGCATGGTGTCCGTTGAGGTGGCGGCGGCGCGTTACGCCGTTTTGACTCACACCGGACCGGTTGCGGGGCTCAACGCCACCTTTCGCAAAGCCTGCTCCCGAGACTTGCCGGAAAGCAATCTGGAAAGAATCGAAGGCCCTGACTTTGAACTTTACGACAGACGATTCACGGGCCCTGACAGCCCGGACTCGCAAGTGGATATCTATCTGACTATCGCGTAAATGACGTGATGCATTCCTGGCATCCCTGGCACCGGATCAGCTCAACAGGCGCTTAACGGCGAACCTGTTGAGCTGAGTGCGTTATCAAATCGCTTTCAGGATAGCGTCGACGCTGGCTTTGGCGTCGCCGAACAACATAAAGGCGTTATCGCGGAAGAACAGCGGATTCTGAACGCCGGCGTAGCCTGCGTTCATACTGCGTTTGAATACGATGACGTTTTTCGCTTTCCATACTTCCAACACCGGCATGCCCGCCAGCGGACTTCCTGGATTTTCCGACGCAGCGGGGTTCACGGTGTCATTGGCGCCGATCACCAGGACGGTGTCCGTTTCCGGGAAATCCTGGTTAATTTCATCCATGCCCAGGACGATGTCATAAGGGACTTTCGCCTCCGCCAGCAGTACGTTCATATGTCCGGGAAGACGGCCCGCCACAGGATGAATGCCGAAACGCACTTCCACGCCATGCTCACGCAACTTTTGGGTGATTTCATAGATAGGATGCTGCGCCTGCGCCACCGCCATACCGTATCCGGGAGTGATGATCACAGAGTGTGAGCCTTTCAGCATGTCCGCCACGCCTTCCGCATTAATCTCCTGAGGATCGCCATACTCCGCATCAGCGTCTTCAGGCGCGGGATCATTACCGAAACCGCCCGCGATGACGCTGATAAAGGAGCGGTTCATCGCCTTACACATGATGTAGGAGAGAATCGCCCCTGAAGAGCCCACCAGGGCCCCGGTGATGATCAACAGGTCGTTGGACAGCATGAAACCCGCCGCCGCAGCCGCCCATCCTGAATAGGAGTTGAGCATGGAGATGACGACAGGCATGTCCGCGCCGCCGATGGATGACACCAAATGCCAGCCGATAAACAGGGCGATCAATGTCATCAGAAGCAGACTGAATCCGCTGCCGCCGGCTTTGACGAAATACAGCATGAGCAAGAAGGAAACGACGCCCGCGCCCAGGTTGAGCTTATGGCGATGGGGCAGCATGAGGGCTTTGGAGCTGATCGAGCCGCGTAACTTCCCGAAAGCGACAATCGAGCCAGTAAAAGTGACGGCGCCGATAAAGACCCCGAGGAAGATCTCCGTCAGATGAATGCTCAACAGCGCGCCGCTCAGCGGAGCATGTTCCAGGTAACTGTTATAGCCGACCAGCACGGCGGCGAGACCGACGAAGCTGTGCAGGATCGCCACCAGTTCAGGCATCTGCGTCATTTCCACCTTTAAGGCGACTTTTACGCCAATCACGGCGCCGACGGCCATGGCGAGAATGATCAACCAGACGGTGGATACCTGTGGACTGGCGATAGTGGCCAGCAACGCCAGCGCCATACCAATGACGCCGTAGAGATTGCCGGTTTTCGCGGTCTCCTGCTTGCTGAGACCCGCCAGACTGAGAATGAACAGCACGGCGGAAATGATATAGGAGGCGGTGATTACACTGTATGACATGAGTCGCTTCTCCTATTTCCGAAACATTTTCAGCATGCGTTGGGTGACGACAAATCCCCCGACGATATTGATAGTCGCAATCAGCGTTGCGGCGGCGGCCAAAAAGGTCACTAACAGGCTGTCGCTGCTGATCTGCAGTAACGCGCCGACGACGATAATGCCGCTGATGGCGTTAGTGACACTCATCAATGGCGTGTGCAACGCATGAGTGACGCTCCAGACGACGTGGTAACCCACGATGCAGGCGAGTACGAAAACCGTAAAGTGAGACAGAAACTCCGAGGGCGCCGCGCTGGCGAGCCACATCAACGCCAGGGCTCCGGCCGCCTGCAAGCCATGTTTGAGGGAAGTCGACATCGGCTGCGACTTGGGCGGAGGCGGCGCGGAAGCCGTCTTCGGCTGTTGCGGCGCGGCGCTGACTTTAATCGGAGGCGGCGGCCAGGTTATCTCGCCGTCTTTCACGACGGTGACGCCGCGAATAACTTCGTCCTCAAAGTTGATGTCGACGGCGCCGTCTTTGTTTTTGCACAGCAGCTTCATCAAATTGACCAGATTGTTGCTGTATAACAGACTGGCCTGGGTGGGCAAGCGTGAGGGGAGGTCGACGTAGCCGACGATTTTGACTTCATGAATCTCCGCCATCTCGCCAGGCTGGGTGAGCTCGCAGTTGCCGCCATTGGGCGCCGCCAGATCGACGATCACACTGCCGGGGCGCATGGCTTTCACCATTTCCTCTGTGATCAGTTTGGGCGCCGGTTTACCGGGAATCATGGCGGTGGTGATGATAATGTCTACATCCTTCGCCTGTTCCAAAAACAGCTTCATTTCCGCTTCGATAAAGGCCTTGCTCATCACTTTGGCGTAGCCGTCGCCGCTGGAGCTTTCCTCTTCGATATCCACCTCAAGGAATTCAGCGCCCATGCTCTGGATTTGCTCTTTCACCTCGGGACGGGTATCAAAGGCGCGCACAATCGCGCCGAGGCTGCCCGCCGTGCCAATCGCCGCCAGCCCGGCGACGCCGGCTCCGATGACCAGGATCTTGGCGGGTTGCACCTTGCCTGCGGCGGTGATTTGTCCGGTGAAAAAACGACCGAAGTGGTGAGAGGCTTCCACCACCGCCCTGTATCCGGCGATGTTGGCCATTGAACTTAACGCGTCCATGGACTGGGCGCGGGAGATGCGGGGAACGGAATCCATCGCCAGGACAGTGACGTTCTGTTGCGCCAGCTTCTGCAGTAATTCCTCATGCTGGGAGGGCCAGATAAACCCGATCAGTGTCGCCCCGGATTTCAGCAGTTCGACTTCTTCGTCACTGGGTTCGTTTACCCTGAGAACGATATCCGCTCCCCAGGCTTCTTCTCTTGAAACGATCTTGGCGCCGACTTCTTCATACATCCCGTCGCCGAAACTGGACAGCCAGCCGGCGTCGGCCTCAACCGCCACCGAAAACCCCAGTTTGATCAACTCCTCAACTGATTTGGGCGTCGCCGCCACACGCTTTTCATGAGGTCTACTCTCTTTGGGTATGCCTATTTGCATCGTCTTCCTCACTTTGTTGTTATTTCAATCCTTAGGCTGGATAACTCACAAGTGGCTATGGGTTAACCATAAGTCGTTCATTGTATACCCTTATTTTGGGATTGATGAGCGAATCTTGGGCTACGTAAATTTCTCTGGAAGATGTAGCTGTGATCCTGTTCACAATGATTAGACAGGTCTTAAGCGGATTTCGATGTCTCATAACTCTCTTGTAGCACAGCAAGCTCTTCTGCCTGTTCTTCGCCAAGCCTCGATAGCGGACTTTGCCATTACCAAACACTTGCTTGATGTAGCGAAATGGATGCTCCATTTTGGCTCTGATGCTGGCTTTAAACGCCCCCATTCTTTGATGATCTTTACTCAATATGCGGGCGCATGCCAGAACGTTTCGCGACGAACCAGGCGACACTCGTCTGCTTTCCGTGTACCTCACGCTTACGAATGCCTTGGTAAGCGGCATCACTAAACTGAGGTTTTCTTCTCCATGCAGCAATTTGTCCACAACTGTGATGTCATGCACATTCGCTTCCGTCGCTTCAAGGCTGTGGATCAAGCCTTGAGTGCTGTCCACGTCATGGCAAAGCGCCACTCGTTGCTCTTTTTGATCTGGTATTCGGCATTCTGAAAATGCCATCTGTTCCATAAAAAGTCTTCCTCATGACTGATTCTGAGAGTTATTGAGAGATTTCTTAAGCATTGACTCATCTGGGAGGGGAATGTCTGGGGTTGACGAAATGGGGCTTGAGTAAATTGTCACCCGAACTGCGACTTTGTTTATGAGTTCGCTTATAAAGGCTATGATGTGTCGTGTTATATAATATTGGTGGTTGAATTGGAAGTTGGGCTGCAGAACTGGTTATCCTATTAATTATTTTTCTTCTATCGTAATGCCATAGGAAGTGTCAATAATATGATTGTGAAATACGTTGTTAGTGAGCTCTATGAGGACGAGAAAGAATGTGAGTCCGATTTGTATGGCTTTTTAATAAATTTGCAAGGGGATCCTATATATTGTGGTGTTATTCCTCCTTATCATATTGCAAAAGAATACTTTGATAAGAAAATTCACCCTCAAGTTAAGTGGAGCCCCTTTGAGCTACGAGAAAAGGACTACCAAGAATTAGTGGAAATTATACTAAGCGATAAGAAAGGTGCTTTACGCAACTTGCCTCAATTTCAAATACAAAACAAAGGTGTTCGGCTGGAACCTGAGTTTGATGATGCAAAGACATACAAGGAGTGGATGCAGCGAGTACAGAACGCATATCTCCATGATGTCTCTATAAGTAATCTCGATTACTTGGTTTTTCCACATGGTTCTGATGGAAAGAAGCAGCCTTTTGCTTTCTTCTGGCATGGACCGTTCAGTCAGTGGCATCCAAGCAAATTTGAGGTTGCTGGCATTGAGTTCAATTGTGCTGAACAGTTTATGATGTATAGTAAAGCTAAATTATTTGGCGATGAAGAATCAGCATTAGGTATTCTGGCTGCGACCGGTCCAAAGCAGCAAAAAGTGATTGGTAGAAATGTATTGAATTTTGACCAAAAAACTTGGGACCTCTTTAAAGAAGCTATAGTGTTTCAGGGCAATATGGCTAAGTTTTCGCAAAACCCTGATTTGCAGGAGACCTTGATCTCTACAGGCGATTATTACTTGGTGGAAGCATCTCCCTATGACAAAGTATGGGGAATAGGCATGGCTGTAGAAGACAAAGGGGTTAACGACCCCAATAATTGGAAAGGTCAGAATCTTTTAGGTGAAGCTCTAATGAATGTGAGAGCGGCGTTAAGGTATCGGCTTGATCATCTAGAAAGTAAAAACTCCTGTTAGACTGAGGTCTGCTGTCAGCCCCGTGCTTTTATACCAAGCACCAGTTTGAAGTCGAGGGAAAATATATGGGTAGAATACGCTTCGCCATAAGATTGTTTGCACATATTTTTACTATATTGTATTCAGTTTTGTCTGTAATGTTTGGGACTTTCCCTCTTCCCGGTAAAGATGTCAATATGGAACAAGACCCCCTGGTTTTTTGGAGCGTTGTTATAGCCGTATTCGTAGCTGCACTTGTATGCATTGCTAGGCTTATTAAGGAAAAGGCCGTTATAAAGGAGAGTGAAGGGATATAAGTTTTTGTTAAGTATAGGGTGATTGGTGATAGTCTATATTATACTTCATAGGATGTTCTGCTTAGCCAGAATGTAGTTTCTTCTGGGTAGAAAGTGTTTAATCTCTATAGGGGTTGCTATGTGGATTTACAGGGGAGTGATAATATGAAGACTGGCGTAGAGTGCCCATCATGTAAGAGAACTATTGCTTTTCCTGTTTTATATGGCCATGTGAGGCTCAAGCTCATCTGTGGTAGTTGCGGCGCTAGATATATCTATGAAGGGGCCGCTATGCTTAATCTATGCAGGCTACTATCGTTAGCTACCTTGGTGGCGATAATTTTAAGTTTTTGCACATACTATCTAGATGGTTCTGAAAGATTGACTACGCTTCTTGGGGTGACTCTCACTATCATAACGGGAAGTTTTTTGAATTTGTATTTTTATAACTACGCCGCCATGAATAAAGTCCTTAAGAAATACTAGTGGTAGAAAGTAGTAGGTTAGGCGCTTTAGAAAATTGATAGCGTTTAACATCGGTTTTAGACTGAGTCTCCATCATGAAAGTAGCGTTTCACTTCGGGAAATATAGAGTCGCCATGGTCTCTGTTGACAGTGGTTATGAAGCATTACGAGATATTTTAGAAGATAACCGAAGCGCTGACGCTTGCGATAGGCTGGTGGCTCAGGCTGAAGAGTGCGCTTGTGAAAGAAGTAGTTGGAAGATGAGTTTTAATTCATGTCATCTGATTATTCAGGGAAACCGAGTGTATCTGGAGAGTGAGTGGGATGAATCTAGCGTCGATATGAAACTAAGCTCTTTTATAGCCCTCATACGGCAGTGGCGATGTTTTATGAGTGATGAGAAAAAACTCAAGTTTATGGAGTGCGATATCGACTTACTTGGTTGATATTTACTTTGAATTAGTGGTGAGCATGTTTTTACGTAAGCATCCGAAATGCCTCAGGCATTTTTGTTAGAGCAGGGTTACACTGTCAATCCCAGTAGATTTTTGCATGGAAAATAGCGAGCCAAATATGCAAACAAACCACGGCGTCCCCAGAATTCAAGAAACGGCTAATTGTTGCCCGGACACGGGTGAGGTGGTGTGGGCGCCTTTGAAGTCCTTTTGGTATTTGGGGCATTTGTTGATAGCGCTTATTGGCGGGTATTTGACCTTTTCGTTGGATGCGTTGCTGGTGTTTGTTGTGTTTACTGCTGCGACGCTTTGTCTGGGGCATTCGTTGGGGATGCATCGGCGGTTGATTCATGGGAGTTATGAGTGTCCGAAGTGGATGGAGTATTTCTTCGTGCATCTCGGGGTGTTGGTGGGGATGGCGGGGCCGTTGGGAATGGTGTATCAGCATGACCTGCGGGACTGGGCGCAGAGAAAGGCCAAGTGTCATTCGTATCTTCGCCATGGAACAGGTTTTTTGAGGGACGGGTGGCGTCAGCTCAATTGTGATTTGCGACTGGAGCGTCCTCCCGAATTTTCTCCTGAGAGCGCCATAAAAGATGATCCGGTCTATCGATTCATGGAAAGGACCTGGATGTGGCAGCAGTTGCCCTGGGCGCTTTTATTGTATTGGCTCGGAGACATTAGCTGGGTGGTTTGGGGTATTTCTGTGCGTGTCGCCGTGTCTGTGACGGGGCATTGGCTGATTGGATACTTTGCGCATAACAGCGGCGAGCGGGACTGGCATGTTAATGGCGCTGCGGTTCAAGGCCATAACGTGCGCTTTGCAGGATTGCTGACCATGGGGGAGTCCTGGCATAACAATCATCATGCTTTTCCCGGCTCGGCCATGCTGGGGATTTATAAAGGACAGTCTGACCCCGGTTGGTGGGTGCTGAATCGGCTGATGAATGTCGGATTGGTGTGGAACGTACGGCTACCTGAGCATTTACCGGTCAGGCCTGAACTCAGTGCTTTGCCGCCAGCGCGAGCGGATAGTGAGGCGATGAAAGAGCCGTCTACCTGTCCGTTGCTGGGACGTATGGCGAAGCCTTGATCTTTCTGACGTTGACATCGTCATGTCCGTTCTTGCCTGATCAGGCTCTCAATATCCGCTCTGCACGAGTAGTGTAGAGCCATCTTTTCCTGTTTTGAACGCTGTCAGTTCGTTAAAAATCCACGTCTTTCCGACTCTGGCCGCAGCGGTATTCATCGTAGTATACGGTGTAAGTTTCTGGCGTATCGTCACGGTACAGGCCGAATTTGCCCCAGCACGAGGCGGTTTTTGTGAATGGGGAATTCTTTGGGAATAAACATACTGAGTGAATACCAGTAGGTTTCGTTCATTCTAGCTCTTACTGGCCTTTGCGCACGATATCGCTCTGGATCTGAATACAGGGGAATGAGAGGGAAGGGCTGAAAATACAGGAAACAGACGGATCGCCAAACAACGCCTGCTGTAATCTTTTTGATGAACTATAGTTATTACACTCGCTATGTGCCTTTGTGGGAAGCCTGTATCCACACTCTTATGCCGTGCTGGATGACATCGCCAGGCTGACCTTGGGCTCTGAAATCGAACACCATGCAGGGAAAAGCGGGTTATGACCGTAGAGACTAAATCTTCCAGCGACGGCGCTGTCACTATCACCATTCGGGGTCAGTTTGACTTCGGACTGGTAAATCAATTCAGGAAAGCTTATGAAGCCTACCCGCAAGCGCGAAGTTTTTGCGTCGACATGCGGCAGACGGTTCGCATAGACAGTTCGGCGCTGGGTATGTTGCTGAACATGCGGCGTTATCTGGGAGGCAATAACGCGAAAATAAAGATCATCAACTGTTCCAGGGAAATCAGGAAGATTTTTGAAATAGCGAAGTTTGAAAAGTCATTTGTCATTGAGTCCGCTATCGATCCCTGATAGCGGTTACGTCACCCTGAGCGGGTCTGATTGCTCGTGGCTCCAGCCAAAACTTACGTATGGCGGAAAGCTATTTCTTTCTGCTTTTTATATCCACAATTACGTTGGAGCTCGACTCATACACGATTCGGTTTCTGCCGGTGCGCTTGGCCTCATAAAGCGCTTCATCCGCTTTTTTTAGAATCTCTTTGGGGTGAGTGATGTCATTGCGGCATCCAGCTACGCCAAAACTGCAGGTGACCTGAAAGGTCTCGCTCTCATGCTGAAACTCCAGCAAGGAGATATCGATGCGCAGCCGGTCAATGAAGGTTTTCACACCGTCGTCCAAATGTTCGGGAAGGATAATGCAAAACTCTTCGCCGCCTATTCTGGCGATTAAGTCGGAGCTTCGGAGCGACTGACTCAGAAACGCGGACAACCGGATAAGCACCTCATCTCCCGCCGCATGGCCTCTGGTATCGTTAATTTTTTTGAAGTGATCGATATCCAGCAGCACCAGCGTCAGACCCGAGCTATAGCGTTTCGCGCGACTGAACTCATAGTTCAAACGGTTTTGAAAGAAGCGTCTATTGTAGAGGCCGGTCAAAGAGTCCCGGGCGGCGATTTCCCGTAACTCGATGTTCTCTTTGTCGAGTTCTTTGGTTCTCTCGAAGACCTTACTTTCAATATTATTTCTGAGCTCGTTAATGGATTTGGACATGCTGTTAAAGGTGCCGGAGAGACGTTTTACCTCGAATAAACTCGCCGGCAGCGTGCTTTCATAGGGCTGACCGTCAGCGGCGTTCTCAACTTGTTTGATCAGGCTTTCAATGGGTCTGGCGACGTACAGGCTGACAGCGGCCCCCAGTGCTATTGAGAAGATGACGATCATCGCTTCGATGAAGAATAAGCGATGCTTTTCCTCCGCCACGATGGCGGTTGCCTCCGATTCGTCCAGCTCCGACACCAGCCCCCAGCCCAGAGTTGGCAAGTATCGGGTGGAGGCGATCACTGGCGCGCCATCCAGATCGGTCGCTTTGCGCATGACGATTTCATTGCCTTGCAGGGCTTCAATGATGGGAGTGTTTTTGGGGCCTGATGGAATAACCCGATAGGATACTCGCGCTTTATTCTGATCCACGGGTTCGACCAGCAGGAACTTTTCATGGTCGCGTAAAGCGAACATCCATTTTTCGCTATCGCCTAAACCTTCGCTTTGCTCATGAAGGATGCTCCCCAAGTCGTAATCAACCTTAATGGCGCCAATTAGCGTCTCCTGGAATATCAGGCGCATGATGACGGACACCTGGGTGACGTTTTCCTCTTGATTGAAAAAAATGAAGATATTGCCGTTGGCTGAGGGGGGGGCACGCAGCGGTTTCATTCTACTTGCAGTACTGGAAACAGGCTGGCGCATTTTATCGTAGACCGTGATGCTTCTGATATTCTCACGGCCAGCCTTGGCGTCCTCAATAATACTTTTAATTCTGCGCGCTTCGCTCTGACTCTCCATGTTGTTCCAGTCGTCCAGGCTGACGCGCATTTGCGTCCGGCTGGAAATGAGGGCCGTGCTTTCCACCAGCCTTTCCACAGAGCCAAGCAGGCGGTTCTTGTGGGCAAGCGAAATTTCAGATAGTCGGGATTCTATTTTTGCGTGATATTGCTCGGTGGTGAATCTGTTCAGGTATTGCAACGTGAACATGAGCGGCAGCGATGCGACTAGCGTAAAGGCGACAATCAACAAATACTTGAGCTTCATTAGCCAGTCCTAGCCACGAATTCCATTGGGGGATATTAAAAGATTAGTTAAGCCGCCAAGAACGCGCAAACCTTGTGTAAGGGGATAATTTATCTGCGTTAAGCGGTGAGGATGCCTACAAAATGTCGAGGTTTTACTTACATTCTGTAACACTTTGTTGCGGTATCTCGACTAAACTTGAATTAGCGCCGAATTGCGGTTGACCGGAAACATCGTTGCGCCGTCCATGGTGATCAGGCCGGCAAGGACAGGTAAGGGAATGGTGGTGAAGCGTTGGGTGTCTTCTGCCTCGCACTTTGGCTTAAAGGCGTTATTACTGGCATTTCTGATATTTCTGCTACTTTCCGCTCCCGTCTACTGGTTAGCTTATTCCGTTGAAGAGAGAAGGGAGCTCGCGCAACAACAGAGCGCCTTGTATGAGCAGGTGCGCCATCGGGTCGAAACCCTTAACAAAGAAGTCGACGAGTTTAAGCGATACACCCTCTTTCTCGCCCAGACGCCTCCCGTACAGGGCATTATCCGCGCCGCGGCCAATGGCGGATTTGACCCCAAAGAAGAAAACTCCATCAGTACATTAAAAGACCGCCTGACCACTATTTTTGCCAAGTTCATCGAGACCAGCGGAGAGATTTCGCAAATCCGTTTTATCGGGGTGGCTAATAATGGGCTTGAGCTGGTTCGCGTGAACAACCGAGGGAACGAAATCATCGCCGTTCCGGAAGGACAATTGCAGCATAAAGGCGGTCGTGACTACTTTCTCGCTACCCTTGAGCGGGCGGAAAATGAAGTGTATGTCTCTGATTTCAATTTAAATCGGGAGTTCGGTGAAGTAGAGCAACCGGGTGTGCCCACATTGCGTGTCTCGACGCCGGTTTATGATGAGCAGGGCGATTTGTTCGGCATTGTGATTATCAATGTGGATGTGAATACGCTCATGGCGGGCCTGATAAGCGGGCTGCCCCCTGAACTCACGATCTTCTTCCTGAACGAAGATCATGACTTCCTGCTGCATCCTGATGCAAGCAAGACTTATGGCTTCGATAAAGGCGTACGTTATCGCTGGCAGGAGGAGTACAGGGAGATAGGGATACGTGGCGGATTGGAGGTGTATGACGCCGGCAAAGGTTTTGTGTATGCCGCGAAACGGACCCTGGCGCTTGATCCGCTGGATGCTGACAGACGCGTGACGCTCATCATCAGTTTGCCGGAAGCCTATATTTTAAATCCAGCGGCGCAGGCTGGCGTGTTTGCGTTGGAAATGCTCGCTGGCGTTATTAGCGTAATGGGCTTGATTCTGTATTTCTATTTGCTGTTGATGCGTCATCGGTGGCGGGCGACCCTGGAGCAGGCCCGGTTGGCGGCGATTGTGAATAGCTCCAGCGAGGCGATCATCGGGTTGGATCTGAACGGGCGGGTATCCGACTGGAATAAATCCGCGGAGCAGATGTTCGGATTTACCGAGAAAGAGGTTCAGGGCAAACCTTTAGACGAGTTAATTGTTCCTCAGCAGGTACGGGAAGAAACCCACTCCGCCCTGCAAATGATCCGGGAAGGGCACCCGGTGCGCAGTATCAACACACAGCGCTGCTGTAAGGACGGCGGGCTGCTGGATGTTTCGGTGGCGGCGTCGCCTATTAAAGCGGAGGAAGGAGATGTCGTCGGCTTTGCGTTCGCTATCCGGGATATTTCCGAGCAGATGGCCATTCAACAGGAGGTATATAAGCTCAATCTCAACCTGGAGCAGAAGGTCAAGCAGAGAACCATGGAGTTGACCCTGGCCAAGGAGTGCGCAGAAAAGGCGTCCCGAGCCAAATCGGATTTTGTGGCGAATATGAGCCATGAAATTCGCACGCCGATGAACGCCATCATCGGCATGTTGCAGTTAATGCAAATGACGCCTCTGAACAGCCAGCAAATGGACTATGTGGAGAAAACCACCGCCGCCTCCCGTTCTTTGTTATCGATTCTCAACGATATTCTGGACTTCTCCAAAGTAGAGGCGGGCAAGCTGGCGCTGGACCCCCATCCCTTCAACATTGACCGGCTAATGAGCGAGATCAGCGCCATGATGTCCGCCAATTTGGGGGACAAAGAACTCGAACTGCTATTTGAAATTGATCCGCAGGCGCCTTTGTACCTGATTGGCGATAGCCTGCGGTTGAAGCAAGTGCTGCTGAATCTGGTGAGCAACGCGATTAAGTTCACCCATGAAGGTGAGGTCACGCTGTCGATACGCATGGTGAAACTGACCTCGCAAAGCGCCGCGCTGGCGTTCAGCGTCAGCGATACTGGCATTGGCATTTCCGAAGAGCACCAGCAGTTAATTTTTGATGGCTTCTCACAAGCGGAAACCAGCACCACCAGAAAATTTGGCGGCACTGGCCTGGGGCTGGCGATCTGTCGCCAACTGGTCAACCTGATGGGAGGGGATATTCGGGTTCAAAGCCGTCTGGGCAAAGGCAGTGTGTTTTCGTTTACGCTGGAATTGCAGCTGGATGAAAATCACAGCCTGAGCGCTTCGACGGCCTATCCGCTATCGCAGAAGCTGCGCAATCTGAAAGTGCTGGTGGTTGACGATAATAAGTATGCGCAAGCCGCCATTGCCGGCATCGCCCGCTCCTTCGGCTGGGAGGTGTATATCGCTGCGTCGGCGACTGCAGCTATTACGCAGTTGGAATCTCCAGTCACAGGTCGGTTTGATGCGATATTCATGGATTACTGTATGCCGGGTATGGATGGGTTGAAGGCCTGTCGTCGCATTCGGAGCATGACGTTGCTGGAAAAACGCCCACTGATCATCATGATGACCGCCCACGGCAAGAATGTGCTGGATAAGGTGGGCTTCAACTACAAATCGATTCTTGACGGCCTGTTAGTCAAGCCGGTTACTGCCTCCATGCTGTTGGATGCGGTCGTCAACGCTCAGGCGTCGCAATCAGGCGGGCTTGATGAAGACGTGTCCGCTTCCGACGCGTCCGCCAGTAAGCCCTTGCTTGGATTACGTTTACTGTTAGTGGAGGATAATATCACCAACCAGCAAGTCGCGACAGAGCTGCTGACGCGGGTGGGGGCGAAGGTGGAGATCGTAGGCGGAGGCAGGTGGGCGGTCGCGGCGGTTAAAAAGGCCTCGCCCCAATTCGACTTGGTGTTAATGGATATTCAAATGCCGGATATGGACGGCTACACCGCTACTCGTGAAATTCGCAACACGCTGGGAGAAAAGCGCCTGCCTATTGTGGCGATGACCGCCAACGCCATGGCTTCCGATCGGGAGTGTTGCCTGATGGCCGGGATGAATGATCATATCGGCAAGCCTTTCGACATCAAGGAAGTGGTGGCGACCATCCTGCAACATACAAGCGGCAAAGAGGCCCCTGCATCCGTCTTCAATAACAGTCTCCCTCCATGGCAGGAATTGATTGACGCGGGGTTGAGAATCGGCCTGGACGTCAGCGCCGCCTTGAAGCGCTTTGGCTCCAATATGGGGGCGTTTCGTATGGCGGTGAGTTGCTTTAGCGTTGAATTGTCCAAGGTGCGCGATTTCCTGTCGGATAGCGCTCTGTTGAGTAAAGCGCCATCTGAGTTATCCCGTGCATTGCATACGTTTAGAGGCATCGCCGCCACCGTCGGCGCGGACGATTTGGCCAGACTGACGCAGCAAGTGGAGCGTGAGGCGATTCATGGTTCTTATAGCAGTGGTCCGCTGGGTCGTTTGCAAGGTGAGCTGGACGTGATGAGCGACGCCATTCAGGGGCTGTTATACAGCCTTAACCAGCAGCCGGCGCCGCCGGAGGACGCCGATATTCCCTCCGCCATGACGTTGCGCAGGGAAGTCATCAAACTGGCGAAGCTGGTTGAAAATTCGGATATGAGCGCGATGACTCACTTCGAAGAACTCCGAGCCAAGTACCAACGGCGCTACCCAGATTACTTCAGTAAACTGGAAGCGCATATGACTCAACTTGATTTCATCGCCGCTTTGGGAGATTGCGACGATTTATTAAAGACAATCGGCTAGCCAGCTGCGGCGGGCGTCGCCGGCGCGTATAGCGCGTTATCAATGGGCTTGGTACAACTGAAAGTACTGCGTCGCCCACTTCTTGAATAAGCTGTTTTTGGGATAGCCATCTTCCTGCAGGCGCTCCTCGACAAAGCGTTGCATTTGCGTCACGTCTGAATTGCGGGATGCAACGTCATACCAGCGCCGAACTTCCACTGCTTTTTTGGCGATAGAAAATTCATTTCGCTTCCCTGAGTCCTCCACGATACGCCCGATAGAAATATCGAGAATGGCGCCCAGACGAGCTGCGTTTTGCTGGGTATGGACGAGGGCTGCGCTGGAGTCTTGTATCCCGGCAGTCAAAATCGAATAGTTGATGTACAAGGGGTGTTTTCCTCCTACTTCAGTGCGATCAGTGTGAATCGAGTTCTAATGCTATCTACAATATACACTCATCGCCCGCCCGAATATTCGTACCGCTACGCAAAAATGAACGCTGATATCCGTAGCGCTACGGAGCAGGGGCGAAATATTAGATGTAGAAAGCGCAGAAAGCTGGCGGACCTAGTGGACAGGCAGTAGATGTTCTGGGCGGGAAAATGCCACAGGCGTTCAGTAATACTACTGAGATATTCCCGAAAAAGTTCCGTAGCCTCCCGTATTACTCCCTCGCTGATAATTCCCTAAAGTAAGGTCTCGAAGATACGCAACCCTGGACAAGTCTGGCGCGCCAGCGTCATCCGTTTTGCGCCAGACTCTTTTTTCTTTCGCTATCCTGAAAACTCAATAATGGCGGCTCCAAAAGAGCCTGTAGTCGTTATGCGCTGAGGTCCTCTATGATCAACGCCCCTTTGATAGACGAGACGTGGAGCAAGATTGGCGTCACTTGCCAGAAACATGAAGCGTTAAATTGCATAAACGGGAAAATGCAGCAGCTTTCCGCTTTGGAAAGAGATGAGGCCCTGACGGAAGATATCCTGCGGCAAATCAGAATCTGCAAAAACTGGATGGATAATCTCAAACGCCATTTAGGCGGCGACGATCACATCACTCACCATTGTCTGACCACCGATGAACTTGTCGTGCTGGAAAAGATGGTCAGGACACGGAATCAAGAGGGCTCATAGCTCAGCCTGGGCTTCTGGCTGGCGGTCAGCGAGAACCTCGCTCCAAGGCGAACGGACTCGGCCTGGGGCCTTCGCTTTGAACCTGAAATCGCAACTGACGCGAGTCTTATCGGTTTGATTTGCGTATGTCCCATGCTTTAGCAAGCCGCCGTCCCATATCAAGGCCTCTCCATACTTCAACGTGAGCGGCTGGTAGGTGTTGCTGTCGTAGCGCTCTTCGCACCATACCGTGCAGGTTTCAAACACGTCGGTGAAGGGGAGATAACAGTTGATCTGATCCAGTCTGCCGGTGACGTCCGCGTCGCGGTGAAAGTCGCTCACACAGCCGGTTCCAGCCAGATGCACGCGCATTTTCGGGTGCGCGGAGTAACTGATTTTGCCGCCGTAGCGGGGCGCCAGCACATTGGCGATCCAGGCGTGATACACCTTATAGAACAGGGCGTCGTCAGGCAGGCGCTGCATCAGCCTGCGCAGCGCCATGTTGTCCTGATAATGCAGTTCCTCCCGGTTATTCTGCCGTCGCCACGCCACATGCAACTGGTCCAGCCGCCGCACTTTAAAGACATAGTGCGACAACACTTTCTGGAACGGATACTGCTCCGTATCGTAAGTCAGTGTCAGGGCGCGGCTGAGCATCAGATCAAAACTCCAGAGTGCTTTCGCTGCTAAGGATCTGGCCGCGAAACTTGGTGGTTATCTTCATCGCGCCGCTGACTTTTCCTGCGCTGACGGCGACCCCGCTGACATCCATGGCGTAAGTCTTGGCGACGGTTTTACCATCGGCGGCATAGAGCGTCACAGCGACGGAAGTCGGCTTATCGTCAGTGACATTGGTGACCACGGTTTTAAGTAATGAGCCATCGCTGCGAGTGATGGTTTTCTTATAAGCGGTCGTTTGACCCTCCGCGTTTTTCATCGTGCTGGTGTGGGTCAGGTATTGGGGCGCTGAAGGTTGCGTCGGCATCGCCATCAGTTCTTCTGCGTGGGCGGTTGCGCTGGCTGCCGTGGGCGAGGTGAAGGTTTTGATCGTTTCGATGGAGCTGGAATCTTTCAGATTGGTCGTCGTGATTTTGGCATGACCGCCAATGGGTTTGCGGCGATAGTTAAACTGCGTGTTGGCGTAGTCAGTTTCGATCAGAAACAGGGGCGTTTGCGTGTCCGGGTCCAGAGTGCGGCTTTGAATTTTGGTGGGCGCGCCGCTGGCGTTATAACTGGCGTCCGTCATCGACATCAGCTTCTCCGCCGCGTTGTATTCCCGGGTATGAACCGTGCTGTTGATGGCTCGCAGTTCATTGTCGAAAGTCGCGCCTTCATACGATGAAACCACTTTGCTGAGGACTTGGTTGTTAGCGTAGTTTTGCGTGACGGTATTCGACGGGACGCCGTTTTGATAGGTCACCACCGTTTTGTTCTGCAAGACCCCGTTGGGGTCGCTGATGCTGTAATGGGCTTCGCCGCCGTCGATTTCATTACGGGCGTTGAACTGGGTGTTTTGAAACTCCGTCAAAACCTGTGACTTCATTGCGGCGGATGCCGGGTCGAAATTTTTGGTGTGAATCTGGTCTATGGCGCCGCTGGCGTTCATGAACACATTGGATTGCGAGTTCTCCGCGCGCGCGGCGTTCTTGGAGGAGACGGAGAAGTAACCGCCGATAATACGGTCGCCGACGAACTTGGTGTTGCTGTAATCAATGTCCGTATAGCCCTCTACGCCGCCTTGTCCCTCCGGCGAGTAATGGCGAAACGATCCGCTCGTTATCAGTTCATTGGCGTAAGTGACGACGCCGTCGCTGCGCAGGCTTTGAGAATCGCCCCGGCGTGAGGTGAATTTGACCTGACCGCTGTGAATAGTGGTGGCTGGCGTCCATTTCACATTACTGAAATCCGCTTCCACCTGCTTGGCGACGCCACTGGCGAAGCGATTGTTGATCTGTGTTTTGGCCGTGGCGACATTGCCGTTGGCGAAGGCGAGGGTGGAGCTGTTCAACGCGTTGCCATTGGCGTCTGTTGCGCTATGGCTCAGGGTTCCACCCTGAATGTCGCCCTGCGGGGATAGTTTTAAGTTGGCGTAACTGGTTTTGGAATAGGACGCGATTTGCTTGCCGTCCGCCCCGTAATGAGTGGTGCTGGCGTTCTGCGGCAGGCTGGCGACGACGCCCGCCAACTGGCTGACGTTGGCGATATTTTCCGACGCTTCGAGGTGATCGCTGAGTTCGTGTGTGGCGTTCAAGGCGCATTCCTCCTCAAGGATTAAAGAAGATGGGTTAAATAGCGATTGACGATAAAGGTCGTGAGATTGAACTTTTCCCACTTATGCCATAACAGCAATCCTCCCTTAGGGCTGTTGTGGTGCGCGATATCCGCCAAGTGGCGCGCGGCCCAGTCAGGCAGAGTCGGTCCGCAATAATCGGGCGTCGTTGCAGAGATGGAGGAGCCGTAGCACGTGAAAACGCCTTCCTCTTCGTGGGAGCGGGTTGCGCCGTAAAGCTCAATGGAGTTGATGATGGGATCGCGCAAAAAGGTCGCTTCTCCTTCGTAGCAGGCTTTGTCGCCGCCGCGCCAGCGCAGTGTCCCTCTGTTGAAAGAGAACTCTGGAACCACGTGCTGGTTAATCGTCAATCCAGTCTCTGACACTTTGAACTCGTTGATGTCCCGGTAAAAGCGTCCATCGGTGCGAACGGCGTATTCTCCATAGATGGCGCCAAGGTCATCACATCCGTTGAAACTGCAGGCTTGGGCGCTAAGCGCTTTACGTTCGGGGTTAGCTTCCAGGGCGACAAAAGCGGACTGGGCGCCGTCACTGTTGGCGTCGCTCCAGATCTTGCCGATCAGCCGGCGTGCGCCGTTGGCGTCCACGTCCAGGCGCAGAAAACCGTGATGGGGGACCTGGCTGCTCGCCTTCCAGCGAATGGCGCCGGAGTCAAACGCAAAAGATCGGATGCGGGCGCCATTGATGTAGATAACGCTTTTATGGCGCTGTTTTCTGGCGCCGATAATGGTTATCACAAACTGCTGTTCGGGCTCGATATAAACCCCGGTCCAGGGGAACAGATTATTGCGGAAGATAAAATCAATGGCCCCGCCCAAATGCGCCCACTCAACTTGATAATTCCGCGACTTCAACCAGGTCTCGAAGGCGGCCCTGGCTTCCGCTTTGGGCTGGTCTCCAAGTGTTTTCACCAGCTCCATCGCGACGGACTTTTGCGTCAGACAGGCGGTCACCGTCGCTTCTGTGGCGGGGGAGCGGATATAGGCGCCTTTGGCGGCGATTTGAATGGCGCCGGAATCCCGTGACGCCAGCATCGCCCGCTCACGATCTGATAACGAGCTGAAACGAGGGTCTTTCAGCGCGGCGCCAGGATCGCGGCGATACAGATCCTGCAAACGCGTATCGAAACGCAGTTCAATCAGGAAGCGGCTGGCGGCGGTTTCATCCTGCCATTTGTAGGAAGCGGGAATGCGAAAGCGCTTAAAGGCGTCGAAGGCTTTCATTTCCCGGGGACCATAGCGGTCGATTTCCCGCAGGGGCGAGCGGGGCGTCATCAGTTTCTGCCCAGGCTCGATGACGCCCAGGTCAACGGCGGTCTGATAATCCGTCGGGACCACCTGCATAGGAGGAATGTAGAACGTGGACAGGCCGGTGATCCTGACCTGATTCGCCGGATCATGCAGTTCGCTGAGGCGATAGGTTTCGATCAGCGGGTCGATGGTGGGATAGCGGGAGCCAATGTAGTGGGTGACTTCATAGTCAGCTCCGTAAATGGACTGCAGCCAGTGGATGAAATAGGAAAACTTGTTATTCAGGTATCCTTGCCGGCGATAACCCATTTCTCCAATCAGGCCGACCTGCCATAACACCACATGAAGGCTGGCGTCCAAATGGCGACGCCGGACTAGGCAGTCAGTGGCTTCGTGAGTCTGCAGGCCCGGGTAGCAAGGGTCGATGCCCAGGTCGGAGCACAATGTGTCCAGCGCGCAGACGCCCGCCTTCATGGTGGCTTTATAGCCCTCCCGCCGCGCCAGTTTGATCGCCCGGTGCGTGGACAACACGAATATGCCCGGATGGCCGTAGAACACCACGACGACCTTGAGTCCTTGTCGCACCCAGTAGAGCTGGGCTTCCGTCATCTGCATGTAAGTGGTGTAGCGGACTTTGTCCTCTCCATACAGCACGTACAGATCCAATGAGTCCGGTCGCAACTGCTTGAGCCAGACCACGGTGGCGGGGTCGGCGACGCAGTACAGCACTTTGTCCGCTTCTTCGATGAGGCGGATGTCGCCGACGGAGATGCCAATGGTTTCGATCCCGGTCCCCAGTATGATGAGCTCGCCTTGTTTTGAGCCGGCGGGGATTTCTCCTTCCTCGACCTCTCTCACAGTCTCCTTCAGCGCGGCGATGCCCTGAGCCAGTTCTTCCCAGTGCTTCTGATGATCTTCATATTTTGGATAAGCGCTCGCCATGTGACGTTCTCCCTTACAGAATTTTGGCGACGAATTTCAGGGCGACGCTGGCGCCGACTTTCAACGGCAGCGTTTTGCCCTGATAGGTATAGCTGGCGAGAGTGGTGTAGGCTTTGGGCCAGTCGCTTTGCGAGGAATACTGCGCCATGGCGTTGACCGCCGCGTTCTCGTCGTCCTGACTCCAGCGCCAGGCGCTGAAGGCCTGATCCTCGGCGTCGTTTTTCAGGGACAGGATGCCGGATACCGCCATGTTCTGTTCGTCAGCGCTGGCGCCTTGGTCCACGTAGTAAGAGAAGGTGGTCCAGCGTTCCTGAATCGTGTTGGCGGGGTTTTCCATGTAATCCATCAGCAAGCCCAGGGGCGCGGCTTCGGAAGGCTGTTCGTCAGCATAGCTGTCGCCGGCCTTTTTGCCCCACATACCCAACAGCTTCTGGGCGGCGGTCATACCCCCCATCACGGCGGCGTTTTTCAGGACAAACTTGAAAATAGCGCCTTTGTTGGCCCAAAGAGACTGACCGATGTTCTTCACCAGCGAGCCCAGCGCCGAGCTGTCGACATTGATATCCGTATCGATGTCGGTATCGATATCGGTCACGTTGTCGACGACATTGTCCACCACCGTGTCTACGTCAGTGTCGATGTCTACGTCGATATCCACATCCACGTCCACCACCACCAGGGCGTCAATATCTATGTCAATGTCCACGTCGATATCTACGTCCACATCGACGTCCGTGTCCACGTCGGTATCGACATCCACGTCGACATCCACGTCCACATCGGTATCCACGTCCACATTCACCAGATCGCCGTTGTCCGCCGCCGCACTGGTGAACTTGCTGGATATCCATTGCGCGACGTTGCTGAGGTCGGACTTCACTGCGCTGATGACCGCTTGGCCTCCGGTTTTCAATGCGTTGAACAGCGTGGGAAGGTTCTTCGCCAGGGCGATGACCGTTTGGCTGATCATGATGATGTTAATGGCGGTGTAAGCGGTGTACGCCAAGTCATAGGCGGACATCCACCAGGCCAGTTGCGGAACCTGATAGGGCTGGACAATGACGTCGTCGCCATCGACTTTGCCGGTAAAGAACAGCTCGTAAACGCCGGCGTCGCCGCCATGCATGATCATGTCCTGCATCACCGCGCTGAGATTGACGCCACTGGTGTCGGTGGCGCCGTTGGAGGTCAGCGTCCCTTTGCTCAGCGTCAGCTCCACCGTGCTTCCGCTGGTGGGTTGATACAGAGCGCTGCCATCGGCGCCGAGAATAATCTGGCCACTGCTGTCTTTCGGCAACACCAGCGGAATCATGGGTTGCGGCGGTTGAGGGTTGTAGCAGTAGAGGGTCAGGCCTTCGCTGCCGGCCCATGCGCGTACGTCGTTTTCCGCCCAATAGGAAACCGAGGAAAAGGTGTTGTAGTCAAAGCCGACATTGTTATCGGAGAACCATTGATTCAGTTTTTGGTTCTGTTGCGTCAGATCGCTGTTGTTCAGAATGATATCGTTGACCGCCAGCGCATTGGGGCTATAGGGACTGCCCTTGTAAGCCTGGTAGAAAGCGAAGGCTTTTTGCGCGCTGGTGAGGTCGTCCGCCGTAATGGTGACATTGGTGTCGCCGAGGATATTGGTGACCTGATTCAGCAGCGGCATGCCGTCCGACTGGCGCGCAAACGACAGATTTTCCAGAGGGTTGGAGGGGGTATAGGTCTTTTTGGAATTGGCGGCGACGGAGTCCACTTTGGTGTAAACCGGGTACATAGTGCTGGGATTATCCGCCGAGGCGCCGGAAGGCACGGTAAACGTATAGATATCGAGAGCTTCGCTATATTGATTGTCGATGTTAACCACATTTGCGGCCATGCGGATCTCCTTCAAGCGTGAGTAGGGCGTGACAAGGCGGCGACGGGAATGCGCGTCGCTGCGCACCCCGTCGCCAGTGGTCAATGAAGTGGGTGTTTAGAAATCTTCGAGTGGCTTGATTTCGTCTTCCGCTTTGGGATCGCTGTTGGAGGCGTCCTCTTCCGCATTTTTCTCCGAATTCTCGATATCTTCGCTGACTTTTTCGCTGGCGGCCTGATTGCTTTCAATCTGCGCCTGCTGCTCGCTGGAGATGGACTTATCGAGGGATTCCGTCAGCGCGGAGGTATTGGCCTGAATGTCCTTGAACGCGCTGGTCTGCTCAGTGACGACATCATGGAGATTTTCTTCTGTGGCGCTGTTCAGAGCGTCATTGGAGTTCTTGATGCTAGTGGCGCTGGATTCCAGTTGCTCCAGTTGCTGGCCGTTCATTTCACTTTCATATTGCGCCTGAATTTCCAGCGTGCTGGCTTCGACTTTCAGGCCTTCTTCCAGGTTGATGGCGTTCAGGTTGTCATCAATGGAGCCCCGTTCCGAATTGATCTCCTCCAGTGCGCTTTCGGTATCCTCCGGCGCGTTTTGTTTGCCGTTGGTGAGCTTCTGCACGGCGGTGTCGATCTTCTCGTTCAGGGCCTTCTCAAACGCTTCCTGCTGTTGCTTGAACAAATCCTCAGTGGTGGGCTCTTTGGCTTTGCCGCGGTTTTTGACCCACTTGAAAATGCCGTACAGAGTGGACCCCACGAAATGCAGCATCATCACTGCGCCGCCAATGGTCATGATGGAATTGAACACTTGCGCGGAGTTTTTCGGGTGGAACAGGGTGTTCCAGAATTCCGAACTCTGATCGGTGCTCAGTTGCGGCGAATCAAAACCAATACAGGTTTCGCCTGCGATGGTGCCGGTCAGCACGGGGATGATCTGAGTGTCGGACGGGTTTTGGGTGAACACGCGTTTCAATTGGAAGGTGCCTTTCACCGCTACATCCGGGATATCCGCGTTCACGTTGTCGACGAAAAGCGCATTGCTGTACGTCAGGGTTTTCGCCTGTGATGAGTCAACATCCACAGTGCTGGTGTCAGTAGGGTCTTTCGCCGGAGTGAAAGTGCAGACGTATCCCGCATTGGGTTTGCTGAGATCCAGCGCTGACGGTTTAGTTAGTGAGAGCGTGCCCACAAAGGAGGTGGTATTGCCATCGCTGCTGTACAGGTAATAGGTTGTGCTGTCATATTGCGCCCACACGAACGGGAATTTGCTGTAGTAGGACTCCACGGCGACGAGACCCGCCAGGGTGACGTTCTGGAAGCCCTTGGTGGACGCAAAGAAAGCATTGACGCTGTCGGTAATGGAATTGGCCACATTGTCGGAAGAATTCGCGCTGCCGTCCGCCTGTCCTTGCGCGGTAGTCTGCGCGCCGTTCATGGCGGTTTCATAGTTCTGGGTTAGCTGTGAGGTAGGGTAGGCGGCGATGGTCTGATAGAACGTGGCCGCATTGGCTATGGACTGCTGCTCATCCGTGGTCACCGTCTGTGCTGGGAAGGTAACGGGAGAGCCGAAGATATTTTGCATGACACCGATATTGTCTACCGGGAAATACCAGCTGGAAGTGCTGGCCAGCAGGTTATAAACCAGAGAATACTGCTGCTGTTTGGTGTTGGGATCGGTGTAATACTGGTCCAGGTAAACCGTCCCGGAACCATTCTGGCTGATGACGGTTCCGCCTTCGAGCAATGAGAGAATTTCCAGATCCTGATCGTAAACGCTGGCGTTCTGGGTGTCGCCAGGAGCCTGAGCGGTAGTGGGAGACAGAATGACGATGTCAGAGGTGCAGTTATTGGTGATCACGCACTCTTTGCTTTGGTCTGGTTTAGTGGTGGAAGCGGCTGTTGACATGGTACTGGTCCTTGTTAATCGTTGTAGTGAATGAAAGCGTCCTTCGTACTACAAACTTCGCCTTGCGGCAGTGCGTGCGCTTCCTTCCTCACGGCGCGAGAAAACAGCGGTAATTCGGTTTGCTCTCGCATGTCCCTGAGAAGCGCGCGCGGGAACGCGCCATACTTTTCGGCGGTTAGTCAGAGGAATGACTCCCCCTGATGCGTCATAACTGTTTAGTCAGGATTGTCGGTTTAAGCAAGGCGACCATGGATAAAAAACTAAAACAGTTTTGTCTTACTTTTTATGGGCTGATCGCGGCCGGTTATATCGGGTCGTCAGGCCATTGTTATATATTGATTTATGCTTTTTTAGTTTTTAATTGATGGCGTTTTTATTATAAGAAGGGCTGCTTTTTATAAAGTTAAAAAGCATATGTGATATTCCAGGGAGTTAAGCCAAATGATTAATGCAATAAATCAAGACAAGAGTTTAACAAAGAGATTAATAAGAGAAACTCAATGACACTAATGATATCCATGCCCATGTTCACGGAAGAGCCGCGAATTTCACTTGCGGACATAGAAGCGTTCGTCCTGGAAAACTGGACGGATGTAGAACCGTTCAAGGATGCTACGGAGGAAGAGGGCGCTATCTCCTTCGCAGTAAGAGAGGCCATTGTGAGGGGGGGTAATGTCTGCGTCACTCTTTGTGGGATACACTAAGGCGCTGACCAGGGCCTGACGCCCCGGAAATAGTTAAGGAGTTGAATCATGATTTCAGGTAGTTGCCTTTGCGGCAAAGTGAAATACGACATTACGGGAAAAGTGGGCGACATCATCCACTGCCATTGCCGAACCTGCAGAAAAGCCCACGGCGCCGCTTTTTCCAGCGTAGCGCGAGTGGACGACAATGACTTCAACCTGCAAGGCGCAGAGCACCTGAAGGCCTTCGAATCCTCCCCAGGAAAATCCCGCTTCTTCTGCTCATGTTGCGGCACGCAGGTCTACGCGAAAAGAGAAAACACCCCCTTCATCATTCTAAGACTGGGCTCACTGGACAATGACCCACAATCCCAGGAAAGAAGCCACATCTGGGTCTCCGACAAAGCAAGCTGGTATGACATCAATAAAGAACTGCCGGTGTATGAGGAGTATGAATAGCTTTATTGAAGCGCTAAAATACGAACGTCTTATCTATGAAAGCTCTCTGAAGGAAATTGTGCACTGAGATTGGACCAGAGCACGCCAATGGAAGCATTTTGGGGAGCATTTCTGCGCATTAAAAGCGAGTTAGGTTGTACATATTGGTTGAATAAAAGAAATTCGCCTTGAGCTGTTTTAAAGTCATCTTCTACAACCTTATATTCAAGGCGGACGACGCCAGATGGATATTTTAATGCTGGCCTGTAGCTATTATTAGGAAATTAAAAGTGGAGAAAATAGAGTACTATCCATACCTGTTCAGACTGGAAAATACTGATCGCTTCCTTATTTGGTCAACGGAAAGCCCCTCAAGGATTTCCCTGATTCACGGAAAGCTCGCGCAGTTTTCTTCCATTTCTCATCTTGAGGATTTTGCCAAGTTAATTGGAATTGAAATAGAAAAAAATAGCGACCCAATATTAGTGGACTTGGATCTAATTATTAGATTTATCCAAGCCCCACAGAAGAATGGCTTCGACGCAAGTCAATCCCTATCTGCATGGAATTTGATCGACGACTCACTCTATAGCTGTCTTGGGGAGACTAATAGCTTTAGGAAAGAATTTCAGTCAAAACGGTCTCTTTATGAAAAGCTTTTCTTTGATAATAACTACTACTTTTATGATCGTAGTAGATCTTCCTCAGGAATTACCTGGAGCAATACCAACATAATAGAAATCGCTGAAATACTAAGCCTGGGGATTGGGCTGTTTAAAAATAACTTAACTGACATCCAATAGAGGTTAAAAGCGCATGGGGAATTCAGGCCACTGCGTCGACCAATTCACAGATAGGTGTGAACGTCTACTTCATCCGTCATGCATAGTGATCTAATGGACTCGTTTGGCGCAGGGAAAAATCTTTACCTCCGTGGCCGTAAGGCTCTCGGGATTAGGTTTGGACTAATGGAATAAGTACAAATCAAATTTAAAAAATGAAAACAACAATCAAAAAATTTAAGAGCCAAATTGCCCGTAAAGCCATTGTCTTTGATATTGGCGGGGTTCAGCCTCCAGAGGACCGGTTAAGTTCCTGGTTCGGCAAAGTGACTTCTGGTGGAAAAGGGGAAGCCTGGCCTGAATACGCTGGATGCCCCATGCATGCGCTTGCGCAGATAAATCTTTCAGGGCTTCCATTTAAACCTAAAGGGCTTGAAGATCTGGCTTTTATTTGCATCTTTATCTGTCCTGATGAGCTTCCAGATCACGACCCAAATGGGACGAAGTGGCTGATCCGAACTTATACGAGTACTTCCGATCTTGTCCCATTGCAGAACATTGCAACGGGAAGCTCGATCAAAGCCCTTCCTATGAGGCCTCGGTTGATTGAGCAGGATTACCCTTGTTGGGAAGACTTACCTGTCGACTGTCCTGATGAATTCGAAGATGAGTATTACGACCTGTTTGAAAATGTCGATGGCTTCAAATTAGGGGGCTGGCCAAGCTTGATTCAATCTGAGATCTTCTGGGCTCCCTGGAATAAGCACGACGCCGTTCCGGATTATGTCTTTCAAATCGACTCGACTGAAAAGGGCGGCTGGATGTGGGGAGATCAAGGAGTCGGTTATTTCGGTCGCGGGACCGCCTCTGGTAAGAAAAACGAATGGACGTTGGAATGGCAATGCTACTGACTGTCGCCATGCGCTGATATTGACGCGTCAAGCAGGTTCTCTTTGATTCTCTCGAATCCCTTCCAGAAAGTGATGTAGAACATTTAATCTCATCTTAACTTACTGTTTATACGGCAGTTAATTTACTATCGAAGTATCTTGGCTGTGTTTGAGCCGAGAGGTTAATTCGCCGATCTTCATTGGCGTTATTGATCATGTTGTACGAGCAGAATGATGTATCCGAAGGGGATTTATTTCCTTTGGAAGAGATTAAAAATTTGGCGAGTAAGGAGAACAGAAATGCCAGATGCGAGAGAGCGTATTTCAGAAGCGACTAAATCCAGCACGAGTTGGTTTGGCCAGTTGGTGTACGGAACGAACAAGTTTCTTGCGGAGAATAAAGTGCCTTTGAGCGATCAAAGCGCCATCTTTGTGATAGAAAACGCCAGAAAAGCGAATGACGGCGTAATTTTTTCCAGCACGGCGCACAGACGGGAAGCCTGGCACTGGTTGCGGGAATGGCGTAAACCGCAGGATATGCAGCTGAGTAACGCGATCAGCTCCTTAGACCCTAACTGGTATCTGAGAGGCGTTGTGTTGAATACAGCGGCTTCGTTTTGGAACTGCATCGACCCCGCCAGTGAAGGACTGGAGTTCGCGCAAACAGGATTTGATCCCGGCGTTGACGCCTATAATTTATTTAAGCGTTCTGCAGGCTAGGACCTGACGGATTATTGCCAACGCTGCGCAGAGACGCGCAGCGTTATTGGCGCAGTTAGAATTTATCCCCCATACCACACTGTCTTGGTCTGCACGTACTGCTCCAGTGCTTCCAGGCCTTTGTCCCTGCCGCCGAAACCGGAGGTTTTGTAACCGCCGAAGGGCGTGGCGATGTCGCCCTCTGAGAAGCAGTTGATAGAGACCGTGCCGGCCTTGATGGCGCGGGAGACCCGTTGCGCGCGGCGCAGGTCGGAGGTGTAGAGAGAGGCGGCCAGACCATAACTGGTGGCGTTCGCCAAATGAATGGCTTCGGCTTCCGTTTCGAAGGCTGAGACGGCGAGAACGGGCCCGAATACTTCCTCTTGAAACAACGTCATTTCCGCGGTGACGCCATCGAAAATCGTGGGCTCAACGCTCATGCCCGCTCCCAGTTTCAGAGCTTCGCCGCCTCGTATTAACTTGGCGCCTTCCTCTTTGGCCGCCTTGATATAACCGCAGACTTTTTCGAAGTGAGCCGGCTCGATCATGGGGCCAATGGCGGCTTCCGGGGCCTGTGGATCGCCGACTTTCCAGCCGTCGACTAACCGCTTTTGCAGTATTTTGAGCAGGTCTTCTTTCACGTTTTTGTGAACGATCAAACGCGAGCCGCAGCTGCAGTTTTCTCCCATATTCCAGAAGGCGGCGGAGAGAATATTGTCCGCGATTTCCTCCAAAGCGTAGCTGTCCTCGAAGATAATCTGCGGACTCTTGCCGCCGCACTCCAGTACGATTTCCTTGAGATTGCTTTGCGCGGAGTAACTCAGGAACAGTCGGCCCACCTCGGTTGAGCCAGTGAAGGACACCATGTCCACGTCCGGGTGCAGTCCCAGAGGTTTTCCGGTTTCTTCCCCCAGGCCGGTGACCAGCGTCAGTACGTCTTTTGGTATTCCCGCCTCGTGGGCCAGTTGCACGATGCGATAGGCGCTTAAGGACGTCAGCTCTGCGGGTTTGATCACCAGGGAGTTGCCGGCGGCGAGAGCGGGCGCGGCCTTCCAGGCCAGCATCAGGGCGGGGAAGTTCCAGGGCAGTACGGCGCCGACTACGCCAATGGGCTCCTTCACGATCAGCCCCAGGTTGTCGCTGGCGGTAGGGGAAATCTTTCCAAACAGCTTATCGGCGGCTTCAGCGTACCAAGCGATGGTGTGAATGGTGTCGGGTATGTCCGTATTCAGGCATTCGCTGATGGGTTTGCCTGCGTCCAAACAGTCCAGCGCCGCCAGCTCTTCGTGGTGCTCCTGCAGCAGAGCCGACCAACGCAGCATGATGCGTTTGCGTTCCCCCGGCGGCAGAGTTGACCAGACGCCAGACTCGAACGCCGCGCGACCGGCTTTCACTGCCGCATCCACATGGCGGCCGTTGCAGCGCTGCACCCGACCGATGACCTGCTGATTGAACGGGTTCAGGGTGTCGAGGTGAAGTTCATGGCTATTGTCGAGGCCGGGAACCAGCGCGCCTGCATAAAGTTGAGCGTCTCTGGCCAATTGAAAAACATCTTCTTTTTTTATAGGCATGATTGTTTTTCGTCCTTGTTGTTATTGATTTACGATGGCCGCCGCCAAGGCTTCCAGAAATTCCGCTTTGTCTCCTTCGCTGATCGACGCCAGTGGTGGACGGGTGTCGCCGACGGGATAACCGATGTAAGCGCAGCCGACTTTGGCTTTCTGGTTATAATCCGCTTTCTCCTGATTCTTCAGGGCGGGGAGGATTTTGCGCATGCCGTCCCGCAAGCGCTGATAGTCGCCCGCTTGCGCCGCCTCGATCAACGCCACATGTTCCTTGGGAAGATAGTTGGCCGCGCCGCCGATCCAGGAGCGCACGCCCCAGAAGAAATAATCCGCCGCCTGATCATCCGAGCCGCATACCACCTGAAAGTTCGGCAGGTCCGCGTTGATCAGGGTCAGTGCGCGACTGAAATCGCCGCTGCTTTCTTTGATGCCGATGATGTTCGGGTCACTGGCGAGCTCCATGACGGCTTCTATGCTGATCTCCACGCCGGAACGGGCGGGGAAGTTGTACATGATGATCGGCATGCCCACGGCTGAGCTGACGCTTTGATAATGCTGAATGATTTCGTGTTGCTGAGGCAGGCAATAGATCGGCGGCGCCAGCATGAGGGCTTGATATCCCATCTCTTTGGCTTCCTTCGCTTTGGCGATGGAGCCAGCGGTATGCGTATCGTTTACGCCGGCGATCAACAGCGTGCGGCCGCCTGCCTGTCTGGCGATATACGCCATCAGGTCGCGGCGCTCCTCCGTGCTGAGCGTGTAGTATTCGCCTGTGGTGCCGCAGGCGACGATCCCTCGTACGCCGGAGTCTATGAGGTGGTCAAGCAGTCGGCCCAGCGCCGGATAATCTATCTGATTCCGGTCATCGAAGGGGGTGACGACAGGAACCAGTACGCCATCTATGTTCATCCTTATTTCCTTTGCGATCGGTCGTTTTTGTTTTCCCGCCCAGTCCCTTTGTTGAGCCAAGGCGACTGAGTGGGGCATCACTTTTCATCTTATGCAAACGGTATATTGTATACAATATACATCGCTTTAAAATTTGGAAGGTTAGTCATCGCAGAGAAAAAATTGTTACGGCGAATCGCAAAACAGCCGCTATGGAGCGTCAACCTCACGACGGATCATGAGAGTGAGAACCAAAGAGGAGATAGAAAGAAGAGATAGTAGGAGATTGCCAAGCAGAGAGCTGAGGCTGGGAGTTGGCGTCCTTGCCATGGGGGAAATGTCCCTATAAAAACGGGCGAAACCGAAGTATTGCGTGGTTTAGCGAGGACCGGTCTGTGATTTCAGAATCCCCGGCAAATTAGACGCGTTGTCCAGTTTGTAGGGATACATGTCGATGTCATAGAGAACGGCGTCGCCGCTGTCCCGTTTGGGGTCGGTCGCCGACGAGCCGGTATAAACGTTATTGGAGGCTTTCATGTAACCGGATTCATTCCAGTGTGGAGAGCGGGCGTTTTCAAAATGGTTATTCTGAATCAGACCCTGCGCGCCATTGGATGTGCTGATGGAGAAATAGGTGATGTTATTCCAGTAGTTGTTATAAATGTGCGCGCGAGTATCCCAGCCATATAGCTTCGGATTGCGGCCGGATGCGCGGTCCCAGAAGTTGTGGTCTATCGTGACATGGGAATCCTGCACCAGCATGGTGTAGTGATGTTGGTTGCCGCAAACATAAGGATTGTAGCCATCAAAGTGGTTCCAGCTCAGCGTCAAGTTGCGGCTGTTTTTGATATCAATATGTCCGTCACTGATCATTTTGGCTCGAATATGGTCCACCCATACATGACTTGAGTTCTCAATGGTGAGGCCGTCGCCAGCTTCTACCAGATGTGGATTCACGCCTTCGATCGTTAAGTTTTTGACGATGATATTTTTTACGCCGTAGAAATTTAATGTAGCGCCAATGATGCGACTGTTTGCGCCTTGGCCCATCAGCGTTTTATTGGATTTGATATGTATCCGGCTTTCATCGCGGTTGACCGATACGGTGTCATTGGATGTGCCGCCGAGCTCCGTACATGTCTGGCTGCCGACCGGGACTCTATAGAAGGTTTTGTTCTGGTCCTGGTAAGCGGGACAGGTCATGGCGCAGGCGCTGACTTTACGTACTGGCGTACGGCAGTCAATCGTTGTGTTGTCTGGAACGATGACTGTTTTGGAGCCTTCGGACGTCAAGGCGGAAGTCAGCGTCTGGCAGTTGGTGGCGATAACCGTCGCGCCGCCGGCTCCGCCAGTAGTGGTGGTGAGGCCGTCAGACCCGGGCTGCCCGGCGAATCCATTAACCTGGCTGCATTCGCCGTCAATAGGGTTGAAATACCAGCGCTGCAAGCCGCTGCCTGTATCCGTTGACTGCACGATGCGGGCGCCCATATCCGGCGTTTGCGCGGTGAGCGCCTTCTCGGTATGGCGCGCCCGAATGCTGTATCCGCCGGTGCTTGATTTCACCAGAAACCATTGCTGGTTGAGGCCGCCCCAATAAGGCCACTGGATGAGATCGGCGTTGTCATGTTGAGCCAGGTTAAGAACGTCCAGCGCCAGATTGGAATGCGTGGCTTCAATCTTTATGTTGCCGCCGCCGACATCCGTGACTCTGAATTTCTGGTTGGCGGAGCCCTTTGTGCGCCACTGAATCAACGCCGCGCCGTCTGCCTTGCTGTATCCTTCGATGTCCAGCGTCAATCCGGTTTCTCTGTTTACAATGCTATAAATTTTTCCGCTGACCGGCGTTGCTTCACAGTTGGCCGCTTCAGCGAAAGAGGGAGTCAATAACGTGGCGGTGAGTAATGACAGGCTGACTGCGCAAAAGCCTATCCTGTGTGTTTTCATGTTCATCTTTTATCCTGAAATGACTTGCTTTGTATATTTGAGAAACCGAGGGGGCGAATTGAATATATTTTTATGGGGGTGAAGAGTATATGGAATAGAGTTTCTTTTGTGAGGTTTTTCACGGGAAAAGATAACTTAACTTTGTTTTTATAATTATATATTTGAGGCTTATATTTAATGGGTTAAGCCTAATGGTTTATTTTTCTATGAGAGCTTATGTTGCGCTAGATGAGAGGGATTTTTAATTGGGTGTCAACTTCTGTTAAGTTAACTTTATTAATTAAATGGTATTAAGTTAAATGGCCGTGCGAAAAGCATTTTAAGACAAGTGTATATTTATGGTTTGGGCGTATTTCGAGTAATACTTATTAGGAAATTCCTGTCAGAGAAGTCAGGCGTGGAGTAGACGCCTGACTATTCGACACTTAAAAGCGACTCAAACGCAAAGACTGTAGATCGATGGTTGGCGTTTGATCCGTCGCCAACTGACGCACCAGCTCACCGGTCAGCGCGGCTTGAGTAAGCCCCAAATGTTGATGTCCGAACGCGAGAATGATCTGGCGGCGTTCGCCGACACGGTCAATGACGGGAAGCGAATCGGGGAGAGAAGGGCGGAATCCCATCCAGGTTTCGCCCTGGGCGTCGTCCAGTCCGGGTAGCAATGCGCGGGCGTGAGTGGCGAGCATGGTCGCCCTGCGCATGTTGGCGGGCTGTTTTAAACCGCCGAACTCAACGGTGCCGGCAAGACGCAATCCTTCGCTCATAGGCGTCATGATGAAGCGCCGTTCGGCGGAGGTGACGGGAATCGACAGAGAAGCGCCCGCGTTGCGCAGCATCAGGTGATAACCGCGCTCCGTATCCAGAGGGATCGACTTCCCGGTCAGTTGCTTCACCAAAGGTTTGGACCAGGCGCCCGCCGCCAGCACCAGTTTGGGAACCCGAATCTGATCCCCATCACAGTGCAGTTGCACACCCTCGGTCGTTGGCGTAGCGCTATTCACCATCTTGTTCAGCACGGTTCCGCCCCGGCTTTGAAAGAGCGCCCCCAACGTGCGGGTGAGGTGATAGGGGTTGGCGGTATGGCCGGTTTCCGGGAAAAATACGCCGTGTTTGACTGTCGCCCCCAATCCGGGCTCCAGTTCTCGCGCCTGAGCGCCATTCAGAACCTGGGTTTTGACGCCGCGAGTGCGCAGCGTGTCCAGCGTAGTTTGATAGCTTTGGAAGCTGGCGTTGCGTTCGAAGGTCAGCAATGAGCCGTTGACCCGGATCTGGCTTTCCTCGCCTGTGCCCGCCAGCAGGCGACGCCAGGCGGGCAGGGAGGCGGCGTTCAAGGCTTGTAACGCCTTACCGCTGCGATTGTAAGAGGCTTCGCGGGTATTGAGCATGAAGCGAACCAGCCAGGGTGCGATATGAGGCAGATAGGCCCATCGGATCGCCACTGGTCCCAGCGGGTCCATCAGCATGCCGGGAATCTTCCACAACAGGCCCGGCGTGGCCAAAGGCAGTATCTGCTCCGTGGCGAAGTGTCCCGCATTGCCCCGGGAGCACCCTTCGCCGACGCCACGACCGTCAATAAGACTAACCTTCATGCCCGCCTGTTGTAGCGACAGGGCGCAACAGACGCCGACTATACCGCCTCCCAATACCGTGATGTCCGTGTCCAGCTCTTGCATTGAAAGTCCTCTTCATTTGTGAAATTGAATATTGTATAAAATATACATTTATCTGAGGGCGGACAATCCATCGCCAGTTACGATGGCTGCTGATGGTTGAATTCGTTCTAATGACAGCCCAAGCATCACTGCAAAAATAAGACAAGAAGGGATATGGATATGAGAGAAGGCACGTTTTTCTGTATCGACGCGCATACCTGCGGCAATCCGGTGCGACTGGTGGCGGGAGGCTATCCGGCTTTACCTGGAAGCACCATGAGCCAGAAACGGCAGTACTTCATGGAGCACTACGACTGGATTCGTCAGGCGCTGATGTTTGAGCCTCGCGGGCATTCCATGATGTCTGGGTCCATTGTCTATCCCCCTTGTTCCGAGGACGCCGACGCCTCGATCCTGTTTATCGAAACCAGCGGCTGTCTGCCCATGTGTGGTCATGGAACCATTGGAACGGTCACCGCGGCCATCGAGAACGCGATTATTCGTCCCCGGGTTCCCGGCAAACTGATTCTGGACGTACCGGCGGGCAAAATCGCCATTGATTACGCGCAGCAGGGCGCCAAAGTCGAAAGCGTCAAAATCTATAACGTGCCGGCTTATCTTGCGCACAGCGAAGTGGCGGTGCAGGTTCCCGACATTGGCGAACTGGTGGTGGATGTCGCCTATGGCGGCAACTACTACGCCATCATAGATCCGCAAAAGAACTTTCCCGGATTGGAGCACTTCAGCGTGGATCAGATTCTGCGCTTCAGTCCGTTGATTCGTCGTATTGTCGATGAAGTGGTGGAATGCGTTCACCCTGACGACCCTACCGTACGCGGCGTATCCCATGTACTCTGGACCGGCAAACCTAAGCAGCCCGGCGTGGACGCCCGCAACGCTGTGTTCTATGGCGACCGCGCCATCGACCGCTCTCCCTGCGGCACCGGCACCAGCGCGCGCATGGCGCAATGGTTCGCCAAAGGTAAACTGAAAGTCGGCGATACCTTTGTGCATGAAAGCATCATCGGCAGCCTGTTCCAGGGCCGAGTGGAAGATGTGGCGACAGTGGGCTCCTATCAGGGGATACGACCCAGCGTGCAAGGTTGGGCCAGAGTCTATGGTCACAACACTATCTGGGTGGATAGCGAAGACCCCTACGCCCATGGATTTGAAGTGAAATAATAAACACGCCCGCACAAATCATCGCTCGCCCAGAGGAAATTTTCTTGACTACTGCAGCGAGCGCCTAAAATGATACTATTAATCAGGCGGATAAATAGCTTCCTTCTATTTGTCCGCAACGACAGGACCTGCGCATGTCAGGCCCTGTCTCCCGCGGCTAGCCGCCGCGCAGGCGCATCCATGCGCCTGAGTATTAACATGCCAATATCATTGCCATGTTAATATCGCCTCCTTTTTTGACACCCGGGATCATTTATTGTCCGTTATGAGCACCGCAGCCGTTTATAAAACCCGTACACAGATGGTCGCAGATATTCTGCGTAAAAAAATTCTCTCTGGAGAAATTGTGGCGGGGGAACCTTTGCGACAGGACGCCATCGCCAAAGAGTTTAACGTCAGCCGCATCCCGGTGCGGGAGGCGCTGTTGCAACTGGAAGCGCAGGGGCTGGTTTGTTTTGAGCCCCACAAAGGCGCTACGGCGACAGAGTTGCGTCCTTCGGAAATTCGCGAACTGTTTGAGCTGCGGGCGTTGATTGAATGTCATGTGCTGGAGCAGGCCATCGACAACATGACTGATCTGGATCTGGCCGCAGCGGAGAAAATACTTAAAGCCTTCGAGGAAGCGGTGGAGAGCGGAGATCAGGTGGAGAGCTGGAGCGAACTGAATTACGAACTGCATGCCGCCCTCTATCATCCCGCCAACCTGCCTCAGGCGATGGAAGTGGTGCGTAGCCTTAACATCAAATCCGACCGCTATATCCGTCTGCAATTGTTGTTCACTACCGGCATAGAAAAGGCCGAAAGGGAACACGCGGATTTATTGGAATTCTGTCGCCAGCGCAACAAGAAAGCGGCGTCGGCGTTGCTGAAAAAACATATTCTGGAAGCCGGTCAGGCCATTCATGATTTACTGATCGAACAGGCGGGCGGCGCGAGCCACTGACCACGCAATATCGCCGCCGCGCAGGCGCATTCATGGGCCTGTTTATCAACATGCCAATATCATTGCCATGTTAATAATAACGCGTTAAATCGAGGTGTTTATGACATCGTTCTGGGTGGTGGATACGAAATGTAAAGTCGCGCCGGAGAGTACTCTGCCGCAGGATGGCAGCGCCTATTACTATGGTCGCAGCGTCGTTCCTGCGCAAACCCGGGAAGAAGCAATCGAGAATCTGACGCGCTATCTTGCGGACGACGGCATTCGGGTCGAGGAAGTGCAATCAGCCGTGCTGTATGAAAACGGCCACTGGGATGCAGTGGACGAGTTTGAATTGCCCCAAAGCTATGCCGACGCCAAGTTGAACAACGAGATTGAAATCGGGTGTTTTATCTCGGAAAACGCCCGCAATGAAGTTTAAGGCGGCGATCCCTGCCGCCTCTCTTCTTATGAGTGACTCTAACGCGGCGAGGTGATCAGGCGGCTGTCCGCGCTTTTGATCGCGCCGCTTTTCTAACGGCTGCGCCAAGCAAGCCTAAAGATAACAGCGCCCAAGCGGCTGGCTCCGGCACGTCATGGGGCTCTCCGGCGTCAAAGGGCGTAAACTCGCCAGCGACCTGCAGACCGGTGATGGCGCCTTCAAAGATAGCGAACCCAAAGCCCAGTCCGAACGCATCGCCTACGCCGGCAATGCTCCCATCCACGGGATATTCGGCGAAGTCCACCTGATAGAAAATACCGTCGCCCCAGGCGCCGTCCGCCCGGTAGCGGGAGTTGGGCGCATCCGGCGCATAACCAATTTCACTGTACGCCGTCAGCAAGGCGAAGCGCAGATCGTCCGTGCCGTAAATAGTTAGCTGATAAGGCGAGAAGCTGGCGCCGGAGAAAAAGACGCGGTTGATACCGTCAATATCGTCCGGCGCGGCGCCGACGCCTGAATTTGAAAGTTCATTGCCGCCGGCATGGTGATAAACGACATCCCCGGCATGGTCCGTCCAGGCGACGCTGGCGTCAAACTGATGGCCTTGTTCATCGCGCAAGAACGCGGGAGAGTCGCCCACCGCCACTGGATTCCAGTGCGCGCCGCCAGTGCTGAGAACGCCGTCCGCGCCGACGTAGGCGGTTTCAGTGTTGTTCGCTGTGAAGTCGATATTGATCACTGTGGCGGATGCGGGAAGCGCGCAAAGTGCGAACATGGTCGGCGCCAGGGATCGGCTGAGTTGTTTTAGTAGGGGATTCATAATGTGACTCCAATGCCTTTGATGAGCAATTCTCCCAGTGGCCTGGAAGAGCGTTGTAAGTTGCGAGCGATGGTTGCTCTGCGTTGGAGTGAACTTTAAGAGATTCGGCGCGGGTCTTACTTGTCAATTTCCGCTGTCTTCATGTCAAAACCGCTCATTAAGAGCGAGTACAAGTGTTGAGGCGCGTTATTCATCCCTGAAATAGCTATTCAGCTCTGACATAGTCACGCAGATGCGCCAGTAATTCCGGTACGCTGATTTCGGAATAAGCCTGCGTCAGTTCGAAGTAGCCATATTGAACCCAGTCCGCGTACCAGGCGCGGTTATGAGAAGGGCTGCTGATGGTGATGAGATCTTGCCCAACCGCCAGGAACTCTCTTGGACTCATGCCGTAGTACATCTTCACCGACTTGTTCAGATGCGACAAATCGTAGAAACCCGCCTCCGCCGCGGCGTGCGTCAGGTTATGGGCGATACTGTAGCGCTCGAAGAAATATTGCAGGCGACTGACGATCTTGTATTTGTTATAGCTCAGGCCGTTTAAGGCGCTGAATAAGGTCATGAATCGGGTCGGGCTCAAATGCACCTGCGCGGCTATCGCGTCGACGGACAGGTCGCTGGTTGGATTGCGGATGATATGGGCGACCGCCTTGGCGATACGCTTATCGTATTTCTTCAACGTAATGAGGCTTTCCTCCCCATAGATGGCGTTGAACAGACACCAGGTGGCGATGGGATGGGGGATGTCGCTTTCGTCAAGATAGAATAAGGTTTGCTGCAGCAAATCACCATCCTGCTTGTAAAAGACGCCTTCTACGCAGAGGTCCCAGGCGTAATTGCGCAGCAAAAAAACATGATCCTCGGCGGCGGGATTGAGCGGAAGCAACGCCATTCGCGGCGCTTCCGAACTCACTGTAAACGGTTTGTTGGGCTCCAGCAGAAACGTATTAGAACAATACCGCTCTCCCAAGAATTCAATGACGAACGGCTGACTACCCATTAACAGGGTGGGCGTAATACCCATTGAATGATGGGGCTGTGGTCGACCGTTGTAAAAGAGCAGGGACTTATCGCCCCATTCGTAAAGCTTTGGCTGCATGAACGTGAATAAAAATAAAATCCAAACAAGAGATGATAAGGAGTTATGTTAGCAAATGCGCGCGACGCCAGCTTGCAATAACCTGTTGCGTCAGGCTTGTCCGGCTTGGTTTAAAACCACGGATAAACGCCTATAATCATTCAACAAAACGGACTTCCCCTGACCATCTGCAAGCAGACTGACAAAACCCATCATGGCTACTCTCAAATATATACTGGCTCCCATCTGTTTATTATTCGCCGCCGCTCATGTGAATGCGGAATACTGGTGCGGCTACAGTGATGACAATCTCCGCGACTGGCGGGTCAACAAGGCCAGCGAGTGCCGCTTGCCGACAGGGGCGGGGGAGTTGGTGCTGATCGAAGCCGAAAAACACTTCAATGTATCCAGCAATACCTGGTTTACGCCGGTGAAAGGGCGTCACCCTGGCGCTGTCTTGCGCAAGTGCGAAGGGGGCAAGGCGGCTACATTAACCGGGGACACCATGCTGACCACCGCCAAGTTGCAGAAAATCTGCAGCCTGAAAAAAGATGGCGGGCATGAGTTACTGACTTCCGATGGCGTTCAGGCGACAGTGGAATGCCAAAACTATCAGGCCACGAATATCAGAATTAAAACGGAAGCTGGCGAGAAAGACTGCGGTATGCCGGAGGTTCTGAAGGTGGCGACGCCGCACTTCAAAATCGAGTCAGCCAAGTATGGTCTCGACAGCGCGGACGTCACGCGACGGGGCATCGCGCCGGAAGAGGAGCTGTGTTCGCTGGCGGTGACGGACCCGACCTATCCTGAAGATCTCACCATTGCGTTTGTCTGGGGCGATGTCGCCTGTCATTTGACCAATTACTACCAGAACAGGCATGCCTGCGGCTGGTTCGCTAATGATAACGGCATGCGCGGTTCGAAGATGTCCAGTTTTTACGCTCAACCGGTGCTGGCCAAACTGTGCCAGAAGACCAAAGACGGCGAAGTGGAGGTCACCAAACCGTTTCGACGTCTCGATAACCATGATGAAAGCCTGTCCTACGTAAAGGGCTATATCCAGTGCGTCAAAGGCGCGCCGACGGGCATCAAGCTGGCGATTAAACCTCTGGTCGGGGAAACACAGGAAAAGCAGTGTCCCATACCAGAGCCGTTGCTGAAGGATAAGCCCGTTCATAAATCCTGACCGTCGAAGAATGGGCTCAGTGAGTCCCATTCTTTTTGTTCTGGTTGCTGCGTTGCGTTTTGTTGTAGCGGTGTCTCAGTTCGCCGATGGCGGCAGCGGTCAGAATAAGGGCAATAATTAGCGCGATGTTCATGGGGTTTCTCCGTTTGCGTTGTTGATGAAACGGATGTTAGGGCGACCCCATGTGCCGCTGAATCTCGCGGCTATCCAATCGCTCTCTAATTTATCTCAAATTTATATTAATGCTTTTAAATCAATGTATTGAAGGGCGCGTGCGAGCCTGAAATCAGGCGGTTCAATCGAATAAATGATTGTCGATCAGCACGGCGGAGACCTCGCTGAGAGGGATGACTGCATCGAATGTTTCCCGATTGCGCAGCTCCTGCAGGCGAATCACTTTGGCTCCGACTTCTTTTAATACCCCGTGCAACTCGACGCCGGAATTCAGCAGCACGCCGATCTTTTTGTCCGCCTGTCCGCGCAGCACGTCTTGCAGAGAATCACTCTCTTTGATCACCAGTTTGGGCTCCGCGGCAAGCGAAGTCGTCGACATAAGAGCGATCCATATCCCAAGCAGCCAGGTTTTAGCATTCATGATCAGTACCTTTAAGATCCCAATGGAACATTCATCTATCGGACTATTAACATGGCCTGACATGCGCAGGCCCTGTCGTGACGGACAAATAGAAGGAAGCTATTTGTCCGCCTGATTAATAATATAACGCGCAGGTCTTCTCAACGGGGTCGCCTACGACGGGTTTGAACGACAACTGAATCGCCTTGGGCTGCTGTTGCTCGCATAGAAGGTAGGCGTCCAGCGAGGTTTTGTCTTTGTGCTCAGGACGCCACCAGCCTGTTGGGGTTAAGGCGACTTTGTCCGCGCCGTCGGCGCAGCGGCTTTGCAGTTGTTCCTGGGTGAAGAAGTCGCTCACCGTTGCACCAGTGCGTTGCGCATTGTGACTGACCACGCCGCATCCAACCGGATTCGAGCTGCTGTCTGTGCAGCGTTGTGTGCCCCATATCCAGCCGAACTCAATGGCGTCGATCCAGGTGGGGTCTTCCGCGGTTAGAAGGCAACTGGCGGTTTCATCAATGCCAAGACCTGCTAGTTCGTCACGGCGAACCCCGTACCAGTACTCCGGATCTTTAACGGCGTTAGGGTGATTCGTGGTTAAGGCGGCGGGCAGGGCGCAATGTTTTTCCGCCGTCGACGTCTGCAAATGAATGGATTGCGGCAGGTATCCCGCACAGACCAGCGACGCACGAGCGCCGCCGCGTTCGGCGATGTCGACTTCGCCGTCGCCTTGCGCCATGCAGCGATCTTTTAAAGTGACGAAATTCAGCAGGCTGTTATTTTTGTGCCCTTGCCGCTTGTGGTTGTTCTCACAGAAGAAGATGTCGCCGGCGATATCGCCTGTGTCCGCGGAGAGGTAATAAGAGGAGCTGATCTGCGCCATGCGCTCGCCGATGGCCAGGCCAAACTGACCCAGATCCGTCTCCAGCATGCAGGCGCTGGCGGGGTCGATGCCCAGGCGCTCCATACGTCCTGCATCGACGCCACACCAATAAGTCAGCGCCGGCGGCGCATCCTCACGGCCATACATGAGCTTGACGATAAGCGCGCCCCCCGCCAGCAGGAGTAACGAGCCGCCCACTATCATGGACCTTTTGCGCCGTGGCGGGGCGCTGGATGTGGTCGAGTGAGGCGTCGCTTCTGTTGCTGGTTCAGCAGGCGGCGGTTCTATGGCGTTATTCGGCGCTTTTTTGGTCTCCGGTTCGGGAGCTGGAGTTTCCACAGGCTCAACGGGAGGTGGGGAGGCCATATCCGTTTTGGGCGCATACGGAATGACGGAGACTTCCTTGAGCAGGCGGTAGCCCTTTTTAGGAATCGTCTCGATGTATTCAGGGGCTTCACTGCTGTCGTTGAACGCTTTGCGCAATTGCCAGATGGCGGTATTCAGCGCCTGCTCGCCGACATATTCGTTTTCATTCCAGACTTTCTGTATCAGTGTTTCCCGGCTCACTGTCCGACCGGGATTTTCCGCCAGCGCCAGAAGCACTTTGCAGACTTTATCGCTCAGCTGATGCTCCGCCGCTTCACGATAGAGCCGGTTCGTTTCCACATTGATGCGCCACTCGCCAATTTGCATTTCTTCATAATCTCGGTCGGACACGGGGCACTCCTGCGCTGAAAACGGTTGGATTGCATTATACAAATCTCTTACCGGATATCAGCACAGGAGTTAAGAGTTATTCTCAATTCACTGGGCTCGCCTATGGTTGTTCAGGCCACGCAGATTTTAAGTTCAGATTCGCTCAGCCATAACTGCGAAGGGCAGATGCCGAACAATAACTTGTGGCACTTATTTAAGTGCGCCAGATCCGCGAATCCGGAATCATGCGCGGCGGTAGTCAAATTACGGCTGCGGGAAAACTGCTTGATGAAATACATCACACGAACCCCCAGGCGAAAGCGCGAGAATGAAATATTGGTTTCCTGCTTGAACAATCGACTGAGATGCGCGGCGGAAATCGGCATAAGTTCCGCATAATCGTCGATGGATTGGGAAAGATCCGGATTCTTCAACAATAATTCGATCAGCTTGCGAACTCTACGATCCATTAAAGGTGGAGCAAGCGGATATTGTTTAGGGTTAAGAATCTGATCCAATATCTCCTTGGCGTCATTGGCGCACGGTCGTCTCTTATATAAGTCCCGGAAAGCGCGTGCAATATCACACGCGTCCAGGAAATCAAAAAGAAGCCCGTCCTGCTCACAACAATAATAGTTATAAGTCAGGGTGGTTTTAATATTGCGCCAGAAATGAGATGACACAAATGCAATACGTTGGTTGCTTAAAATGAAATCGCAACGGACATTAGCGGGAATCATCAAACAGCGCGTGGAAATAACCTCGCCATTCGCCAGTTTAACGTCAAACTCATTATCCAGACTGACAATGAAACTATCGGCAATATGTTGCCAATGATAGGTCCCGTCAAAGCGACCCATATAAAGACATAAATTGTTCCAATGATAATACAGCGACTGATCCATTTTTCACCTCACGCATCGATCAAATGTCAATGCGATCGATTATCGAGAGGCGACGATTTTCATGAATCTCGCGGGTATCCGGTTTCTCTCCAATTTATCTCAAATTTATATTTATTATTAAAAATCAACTAGTTGAGTCTGAAGTGGCGCCGCTCTCCCAACCTCCGATAAAGGCTGCTCAGCCAGTGCAAATGGGTGCCGTTAGCGCTTTTTGGATGTGGATGAACTACTGGGTCAGAGGTAGTTGAGAGGGAGGAACTACACAGTCCAGAAAATGGCAATTATTCAATGGCTTTAACTGGCGAGGGTATCTTTGAAGTATTAAGCTTGTAGAACGAGCATGCGTGGAGTACCAAAGAAATGAGATCGCGCGCTATTAAGGAAACTGATATAGACACTGTCTACAAGGTCAGTGACGATGCTTCCGAAGCAGTAAATACAACAGTTTCGTGTTCAGAGTCTGACCGGGAATTTGTTCAAAGGCGCTTACAGTAGGTGGCTGCACAGAACAGTATGAATGAGGTGGTGGAGATGGTATTCGGAAATAAAAAGATATTTGCGATTGAGTATGTCGGGTGTGGCGACGGTACTATAGAGGCAAACATATTTGTCGCTGGTCAAAATATAACACCTAATGATAATGTGCACTACGATCAATATTTAGTACATGGCGCTATAGGGAAAACTATTACACGTTTTTCCGAAAAAGTTAATTGGCAAGAGCATGAATGCGAGCTGGAAGGGGATAGCGTTAGTGAAAAATTTGCATTGTTGTGGAACTCCATGTTTTGGTTAAAGTACGAGGTTTTTAATTGGGCTCCATGTACTAGGGAGTATAGCTGCGCGGTGGTTGCGCATTTAGACAAGTTGTACTTGTGTTGCGTAAAAAACGATGAAGAGAATGTAGTCTACGCTACACCATTTCAACCTCTCAGTTTGGTGCAAGTACTATTGGATTCTCAACGGTATATTGTAGAACAATCAAAAAATCCGTGTTTAAAACTAGAGATCGATACATAACAAAATATGCTATGGATAACTTTCCTTACTCTAATCGACGTCACTGGTGTTAAGCGAAGGGCTATATTTTGAGTCACGAAGAATCGAACATACACATTTCTCGATGCGATGAGTGCGGTAGCGAATTTTTTTCTTCAGCTTCGAAGATGTCAGCGTTGTGCCCAGAATGCGCTCACCAATTATACGGCTATGAAGCGTGCGGCCACGAGTTCGATGAAGGGCGATGCATTAAGTGCTACTGGGATGGAACTGTTTCGGTTTATGTTGAAAACATAAAGAAATCGTAGTCAGGGCTGAGTCGGGACTTTAACCATCAAGGCAAAGGGTGGGGTTTGTTGGCGCATTAAACTGACTCTGAAATCTGCGCTGTAAATTTGACGTTAGGATCAATCAATAAGCGCCACTTTCAGTCAGCTCGGCCACACGGCTAGAAAAAGCCGGCGCAAGGCCGGCTTGGAATCGGGCGCTACTTGGATGCTAGATCAAGAGGCCTTGCGGCGACGCGCCGCAAAAAGGCCCGCCAGGCTCAGGCCGAAAAGGCCCAGTGCGGTTGGCTCAGGACACTCAACGGTGTCGATGGTCAGCATCTTCAATTTGAAGTGATCGTTCAGTTCGTTGCACAGCTCGCCCAACTCACCGAATGCGGGATTGTAAGCGCCAATCAACCAGAACTTGGAAACCAGATCCGTGCTGGTCGCGGTTTCTTTGGTCATGGTGTTGGAGTAGTTACCAGCCACGTTCCAGCCGTCGCTGAGCAGGCCTTCCCAATCTTTATCATTCAGATTGTAGGTAGAAGCGCCGCCGGTGTAGGCGAGCAGGGAGACATCTGAATCGTAGGCGTACCAGCCGTTTTGAAATGAGCTCAGGCTGACTGCTTCAGAGAAGGACAACATGATCATGTCAAAATCGCCATCGCGACCTGGATCATTGTCTGTGGAATGCTCTGGGGTGGCGCAACGAGTCTTGCTGTATTCGTCGTCGTTACAGACTCCAAGACCATTCCAGCGGCCCAGACGGGCGCCTTCGATTTTATCGTCCGCAGGACCTTTTGTGTCGCTCCAGCCGGTTACGGTGAGGTTCATACCGTCTTTCGAATAAGAAAGAGAGTTATTGTATGAGCCGTAACGAACGCCTTCGGTCAGGTCCCAGGTGATTTGGCTTGCATAGGCGGAAGACGCCGTCAGCGCTGATAATAACAATCCCTTGGTTAATGTTTTTAGCATATGAATACTTCTCTCCATTGTAGATTTACTTAACAAAGCAAATCGACCTCAGCAATTCCTATGCCATGCATATATATCAACGGTTTTGGCTGTATAACAAGTTTTTAATGTCAATTAGTTTGACAAAATATAAAGCGAAAACAATGTCATCTTAATGTGATGAGTAGTTACTTAAACAGGGTGAATTGATTATTAAATCGCCCGAAATAAACAATGTTAAGCAAAACTAATCTAAACCCTATAGTTAATAAGTTTGAGTCTGCCCGAATGGTCCTCCATTAAGGGATAGTCTTTTGAGAGTATATGAAAGAAAAAACCTAGGGTTTTCCAGTGTAAAGGTGGGATTACACTGATACGAGCGGCTTTATACACTTTGTTTAAAGGGCGTATGGACGCTGTCAGCAAAGTATTAAATCAGCAGAAACGACAGGCTATTCGAACGGCAGAATGCAAAAAGGCGACAATGGTGACGGTCCCATTATCGCCAAGGATAAAGCTGCTAAGGCTTAAAGAAACGGATTATTGGAGATAAAAGTTAACGGTCTTCTCGTCGCTCCAAACGCCCGTCGCATGTTCGCCCTTTATGGAAATAACATAGTTACCGGTTTGCCAGTTGCGGTATGCGCTGGACGGCGCCAGTTCCACATTGTAGGTATATGAGTAGGGGGCGTTGGAGGAGCTGGTGGCCAGCACGTTCCAGTCGCTCCAGCACTGGCTTGTAGACGAGCCTGTCGCTGGATTAATGCATTGTCCGTTACGAGTAATCTTGCGCTGGAAGCGGGAGATTTTGTCGTAACTTTTTGCGTTCCAACGAAACATAACATTACTGCTGTCGTTCTTATTGACCCGACTGGGAGACAAGGTAAGCTGGCTCAACTTGAAAGCGCCGCCAGTGACATTGATGAACGCCGTATTGCTCAATTTGCCGCGGTTGTCTTCCGCCACGACGCCCCATTCGCCGGACTGCGGCAGCAGGTTGTCTTTGGTTTTGAAAGACACGCTGTAAAGCGTGTATGGACGATAGTCATTGTCATACTCTACCCGGGATGAGAATTCCGGAGCGCTTGTGGTCACCGCCGTCGTCAATAGGTCAACGGTTTTTGACGGTACGGATACGCCCCCCGGCTTCTCCGTCAGCCAGAGCCGTTGAATCGGCGACAGGGAAGTGAACTTATAGTTATTGCTCGCTTGATAGGTCACCTGAGGGAAGAAACTGCCGTTGATGCGGAAGTGAGGATCGCCGCCGCCGGCGAAATTCTCAATGCGCTCCACCCAGTTCTGGTCGAAAAAGTACGAATCGGAAATATCCGTGTTGTAGCGTCCTTTGAAAGGATCGACCAAATGCGGTGAAATTTCCATGTGCGTATGCGTGCCGCGCAGCCCCGCGTCACCTGAGTAGCCAATTCGCGCCAGCCGTTGCAGAGAGCCGACCCGAGCAGGCAACTGGATGCGGGAGGAGGGCGCAGGCGCGCAGTTATCCGGGTATCCAGTCACATCGTTGATCATGACTGTCCCACACTCCAGGTGCAGCAAACGCGTACTCATCTTGCTCCAGCTGGGAATATCATCGATACATTGTTTCAGGGCCGGGCCCGATGGAAATGCGCGAGCGCAATCCTCCGGCGTTTTGTTCAGGTAGGTGGTCAGGTACAGATGGTTGCCGGCCGACCCCACTGGTTGATTGGGCGCATCCTCCACGCCGTCGTAAATGCCAGTCACGAACGTGTCGGCGCCTTTGGGGAACGGGTTAACGAGATAGTTGCCGGATTCGCCGGTTTTGCCGAAATCAATGAAGCTGGTCCAGAAGTCCGTTCCGCTGTGGCCATCGTAAACTGGTTTGCTGGCGTCGCCGTCGTACGGCAAGGTGCTGGAAGAGTGACTATGGTCGTAATAGCGCCAGATGCCCCGGAACTTTTTCCGTTCCACGGGTAAGGTGATTTTCGGATAGTAGCGACGGGCGAACTCTTTCGGGTTGCTGTAAAACAAGCTGCTGGCCTGTGCTTCGGTAATAGCGCCGCTTTGCAGGTCTTGTCGCAAGGGATTGCTAAAGTGATAGTCCTCAAAGCGCACGGTGGAGGCTTTCTGCGGCGACTCGCCAGCGTGGGCGATCGTAACGACAGCCGCAGCGCTTATCGCCAACGCCAAAACGCCGGGGAATGTCCGCATAAATAAGTGTGGTGAAGAACGGTTAGATTTTATTGATTGAGATGAACGCGACATAGATAAATTTCCTTTTACTATGATTGGATCTGCGCTGAGCGCCTCTTGGTGCGGTCGCTTTCAACGCAGCGAGGCCATCTTATCCACGAGGCATTTTGCTGACTTGTAAAAAAACGGCGCCATTAAAGAGGCGAGACTTAAGATGTTGCGCACTTGGAGCATGCCGATGACGGTTGTAGTTATTCTGTCATGTTCATGGGGTATATCTATCAATAGCCAGTAGCGCTTCTCAAGCCCATTCTGATCCACGAATGGCCCCTTCAAATACGCAACAGAAGTCACTTATCTATGCAAGTACGGTTGGTTGATCACTCATGGTTGGCTGCCGGGGATGGAACTCTGGATACGGGGATGATGCTGTCCCTGGTCAATCGCAAGCTGGAGCAAATCAAAGACATTGCGCAGTGGATTGCGCGCAAAAGCGGGGAATGCGCCTTGGAGCGGGTGCTCAACTACACCGCTTTGGTGAACGCGCTTTTGCGTTGCAAAGATTCTCTTACCGACCATGACGAATCCTTCAGACAGGAAGTTTTCTGCGCGCTGAACGCACACGCCACCGTGCAATTGCTGGCGGCGGAGCGGAAAATTCATTATGAGTTTGGGCATATGGATGTATGAAGCAGCTATTTCAGCAGTGAGAATAGACCACCCTCCATGCCTTTCTGCTTAAAGCGAAAAAAGAAAACGCCTGCGTCCAATCAAGTAAAAATTTCAATAGAGTATCAGGTTTTTTTAAGTAATTATTTTGTGTCTTTATTGTATCTTTTTGAAAATGGGTTGATGCGAAAAATAATATTCATTTTTTGGCGGTATTGAATATATGGTACTAGTATAAATTTTGGCGATATAGAGATCATATGCGCACGGATTGCGAAGCTCTCTGTGCGGTATTGTATCGCTCCGCTTTAAATATGAATTTGAAGTCGGTTTCTTTCATCATGTTTAAAGGACTAAATTATGAACATGAAAGCGCTCGGAGCTATTCTATTTCTAATTTCAGTTAAATCCCTCGCATCCCCATGTAATCTGGATGGCGTTGAAGCATGGGCCGCCAGCTTTCCCAAAGCCGTAATTGAAAGTCATAACAACTCACCCACTCGGGGTGTTGGAGACGTGACATATAAATATCTGTTTCCGGAATATGAATGCGGCAGAGGCGATGACTCGCCTCTGGATCTGGTTTTTATAACTATTGATGAGCTCGATGAGAGTCTTTTTGAGTTATTGTCCCGCTTGATTGAAGAGTTGCCAATTGATGCGGTGGTGACGGAAATGAATCGCGGCAAAACAGAATTGAGTGACGCCCGCTTTGGCTATTATCAATTTCTGGAAAAGGTGAAGGACTATCAGGCGCTGGGGTGCCTCTACAAGCCCCAGACGGAGCTCGCCTGCACAGTGCAAAGACAGTACGCCAAGCAGATGATAACGCAGTCCATCAGTAAATTTCGGGCGGGTCTGGACAGGTTCAACCCACAGATTGGCAAACTCCGATCCATGCGTAACAGCGGCGTAGGGTTTGAGGCGAAGCAGGGGCTGAGCAGTCTTCTCAGGCAAATCATACAGTTGACCTCTATTCAAAACACGCTTTTGTCCAGGGCGGTTGTTGAATTTAATGGCGCTGCGGACAAGCTCGGAGGATTGATTGACGGCGTACGTCAGCCCAGTCAAGAGATTGCTGACGCGGCTAGTGACGCTTGGTCAATCTATTTGGGAAACGAAGGTCAAGTCCATAATTATTTTATTACCGCCTATGAGGAAATGAGGAATCAGCTCGTGGAAAGCGAGCCGGAAAATGTAAAGCTCAAACAGTGGCTGGATTCTTCCGGAAACACGCACTGTACTCTTAAAGACGGTAATCTGGACATATATTTAATTGAGGAAGGTGACTGTGAAGTTGACGTCGCCCAGGATATAAGGCTCCTTCGGCAGAGAGAACTCTATTTCAATCAACTCTATATTCGCTCCACTGTTTTGCCATACGCCAGAAAAGTAAGTGACGACACAGGAAGTGAGCTTTCAAATCTGGATTTGAAGGCTTGGTTTTACAGAATATATAACAATAATCCTGAATATTTTGGTAGACAGGAGATAGATGGTGGCGACGGTTTGCATGGCGTTATATTCTATCGGGAGTTGTTTGATCCATTGAACTACAGAACGCACTATCAGGGGCGTGATCAAGCGCTGGCTAAATATCAGGATGAACGATTCTATATAAATTATATAAAGCGTAGGGAGAATCTGTTCAGACGTTTTGAAAAGTATCCCAATATTCAAGGTTATGGCAGCTACTTAACACCAACAAAACGTATAGGCTCCTGGTCGCCGGACCCGAGTCGTTTTCTGAATCATGGGCTTTGGCGTGAGTATTACAATAATGAAGATAAAATATCTCTGCTCTCGCAGCAAAGAGAGATATGGGAAAGTAATGACGACAACCAGGGGCTGTTGCTCAATGGATACTTCGTTGAGCCTGGATTTGTGACATTTAAGTACAGACTTGAAAATGCACAAAGTCTCTCCAGCAAAGTGACTGTGTACATCGATGGACTCTCCGTACTCGAAGATACGGGAGAGAGTGGGGGGTGGAGTCAGTTCAACGGCTATCTGTCGAAAGGCTTTCATACCTTGGAGGTATATCATTCAAATGCGGATAGCGTCGTTTTAGTCGCAGATGTAGTGCATCCGCCGCTAAGGCCGGTGCGCTGGAGCCAGACTGACGAGGCCCCGATACCCAGCGATATCGAACAGGAAGGAGACTGGCATGGCGTGCTGTGTCCTTATGGCGCCTATGCGTCAGGCGTTCAAGTCTCATTAGGGCCCTCCAAGTCTAATAACTGGGAAGATGAGCGCGGTATCGAAGCCATGCGTCTGTACTGTACAGACAAAAACGGGAACCGATCCGTCATTGTCAAAATAAAGGATGAAAGCGTCTTTACCGACTGGGGCTTAAAGTCCGCCTGTCCCCCAGGGGAACATTTCATGGATGTGAAAGTCAGGAGGAATAGCGTTCATGACGGAGGCGACGAAACCGGCGTTAACGCCATTGAGTTCACCTGTAGCGGTGGAAGGAAAGTGGCGCCGGATAATGTTCTCCACATGGGAGAGTGGAGCGATCCGTTGTCTTCCGATAAACGGGCTATTTGCGGCGTCAAAGGGAAGATTCAGTCCTTTCAGGGAAGAGACCGCGATGATACCGGGCTAAACAGCCTGGAATTCGTCTTTTGCGGTTACGAGGAGGAAACGGAAAGTGACAGGGAAGCGGAAGCGTTATTCGCCGACTATGTCGACGTTGAGGATAAGCGGCTACGCATTTTCGATATCGGTCACCCCGCCAGCGCAAACCCTGACGCCGATATCAACCCTGGCGTCGCATGCGTGACTGTAGGGGATAAATTTCCAGAAATTTTTCACGGTGATTATGTGTTCACCCATACCTTCTATGGCGGTAGACCGGAATATCGTCGCACGGATGGCGGTTACATGTTGCGCTACTGGTCTTCCGCATGGCGACTATGGAAGCCGCAATGGGTTCCAGAAGACAATAATCGTCTCAGCTATTATTGGCAAACATGGTGGGGTAGCAGCGCCTATACGCCGGAGGAGTCCTCATCGTATATATCACCGTGCCTGTAGCATTGGTTGATATCCGGGGTCTTTAGCTGGCGTCACTTGCGGTGCTGAAGCGGCGTTAAAGGGCTAATGCTCCGATACTGATACCAGTACCATGGACTCGGACGTGAGAGTTCGGGTCCATTTTTTTGCACTAATTCTGATGTCTGTCCCCTCTAAGCTGCACCGGATGCGAGCGAAGGTCTATGCGGCGTGGCTGTTAAATTGCCCTATTATAGGGCGATATACTACATAACTTGCTGTTTTTAAATGGGTTTAATGAACCCCTGGCCTCTAAATTGCGTTATTGGAGTCAGCATTTGCGTGGCCGACGCCAAAGTGAGTCCATCACTGTAAATGAGCAGGGCATAAGGAGTATGGACAGATATTCCTGGAAAAGGACGCCAATTGGTCGTGACCGGCCAACACCAAATGCCATCACGAAACTTATAACATGATGTGAGAGTTGCAATGGCTTACTTAATCCCCTCAGAGTTTGTGACCAAGATGGTCGATGCTGGCGAATCAAAAATCTTCATGTCTACGCGAGACACCTTGATCAGGGCGTATATGGCGGGCGCTATATTGGCGTTGGCGGCGGTGTTCGCGGTGACCGTCGCAGTGCAGACGGGCGTATTTCTGGTTGGCGCCATGCTGTTTCCTGTTGGCTTCTGCATGCTCTATCTGATGGGCTTCGATCTGTTGACTGGCGTGTTTGTGCTCACGCCTCTGGCCTTGCTGGATAAACGTCCGGGCGTAACGACCAATGGTGTTTTGAGGAACTGGGGGCTGGTGTTCCTGGGCAACTTCGCCGGCGCGCTGACGGTGGCCTTCATGATGGCTTTTGTGTTCACCTATGGTTTTAATACGGACCCCGGTGCAGTGGGAACCAAGATCGCCAGCGTGGGGGAGGCCCGTACTCTCGGTTACGCGCAATATGGTCTGGCTGGATGGCTGACTATTTTCCTGCGTGGCATGCTGTGTAACTGGATGGTGTCCATGGGCGTGGTCGGCGCGATGATTTCTACGACGGTTTCCGGTAAAGTTCTGGCGATGTGGATGCCTATCATGTTGTTTTTCTTCATGGGATTCGAACATTCTGTTGTGAACATGTTCCTGTTTCCCTCGGCCATGATTATGGGCGGCGATTTCTCTATCATGGATTACTTCATCTGGAATGAAATTCCGACGGCGCTGGGTAATCTGGTGGGTGGATTGGCTTTCACCGGGCTGACCCTGTACAGCACTCACTACAAAACAGCGCCGAAACGCAAACTGGCGGCGTCCGGTAAAGAAGCGATGGCTTGATCGGCGCCTGATTACACAACACCTGAGGACAGTTGCCGGCCCCGGCGTCTGCGAACGGACGTCGGGGCTCACTACATTTATGTGCAATGAGCTGACGCTTTCCTTCGGTCAATGGACCGATAAAGGCCGCAAAGAGATCAATCAGGATTTTCATGGCGGTTGTGTTCCCAAGGGCGCGCAACTTACGATGAAAGGCGCTGCGTTTGCGATGGCCGATGGGGTCAGCAGCAGCTCGGTCAGTCAGGTCGCCAGTGAGACGGCGGTGAAAAGCTTTCTGGAAGACTACTTCTGCACCTCCGACGCCTGGACTGTGCAGCACGCGGCCCAACGGGTTTTGCGGGCGACCAACTCCTGGCTGTATGCGGAAGGGCAGCGCAGCGTTTATCGTTATGACAAGGAAAAAGGCTACGTCTGTACGTTCAGCGCTGTGGTGTTCAAATCCGACATCGCGCATATCCTTCATGTCGGCGACACCCGCGTTTACCGTCTGCGGGACGGCGCTCTGGAGCAGCTGACCCACGATCACCGTTTGTGGGTGTCGCAAAGTCAGAGCTATCTGAGTCGGGCGCTGGGATTCAGAGAGCATATTGAAATCGACTACCAGCCATTGCGGCTCAGGTTGGGCGATATCTTTATCATGGCCACCGACGGCGTGTATGAATACTGCGACGCCCATACTTTGATCGAGGCGTTACAGGAGCCCGATGATCTGGACGCCATCGCCAAACGCATGGTCGATCATGCGTTGGAGCAGGGCAGCAAGGACAACCTGACGCTGCAGATTATTCGCGTTGAGGCGTTGCCCTGTGACGTGGATTCTTTGTTTCAACAACAGGTGGAAACCCTGCCGCTTCCCCCGATTTTGCAGGCTGGAGCGGAGTTTGATGGTTATCAAATCCTGCGCTGCCTGCAAACCAGCAGCCGCAGTCATGTTTATCTGGCGGTGGATATCGCTTCGAACACCAAGGTGATAATAAAAACGCCAGCGACGGATCAGCAGGGCGATCCCGCCTATCTGGAGCGCCTGCTCATGGAAGAATGGATCGCCCGCCGCATCAATAGCCTGCATGTGGCGAAGGCCGCGCAATTCGAGCGACCGCGGCGCTATCTCTACACGGTGAGTGAATACATCGAAGGCCGAACGTTGAGCCAGTGGCTGCGGGATCACCCGCGACCGGATCTGGAAACGGTGAGAGGCATTGTGGAGCAAGCGGCGAAAGGACTGATGGCTTTTCACCGCATGGATATGCTGCATCAGGACTTAAAACCGGACAACCTGATGATTGATGCGTCCGGCGTGGTGAAAATCATAGACTTTGGCTCAACCCGGGTAGGCGGCGTCGCGGAGAACGATCAAGGGCTGCGCCAGCCCAACCTGCTCGGCGCCGCCTTGTACGCCGCGCCGGAATACTTCCTGGGAGAAGTCGGCGCCTCTGGCTCTGATCTCTATTCATTGGGCGTACTGACCTATCATCTACTGTCCGGCGAATTCCCCTATGGCGCCGATGTCGCCAAAACCCGCACCGCCGGCGCGCAGAAACGTCTCACCTACAAATCCGTCCTCAGCGAAGATAAAGACATCCCCGCCTGGATCGACGCCACCCTCAAGAAAGCCGTCCACCCCAATCCCCACAAACGCTACACCGAAATCTCGGAATTCCTCCACGACCTCCACCATCCCAACCCCGCCTACCTCAACCAGACCCGGCCTCCTATTCTGGAGCGTAACCCGGTGATGTTTTGGCAGGGGGTATCGTTGGCGTTGTTAATTGCGCTGATTTTGCATGCGACGATGGGGTGATAAATATCCAGGTCAAGTTTGCTCATCGAGCGCGCCGAGGCTACTTTTTTATCTACACGATGAAAAGTAAGGCAGGAAATTCCAGTACGCGTGCGTTGAGTTAATTTGGAGTTAGAGGGCCATAGTCATGGCGAAAGATAACCATTATGAGACTGTTTTAGTGGAAAGCTACATTCCCCATGATTTATCAGGAAAGCATGGGAAAGTGCATATCCAACCAGTTTCAGGCGGCAAGTATCCAGTAACGTTGAACGTAGAGTGCTCGAAAAAGCTAAGCCGTAATTATCCTGTTGGTACGAAGTTTAAGTTACAAGCGAAGTTAACCGATAGAGAAGGCGGCGGGGAATATTTATACAGCTATCATCGCTGGAAATATGAAGTCGTGGGCTGAGCCGCTAGTCAATACCCCGACGGCGCCACCCCATACGCCTGTCTGAAACTCCGGTTAAAGTGGCTTTGGTCGTAGAAGCCGACGCGTTGGGCGATCTGTGCGATGGAGAGGGAGCCTTGGGTCAGCAGGGCGCAGGCTTGTTCCAGGCGGAGTCGCAATAGCCAGGCGTGGGGCGTCATGCCTACTGTGCGTTTGAATTGGCGGAGAAAGAGGAATCGGCCCAGTCCGCATAGGGTGGCTAAATCGTCCAAGGTGATTTTTTCGGAGAGATTCGCCAGACAGTAATCCTGCATGCGTCGCCACTGGGCATGGGAGAGGGCATTGGGATCGCGTCTGGGTTTGATGGCCCTTGTATGCGTGAATAGCGCATCCAGCACTGACAGCCATTCTGACTGAATCGCCAGCGTGGAAACTCTCTCTGAGCACATGGTGTTGTGAAGATGAAAAAGACGCGTCGCAGTCGCTGAATCCTCAAAGACATTGCCAAACAGTTCCGGGCCAAGATGCGCGTCGCTCAGTTCCGCGCTGGCCTCCTGCATCAGATCGTAAGGCGCGCGAAAGGTCCTTAGCGTATAGGCGTCGCTATCGCTGGCGCCGTCATGAATTTCTCCAGGCGGCATCAGCGAAATAAAACCAGGCCCCAGAACCTGTATCTCCCCTTTGTACTGTTGACGCTGCACGCCTTCAGTAACGATGCCGATGTGATAATCCAGATGATAATGACGGCCGAAATCAAACTGGGCGAAGCGGCCTGCGCCGAGCACCAGTCCGGGTATGTCGGCGCTGCGTTGATACTGAATGCTGTCATTCATGGGCGATTGGAAAAGCTGGAGTCAGACGTGAAACCTACGGAGCAAAAGGACTATAGCAAGCCTTATCATCTGCTGGAAGGCTGGGACCAGTGTCAATATTTTACAAGGCAGGTGGTTCTTTCTGAGCTATCGTTCGTCCAGACAGGAATATTTTCCATACAAAATCACGAGGAAATGAGGGGAGCGTAATGAGTCTGCATATCGAAACGCCTTTGCTGGAATCGCGGCCATTGAGCATGGCGTCGCAACGTTCGATCTGGTTGAAGCTGGAGGCGTTGCAGCCGCCAGGCTCTTTCAAGATTAGAGGCGTAGGCGCCGCCTGTGAGCATCATAAAGCGCAGGGCGCGCAGCGTTTTATCTCCTCATCCGGCGGTAATGCCGGGTTGGCGGTGGCCTACGCGGGGCGTCGTTTGGGCGTTCCCGCCCTCGTGGTCGTGCCGGAAACCACGACAGAAAGAGCCAAAGAGCTGCTGCGTCTGGAGCAAGCGGAAGTAATCGTTCACGGCGGAAGCTGGCAGGAGGCGAATGAGCATGCGCTGGCGCTGGTTGGCGCCATGGACGCCTTTATTCATCCCTTTGATGATCCTCTGCTGTGGCGGGGACATGCGACCATGATAGATGAAGTCGCCAAGACGGGAATGAAGCCGGATGCGGTGCTGCTCTGTGTGGGAGGAGGCGGCATGCTGTCTGGCGTGGTCGAGGGCTTGCAGCGCAATCAGTGGGCGGATGTTCCCGTTATCGCTGTTGAAACTCAAGGCGCGGCGTCCTTTCACGCGGCGTTGGAGGCTGGTCATAGCGTGGAGCTGGAGCGTATCGACAGCATCGCCACATCCTTGGGCGCCAAGCGGGTATCGACAAGAGCCCTGGAGTGTGCGAAGCAGCATAGTATTCATAGTGTCGTCGTCTCTGACCCCAGCGCGTTATCCGCCTGTGAGCGCTTTCTGACGGATCACCGTATTTTGGTCGAGACGGCGTGCGGGGCCAGTCTGGCGGTTGTGTATGAAAACCATCCTGTTCTGGCGACGTTCGACAGGATTTTGGTGATTGTATGCGGCGGGGCGACAGCGACGATTGATCAAATTCGAAAGTGGGCGGAAGCGGGATAAGTGTGTCGCTCTGGGAGGCCCTTCGACAGGCTCAGGGCGAACGGGGTTACCTAGTCGAGTAGTCTTCAAGATGGCCTTCGATAGGCTTAGGGCGATAGTCGGGTAGTCTCTCAGGATGGCCTTCGGCGGGCTTCGGGCGAACGGGGGGATTGTCGTTTGTGGTTTGCATACGTGTCCTCTCCTTTATCGAAAAGGCAGCAGCGATCTGGCTGTCTGGATAATAACAACCACCAAGAAACCGTTCGCCCTGAGCTTGTCGAAGGGCGGCAGTCGCGTAGTGGCCTTGAGCAAAACTGACAACGGGAAATAACGTCCACTTGAGCCGACTGGGTTGGAGGCGCTCTGGGAGGCCCTTCGACAGGCTCAGGGCGAACGGGGGCGCCTAGTCGAGTAGTCATCAGGATGGCCTTCGACGGGCTTAGGGCGATAGTCGGGAAGTCTCTCAGGATGGGCTTCGACGGGCTCCGGGCGAACGGGGGGATTGTCGTTTGTGGTTTGCTTACGTGTCCTCTCCTTTGTCGGAAAGGCGGCAGCGATCTGGCTGTCTGGATAATAACAACCACCAAGAAACCGTTCGCCCTGAGCTTGTCGAAGGGCGGCAGTCGCGTAGTGGCCTTGAGCAAAACTGACCCAACGGGAAATAACGTCCACTTGAGCCGACTGGGTTGGAGGCGCTCTGGAAAGCCCTTCGACAGGCTCAGGGCGAACGGAGTGGTGGGGGGGGAGTCGGATAATCTTGCTGGGAGGTCTTTCGGCAGGTTTAATGCAAACGGGGCGTCAATCGCTGTTCTGCCAGATCAGCACGCCTTTCCTGGGATAAGGGCCGAAGCCGTTGAAAAGTGAGCGGCCTTCCACTTCGACAATATTGATATGTATCCATGCTTCATGGGATTGACGAAGCATACTTCGGTCGACGCTGATTTGGTCATCAAGCGCATACTCTTTCAATATTGCTTCTATCGCTAGGGCGTCATCCTCGGAGAGGCCGCGTGTCGCTCCTACGCCGAACCAAGGGTGGCCGGTGAAATAATTTTCCAGTTCATTTTCAGGGCTGACCAGATTCAAGTCCGGTATACCAATTGTGTTCGCAATCGGGATCAATACGCCTTCGTATTCGGGCTGCAAGCAGGCGGTTCCGCCGGTTTGATTGCTGTAAATCACCCCGGATTTACAACTGATAATAATGGCGGTTCCAACAGATTCGTATAAGGTGATTTTCATGGTTGTGCGAGACCCTGACAGGCTTTGGCTAGGAAAGCAGTTTCTGATTTATAACCAGCGCTTCGTTGATGCGGAATACTGTTTCGCCAGATTGCGAATGCGTTTATTGGCGCCTTGGTCTGCGAGTTCTTTCATCATTTCCCGATCCATATCGCTACGTTCCAGCAGGATTTAAAGGATTCTATCACTTCCAGACAATCAAGTTCCTGAGGCTGTTAAAACTAATATGAATGTCAGCGTTAAGCGTCGACGTGTAACTTGTCGAAAACGTTAGAAATTCTTAAAACAAATCGCTCTGCAAATTAGGTAGGATTGGCGCTGACGCCAATAAAAATCAGGCGCAGGAAACAAGATAGAATATTACCTATAAGAGTATCCCTATGAGCATAGAATCCCTTATCGGCACATGGCTGCTGGATGGAAGCATTTCCGTCAGCAGCGATATTGCACAGGAGCCGGGCGGCGAGCATGACGACAGAATCAAATCAGGGTTGCGCGGCTCTGGCGAAGAGTTGGTGGATAGAGTCGCTCCGGCTAGCGGGTTGACGTTAACCATAGAAGAAAGCGGTTTCTTTACTGAAGAAAAAGAGGGCGAGCCCCAAGTTAAGTGGTTCGACACGGACGGCGTTTTGACGCCGCAGGTGGTTCCGTTCAGCGGCGTGGTGAAATCACACAAGTCCGGCGTGTTTCTGCAGGCGGACGACATTCCCTCGTGGGCGGCCCCAACCAATCGATATTCAGTCATTCTCCGCTACGACGATGGCGATACCACCATCAGCGATCAGATTTATCGTGTGGACGATAAACTGGTGCGCACGGTGAATGTGGTGACGGATGAAGCCTATCTTGACCGCACGGTGATTGTTTACAGCAGACTCTAAAAAGCAACTCGACGACCATCGATGAACAATGGTCGTGGCGAGCTTGTCACTCATCGAAGAAGGGATGCTTCGATAGAACTAAAAATGCGCGCTTATAAGCGTGCGACCTTCTTCTACAGCCTTTTCCAGAGAATCAGCGTATCTATTCGCTCCAGAAAGATTTCCCGGCTAACCTTACGCTTATTATCCTGGTCTTTGGCTTCGGAGCAGCCATCTGTTCCATGAAAAGCATTCCTGCTGAGTTGGGCTGCTTATTATGACTGATTCTGGGAGTTATTCAGAGGTTCCATAGGTGAAATATATGAGTGTAAAAGAGGAGATATTGAAAGCTTTAACAATTGAGTGTCATAGTAGCTCAGGAGATGAGGACTCTATTGATGCTTTTGACGAGTCTGTGTTGGTGGAACTGCAAGTGGTGAAAATTTAGTATGGAGTATTTCCCATATTGTTAAAGGGGTGGACTATTTGGATGATTGGAATCCTTTGGACGATTGTGAAATTGTAGGGCGTATGGAATCAGTTAAAAAATCTAAATGCTAATGCATGATTGTTGGTTTATTGAGAATTAGGGAGCTTCTGAAAAACGTCAGCGGGGCTGCCGGAGCAAGGAAAAAGTTGGCGAAAAAGTGCCGCTTATCGTAAATAAATGAGCATTTTGAGCAGTCTTTTGACGCTGCAATGGCAACGCAGGTAGTTTTTCAAAGGTTCCCTTTCATCCATGATTATAGCGTTGCTGAGATATAGACCGAAACCTCATTCTTTTGGAGCACGTGATCGGCCTCCATTGATTGATCATGGTCCAAATGAAGTTTATAAAGGAGCATGAGATTTTGTGAAGCAGAAATTGGGGATTAAATATGTTAGCTGTCGATGCATTAAAGAGGGTTAAGAATATAAATTGGGCTAACGAATTTTTCGAATCTGATATTGAAAAGTTTGGTGACTATCTTGCCATTGCTGCTTATTTTAGAAGAGAGCACAAATTGGAGTCTCAAAGTCTAATATTTGATATGACACAGGTTGCTAAAATTAAGCTCGATTTACCTGATGACTATTACAGATCAATAGAATCTCTACTGGGTCCTCAAAATTCAATGGTCAAGGCAGTGTGTTATTGGTATGTGAAGTGGGAGTGGTTTAAAGAACAGGGAGCTATTTCAGCAGTATTGGATAACCCCTATTCACCTGTAATTGAGATGTTTGAAAATGGAACTCAATTTAAACAAGATAAAGGCTTTGCTGTGGTCGGAGATGCTAGTTTTTACTTACAGAATTGGGAGTTTGATAAAGTAAGAGAGTTTTTAATGAGAGGGAAAAAGCGAGGTGAATAACTCTAATAAACGTTAGAGAACCTCTGAATAACCCACACCAAACGCCTGCTTGATGTAGTGGAATGGATGCTCTCCTTTGGCTCGACCCTGTAAATAATTCTGTGTATCTGCCAGGTTGTTAGAGATACCCAGTCAAGCGATCTTCGAACTCGATCATAAATCGGTTCAGCGCTGACTTCCAATTCCTGTACAATGACACAAGCTTATTGCGAGGACTGTGTCCAGAGTGTAATCAGGGGCACCTATTTGAAAATATTGAAGGTGCGTACCGGAATGCAGAGCCTAGTTCCCCGTTAATATTCCCGATATTCCCTCCTGACGAGCAGGGAGAATAATTTGAAAAACTACAATGTTATGAATTTTGGCGAGGCATACTACGACCACTACGAGAAATATCTCGGTAAGCCGGTTGATAATTTTGTGTTTGAAGACCCGAGTTTAGGTTGGAAGATTCAAGTCTTGGTTTATTCAAATGTTTTTGAGGGCTGTGTTACGTTCGCGACCGTAGGGTTAAGTCACTTTTCCAAGGAATTAAAAGAATGCGGCGAACTTGTTTGCGTTGTAGATCGTGTCGAGGAAGAAGTTCCGAAAATTATCTTTAACACGATTAAAACTATTGTTTTGAACAAAATGGAGCTTGGGTGGGGGATTGGTATAGCGGGGAATGACAAGGTTTCTGCGCGATTTGTTAATGCTACGTCTAAAAACTGTGTTTATATCACCGATCCTCTACCATTCCCAGAGGGGTTTTCTGTTTTACAGAAAGAGTATGGGATTGCAGAGTCTTCTCCTAGGGTTTACTTGATGCTGTTTATATCTCAAGAAGAGTACCAGTATTTTTGTGATAAAGGAGCAAAAGAGTTTGAGAGTTACTTGGAAAGGGAAAGTGTTGACCCTTTCAATGTAATGAGGAAGTGATATAGCAAACATACAAAGCCCCGGCAGGTTAGCCTGTCGGGGCTTTGTTGTATCTGGCAGTCAGTCAGGCAAATCGCGCGATGGGTGTTCGCCCACCCGAAGCGCCTAGCTGCAATCTTTTTAGTCTCGTCAGTTACCATATCAAATTACCGCCTTACAATGGATGCTCAGTCCGATTTATAGGCTTCTCCACTCTTTAAGGCTCTTTGCTCAGTGACCTGGACGTCTCGCGATAAACCTGGCGACACTCGTCCACGCCAATGTGCATTTTCATGCGAAAGCGCGATTCATTGATTGCCCTTATTGGTCTGGTGCATCTCGGGTCGCGTTGATCGCTCTGGTTTTTAGTGGAGCTCGGGGCGGAAATAATCGTAGCGTCCACGATCCTGCTTTCCTGTATTAGGGCTAATTCTGGAGGTTATTCAGATGTTCCTTAATTTCCGCGTTATTGGATATTTGCCTCAATGTCCGCATGCGTCTACTTTTTAATCGATAGCCTGAGTGCAATAACAACCCCCTAACTGATGAAGCGGAGGTAAGTATGAACGTTTCAACAGAAGTCCAGGCCGCTATTCTTGCGGCGGAGAAGGTGTTTATGAACACTTTCAGCCAGGGCGACGCCGCTGGCATTGCCGCCTGCTACACCGATAATGCGCAACTGATGCCTCCCCATGCCGACTTTGTGGAAGGGCAGCCGGCGATTCAAGGCGCGTTTCAAGCTTTCATGGACATGGGCGTTAAGGAAATGAAACTGGAAACCCTGGAAGTAGAGGGATATGGGGACGCTGCGTCTGAAGTCGGCAAGTTCGCGCTTGAAGGGGAGGACGGGCAAGTGCTCGATCAAGGCAAATACGTTGTTATCTGGAAAAAAGAAGCCGGGAAATGGAAGCTGCATCGGGACATTTTTAACAGCAGCGTGCCGGTTCCTCAGTAACGGGGTCGACGCTTATTGCTATTGGTCTGCCGGACTGACATCAAGGGCGATCGCGTTTAAGCGTGTCGCCCTGAATAATGCCTTTGCGTCATGCCGTATTCAGGCTGAACCGTCCAGGCTTATCTCCCCACTTACGCCTATATCGGCGATAAAGTCCTGATCATGACTGACCACTAACAAGCTGCCGGTAAAGTCGCGCAGGGCTTGCGCCAACATCAGCCGGGAATCCAGATCCAGATGGTTGTCGGGTTCGTCCAACAACAATAGGGTGTCGCCGGGTTGATGACTGATAGCCAGCATGGCGACTTTCATTTTTTCACCGCCGCTCAAGGTGGCTACCGCCTGATCCGCTCGCTCTCTCCTCAGTCCAATCCCCGCCAATAGCGTGCGCTGGTCTGTCTCCGACAGATGAGGGCAGAAATGCGCCAGGTTTTCCTGTGCGGACTTGGCGGTGTCCAACAGGGTGAAATGCTGATCCAGATAGCACAGTCCGGCGCGGACCTGAATATCTCCTTGAAGGGGCGACAAGCGTCCGGCGATAGCTTTCAGCAAGGTGGATTTACCGCTGCCGTTGGCGCCGGACAGGCGGATTTTCTCTCCGAAATCGACAGAGAAGGTGATGTCGTTTTCCTGTTGGATATAAGGCAGGCGCACTTCGGTGATATCCAGAATGCGGGAGACGCGTTTCTCTGTTTTGCCCAGGGACAGGCTCTGCTGTTTGAGCATTTCATGCTGCTTGTTCAGCTTGCTGAGCTGGTCCTGCACCTGCGCCATTTGGCGGTTCTGGTTGCTTTCCCGGGCGCCGCCGGCGCGTTCCGCGTCCTGCTTCTTGTTGTTCAATAGAATCTTCGCCTGACTGCCAGAACGCGCGACCTGCTTGCCCTGGCCGGCCCGTTGCTGCGCCTTTTCCCGGTTCTTTTGCATGGTTTGGCGCATTTGCTTGATCTGCGTCTTTGCATGGTCGATGCGTCGTTCCTGGCTGGCCAGCTCATTGGCGCGCTGTTCGGCGTAAACGTCATAGGCGCCGCCGTAGTGACGCACGCCGAGGCTATTCAGTTCCAGGATATCGTCCACGCAACGCAGAATATCGCGATCATGACTGATGATCAGAACACCGCCGTTGAAGCGCCGCATTTGTTCGATCAGCCAGTGTTTGCCCTGTTCGTCCAGGTGGTTGCCTGGTTCGTCGAGAATGAGATAGCCGTAATCGGATTGGAAAAGTTGATGCAGCGCGAGCCGGGTCAGCTGACCGCCGCTCAGAGCCTGACAGGGTAAAAAGGGGTCTACAGGCAGTCCCAGCGCTAATAATTGCTGCTCCAGTTCTTCCCGCAGCAGCCAGTTGTCGCCGATCAGTTCGAAATCATGAGACTCACATCCGCCCTCAGCGACTCGGGAGAGGGCTTCCAGCTTATCGCGAACACCCAGAAAATCGCTGACAGTTTCATGCTGAACAAGCTTTTCCTCCGCGCCAATCTGTCGCAGCCAGCCCACTCGGCAAAAAGTGGTGACCGAACCAGAATAGGGCGTCTTTTCTCCCGTCAGCAACGCCGCCAGAATCGACTTACCCGCCCCGTTCCGGCCTACCAGCCCGGTGATTTTATCGTCCAGGGTGAACGTCAGATCGGAAAACAGGGTGTCGCCGTTATCAAAGCGATAAGTTAAATTTTGCACGCTGATGCTGGCCATAAAACCTCCTGTAAATGGCGGAAAGAGACGCGCCTTGGAATAACGCCAGGAATAGTTCGCTGATGAATACGGGGCGAAAATGGCGTTGGGCGGCGCGTGGGGAAAACCGAGAGTAGAGTAGCTCAAACCGGTTTTTGTTGCTATAGCTAACTCATTAACAAATATAGATATTTTATTTAGGCGTGGCGGTTCAGCGCGTCGCTTCTACGACAGGCAAACTGTCGACAAACTGCTCAAAACTGACGATTTTTCCCTGCTTCAACGTCCACAGATGCATGACCCGGGCAGTGAAGTGTTTACCGCTCTGTTTATGGACCCCGGAATAATTTCCATAGGCCGCGACTTTGTCATCCTGCGCGACATAGCCATCCACGGTGAATTGATAGTTATCCCAATCCGCCGCCAGACGCTTAAATACACTCTCAACAATCGCTTCGGGGCCAATGTACGTGCCGGCATAGGGAAACCCGGCGGCTTCCGTCCATCTGACATCCGTCGCCAGGTGCTTCAACAAATTACGGCCATTTTCCTCTGAATTGGCGCCTTCATAAGTGCTTTTGATGATATCGAGATTGGTCATAAACCCTCCGCCTGTATTCTGGGTTAATCGGTATGAATTTAAATCAGGGGAGGGAGTTTAAATTGCACAAAAGAGAGGAAAAACCGGGGAATCGTCAATTCACTGTTGCGTAGAGTGAGCAGGTAAACCTTGTCACTCACTGTTCCTCTCCGAGCTGGCGCATCCATGCGCTTGGTTATTAAGTCATATCGTCGCCATGTTGAAATCACTCACCTACATGCGCAGAAAAACCCGTCGCCTGCGGCGCGATTTCTGGTTGCAGCGTCAGCTCTGGAATTCGGTAAGCGCCTTTGTTTTGTTGGCGATAGGGGATGGGTGGAGTGCTCCAAAGAGTGTCGAGTCGCTGTCCGAGTTGGTCGCAGATGTTGGAGAATGTGTCGTCATCGGTGCGGCTGGTGCGATAGACGACGAAGGGCGGCAGCACGTCAAAACCGGGATAAAATAGGACACCGTGCTGGATGGGGAACAGAATGTCGTCGATGGGGCCGTTAATGCCTCGCGGGCTGTAATGGGATTCCCAGCCTCCCGCCGTGACGATCAACATGGCGCGTTTTCCCGCCAGGGTTCCTTCTCCGTAGCGGTCGCCCCAGTGGGAGTCTGAATGCTCTCCCACGCCATAGGCGAAACCGTAGGCGTACACGCGGTCGATCCAGCCTTTTAGGATGGCGGGCATGGAGAACCACCATAACGGGAATTGCAGAATGACGGCGTCAGCCCAGAGCAGCTTTTGTTGCTCCGCTTCGATGTCTTTGCTCTGAACGCCATTCTCGAAGGCGCTTTTGGAATCCATAGACGGATTAAAGCGGTCTTGCGGATTCCGCGCGGTGTTGTCCTGGGCATCCAGCGCTGCTTTCCAGTTCATCGCATAAAGATCGGAAACCTGAACCTCATGACCCGCGTTTTCGAGACGGCGGACAGCGAAGTCTTTGATTGAACCATTCAAGGATTTTGGCTCTGGATGGGCGTAAACCAGTAGAACTTTCATTACAGCTCCTTACATAGCGTGAAGATTGTGTTCACTCAGAATAAGGAGTGCTAAGGTATTGCTGAAATGAATTTCTGAAATTCCAGGTATTGTTGTGATTAATTTCCACAGATTGGATTTAAACCTTCTGCTGACGCTGGATGTGCTGCTCACGGAGCACAATGTGACTCGGGCGTCAGAGCGGCTGCATCTGTCCCAGCCTTCCGTCAGCATCCATCTCGCCAAATTACGGGAATACTTTGACGACCCGCTGCTATTGCCAGGGCCGCGTGGCATGCGTCCCACGGCGAGAGCGGAAGAGCTGCGCGAGCCGCTGCGTCTGGCGTTGGCGTCTTTGGCTGAGGCCGTTGCGCCAACTCGCGACTTTGACCCTTCCGTTGCGAGTCATACCTGGCGCATCGCGGCCTCGGATTACAGCGAGTCAACCGTTTTACAGCCAGCATTTCCCGGTTTACGTGAGGTCTCCCCTGATTCAAGGCTGGCGGTGCTGGATATCGTGCCCGCCATGCTCGCCCGACAGGCGGAGAGAGGGGAGATCGACCTGATCTTTCACACGACGGAGGACGCGCCGCGAGGGTTGCATCAACGGGCGTTGTTTCAAGAGCGCTATGTGCTGGTGGGGCGCGCAGGCCATCCAAAACTCAAGCGCAAGCCGACGCTCAATCAGTTCTGCCGACTGGAGCATGTCATTGTCTCCAAAGATGGAGGCGGATTTCATGGCACTACGGACGAACAGCTGGCGGAGTCCGGCTTGGAGCGTCGCGTTGTACTCTCCGTGCCTCACTTCCTGTTTCTGAGAGAAGTCATCGCCACCTCGGACCTGGTGGCGATGCTGCCCTCACGACTTGTCGCCGACAACGACAAATACCGCGTCGTTGAACCTCCCGTGGAGATACCGGGGTTCGAAATGTCCATGTTCTGGCACGAACGCTCGCACAGAGACCCTGCGCATGAGTGGTTGCGGGAGTATTTCGTCAGGGGATCGGAGAGTACAACAAAATCATGACGTCCGCAGGAGAAAGAAAATGGGCGCTCAGCGCCCATTTTCGCCAAGAGCTTAGTTGCGTGGAGGATACGCTCCGTTCAGCGCAATGCAAAATTGAATGGAAAGGTACGGTTGCATATTATCGTGTCCAGCTGAGCTGCCTGTGACTGCAAGCATTTGGTCATACATTGGGACAAGCGTCCCTAGAGGCGGTTGTTTATAGTCTGGCTGAACATCTCCCGCTTGATAAGCGAAAAACTGCCCCCCGGGCTCAGGGGTGGTCCCGGCTGCAGCCACAGCGCTTAACGTATGGTTGTGGGAAGGAATTTGACTGGAAGTCAGTTGAACGGTTGAAGTTCCGCCTGACGCCGCCAGTTGATAGGGGGTCAACCCTGCGCCACTCCCCCAACCAATTGGCGTTCGGCCTATTAAATTGGGAAGGCCCATTGTTGTACGTGCGTCTCCACCATAAGTAGCGCCGATGACGGCAAATAAAACTTGGTTTTCGGCGATTGGATATATTTGCCCATCACAGTAAGCCCAGCCGGCAGGCGCAAATTGATATGTAAACATGCGTACTTCGCCATAGAATGGTTCAGACATGGCTCCTTGCTCCTATAATTAATTGCGGGTTGGGTAAGTCCCGGACAGGGAAATAATATAAGCGAGCGCGAGATAGGGCATCATATTGGAATGAGCCCCGTTTCCGTTGTTGTCTCCAACCGCCTGTGGCGACAAGGTAGTGATACTTGTAGGTGCTGTCGGCGTTGTATAAAAACTGACGTCGGTAACCCCTGTCACTTGCCCCGATGGGCTGACATTGGTTGTCACCGCATTGTTAGACGCCTGTAATGCGTGTGTATGAGAGGGGATATTATCCATCGTCAGAGTTACAGTTTCGACTCCGGTGGTGCTCCCCAAACCTCTAGCGGTCAGGCCTGGTCCTGTCCCATAGTGTAGTGGCGCGCGGCCTTGCATGTCTGGCAGGCCGAAGTTGGTAGTGCCGTTACCGCCGTAGTTAGTCCCGAGTAAGCTGTAAAGCGCAGATTGTTGGGAGATTGCAAGGAGCTGACCTTTACAGTAGCTCCACTGTTGTGGGCAATAGATGCCTGCAAATATTCTGATTTCACCAATAAAAGATTCTGACATGATGCATCTCCGTCGCCGTTATTAGTTACGTGGAGGAAAAACGCCGTTTAACGCAATGCAGAAATTGATCGTTAAAGATGGCTGCATGTTGTTATGAGGAGTAACGCTTCCATTATTGCTCCCATTAAAGCTGACAGCTCCGGCGTTCATGGCTATCAAATTACTCGCAGGGCAGTATATGTCGGGCGTCTCGGCCAGGATGCGATCATTCTTAGGTCCTCCCTTATCTGCGGGAGACGAAGAAGCGTAAACAGGGTGGGTGTGAGCGGCCATGGTGGCTGGCGTCAAAGTGACTTGCTCCGAACCTGCGGCGTAGCCTACTTGAGGGGAGTAATTTGCGCCGATGTGGACCGGCGTTCGGCCTCGTAGGTCTGGTAGCGCATAGGTTGATGTGCCATTGCCGCCAAAACGCGTGCCAATGAGCGCAAATAACGCTTGGTTCTGGGTGATTTGCTGGATCTGGCCATCGCATTGCGCCCAGTCTTCAGGCGGAAAGCCAAATCCCATCATGCTTATTTGTCCGATATACGGAGTCATCGAGGCGTCTCCTTGTTTGATCCTTGTACAGCCCTGCTGCGCCGACAGGACGCCAGCCAACAGGTTGGTATCGAGAGTACTAAACAGCCGGAATGGTCTGCATTTAAGGAAATGCGTAAAGGGAAGATTAGTTGACGTTTTTTTAAGCAGCAAGAAAGTCAGACTCAGGCATGTTCAAGCGCTGGTTACTACGTTTTCAAAATGCATGTTGGTCTTGCCCCCTATCTCCCATTCACACTCTCGCTCACTTTTCTTTCTTTTGGGCTCACCTCCTTGCGAAATACCTGAGTGCTCTATACTTGATCATATTCTGAACACAATAAAAATCAGATTGAGATGGATTGGAAGTCCTCTCTGGAGAGAGGCCGCATCTCGGTCCTGGGTTGGGAGACAGTATTAATTTCATGGAAAGTCAGGTTCATTTCATTGCAGGATTGCCCCGGTCGGGGTCTACGCTTTTATCCGCTATTCTCAGACAAAATCCCCGTTTTTACGCCGCTATCAGTAGTCCGATTTGTGCGCTGATGAGTGGTTGTCTGGAACAGATGGGAGCGGAGTCGGAGTTCTATACGCTGTTTGACGAAAACCGGCGCAGGCGGATCTGCAGGGGGATTTTTGACGCCTACTATCAGCCGAATGCGGACTATGCGTTGATTTTCGACACCAATCGCATGTGGCCCGCCCGTCTGCATCAATTGGTGGAGCTGTTCGATAACTTCAAAGTGATCTGCTGTGTGCGTAATCCTGCGTGGGTTATGGACAGCTTTGAAAGGGTGTGTCGCTCCAATCCGTTTGAATACAGCCGCATGTTTAATCCGCAGAGCCGACAGACCGTTTATACGCGATGTGAAGCGCTCGCCGCGGAAAGCGGTTCGGTCGGCATGGCGTTGACGGCGCTGAAAGAAGCGTTCTATGGCGAGTTGTCCGACCGGCTGTTATTGATCGACTATGATCTGTTGACCCAGTACCCCCAGAAAACCATGTCTCTCCTGTATCAGTTCATTGAACAGCGAGAGTTCCCCCATGATTTCGACCACGTTGAATTCGACGCTGATGAGTTTGATCACGCCATCGGCGTAAAAGGTCTGCACCGGGTGAAGAAAAAAGTGGAGTTTCGCCCCAGGCCCAGCATTTTGCCCCCCGATCTTTTCAAGAAATACAGTGAGTTGGCGTTTTGGCTTGATACCTCCGGGACCAATGCGAGTTGCATCGCGCCCAAGCAATAGCGGCGTCAGGCGAAGACTTATGGATAACACGGACATCTGCGATGTCCGATAGCGAGTCAGACTTATGAATAGATTTCTGCTGAATGGATTAACCTCTGTCTTTGTTTCCCTGGGACTGAGCGGCGCTTCACATGCGGGCTTGGGCGCAGGCGGTGGGTATTCCTATCAGGGCGGACGGCGGGGAAGTTCTGGCGGTTCCTATGCCGGATTGCTGGCGCAGGGTTCTGCTGCGGCGCTGCCTGTCGGAAATGCGTTGTCGGCGGGATGGGAGCGCGCTCCCACGCCACGCTCAACGGCTGACGAACTGGAGCTGGCCAACGCCACGGCGACCAAAGAACTGGTGATTATCGACGCCGCCGTGCCTGAGAAGCATCGAATCTACGAAAAGCGGGCGGCGGGCGTGGCGTTTGAAGTATTGCGCGAGGGGGAGAGCGGTCTGGCTCAGTTAACGGCGATCCTGTCTCGCTATCGCAACCTTGAGGCCCTGCATATCTTTTCCCATGCCCAGGATGGGGCGCTTTACCTCGGCGATTCTGTGGTCAACAAGGAGGCGCTAAGCCAGGAGATCAACACGCTGGCGACAATGGATCGGGCGATGAAGGATGGCGCGGACGTCATGTTTTATGGCTGTAATCTGGCGCAGAGTGAAAAAGGGGAGGCGTTGCTGGAGCTGGTGTCCGCCGCCGCGCATGTGGACGTCGCCGCCTCCAACGATCTCACTGGCGCGGAAGGACTGGGCGGCGACTGGGACCTGGAAATCAAAAAAGGCGACATCAAAACCAGGCCGCGTTTCGATTCTATCGCGATGGTGGATTACACCTCGGTATTGCCATTCAGCGGTACGCTGGCCCTGGGCAATATGCCGACCGGTTACGCCAACGCCAAAAGCTACACGATCAGCGGCACCTCATACACCATCAAAGTTAAATCCGGCGGCAGTGGCTCCAAAGACCTGTACAACTACAACACTGGCTATGTCTACGTTTCCACCAACACGTCTTTGCAAACCACAACCAGCGTTTATTTCACCGGCGGTGAAACTTTCAGCCTGAGCAGCATCTATATCTATCAGGGCTTTGGCGCCCCCACCAAAACGATCAGGATTACCTCCAGCAAAGGCGGAACCCAGGATTCATCCGGCCCGGTCAGCGCCAGTTCGGGAACCACGATCAGCTTTTCCGGCGCCCAGTGGACGGACATCACCAGCTTCACGATCCAGTATTCCGACAGCACCACCATGCACTGGGTGAAGCTGGATAATATCGCTCTCACCAATCTGCAATCCGGGAAAGATTCCGACGGAACCCTGACCGCCTCCGCCGTCGTCACGGAACCTGTGGGGTTAAGCTCCACCGTGGACACCTCCGGGGAGGCGGTGGATCTGTTTGACTTCACCCTGACGGATGGCGGGGGCGGGGATGGCCTGCCCATGACGGTCAGCCAGGTTGTCCTGAATGTCACTGGAACCAGCTCGGATACGGAGCGGGGCAATATCATCTGGCGACTGAACGGGAATGACGCCAGTTTCGTCGCCGGCAGCTACAACGGCGCCTCGGACACAGTCACTTTCTCCAGCTTGAGCATTTCCGTTGCGGACAACAGCAGCGAAACCTACACGGTCAGTGGTTATTACGGTACGCCTACAGGCTTAACCGAAGACCACACCGTTATTCTCAGTGTGGATGGCGATAGCGATCTTGTGGTGGGGTCATCCGGCACGCAGATGGCGAGCGGTCAAAGCGCCGTCACCAATGGTTCCGGCACAACCCTGGATATCACCGCGTCCAAGCTGACGTTTTCGACGCAGCCAGCGGGCTCCACCTCAGGTTCTGCGCTGACCACGCAGCCGGTCGTGGCGGCGACGGATATTTTCAGCAACGTGGATGTGGATTACGCCAGCGACATCAGCCTGTCGGAATCCAGCAGCGGCTTCTTGTCTGGAACCACCACGCAGACCCCCGTCAGCGGTGTGGCCACTTTCACAAACGTGGCCTACACCGCCACTGCAGACCAGGAAAACTTCGCTTTGACCGCCGCTGCCTCCGGGCTCAGCAATGGGACTTCCAGCACTGTTACTTCGGACGTGGTGGCGACCCAACTGAGATTTTCCACGCAGCCGGCGCCGACCAGTATTGATAGCGGCTCTTCCACCAGCTTTACCACGGTTCCGGTGGTGCAGGCGGTGGATGGCTCAAGTACGTTGGATGTCGGCTATAGCACGGATATCGTCCTCAGCGTGACGGACCCCAACGATGGCATATTGGATGGGACCGTCAACAGCATGTCGGGAACCGGCGATGGCGACGGTTCCGGAACTACGGTGACTCTCACGCCCAGCAGCGGCTCCGCCACTTATACCAACCTGGCGTTGCAGTACACTAATGGCGGGGCCACCGATACCATTGCGCTCAAAGCCACCTCTGGCGGGTTGAGCAGCGCGAACAGTTCCTCCATCACCTCCACCACCAACAACGCCCCCGTCATCTCCAATCTAAACGGCGATTCCGTCTCCTGGGCTGGCGTAGGCGCAACCGTGAATCTCGACTCCGGCGGCGACGCCAGCGGCAGCGATACGGAGCTGGATGCGCTCAATGGCGGCAATGGAGACTATTCCGGCGGAACCTTGACTGTGCAGCGGGTCGGCGGCGCCGTTACCAGCGATCTGTTCGGGTTTGACACCAGCAGCGGCGCTGCGTTTTCGGTCAATGGGAGTGATTTGCAATCCTCGGGGCAAACCTTCGCTTCATTCACCAACGCCAATGGCGTCCTGTCGATCACGTTTAACAGTTCCAGCACTGCCGCGACGACGGCGCTGGTGTCGGACGTCATGAGCCGGGTCACCTATCGCAATGATACGCCTGGAGGAGACGCCTCGGTCCGCTTCACCTTAAGCGATGGCTCCAAATCCACCACTGCGGACGCCACTGTGCAATCCGACAGCATCTACATCACCAACACCACGGATACGGCCTCTATCGATCAGACCGATGGCGTGAGTTTCAGCGAAGCCATCGCCATCGCCAATGCGGACGGAACCGGCACTCAAACCCTGATTCTCGCCAGCACCATGGCGGGGCAGACGATATCCGCCACATCCGCTTCCAGTCTGGCGGAGAGCCTGACTCTGGATCTGGATTCAGCCACCGGCGCGACTATCTCCGGTGGAACGCTGACCCTGGGCGGCGGCGTCACGCTGACAATGAATAACGGCAGCGGCGATACTGGGTCCATCGGAACCATATTTGCGGGAACCGGCAGCCTGAGCAAAACCGGTGCGGGCACGCTGACGCTGACGGGAATTCAGACTTATAGCGGCACCACCACGATTAGCGCAGGCGCGCTCAGCATCGCGTCCGACAGCAATGTGGGAAGCGGGCAGCTGGTGTTGAACGGAGGGACGCTGACGGTGACTGGATCGACCACGATCAACAACGCCATCAATGTCGCGGCGGACAGCACATTCAGCGTCAGCAACAGTGTCACTGCCTCCGGCTTGTTGTCGGGTTCCAACGCACTGACGAAAACCGGCGCGTCAACGCTGACGTTGTCGAATACGGGGAACTCTGCTTCTTTCAGCGGCGCGATCACTGTCTCGGCGGGAACGCTGGCGGTTTCCAGTGACGGCAATCTCTCCAGCGGCGCCATTACGCTGGATAGCGGTACGTTGAACCTGACCGGCGCAACCTTTACCGTTGATAACGCCATCTCCCTTGGGGCCGGAGGCGGTACAGTCGGGGCGGTAAGTGGCGCCAAGGTCCTGTCCGGCGTCATTTCAGGAAGCGGAAGTTTCGCTAAAACCGGCGGTCCTGCATTGACTCTATCGGCAACCAACACCTTCTCCGGCGGAGCCACGGTTAGCGGTGCAAACGGTTTAAGCGTCACAGATAGCTCTAATCTGGGATCAGGCAGTGTGACGCTAAACAGCAGTAGCCTTTTGACTGTGACAGGGTCTGGCGTAACTATCTCCAACAATCTGGTCATGGGTGGCGACGCTACGCTAAGCAACGCCAACGATATTACCTGGTCCGGCGTAATCAGCGGCTCCAGCTCCCTGACCAAATCCGGAGCAGGAACATTGACGCTGTCCGGCGCCCAGACCCAGACAGGCGGGCTTAACGTCACCGCAGGAAGCGTCAGTATCGCCGGAGACGGCAATCTCGGATCAGGTACGCTGACGCTGGATGGCGGCTCACTGATCGTGACCGGGTCCGGGGTAACGGTCGACAACGCTCTGAGTCTAGGGGCCAGCAATGGGACGATCAGCCACGCCAATGCGTTAACCTGGTCCGGCGTGATCAGCGGCTCAGGCGGACTGACTAAAACCGGTGCAGGAACGCTGACGCTTAGCGCAACCAACACCAATACCGGGTCTATTGCGCTGTCCGCTGGAACCATGGATGTCAGCGGCGCGGTCGGAGGCGCAGTCAGCGTCGCCAGTGGAACCACATTACAGGGCGAGGGCTCCATCAGCGGTCTGGTGACCGTGAACAGCGGCGGTACGCTGCAGATAGGAAGCTCCCCCGGCGATCTCACCCTGGGTAACGGCCTCACCGTGAACAGCGGCGGCACACTGGTGACGCGCATCAACGGAACCTCCGCCGGCTCCAGCTATGATCAATACAATGTCACCGGGACAGTGACCCTGGGCGGAACCTTGAGCGTCATCGGCAGTTACACCGGCAGTGGCGGCGACAGTTTCGTGATCATCAATAACGACGCCAGCGACGCGGTCAGCGGTATTTTCAACGGGCTGTCGGAAGGGGATAAATCCACGACGCTAAATGGCCTGCCGCTGACCGTGAGTTATCTCGGCTCCAGTGGCAACGACACCACGCTTTCCATCGTGGCGCCCACCGTCACCGACGCCAAGATTTCCATTTCTGGCGGCTCTGGAACCAGCGGCGCATATAAAATTGGCGATACCGTCACCGCCACCTGGGATGACACGGGTTCCGGCGATAACAATGGCGATATCACTGGCGTAACCGTTAACTTCTCCGCATTCGGCGGCGGCTCTTCCGTCGCCGCCAGCAATTCGGCGAATACCTGGACCGCGACCTACCTGATAACGTCCGGCTCTATTGACGGAACCAACCTGAATGTATCCGTCACGGCGACGGATGTAGACGGTCTCAGCAAAACCACATCTGACACCACCAACGCGACGGTGGACAATGTCGCGCCGACGGTGACTTCCGGCAATATCTCCCTGTCAGGCGGCTCTGGAACCAGCGGCGCGTACAAAACTGGCGATATCGTTACCGCCATCTGGAACAATACCAGCGGCGGAGAGAATAACAGCGACACTATCAGTGGCGTGAGCGTCGACTTCTCCGCCTTTGGCGGCTCTTCCGTCGCCGCCAGCAACATCTCTAACACCTGGACGGCGACCTACACCATTCTCTCCGGCGCCATCGACGCGACAAACCAGAATGTCACCGTCACCGCTACCGACAATGCCGGCAACACCAAAGCCACCGCTGGCGCGGATAATGTCACGGTGGATAATGTTGCGCCGACGCTGACCGACGCCAAGGTCTCTATCTCGGGCGCTACCGGAACCAGCGGCGCCTACAAGATTGGCGATATCGTCACGGCAACCTGGAACGACACCGCTGCGACGGGCGACAACAATAGCGACACCATTAGTACTGTGACCGTGAACTTCACCGCCTTTGGCGGCGGGGCCTCAGTCAGCGCTTCCAACAGCAGCGACACCTGGACGGCGACCTACACGCTGGTCGCCGGGGCTATCGACAGCAGTAATCTGAATATCTCCGTGACCGCTACGGACAACGCGGGCAACACCGCCTTCGTTTCGGACACCAGCAATGCGACCGTGGATACCCAGGCGCCGACAGTTTCCTCCGTTACCTCGTCAACCGCCAACGGGTCTTATAAAGCGGGAGATGGCGTGTCTATCCAAATCCTGTTCGACCAATCCGTGTTCGTCTCCGGCACGCCGCAATTGCAGTTAGAAACCGGCGCAACCGATCAAAATGTCAATTATGCCTCCGGTTCCGGCGGCTCAACGTTGAATTTCGCCTATACCGTGCAGTCCGGCGATACCAGTACGGATCTGGATTACACAGGAACCGGCGCGCTTGGCCTGAATGGCGGGTCTATTGTCGATGACGCAGGTAACGAAGCGACTCTGACTTTGGCCACTCCTGGCGCGACGAATTCCTTGGGCGCCAACAAAGCGCTGGTGATTGACACCACGGCGCCGACTCTGAGTTTGATCACGCCGGTTACGACGCCGACCAATGACAATACGCCCAATATCACCTTCAGCACAGATGAAGCAGGAGCGCTCAGTCTGGGCGGCAGTTGCGGCACCAGCAGCTCATTAAATCTCGGCAGTACGGGCAATCACAGCATTACGCTGACGCAGACCGACAACAGCAGCGCGTTGTCGGATGGAACCTACAGCGACTGTACCGTTACCGTCACTGACGCGGTCGGCAACGCCAGTACGGCATTGGCGATTACGGCGTTCACTGTGGATACCACAGCGCCCAGCGGACATAGCGTCAGCTTTGACGACAGCACAATTAACGCCAGTGAAGTCACTAGCCAGAGCTTTACTTTCGCCAGTGCGGAGGTGGGCGCGAGCTATAGCTACAGCATCAGCAGCTCTGGCGGCGGAACAACGGTTACCGGAAACGGAACCATCGCCAGCGCCAGCCAGCAAATCACCAGTCTGGATCTGAGCGGACTTGCTGACGGAACCCTGACTTTGTCCGTCATTTTGACGGATACCGCCGGCAACGCCGCAACTGCTGTCACTAATACCGCAGCGCTGGATACAACAACGCCCAGCGGACACAGCGTCAGTTTTGACGATGGCACAATCAACGCCACGGAGGCCGCCAGTCAGAGCTTCACTTTCGCCAGTGCGGAGGTGGGCGCGACATTCAGCTATAGCATTTCCAGCTCTGGTGGTGGAACCAACGTGACAGGAAGCGGCTCACTCACCAGTGCGACACAGCAGGTGACCGGGGTGAATGTGAGTGGACTCTCCGACGGGACATTGACCCTGTCTGTGGTGGTCACTGACGCCAGCGGCAACGCCGCTACCGCCGTAACCGCCAACGCCACGCTGGATGCGACGGCCCCGACGCTGGCGGAAACCACCGCCGTGTTGACGCCGACCTCCGACACCACTCCGAATGTAGGTTTCTCCACTACCGAGGCGGGAACCCTGGCGGTGGGCGGGAGTTGCGGCAGCGCAGCGGAAGGCGCCGTGCCCTCGGGAACTCAGACAATCACGTTGACAGGGACGGATAACAGCAGCGTCCTCGCGGATGGAACCTATTCCGATTGCACGCTGACAGTGACTGACGCCGCCGGCAACGCCAGTGCGGCGCTGACCCTGACCAGCTTCACGGTTGACTCCACCGCGCCCTCCGGGTTCTCGGTGGCCTTCAACGATACGCTTATCAACGCCAGCGAAGCCAGTGCGAGCACCTTTGTATTTACCTCCGGCGAAACGGGTTCAGAGTATTACTACAGCGTGACTTCCAGTGGCGGTGGTACCGCCGTGACTGGCTCTGGAACCTTGAGCAGCGCAAGCCAGAGCATCACTCTCGCCAGCCTGTCCGGACTGAGCGATGGTTCGTTGACGCTGTCCGTGACATTGACGGATGCCAGCGGCAACGTCAGCGCCGCGCAGACCGCCGCCGCCACACTGGACTCCACGGCGCCGACTCCGAGTCTCAGCAGCACGGCGTCTGACCCGACCAATGCGGCGTTCACCGTTTCCATAAGCTTTGGCGAGTCTGTCAACGGCTTCGTGGTCAGCGATATTGTCGCCGGCAACGCCAGCCTGAGCAGTTTCACTGACAATGGCGGCGGCAGCTACAGCGTGACGGCGACGCCATCCGCAGATGGAACCGTCACCCTGGATATCTCCGCCAGCGTGGCTCAGGACACCGCCGGCAACGCCAACACGGCGGCGACGCAGTTCAGCATCGTCTACGACGGCACAGCGCCGACGCCGGTGATCAGCTCCTCCGCCAGCAATCCAACTAACGCTGCGTTCTCCGCCACCATCGCATTCGGCGAAACCGTGAGCGGATTTGCAGTCAGCGATATCGTCGCCGGCAACGCGAGTTTGAGTGGGTTTACCGATAACGGTAGTGGTAACTACAGCGTCACGGTTACACCGACCGCGGATGGTTCCGTCACCCTGGATATCGCCGCCAGCGCGGCCCAGGATAACGCTGGCAATAATAGCGCGGCGGCGACTCAGTTCAGCCTCAGTTACGATGGTAGCGGGCCCACGCTTTCCAGCTCAACGCCGGCCAACGGCGCGGTGGATGTGGAATATAACGCGACCCTGTCCCTGACCTTCGATGAGGATGTAGCGACAGGCAGCGGGTCTGCGACACAGATCAGCCTCTATCGCTCCGCCGACGATGTGCTGGTGGAGGCGATTGAAATCAGCTCTTCTCAGGTGGTTATCAGCGGCGCCACAGTCACTGTCGATCCGACGGATAATTTCACGCCAAACCAGGGCTACTATGTGCGCATCGGCGCGGAAGCATTGACCGATACTCTGGGCAACGCCTACGCCGGCTTGACCAGCGGATTGTCTTTCACCGTCGGCAACCATGTTCCGGAAGCAACGGCGGATACGGCGGCGACAGATGAAGATGTCGCCGTATCCATCAAGGTGCTTAACAACGACACAGATGAGGACAGCCAGATCAACCCTGCCAGCGTTCTCGTGACTACCGCCCCGAGCCATGGCGTCGCCAAGGTGAGCGTAGCCTCCGGTGTCGTCGTCTATGAGCCCGAGGCTGACTATAACGGCGCCGACAGCTTTAGCTATACCGTAGAGGATGTGCATGGTGGCGTTTCCGCTGCGGCCTTGGTGTCCATTACGGTAGGAGCGGTCAATGATGCGCCGATAGCGGTGGCGGATGTCGCAGCTACTAATACAGGCGCGCCTGTATCCATAGATGTCGCCGCTAATGATACCGATATTGATGACGCGGTGGATGCGACCACGCTGACGATTGTCGCCACGCCTTCACAGGGCGCTGCGGTCGTAAACGCAGGTAAGATCGACTACACGCCGGTTGCTGGTTTTAGCGGTAGCGACAGTTTCTCCTACACAGTGAAAGACGAGCAGGGGGCTTTGTCGAATGTGGCGATAGTCATCGTCAACGTAAATGGCTCCAACGTCTTGCCAAATGCCGCCGATGACAGTGCGACGACGGATGAGGATACGGCCGTCGATATTGCTGTGCTGGATAACGACACCGATTCAGACGGCGTGTTGCAAGCGTCCACCGTTACGCTTATAGCGAACGCGTCTCACGGCGCCGCAACGGTTAACGCCACTACCGGCGTCATACGTTATGAGCCCGAAGAGAATTACCATGGCGCGGACAGCTTTACCTATATTGTGAAGGACAACGGCGGCTCTGCTTCCAATATCGCCACAGTCGCGGTGACGGTTAACAGTGTCAATGATGCGCCGGTCGCGAAGAATGATGCAGCGAGAATATTGGAAGTCAGCGCGCATGCGATCAATGTATTGGCCAATGACATGGATGTGGATGGAGTCTTGCAGCCCGCGACGGTGGAAATCGTGGCGGCGCCATTGCATGGCGTCGTTAATATTAATGTCAGCACTGGCGCTATCAGTTATACGCCGTCCTCGACATTTAGCGGAACGGATCAGTTCCAATATCGTGTGAAGGACGACAGCGACGCCTTGTCGAATACCGCCACCGTGACGCTGACAACCGGCTCCTTGAACGACGCGCCGCTCGCCAATAACGACAGCGCAACCACCAATGAAGACACCGCCGTAGTGATCGAGATTCTGGATAACGACCAGGATGTGGACGGCGTACTGGACGCCTCCGCCATCAGTATCGAAAGCGCGCCAGGCAAAGGCGCGGTGACGGACAACGGCGACGGCACGCTGACCTACACGCCTGACGCCAATGTGTTCGGTTCTGACAGTTTCGAATACAGCGTGAAAGATGACGGAGGCGACAGCTCCAACACTGCGACGGTGACTATCGCGATTGCGCCGGTCAATGACGCGCCGACGATCAGCGGAACGGCAGTGACCTCTCTCCTTGAAGGGCAGGCCTACAGCTTCACGCCAACGCTAGCGGATATAGACAGCGGCGCTCTGACGGTGACTGCGGCGAACCGGCCGAGCTGGCTGAGTCTGAACGCAACGACGGGCGCATTGACTGGAACGCCTGCTGTCGGCAGCGCCGGCGTCTACAACGGCATTGTCCTGAGCGTCAGTGATGGACAGGCCTCTGCGTCCCTGGCGGCGTTCAGCATCACCGTCATTGGCGACAACGATACAGACGGCATCGCCAACGATGTCGATACGGACGACGACAACGACGGCATGAGCGACAGCTTCGAGTTGCTATATGGCTTTAATCCTTTCGACAGCAGCGATGCCGCTGGAGACCTGGATGGAGACACCATCAGCAATTATCAGGAGTTCGTGGACAACACCAACCCGAATGACGCTAACGATTATGTCGATATTACGCCGCCGGTGGTGGTCGCGCCGGAAGACATCACTATCGACGCGATCGCCCTTTATACGCCGGTTACTTTGCGGAAGATGCTGGGTCTGTCATCCAATGCTTCGGACGCCGATGTGGAAGCCATGCTTGCGGTATTGGCGACGGACAATGTGGATGGCGACGACTGCTGCAGCGTGCGGGCGCAGGGACTGTTGAACAATACAGTATTGCTGCCGCCAGGACGTAATCTCATCACCTATCGCGGCGTGGACCGTAAAGGCAATGCGGCGACCGCCACCCAGGTCGTCAACATTCGTCCGCTGGTGTCGGTGAATAAGGATCAGATCAGCGTAGAGGGCGCCACCGTACAGTTCAGAGTGATTCTGAATGGACAGTCGCCGTTCTATCCGCTGACGATTCCTTACGTCATCGACAGTCTGAGCACCGCTTCTTCCAGCGATCATAATCTCGTCGACGGCAGTGTCACCTTCACCAAGTCCGGCAATATCGGGCAGACGGAGGCCAGCGTCAGCATTGCGCTTACCGCTGACAGCATTACGGAGAATGATGAACGCCTGATTATTCGTCTGGATGACCGCACCACCAATGCGGAAGATCTGGCGGGCGGTTACGATCCGACCAATATCTACGACATCAACGCCGGCGCGAAAATCAGGCATGTCATCACCATTGTTGAACGCAATGTGGCGCCTGACGTCACGCTGCGCCTGCGTCAAAACGGCGTGGACACCATCCAGGTCACTCCTGACGGAGGGCCGGTAACGGTTGTTGCGACGGTCACTGATCCGAACCCGGGCGACACGCACACCTACAACTGGAGCGCCACGGACAACGCCCTGGTGGATACAGATGGCAATACCAGCAACGCTCAACTGGTGTTCAGTCCCGCCAGTCTCGCCAGCGGTCGCTATAAAGCGCAGCTGACCGTCGCGGACGCCAGCAACGCCACTGATGAAGCCAAGTTGTATTTCCGGGTAGTTGCAGCGCTGCCAACGCTTGACCCGACGGTAGATACGGACGGCGATGGCGTGAATGACGCGGAAGAGGGCGTTGCTGACGGTGACGACGATGGCATACCGGATTATCTGGATAACATCACCGCCACCAACGTACTGCCGGAAGTAGCGCGGGAAACCAACTCTTATCTGGTGGAATGCGACCCTGGCGTGCGTTGTCGCCTGGGGCAATTCGCCATCCTGGGCTCCAACGGCGGCGCGCGCCTGGAGCCGGAGGAATTGCAGACGCTGCCGGATATCAGCACGGACGACTTGTTTGAGCCCCAGGGCGGCGTGTTCGACTTCGAAGTGCATGATCTGGCCACACTGGGTCAAAGCGTTCGCGTCGTGTTGCCGCAAGACGAACCGCTGCCGGAGGGCGGCGTCTATCGGAAGTTCCAGAACAATAACTGGACGACTTTTGTGGTCGACGCTAACAACGAGCTGCACTCCGCGCCTGGAGATCCTGGGTATTGTCCGCCTCCGGGAGACGACAGTTGGGAAGTAGGACTGATCAGTGGATATTACTGTCTGCAATTGACCATCGAAGATGGCGGACCCAACGATGCGGATGGACTGGTCAACGCCGCTGTGGAAGACCCTGGCGTTGTGGCGGTGGACAAGCGGACGCCTTCCGACATTGATAGCGAGGGTGGCGGTTCCGGTGGCGGCGCTATTAACTGGACGCTATTGTTAGCGCTGCTGGGGCTGAGCATCCTGTCCCGGCGCTACCTGCAATTACGCGCGTCAGTCCTGGCTGCGTTTCTGATGATCAGTCTGGGGGCGCCTGACGTCTCCCAGGCGGCGGACTGGGAGGCCATGAAGGGGCGTTTGATGGACCGCGGATATCTTGAGTTTGGCGCTTATCACGCCGGCGGCTCTCAGGAGGCGGGAGAGTTCAAGCGTGGCCTGGAAAGCGAAGACGTTACAGTGAGCATCAACAACTATGACGTCTCCCGCTACGGCTATCAGTTCCTCGCCGGTTATCGCTATCACCCTTATATGGCGGCGGAAATCGGCTTTCTGGATCTCGGCAACGTCAAAGTCAGCATGAGCGCCAGCGCGCTGACCTCGGAAGCGCTCAAAAACGCCGTTGAAAAGCACTACCCCGTCAGCGGTTCCGGTTGGACGCTCTCCAACCGCTTCCTATGGCCCGTGCGGGAACAAATCACCCTCTCAGCGGAAGTCGGACTGTTCCTCTGGGAAGGCGACATCCAACTCAGCGGCGCCGACATCAATCCCGACCTCAAAGGCGACACCGACCCCATACTGGGCCTCGGCCTCAACTACCGCCTCCACAAAAACATCGACGCCTCCATACGCCTGAAACGCGCATTCTTCGATGGCCAGCATGTGGACTTGCTGGGAGTAGGGGCGGTCTGGCGGTTTAAGGGGTATTGATCCATCGCCAAGCTTTGAAGGGGGACTGGCCTTTTTCCTCTTACAGTGGATGCTGGAGAGGAAGAAGGGCGGCTATAGTGCTATACGAGGCGTCGTAGGTATGATCTGTTCGTGGAGCTATATGATCAAGCATTGGAAGAAGCCCCCACCAAAGCCGCCTCCCGACAAACCTCCAATAACGATCCCGCCAGTTCTTCATCATTAATCGCCCGGGCGATGGCCATGCCGCCGATCATGACGACGGCTGTGCGCAGGGCTTGTTGTTCAGATGCGGCGTCTTCCGGGTTCAGGTGTTGTTGTAGGGCGTTGACGAAGCCTTTGAAAACTCGGGTGTAGGTGTCGCGTACTTGCTCTTCTCGCTGCGAGATATCGGTGGTGAGGAAGGCCAGTGGGCAGCGCACTTGTTCTCCCTGGCGATGTTCCAGGCTCAGATAGCCATTGATCAATGCCTCTAGTTGTGGCGGCTGATTCTCGTCGGGGTGCAACATGGCTCGGCCCTGCAGGGCGGAGGTGACGATAGCTTCTGCGTAAAGCTGGGTCTTGGAGGAAAAGTGGGCGTAGAAGGCGCCGCGGGTCAGGCCGGCGTCGGCCATGACGTCGTTGATTCCCACCTTGTCGTAGCCGTTGAGGGCGAACAGTCGCGCTGCGCTGTCCAGAATTCGCTCTCGGGTTTGTTGCTTGTGCTCGGGGCTCCAGGGCATATCGCGCTCGCTCCAGGGAAGGTTCAGTGGGAAATCATAGAGTAAGTTAATCAAAAAATATGTTCTTGATCATATTGTGTTGAAGGCTAGCATGTTGTCGGACACTAACAAAGACAGGAAATTCGATAATGAGCGCACAAGTACATATTTTTGGACCGCAATTTAGCACCTTTGTTCGTACCGTCATGTTGTGCTGCGAGGAAAAAGGCGTTTCCTACAGCCATGGCTTCAGCATCAATGGCGAAGAGGTTGAGTACAAAGGTGAGCAACACCTCAACATCAACCCCTTCGGTAAGGTGCCGGTGTTGATTCATGGCGACCGTAAACTGTACGAAACCGCCTCCATTTGTCGCTATCTGGACGCGCAGTTCGACGGGCCTGCATTGCAACCGGAAGACCTGTATCAGCGGGCGCTGGTGGATCAATGGTCTGCGGCGATCTCTTTGTACGTCGATCAGGCGATTGTGCGCGAGTACCTGACGGAGCTGGCGTTTCCTAAGGGCGAAAACGGTGAAGTGCGTTGGAACAAGGTGTCTGAGGCGCAGCCAAACGTTATCAAAATGCTGCAGATATTGGCGGCTCAATTGGGCGACGCTGCGTTTATCTGCGGCGAGCAATACACTATCGCCGACGCCCTGATCACGCCTATGCTGGATTATCTTTCCAACCTGCCGCACGCCGCTGAATTGATAGCGCCAGACTCAACGCTAAGTGCTTATGTCGGGCGCATGAGACAACGCCCCGCCGCCAAAACTGTGCTGACAGCGATGGCGCGATAGACCGGTAACTATGCAGTAAGACGCGACGCCTTAAACAGCGGGGGAGTTAATGTTCCCGGGTTCTGGCGTCGTTGTCATTATGAATGGCTCAGTATGAATGACTTAGTCGTTCCGCCGGGCGGATCGCGGACTATACTCAAGGAGGAGGTCAAAATAGAAATTTCTGGACGGAATAGTGAGGAGGCGCAGGATGCTGACAAAGACTCACACGACCATATTCTTACTGGCGACGCTCTTATCTCTCTCCACGTCAGGCGCGGATAATACAGTCACGCTCACCAATGGCGAATGGACGCCTTATACTTCAGAAACACTCAAACATGGCGGGGTGTTTACGCATATCGTCACCGAAGCCTTCGCTCTGTCGGGATATAAGGCCGAGTATCAATACCATCCCTGGAAACGCAGCTATCAATTGGCGCAGGAAGGGAAGGCTGATGGCTCTATGGCCTGGGCGCCAACACCAGACAGAAGGCGGGATTTTATCTTCTCCGACCCTGTCACTCATAACAAGAAAGTAATATTCCACCTGAAAAGCTTTGATTTTGACTGGCGAGGCATCGACGATCTGATCGGCCTGCGTATTGGCGCCACGGATAGTTACACCTATGGCGAAGCGTTTGATGATGCGGCCAGAGACGGGTTGTTATCGGTGGAGTATGTTGCTTCCGACAAGCTGAATATCCGTAAATTACTGGCTGGCCGAATACAAATCTTTCCGATGGAAATTGAAGTCGGGTACTCCCTCATCAATCAGGAACTGTCTCCTATACAGACCCTGCTAATTACCAACCATCATCGCCCCATTCTGGAGACGCCTTTTTGCGTGGTGATCTCCCGTAAAATCAGCCCGTTGCGGGCGGAACAAATACTGCAGGCGCTAAATTCCGGGCTGGAGGGCCTGCGAAGTTCTGGGCGATACGAAGAGATGCTGTGGCAGTCTCGCATAGGAAAATACAGGGTCAAGAGCAACAGTGTTTCTCCTGGTGAGACTATTAAGGTTCCCAGGCTGACAAATAGTGGAGGTCCTTTGACGGGGCGAATGGCGGCGGCTTTATAATCAGTTCCAGGGGACTTTTGACGCTGTAACGGCGACGCAGGAATTGCTTTTCAGAGATTTCCTAGCGCTTTTGGCGGATATAAGAAGGGGACGGTATTCGCATAGAATCCAGCTCCATCAGTAAGAATTACTCCTTCAAATCAAGCTGTTTAAAGTGTTAAGGATAATCGCGAATGACAGTGTTCTACTATCAATCATTTAATTCAAACGCCAGTAAGACCCGAGACGCTATTGCAGCCTTGTCGCAGTCACATGCGCGCAGCACGCATGACAAAATGGCTTCTGGAGAAATCTTGACCGCCCGCAAAAGACCGGCGCCAGACGACGGAGATGCTTCCGGTCCGCCCAAAAAAGTGGCGAAGCTGGCCGCGCCCACCGCTAATGGCGCGTCGCCGACAATTCCTGTTTTTGGTCCGCCCATGCGTTTGTTTATGGAGCCGGCAGGGGCTATGAACAAAGGCTCTCTGACGGTGGTGCAGTTTCAATCACTGGTGCAGGGCAAGGCGCGTGAAATCCACCAGGATGTGATCAGGTCCATCGGGGCTCCTATAGATCTGGGGGTATTTGGAGAAATCGACGGCAACCATTCCGACTGGAATTTCCTGAAAGACCACTTTGGAGACCTGCAACACGCCGTTTCAACGGGAAAAGCCTGCAATAGTTTTAGCGTCTATGACTGCGCAAAGCTCAAAGCCGAAATAATCGGGTCGGGGGATGGCTGGATAGCAGTTAAGAAGGACTGGATCAACATTGCGTTTGTGCATGTTCCCAACGCCATCGCCAAAGATAAAGCGCGCGTCCAGCAGTTTTACCGGGATATCAACCAGGCCTTCATGTCAAAAGGAAAAGGGGGACTGGATGTCGTGATGGGGGACACTAATCAGAGCAGCCGAGGATTTACCGCAACGGCGATCTCCGAAGCGCTGGATATCCCGTTCACTAACGCCGGCGATTCACACGAATTCACTACCGCCGATACCCATGACAATCTCTTTCACGGCACGAACAGCAACGGTAAGGATGTCTACGATGTCGCTGTTTACAATACACGCTCGATAGATTTCAAAAAGTTCGACTATATCTCTCAGGCGGCGACTTCCACCAACTCCGCGGTGGCTTTCACCGATCATATGGGCATGGCGATTTCCGTCATGAAGAGAATTCCCTTCGTATAAAAAACAGATGGGCGGCAACCGAATGGGGAGCCGCCCGTCGCCCAATCTTTCTCCTTGAGACTGCATAAAATTTCATCATGCACTGTTGTGCAACCAAAAAGTTGCGCATATACTTGCAACCGAATAGTTGCATAATTGTTGCGATACCATGAAACGAGATATTTTCCAGGCGATCGCCGATCCGACACGCAGAGCCATTATGGTGTTGATCGCCGCGCATGGCATGACGCCCAACGCCATCGCCGATCATTTCGAAATGACCCGCCAGGCGACATCCAAGCATATTCAGATCCTCAATGAATGCGGTCTGGTGACGCAGCAGAAGCAGGGGCGGGAAATTATTTACCAACTCAGGCTGGAAAAAATGCAGGAAATTGACGTTTGGCTGGAGCAGTTCCGCAAGCTGTGGGAAGACCGGTTCAGCCAGCTCGATGCGCTGTTAAACACCCTCAAATCAGGAGATAGAGAGCCATGAACGCGAATCTTCAGTTCGACTTCCTCGTTGATAAGGAAAACAACACCATTACTGTCAAAAGAGAGTTTCAAGCGAAGCGTCAACTGGTCTGGGATTGCTATACCAAAAGCGAGCTGCTTGACCAGTGGTTTGCTCCCAAGCCGTTCACGACGAAAACCAAAACCATGGATTTTCGCGAGGGCGGTTGTTGGCACTACGCCATGATCGATCCAGAGGGAACTGAGTACTGGGGAAGGTTGGACTATCAAACCATCCGTCCCATTGAAAACTACACTGCGCTGGACGGCTTCAGCGACGCCACTGGCGAAGTTAACCCCGCCATGCCGCGCTCCAAGTGGGACGTCACCTTTGAAGAAAAGGCCGGGCATTCGCTGGTTCACACTGTCATTGCCTACAACACCCTGAAAGACCTGGAAACGGTGATTCAGATGGGCATGAAAGAAGGCCTGACTTCCACATTGGAACGACTGGACGAGTTGCTGTTAACTTTCAAGTAAGCGTCCAAACGAACTTCAAGTATAGTGTGATGAAATACCGGAAACAGCCTGCTGGCTTGCTTCCGGTTTTGCTTATCAGGACAGGAAAAGGAACAGACAGAATGGGGCAGCAGTTTTCGGAAATTTCAGACAAATTGACGCAGTTTATTCAGGAGCAAAAGCTGTTTTTCGTGGGCACCGCCGCCCGTGAGGGTAGGGTGAATATTTCTCCCAAAGGCATGGACTCTTTGCGGGTGCTTGGCCCTAATCGCGTCATTTGGCTGAACGTCACGGGCAGCGGCAATGAGACCTCGGCGCATATTCAGGAATGTCCCAGAATGACCGTCATGTTCGCTGCATTCGAAGGCAATCCTTTGATTCTACGCCTGTACGGCGAGGCCAAAGTGATTCATAGAAATGACCCGGAATGGGAAGAACTGTTCGCTCATTTCGACCCCATCCCCGGCGCCAGACAAATCTTCGACCTGAATATCGACCTGGTGCAATCCTCCTGCGGCATGGCCGTTCCCTTCTACGACTACGTTGAAGACCGTGAACTGCTAAAAAACTGGGCCGCCAAAAAAGGCGACGAAGGCGTCAAAGACTACTGGAAACAAAAGAACGAACTCAGCCTGGACGGCAAAGAGACGCATATTGTTGAGAAGGGTGTTTGACCCAGTATTTGGTGAATACTTGAAATGCCTTTAAGGGCTGTATTGTCGTTGTAAATGGTTTACAAAATGGAAAGTTTGCCGGAAATCCTCAAGGAAAATGAACTTGTTGTATCGATTGTCAGTATCGTATTTATATTTGGTGCGCTAGTAAGGCTTATATCCAGTATTTATGAAATGAAAGAGGAGCATTTTTTCAGGAGGAAGCTGAAAAGAGTAGATGATTTGATATCAAGCTCTGAGCTAAACAGCCTGCATTCAGAGTTTTTAAGAAAAATTAAGGAAACTCAGATCTTTAGCTTAGCGACCGGGCTAGTCACCTCTCCGAGAAAGTCCGAGGCGCTTATGAAGTTTTATATGGATGGGAATATATCGGCCCGACAAATAAAATGGTTTGCGGACTTCTTTGACCTTAATGATAGAGATGAACTCGTAGTATCTGTCTCCTTATTTGACGAATTTGGAGCTTATTACTCCCTTTTTGCGTCAGGCTCCGTTATTGGGCTATCAGCGATTTTAGCAATAGCTATTGGTTCATCCCTCAATATAGTGGCAATAGGCGTGGGCTTTGTGGCATTTGTGATAGGAGCAGGTATTGGAATATTGCTGGCAATGGATTATGTGAAGTTCAAAAGGTTTGTGTATGTCTGTCATCAGCTTGGGCTGCCGGATATGAAAGCGCGATGGTATAAACCTATCTCGTTCGGTGGCCAATACCAGCAAGGTTAATTAAGCCTAAGTGCAATTTAATGAAGCTGTAGTCATCTCAATTTAGATGGCGTTCACGCGATTCTAATCCCATCAAACTGAGGCGATGATGATATCCGCCTCGTCATCAGGGGAGCCGACGAAGTCTGAATAGTGCTCCCGATCTCGTTTTCACGATTGTGTTTTTCTGTTGCTTTTGTGGGTTTATTGTATTGATTGTTTGGTCGGGCACATAGCGCGTCTGCTTGCGGCTGTTGGCCGGGTAGCGGCTTTGGGCGCGGCGTTTGGCGAATAGGGGGCGTCGATGATGGCGTTTTTCGGTGTGGGCTGGGTGGTTTGCGCGTTCTCACTAATCGAACTATATATTTTTGGGGCTGCGCGCTCCGGACGCAGGTCTGGATCATCGTTTGTCCTGACCGCGCGTTAAGGGAAGCGCAGCTTATCCATTGATTAGTGTGAGTTAATCAGGAAGTTTACTGCGCATGATCGTGGCGGGGTTGCTTCCGATAATATGCAGCGCCACGGAGGATTACTCGACATGACATGCAAGAATGAGAAGCAAGGCGCGGTGCATAGCGGCCTGTGCGACGTCACCTATCCCTGCACCAGAATCGCTTCTTCCACAGATATTCGCGCCACGCACCAACGGGACTGCTCACTGGGCGGCGGATTCGTCGCTTTGGGCGATGTTCACCAGACATTGGGTTATGAGGCCAGCATGGACCTTATCAACCTGGATGACTTGATTCAATTTATCGATAACCGCGCCAAGTTCGGCACCTATTGCAATATTCCCAAGTCTCGTGGGCGCGCTCACTTTTGCGTGGATAAAGGACGTCGAACCGTTGAGGGGCGGCGTTTGTCCTGGCTGTGGGTATTTCCCGACGGGAATGTGCGACCCGCCCATAAAATTCTGACTGACAACCCCACTTACGTGTGGACCAAACAGCAAATTATCGACGCCTATCGCGCGGCCAAAAATCCGGGGCTGCCCATGTTCACCCGTCACGTAGACAAACATTCTGAGCTGGCGATCACCTTCTGTCTGCCGTTGCCGTAAAGGCGCGGCACCACACTCATCAAATCCAGATCGCCGCTGACAGCGTATTTATCCAAGCCGGGTGAATACGCTGTCATGCACGCCCCAACCAGCCTTAAACGCTAACTCTGCTATCCTGTGACTGATAATAGCTATCGTTATGATCGAGAACCTATATTGGTCAACTCAACTGCGCACGTACTATAACTGAATCACTGGACGAAACCTGTTAATAGCTTGAATACGAATGGAGAGAACGCAATGTCTGATAGCAAATGTCCCTTTCATCACGCGCCAGCGGAGGGAACATCGAACCGGGATTGGTGGCCCAACCAGTTGCGGCTCGAAATCCTCCACCAGCGCTCTTCTTTATCTAATCCGCTGGGTGAGGAATTCAACTACGCGGAAGCTTTCAAAAGTCTGGATCTGGCGGCGGTAAAGCGGGATCTGACTGCACTGATGACTGACTCTCAAGACTGGTGGCCGGCGGACTTCGGCCATTATGGCCCCTTATTTATCCGCATGGCGTGGCACAGCGCCGGCACTTACCGCACTGGCGACGGCCGTGGCGGCGGCGGAACCGGCAATCAACGCTTCGCCCCTCTGAATAGCTGGCCGGATAACGTCAATCTGGACAAAGCGAGACGCTTGCTGTGGCCGATCAAACAAAAGTACGGGCAGAAGATTTCCTGGGCGGATCTGATGATTCTCGCCGGCAACGTGGCGCTGGAATCCATGGGCTTCAAAACCTTTGGTTTCGGCGGCGGACGTGCGGATATCTGGGAGCCGGAGCAGGATATCTACTGGGGCGCCGAGAAAACCTGGTTGGACGACAATCGCTATTCCGGCGATAGAGACCTTGAGAATCCACTGGCCGCCGTGCAAATGGGCCTGATCTACGTGAACCCGGAAGGCCCCAACGGCAACCCGGACCCCATTGCGGCGGCCAAAGACATTCGCGAAACCTTTGCGCGTATGGCGATGGATGATGAAGAAACCGTGGCGCTGATCGCCGGCGGACACACTTTCGGTAAAACCCACGGCGCCGGCGACGCGGCGAATGTGGGGCCGGAACCGGAAGCGGCGGGCCTGGAAGAGCAAGGCCTGGGATGGCGCAGCAGCTATGGCTCCGGTAAAGCCGGCGACGCCATCACCAGTGGCCTGGAAGTGACCTGGACGGAAACGCCGACCCAATGGAGCAACAACTTCTTCGAAAACCTGTTCGGCTACGAATGGGAGCTGACCAAGAGCCCCGCCGGCGCTCATCAATGGGTTCCAAAAGGCGGCGCTGGCGCGGATAAAATTCCCGACGCCCATGATTCCTCGAAGCGTCACGTTCCGACCATGTTGACCACGGACCTGTCGCTGAGATTTGATCCCGCGTACGAGAAGATCTCAAGACGGTTTTATGAGAACCCAGACCAGTTCGCGGACGCTTTCGCTCGCGCCTGGTTCAAGCTGACCCATCGGGATATGGGGCCGCGCGCACGCTACCTTGGACCGGAAGTGCCTGCCGAAGAGTTGATCTGGCAAGACCCGATTCCAGCAGTGGATCACCCCCTGATTAACGACCAGGATATCAGCGCGCTGAAGAGCAAGATTCAGGCGTCAGGGCTGTCCGTCGCCCAGATGGTGTCCACCGCCTGGGCGTCCGCCTCCACCTATCGCGGCTCCGACATGCGCGGCGGCGCCAACGGCGCGCGGATTCGTCTGGCGCCGCAGAAAGAGTGGGAGGTCAATCAGCCTGACCAGTTGGCGCAAGTGTTGAAAACCCTTGAAGGCATCCAGAGTGAGTTCAACAGTGCGCAATCCGGCGGCAAGAAAGTCTCACTGGCGGATATGATTGTGCTTGCGGGTTGCGCTGGCGTTGAGAAAGCTGCGCAGAACGCCGGGCATAACATCAAGGTTCCATTCTCACCGGGGCGTATGGATGCGTCGCAAGATCAAACCGACGTTGAAGCGTTCGAGGTGCTGGAGCCTATTGCGGATGGATTCCGTAATTACACGAAGGGCAAATACGCCGTGTCGGCGGAAGAGTTACTGGTGGACAGGGCGCAACTGTTGACGCTCACTGCGCCGGAAATGACGGCGCTGATCGGCGGCATGCGTGTTCTCAACACCAATGTCGGCCAAAGCAAACACGGCGTCTTAACCCAACGGCCGGAGTCGCTGACCAATGACTTCTTTATTAATCTGCTTGATATGGGCACGGTGTGGAAAGCGACCTCCAAAGAGGAGGATGTTTTTGAAGGGCGTGACCGAGTAACGGGAGAAGTGAAATGGACCGGCACGCGGGTGGACCTGGTGTTCGGCTCCAATTCGCAGCTCAGAGCCTTGGCTGAAGTGTACGCCAGTTCTGATGCGCAGGAGCGCTTCCTGAAAGACTTTGTCGCCGCCTGGAGCAAAGTCATGGACCTGGATCGCTTCGACTTGGCGTAACCAGAACAAGCCTTTCGCTGCAAACGCAGATTAAACGCCTGCCCGACATCGGGCGGGCGTTTTTCATTAGACAGGATTTGCTTATTGTTTTAAGCGATGCGCTTTTCGATCCAGGCAATGGCGGCGCGACAATTCCAGAGCCGCTCCTTATCCTGCATCGCGATCTCCGCGGCAGTCATGCTACCCGGCTTATGCTCAAGAAGTGACTCCAAACGTGTTCTCTCAACCGTTAGCGCCGCCAAAACAGGGCCGCTGTCGCAGGTGAGCAGCAGCGCAGTAATCGCCTTGATGGTTTCCTCTTGGGAGGATTCGGCGGACTGGGAGAAAGGGTTGTCGGTGACGGCGAGGCAATTCGCCACCTGGCGCTGAAAGTCCTCGTCATTGTCCTTCGTGTGCATACTTCAATCTCCGCCTTGGCTTTTAAGGAGCCTCTGAGAATGGTCAGTCTCTGAAGAGGGGACGGCAATCTGTTTCGATGCGTTCTGCACCCGCCGACACTACTCTTGCAAAGAGTTCACAGAATGTAAAAAAACATCAACAACGTCCACCTAAGCGACGGCCTGAATGCATCTATAATTGTCTGCATCTGGCGAACGTCCGTCGTTAGACTTCTAATAAAACCAAAAACGAAGCCTGGGGAGCAATTGCCGCTATTACGTTCAGGACACCCACATTTTTCAGGAGGAATAATGCTCATGTCGAATTACTCACGCGTTTTGTTTTCAAACCTTCTATGGCCATTGCTATGGTTACTGGCCAGTATGTCTTTGCAGGCCGCTCCCCAGGCGTCAAACGTCAGCTATGTCACAGCAATCAATACGTCTCTGGACATCAGTCTGGATAGTCTGAGTTCCAGTCAGGAAGGGATTAAGTTTGGCATTGTCGCGCCGCCGTCTCACGGAGAGCTCAGTCCTTTGGGCCCTGTGCCAGGGCAGTCTGCGGACGGCGCCAGATGGCGGTATACGCCGCAGACGGATTTTGTCGGCGTCGATGTGTTTGAGTTCTACATTCAGGACCAACTGGGGGAGAGGGCGCAGGCCCGGGTGGCGGTTTCCACGGAAGATGGAGCGATCAACCGCTATGTTTTTTCTCCCGGCAATGGCTATAACGGCGTCTCGCACATGTACGGCCCTAATGTGGCGGATGCGGTGTATGGCGCTGGCAAGCCGATTAACTTCCCCTATATTCAGCCGGGAGATCGTATCGAAATTGCGCCGGGAACCCGCAGCAAAACACTGCGCATCTGGGGTTTGCAAGGAACCCCTGAGCGCCCCATCGTGATCATTAACCAAGGCGCGGTCGAACTGGGCAAGGGCGGTCACACCATTGAACTGGACGCCTGCAAATATGTGCAGATCATGGGCGTCGGCGATGATGATCTGGATACAGGCATTCATATTCATGGCGGGGCGACCAAAGGCATTCGCATGGGGGAAGCCTATACGCAGCACATTGAGCTGGCCTATCTGGAGATTGATCATACCGTTATGGCGATCAGCTTCGGCAGCAAATATCCTCTGGGCGCTGCGCCGCCCACCGATGGCCTCCACATTCACCACAATGATATTCACGATATCTCAGAAGAGGCCTTCTATCTTGGCAAAGCCGCGGATCAGGGCGGCGGCGCTTACTCCACCACTCATGACCTGACGGTAGCCTATAACCGGCTGCGCGACATTGGCTATGAAGGTATTCAGATTCGTGGCCTGCGCGGCGCCAACAATCACATTCACCATAATGAAGTGATCAATACTGGCTGGTCCCATGACGGCGGACCCAACGACATGCACGGAATCTATGGCTATGACGTGCATCAGGTGAGCATCTACAACAACCTGATAAAAGGATCGGACCGCGCAGGCGTCTATATCAAGGAGTATGAGGATACCAACGACTCTCACTTCGAGGTTTTCAATAACCTGATTATCGACTCCGGTCGCGCGGATAACGGCAAAGGGCAAGGCATATTGATCTCCGCAGGCCACAGCGCCAATCTCTATAACAACACTATCGTAGGTGCGCGCGAATACGGCATTAGTTATTACAGCGACCTGGACAGCGCCCATATCGCCAACAATCTGCTGGTGGATATTCAGGATCTGATCAGCCCCATTCGCGATATAGGCAACGTCAGCATCCTGGTGGAAGGCAATCAGTTCTACGCTGATCCGGCGCAAGCGCAGTTCGTGAATGTCGCCCAGGGCGATTATCGGGTGGCGGCGACTAATGCCGACATCGTGGACAACGCGACGCCGCCTCTGATTGCATCGTCGGATTACGCCGACCATCCGCGTCCAGGCGGTCCCGCGTCAGATATAGGCGCGCACGAAAACCAGCTGCCGGTCTCATGGGATCAGACATTTGTTTATCCATCATCTGGTACGCTCAACGGGACGCTGGCGGGCTATGACCCGGAAACCGACGCAATCGCCTACGCGCTGGCGACGCCGCCACAACATGGGAGTGTGACGCTACAAGGCGCTGATTTTGTTTATGTCGCTGATCCAGGCTTTCCGGGGCAGGATCAGTTTACGGTGGAGCTGAGCGATGGAGTGGGGCGGTCGATTTTGGCGACGGTCAGTATTGCAGGCGAATAGACTGAGTTTGCTGTACGCTGGACCCGATATGACACTTGGCGTTGTATCGGGGCCGCTCTGTATAAAGTTGAGGCCTCGCCAACGTTTTTCAGAGGTTCCCTGGATGACTGACAGTATTGAATATAACGGACGCACAACAGATAGAAAAAGCGCCATCGAGTCCGTTGAACGAGCGCTATTGCGCCATGGCGATTGGGGAAGTTACGGCGACTTCTCCAAACCGCTGAATGAGTTATCGGACGAATATAAAATAACCATTGAAGAACGGCCTGACAGTTTTTCCGTCACATGCATTTCCGTCATTCCCAATAGTGGTTTTGAAGTTGCTTTTTCTGTTTTAAAGAAAGACCTGTCTATCGATTTGCATAGCGTTGTTATTGGCGTCGACTGCCCGCCGCCAGATATAGGCGAATAACTGCTTTAATTCCCTGTCTTACGCTATAAATCGCAGCCCTCAGTGCGCCCATGTTGTGGTACTCTACGCAGCCGTTGATATCCATCGCGTTACAAGTAAACAAGTCAAGGAAATGCGGCTCTGATCTATGTATCGGAGATTGTGGAAACAGGACGTTATTTATGACAATGGCCGTCGTCAAAGCGGAAGTTGAGTACTGCTTTAAAGAACTTATCGCCTCACTCACCATCGCCTACCCAATATTGATTTCTCTCAGTCTCAGCATGATAGCGGGGCTGACGGATATAATCGTTTTAGGGCGATTTTCAACGGTTTCACTTTCCGCCGCTGTGGTCGGCAACAGCGTCTTTATTATTTTTGCGACGGCGATAAACGGTTTAATCAGGGGAATGGTCCCGCTGTATTTTCAATCTGAAGATGCTGCGGGTAAGCATCGGGTGATACGCAGTGGCGCGCAACTGGCGTTGTTTTCCGGAGTAGTGGGATGTCTGCTGCTGCAGTTGCACGGGGTGGCGTTGACGTTTTTAAATCTGCCCGCGGACATTGCCCTCGCCGCCAGTCGCTATCTGGATGTACTGGCTTTGGGTCTGATTCCCCTTTCACTCAGCATGCTGGTGACCAATTTGTTTGTGGTGACCAAGAACACCAAGCCTCTGTTAAAAATAAGCGCTTTATCTTTTGCGGTGAACGCCCTGAGCACGGTGGTGTTGGTCTATGGCTGGCTGGGATTGACCCCGATGGGAGAGCAGGGAGCGGCGATAGGAACGGTTATCGGGTATGTCTTTGCACTGGCGTTTGGCTATCGCTTGTGCGGCGCTGGATTGTTTAACTTTCAGGCGGGAAAAGACGCGTTGCGGGTGGAGAGGAAAATGCTGAGGCGCATCATCCGAATCGGCGCGCCGATTTCCGCCTCGGTGATAGCCAAGTTTGCAGCCATGTCGGTTCTCGCGATGATCGCGGCCTATTCTGGAGCAGATTCCGCCGCGGCCTTCGGCATTCTCAACAGTATCGCTTCTATAGCGTTCATTTTCGCCATCGCCTACGGGCAAGCGCAAATGTCCCGCGTAGGGGCCATCAAAGAAGTGCAAGCGGAACCGCTGCGCTGGTTTATCGCTTTTCTGTTTAATGGCGTCGTTGTGATGTCGTCTTTAATCGCCGTTGTTTATTTAATTAGCGATAAATTGGTCTATTTTTATACACCTGATAGGCGTGTCGCAGAACTGGCGCTTGAGATCGTTCCTCTTATGCTGCTGGCCTGTTTGTTCGACGGGGTGCAAGCATCCGCCGGGATTGTTCTGACGGCATTCAAAGACACATTTTTCTCATTCGTATCACTACTTATATCTTATTTCGTGTTTTGTATTCCCATGGTATTAGTATGGGGTAACGTTCAGGGTGAGGGGATCGTTTACGATCTGTTTTTCTCCATGACGATAGGCTTGTTTGTTTTATGCATTTTGCAGGTTGCGCGTTTACATTACGTCTCAACCTATGGGCGGAATACTCTTATAGCTAACCGGCCTAAACAGAGTCGCGCCGCATAGCCTACTCTTATCGATCAAACCCTCCCTGTAAAAGAAGAGTTTTTTGACAATTGGCGGCGTTGTGAACAGCGGTAAGTTGTTCTTGCCTTTAATAGAACTTATATAAAATAAGTGCGGTTTTCAGGTATAATGCGGCGCCAAAAATTTACACTGCCTTTTGTGTATAAAAAAGCGACGGTCAAAAGCTGTTCGTTTTGCCACACTGGGTGACCTTGCCACAAACCTAGGGGGACTTAATGCCTAGTAATTCCAAAATCGTCTATACACTTACTGACGAAGCGCCTCTACTAGCAACCTATTCTTTTTTGCCGATCATCAAGAAATTCGCCGCAGCTGCGGGCGTAGACGTAGAAACCAGCGATATTTCCCTGGCGGCGCGAGTTCTCGCTAATTTCCCTGAATGTCTCTCTGAAGATCAGAAAGTGCCTGACGCATTGGCGGAACTGGGCGAGTTGGTCAAACAAGCCGACGCCAACGTCATCAAACTGCCTAACATCAGCGCCTCTATCCCACAGTTGAAAGCGACCATCAAAGAGCTTCAGGAGCAGGGCTTCAACATACCCAACTATCCAGAAGAAGCGACAACTGAAGAAGAGAAGAAAATCGAGCAAACCTACGCTAAAGTGCTGGGCAGCGCAGTAAACCCGGTTCTGCGTGAAGGCAACTCCGATCGTCGCGCGCCTGCGGCGGTTAAGCAATACGCCCGTAAGTACCCCCACAAAATGGGCAAATGGAGCCAGGCTTCCCGTACTCACGTTGCGCACATGCGTGAAGGCGATTTCCACGCGACAGAAAAGTCTGTGATCATCGATCGTCCCATGGTCGCCAGAATCGAGTTCGTCGGCAAAGACGGCGCGGTGCAATTGAAGCGTGAGCTGAAGCTGCAGAAAGACGAAGTGCTGGACAGCATGCGTCTGAGCGTCAGAGAACTGTGTCAGTTCCTGGAGCAGGAAATCGAAGGCGCGCGTCGCGTCGGCATCCTGCTGTCTCTGCACGTTAAAGCGACCATGATGAAGGTGTCTCACCCCATCGTATTCGGTCACGCGGTGAAGGTGTTCTTCAAGGACGTGTTCAAGAAGCACGCGGAAACCTTCAAAGAGCTTGGCGTTGAACCCAACAACGGTATGGGCAACGTGTACGAGAAAATTCAACAGTTGCCGATGTCCAGACGCGAAGAAATTGAGAAGGATATCCTCAACTGCTTCGAGCACCGTCCAGAACTGGCGATGGTGAACTCCGACAAGGGCATCTCCAACCTGCACGTGCCTTCTGACGTTATCGTTGACGCTTCCATGCCTGCGATGATTCGTGAAGGCGGCAAAATGTGGGGCGCGGACGGCAAACTGAAAGACACCAAAGCAGTTATCCCGGACTCCAACTACGCCACCATCTACCAGGAAGTCATCAACTTCTGTAAGCACCACGATGCGTTCGATCCTACCACCATGGGCACCGTGCCTAACGTGGGTCTGATGGCGCAGAAGGCGGAAGAATACGGCTCCCACGACAAGACCTACGAACTGGACGCAGACGGCGTGATGCGCATCGTCGACGACCAGGGCAATGTGTTGATGGAGCACGAAGTAGAGAAAGGCGACATCTGGCGCGCATGTCAAACCAAAGACCTGCCTATCCGCGACTGGGTGAAACTGGCGGTTACCCGCGCTCGTCTGTCTGGCATGCCGGCTATTTTCTGGCTGGACGAAGACCGTCCTCACGATATGAACCTGAAAAACAAAGTTGTCGAGTATCTGAAAGAGCACGACACTGAAGGTCTGGACATCCATATCATGGGTTACGACGTCGCTATGCGCACCACGCTTGAGCGTCTGCGTCGCGGCAAAGACACCATCTCCGTAACCGGTAACGTTCTGCGCGACTACCTGACTGACTTGTTCCCCATTCTGGAACTGGGCACCAGCGCGAAAATGCTGTCTGTCGTTCCATTGATGGCGGGCGGCGGCCTGTTCGAGACCGGCGCTGGCGGTTCTGCGCCGAAGCACGTACAGCAGTTCGCGGAAGAGAACCACCTGCGTTGGGACTCTCTGGGTGAATTCCTGGCGTTGGCGGTTTCTTTCGAAGACATCGCCGTCAAGACTGGCAACAAGAAAGCCGAGATCCTGGCCAAGACGCTGGACAAGGCGACAGAGAAACTGCTGATGAACGGCAAGTCGCCTTCCCGTAAGGTGGGTGAGCTGGACAACCGCGGCAGCCACTACTATCTCGCGATGTACTGGGCCGAAGCTGTTGCTGCGCAGACTGACGACGCTGAACTGGCGGCGCAATTCGCTCCTCTGGCCAAAGAGCTGGCGGCGAGTGAAGAGAAAATAGTCAGCGAACTGCTGGCCAACGAAGGCACAGCAGTGGAAATGGGTGGCTACTACCACGCAGATCCAAAACTGGTCAGCAGAGCCATGCGTCCAAGCGACACACTGAACGCGCTGATCGACGGCTAAGCGACTTTCGGCGCTACGTTGCTTATGTAAGTCGTAAGTGACGTCCGCCGAACAGGCTTAAGAAAAAGGGAGCATTCGTTGCTCCCTTTTTTCGTTATGGCTATTTGCTTGTAGAAACTTTATGGATTGTCTCTCATGCAAAGGCGAGAAACATAAATCGCATGATCGATTATGCAGAAGAGGCCGAGAGGTTTTACAAAAATGGAAAATGAAATGGTTTGGCGTAGTGGAAAGCCGGAAAAAAACGGCGCTTATGTTGTCGCAATATTGTATGAAGATGGTCTGGGTGTAATTTCTGTTGATAGATATAGTCTGAACAGAGGTTGGTCTTCGGACGATAATGTCATTGCTTATATACCTTTCCGCGAAGTTATCACTGCTGCGAAAGTGGAATGGCCAGAACACTTGACGCCTCAATGACTAAACCGCGTCGCCGCAAACTGGTTCAATATGCGATGCACCAGGTAAGTAGCGAGTAGCGTCACTACGATGGCGAAGAAAATACTGCTGATTCGGTAGAGCCCGCTGAAAACCAGGTCGTTGGTGGGGGAGAGATACTGGCCGAACAGGATGCCCAGTGTGGTCAGCCCGCCGAATCCCGCCCCAGAGCCGCTGGATTCTTTGACATGCAGATAGCTGAAGAACAACGCGCCGATCCACAGTAGCGGGATCACCAGCAGCAATACGCCAGTCCAATCATACAAAATCACCTGACACAGCAAGCCAAAGGCGACGCCCAGCAGTGTTCCCATGGCGCGTTTGCGGGCGTAGCCCAGCGCGCCGTTCCAGTGCATGGGAAACAGCAGCAGCAACGTGGTGGCTTGGGCGGACATGGAGTCATTCAGATCGAATATCTGAAACACCAGAAACGACAGGGTCGCCAGCGTCGCGCCCATCAGCGCTTCATGGCGCATGCGATGAGATCCTTTTGGCTCAGCCGGTTGTGGAGGAGGCAGGCGAGGGGAGGCGTCCGGTATTAAAAAGGTGGCAAGGTAGGCGATCAATACGGACAGCAGTCCCGCCAGAATGTTGCTGACCACCAGATCATTCAGGTCCACCCCAGGATAGCTGGCGAAGTGCAGCATGATGCTTAAACTGAGCACGCTGTTGGCGCCGAACAGAAACAATGGGCCTTTGGACATGCAGGCGAATTTATACAGAAACAGCCCAAACGCGATCAGGGTCATGATTCCAGGATGCGCGCCGAACAGGCCTCCCAGCAGCGCGACTTCCAGGCCGCAGATTGCCGATGACGCCACCAGTTGGCGCGCCAAGTGCGCGTTCATCACCGGCGCCAGACCAAGCAGCAATACCGGCGTGACGGTGAAGAAGACGCCATAGTTCCAGCCAAACAACTTACTGATAGTGAACCCCAACACCGTGCCAGTGGCGATGCGCAGGCTTTGGCGCAAGTCATTCTCGGAGAGTGGATGATCCCATAATCGCATAACAGCGCCTGCTTAGTAGATGTAGTGCAACAAACTGAGGAAACGAATCTGCGCTTTGGCGAAGGTGGAGAAAATCGCCCCATCCGGCAGCAGTTGAACCGTAGCGCGTGCGCCAGATGGCAGTTGTTGCGCATCCGCGGCGTCCAGTTGCAGATGCAGGCGCATACGCTGCGCATCGCGCACCCAGCGGTTGGATTGCGTGGGCGTCGCCAGACGACCGTCTGCATCGAACTGGCCAGCGCTGACGCCGGCGTCGAGACTGCTGACGCGGGCCTGGAATACCTGTCCGGGTTTGCCGTCGAAAGCGACCAGCGCTTCATTGTTCAAGTCAAAGTTGCGCAGACTTTTTTCGCGAAAGTCAGCGATGACGTCCAGGTTGTCGGATACCAGGGCTACCAACGGCGCTCCAGCGACGGCGTAAGCGCCCGCCTCAAGTTGCAGGTTGGTGATAACGCCGTCTTCCTCCGCCTTTATCCGGGTGTAGGAGAGATTCAGTTGCGCTTGTTTCAATTGGGTTTCTGCGGTGCGAATGGTCAGGTTGGCGTCGCTCAGCTCGCCCCGGCTGACTTCCAGCTCTTTCAAGTGCGCTTTCACCGACGTCAACTTCGCCTGGGCGGTGGTTGCGTCGCTTTCCGCTTTGTCTAGCTGCTGCTGAGATACGACATTGCGTTGGAACAAGGTTTTCAAGCGCAGGGCTTCGCGGTTTTTCTGACTCAACGTCGCCGATGCGGCTTCCACATCCGCTTTGGCGGCGGCGATGGAGGCATCCAGTTGCGCGTTGTTTTGTTTAACCCGCTCCAGATTCAGCTGCGCCTGCTCGACGGCGATCTTGAAAGGCTCTGGGTCTATGTCGAAGAGAATATCGCCTTTGCGCACTGGCTGATTATTCTCTACATAAACTGCTGTGATGGGACCGCTGATGCGCGGCGCCACCTTGGTGACGATACGTGTCGCCATGGCCTGCGGCGTCAGCGGCATGGCGATGTCGGCGATAAGAAAGTAGGCGAAAACAAGAACGAAAGCGATGCAGGAATACTTTATCCACTGCGCGAATTTTTGATCGGGGGTCATACACTCTTACTTCTTTCAAAAGGGACTACGGGTTCTGAAACTCAAGGGCATTCAAGGCGATTTGCTCCAACATGACGCCGAGCTTTTTCTGATCGTCTTCACTGATTTGATTCAGCAGGCGCCGGCGCACTTTGAGTATGTGGGCTTCCATTTGCGCGATCAGTGACTTGCCTGCATCCGTCAGGCTTACGATGCGCGCCCGTTTGTCGTGAGTACAACAATGTCGCTGGATAAGAGATTGATCCTCCAGCTGCTTTAACGTGCGCATCAGCGACGCCAACTCAATTTCCAGCGCTTCCGCCAACTGCTTCTGGCTGATGTTGTCGCCCAGACGCTGCAGCTTTAATAACGCGGTCCAGCGCGGGTAGGTCAGACCCAGCGGGGCGAGCTCCCGGTCGGCAGTCATCTTCCAAAGGCGCGAAACGCGGCCAAGCTGCTCCGCTAGGGAAAGGTCTTTGAAGGTATTGGTGGGAGGGTTCATGGCGTGGCGCTCAAATTAGTTAGCATGCTAAACAATATAATATGCTTAGCAAGCTAAGTAAATGTGAGAGACGGAGAAATCTGGTAAGGAGAAGTACGCAGACAGCGGATTTAGGTAAAAGTTACCGTTTTCGTATAGTCAGTCTCGGTCTAACGTACTGATTTCATTTCCTCAAAATCGCTAATCCTTGCGGGGGCGTCATGGCTGCAGACTTATTTCCGTTTTCTATTCAGGTGAAGCTTGATCAGACCGAGACCTATAGCATTCCACAGAAACTGGACATCGTCGTTCGGGTAAATAGCGATACTCAGGAAAGAGACAACCTGGGTCAGTCAACCACGGAGGAATATCATCCCTTTGGCGTCACGACGGTATATAGTCTCGGGGGTGGTTTGGAGGAAAGCTATCGTCCGGTCCGTTATAGCGGCAGGGGAGGCGATGACATAGGGTTGAGTCACTATGGATATCGGTACTACCAACCCTGGGCTGGAAAGTGGCTTATTTCTGACTATCAAGAGTCTACTGATCAAATGAACCTGTTCCAGGCCGTTAACAATTCGGCCAATAAATAGGTCAGCCAAAAAATAGACCCACCCTGATTCTTTTTACTTTTCGATAAACGACAGGGCCAGTTCCTATCTGGCCCTGCTCGCCGCTGCCGGGAGATTAAATTTACTCCCAACTAAAACGTAACGATTTGTAATGTTGGTGACGGGGAGCGCTTTAGAAAGCTCGCTACCTGTATTGATAATTCTTATCAACACATCAACAGCAAGAAAAAGGAAAACAATATGGAAGTCTATTTGATTGGACATGGCGGCTGGCTGGAAGAAGATGGTTATTTCGACATGCCGAGAAATGTGGTGCTCCATTTTTACTGTCCTCACACCAAAAAGTTCGACAGCAGTTGGGAGAATGCGGTCAGAGCCGGGCAGGCTGTCGCCCATCAGGACTTCAGTCATGAAAGAGGTCCCCAGCGTTGTCGCAACTATCGTTTGGCGCACCCTGGCGGCATTAAATCCAAAGTTGGCTACGACTCTCTGCATCCCCTGATTCCCCCTCATTATATCGGCGCTAACTTGCGTGATCAGTTGAACTGCGCCGTTAAAGATCGCGTTACCCACTGGTACGTACACCTTAAAGATATCCTGAATTCCATCAGGCCCAACGGCGCTGTCTGTCATGTGCATTGGCTCGCCTGCCGCGACGACCTGAAAGGCATCGCATCGGACTTTGAAAGAGAGGCCAAAGGCAGGTATGGCGGCATATACGGCGGTGAGCCGAAAAAAGCCGTCGGCAAGCTGGACATGAGTAAATTCCAGCTGAAATTCGGATAAGAAATCGACCGCCGGCCAGACCGCTTTCCGGGGAGCACTCTTCGCTCCCTGGTTGTGAGTGGTTAGCCGGCGTTTTTCAATTTGATACGCCTTGGTTCGCCTTCCTCTGCAGTCCGTCACCTCCTCTCAACCGCTTTTAGTTTCTTGCATAACCAACTGATAAATTTAAAGTTGTCGCGAATTTAACGCATCCGTTACACTGGTTTGAATTTATCTCCCCCTATCCCGGCACTGAACGTGACGCCTAATGGCTTGGGCTGCTTGGGATATCAGACAAGGACTTATGAGATGCTGTCAGAACAACAAAAAGCCCAGTATGCAAAGGATGGTTATCTACTGTTGCCGGATATGGTGACGCAGCCGGAGCGCGAGGCGTTAATCACACGCGCCTACGAGATCATCGAAAAAGATAATCTGGAGCAAGCCGCCCGTTTCTCCACCATTGATCGCGCCCAGATCAATAACGCATATTTTCTCGGTTCCGCGGAAACGATTCGCTGCTTTTTCGAAGAAGAAGCCTTCAGTCCTGAAGGTGAGTTGCTGCAGCCGCGGGCGCAGTCCATTAACAAAATCGGCCATGCGCTACATGACCAGGACCCGGTCTTCAGACGCTTCGCACAACGCCCCGAGTTCGGCGATCTGGCCCGTGATCTGGGGCTGTCACAACCTGCGCTATATCAGACTATGGTGATCTTCAAGCAGCCGCGAATTGGCGGTGAAGTCACCTGGCATCAGGACGCCACGTTCTTCTATACCGAACCCAGCAGCGTCATCACCTACTGGTTCGCCCTGGAAGACGCCACCTTGCAAAACGGCTGCCTTTGGCTGGAGCCCGGCGGCCATCAAGGCCCCTTGCGCGAACGCTATTTGTGCGAACAGGACGATCTGCGCATGCAACCATTGAGCGACCAGCCCTGGCCAACTGACAGCGGAACCCCCATGCCCGTCAAAGCCGGCAGTCTGTTGGTCTTCCATGGCCATCTACCGCACTACAGCGCCTCCAACCGTTCCGACAAATCCCGCATCGCCCTGACATTTCATGTAGTCGACGGGGCTTGTCAGTATGCGCCGGAGAATTGGCTGCAGCGGGGGAGGTTGGGGAGTTTTTCAATATGAGGATGTGAGCGTTCGCCTGATTAATAATCATAAGAGGTTGCTCTCGAGCCCTGCTTACGCCGCGGCCATGACACAGGACAGGCAAGCCGGTAATAAAGTTCTGCGTGAACAACTCAAATCCCTATACTGTATTCAACAATCCCTGGCCTGGGAAAAATGTTACTCATTTATACCGCCGCCAGGGGCTGATCGCCGCCGTTTTATAGATGTATTGTCGATATGAGGGACAAACCCATGTCTGGTCAGGACGCGTCACCGCTCAAGATCCACGCAACCTTAGTCGAAAAGATCAATTTTGCTTGCCATCAGAGCGCTTACGCCATGTTGCGCGAGTTGAAAATTGAGAATTCGGGCGCGGATGATCTCCACCATCTGGTGGTCACACTGGACGCTGCGCCGGCGTTTCTTAAAAAGAAAACATGGACGATAGACAGTCTTGCGGCGGACGGACAAGTTGTGATCAAGGATCGTGACCTGGAGCTGGACGGCGGTTTCCTGTTTGGTTTGACCGAATCCATGCGCGGAAGAGTGACGATTCGTGTCAACTGCGGAGATGAGCTGCTTGCCGAGCAGGCGGTTGACGTTGAGTTGCTGGCCTGCAATGAATGGGGCGGCGCAGGCTTTATGCCGGAGCTTTTAGCCGCTTTTTGTACGCCTAATGACCCCGCTGTAGATCGTTTGTTGGGACAGGCCGGCAAAGTGCTGAGGGAGGCGGGCAAACCGGACGCCATTGACGGCTATCACGCTAAAAGCCGCGAGCGGGTATGGCTGATCGCCTCCGCGATATACTCCGCCATTGTTAAACTACAAATAGGGTATGCGCTGCCTCCCGCCAGCTTTGAGCGCAACGGCCAAAAAATTCGGCTGCCGAATCAGATAGAAGCCAACAAGGTGGCTACCTGTCTGGACACAACGATGCTGTTCGCTGCGGCGTTGGAGCAGGCTGGGCTTAATCCCATCGTGGTGTTAACAAAAGGGCATGCGTTGGTGGGGCTGTGGCTGCAGCCTGAAGATCTCTCAAGCGTCCTGGTGTATGAAGCAGAGGTTTTTCGCCAGCGCATCCCTTTGAAAGAGCTTATTTTAATCGAAACCACGCTGGTGACGTCGCATCCCGCCGCGCCATTCTCCAAAGCGGTGCAGGCCGGGAGTCAGGCGGTGTCGTTGGAAAAAGACAGCGAGTTCGTCGCGGCCATTGATATCCGCCGGGCGCGGGCGCATCACATAAATCCAGTCAGTCTGCAGACGCCGCGATCCCAGTTCGATGAATCCGTCAGTGAGGACGAGAGCATAGAGCCGGGGTTGGAAGAGGCGCCGTCGTTGCCCTCCTATTCCGTTCCCGACGAGGAAGATCTTTCCGATAGCAGCCCAAGCGGTCGTCTAGAACGCTGGCAGCGCAAGTTACTGGATTTATCCGCGCGTAACCCGCTGCTTAATCACAGGCCCGGCAAAACCAGTCTGGCTTTTGTCTGCAGCGATCCCGGCGCATTGGAAGATGTTTTGGCGACAGGGGCGCGAATTTCTATCGCGCCGTTCCCCAAGTTTCATGTTCAGGAACAAGATCAGGATATCTATCGGCAACGCACCGGGGACGATTTGAAGGAAGAATATGCCCGGGACGCGTTGTCGAAAAAACAGCTGCTGGTTGAAATTCCACAAGAGGAACTGGATAAACGCGCGGTTGAAATATATCGCAAAGCGCAGACCTCTCTAAAAGAAGGCGGTTCTAACACCCTGTTTCTGGCGGTTGGTTTTCTACTCTGGAAACAGAAGGACAAAGACGACCGTCGCTACCGCGCGCCGTTGATCTTGTTGCCCGTTTCTCTGGAGCGAAAATCCGTTCGCAGTGGCGTCAAGATGACCGCCAGCGAAGACGATCCCAGATTTAATACGACCTTGCTGGAAATGCTGAAGAAAGACTTCGGTATTGAAATTAGCGGCCTGCATGGGCCGTTGCCGCAGGATCATAGCGGCATTGACGTGGAAGGCGTCTGGAACAAAATCAGGCAGGCGATCAAGGACGTGCCGGGATTCGAAGTAGTGGAGGAGGTCGTCCTTGGCCATTTTTCTTTCGCCAAGTACTTGATGTGGAAAGATCTGGTGGATCGCTCCGAGTCCCTGAAACAAAGCGCGGTGGTGAAGCATCTTCTGGAAACGCCAAGAGAGCCTTACGAGAGCGATATCCGCTTCGTTGACCCTGGGGATATTGATAAAGAGTACACGCCGGCGGATTTGCTGACGCCTTTGCCGGCGGACTCGTCTCAGATGTCCGCTATCGCCACGGCGGATAGGGGAAAAAATTTTGTCATCATCGGGCCGCCGGGAACAGGGAAAAGTCAGACCATCGGCAACCTTATCGCCCACATGATGGGCAAAGGCAAGAAAGTGCTGTTTGTGTCAGAAAAAACCGCGGCGCTGGAAGTGGTTCACCGGCGACTGAAAGACATCGGCCTGGGCCATTTCTGCCTGGAGCTGCATTCCAACAAGGCGAAAAAAGCCGACGTCCTGAATCAGCTGCGCACTTCCTGGGAGAGTTTTTCACAATCGAAGGTCAACGAGTGGCAAGCGGAGGCGGAGCGACTAAAGGCGCTGCGTGATCGACTAAACCAAGTCGTCAACGCCCTCCACAAACGTCGCCGAAATGGCTTAACGGCTCATTACGCCATCGGCGTTAAAGTCCGTGATAGCGAGCTTGCAGCGAAGGCGAAGCTAAACTGGCCTAATGCGGACTATCATGATGACTCGCAGTTGCAAAAGCTGCGGGAAGCCGCGGAGTTGCTGGGCATTCAGGCAAAAGCCGTGGGCGAAATGGTTGATCACCCATTGCAAGTTATCGCTCATTTCGATTGGCGTCCCCAATGGCAGGAAGAGGTGGTCAACGCCGCCAGACAATTACAGGCCGGCGCCAGACAAGCGGCGAAAGATCTGACTGTATTTGAGGGCGCCCTGGGAGTTAGCTTTGGCGGCGCCGACTTGTCTAAGCTCGATGCGGTGGCTGAACTGGGGCAAGTATTGCTGGACTCCTACAGGACACAGGCGTCGTTCGCCCTGGAGCCGGACGGCCCTGACCGTCTGGAGGCGCTGGAAGAAGCGGTTGGACAGCTAAAAATCTATATCGACGCGCAATCCAGGTTGAGTTGTAAGTATGAGGCTCTGGCGTGGAAGAAGCTTGATGCTGACAGTCTCGACGTCCAGTGGCGGGACGCTAATCAGACATGGTGGCCCAAAAGCTTTTTCGCCAAACGAAAAGTACTCAAACAGATGCGTCAGCACGGCGCGCTGGGTGATCCGGACCCCAACAACGATATCCCGGTTCTGAAGCAGTTGCGAACCACAGGCGATCACATTGACCGTCTGGACGCAATGCTGAAAGGGTTGCGCGACTGGAACGTATACGACTCAGATCCCGATGTGATCGCGTCTCTCAAACTGTTGGGGGCTCGCGCTCGCATCGCGGTGAGCAAGCTCGCCGACGACGCGGATGGGTTGATCTTCCTGCGATCAAAAATCAGAGGCCTGCTATACGACGCTAACGACCTCTTGGCCCCAGAGGCGACCGTTGGAAGAGGCATTGCGGATTTGCTGTCGTCACTGGAGCGACTCAAGGCGATCAGCCAGCCATTTGAGGGCTTGATTGGCAATACGCTGAATGGGTATCTACCGAGCAATACGCCGGCGTTAGAGGCGATGGACGCGCTTTGTCAGGGAATAATTGAACATCATCACTCCATGAAAGACTGGTGCGGCTGGGTGCGCAGACGCTCCGATGCCCTGGATCATCAGATGGGGCCGTTGGTGGAAGCGGTTGAAAAAGGCGATGTAAACCCTGAGGACGTCATGGATATTTTCGAGGCCGCCTATTGCGCCTGGTGGTCTTCAGCGGTGATTGGCGAGGATGAAATCCTCAGAACGTTCTCGTCGCCGGAACATGAGTCGGCCATTCTCCACTTCAGAGATCTGGACACCCAATTCAGTGAACTCACGGCGCAGTATATTGCGGCGAAACTGGCGGGGGATATTCCAGACCCGGACGACATCAAACGCAGTTCATCCTGGGGCGTATTACGTCACGAGCTGCAGAAGAAAACACGACATAAGCCGGTTCGGGAGATGATGGAGGAAATTCCCGATGTGGTGACCTCACTGGCGCCTTGTCTGATGATGTCGCCGCTATCCATCGCTCAGTTTCTGTCGGCGGAGCAAGCGCTGTTTGATGTAGTGATTTTTGACGAGGCCTCGCAGATTACGGTTTGGGACGCGGTAGGCTCTCTGGCGCGGGGCAAGCAAGTCATTGTCGCGGGCGACCCGAAACAGATGCCGCCCACTAACTTTTTCGCTCGCTCCGACGATGATCCTGATGGAGATATCGACGCTGAAGGCGATCTTGAAAGTATCCTTGATGAGCTGATCGGCGCCAGTATCCCTCAACGGGTGCTGAACCTGCATTATCGCTCGCGTCGGGAGAGCTTGATCGCCTTCTCCAACAGTCGCTACTACGACAGCTCCTTGATCACCTTCCCAGCGCCGGTGCATCCAGACAAAGGCGTTTCATTGGTTCGCCCGGAAGGCTTCTACGCCCGAGGCAAAGCCCGCCACAATCAAGGCGAAGCGAAGGCGATCGTGGCGGAGATTGTACGCAGAGTCACCTCTTCCGATGCGAAAGTGCGCGCTCAATCCATTGGCGTGGTCACATTCAACACGGAACAGCAGACACTGATTGAGGACCTGCTGGATAAGGCCCGTTCCGATGATCCGTCTATTGAATGGGCGTTTTCTGAAGAGTCGACCCTGGAGCCCGTATTCGTGAAGAACCTGGAGACGGTTCAGGGAGATGAGAGGGACGTCATACTGTTCAGCATTACTTATGGCCCGGATGAAAGCGATCATGTGACGATGAACTTCGGGCCGCTGAACCGCAATGGCGGAGAGCGCCGTTTGAACGTAGCCATGACCCGGGCGCGCTCTGAAATGATCGTCTTTTCGACAATGACGCCGGAGCGTATCGATCTTTCCCGAACGCAGGCCAGGGCGGTGGCCGATCTCAAGCATTTTCTCGAGTACGCAGAGCGGGGCGCCTCCGCCTTGGGCGCTGCGGTTCACGGTTCAATCGGCGATTTCGAATCGCCCTTTGAAATTGCGGTAGCAAGAGCCTTGCAGGAAAAAGGCTGGATCATTCATCCCCAGATTGGCGTCTCCGCCTACCGCATCGATTTGGGGATCGTGCACCCTGATGCGCCAGGCCTGTATCTGGCGGGCGTCGAATGCGACGGAGCGATGTACCATAGCTCCGCCTACGCCCGTGAGAGAGACAAAATCCGCCAAGCGGTGCTTGAAGGCCTGGGGTGGACACTGTTCAGAGTCTGGTCCACCGACTGGTGGACGAACAAGGCCAAGGCGCTAGAAGACCTTCACGCCATGCTACAGCGCCATCTAGAAAAAGTGCGTGAAGAAGAGGCACTGAAGGAAGCTGGCGAAGAGGTGGTCAGCTAGCGGGTGGTTGATGCATTGCGGAAGAAAGTCCCCGCAGTGATCTTCCAATGGAATCATGGGGCTGGAGGAAGTATCTTCTGGGATCTGAATTGGGAAAAACGCGGATGTGCGTTATACAAATGTTATTTTTCACGAGGATACCACGCATGGCCATAAATCAATCAGAGCGGGCATTTCGGGCATGGCCAGTGTTAGTGCAAATAGCGCAAAGACGAGAAACCATTACCTACGGTGAGCTTGGCGACAAACTAGGCATTCATCACCGCGCAGTGCGCTATGTTTTAGGTGTGATTCAGGATTACTGCTTGGAAGAAAAACTTCCTCCTTTAACAATTCTTATCGTCAACGGTGCAGGAAGGCCTGGTTCCGGTTTTATTGCATACGATCTCTGCCACTTCGAAAAAGGGCTTTCGGTTGTATGGGACTTTAATTGGCAATCTCAAAAAAATCCCTTTGAGTTCTCAACATCCGGGGATTCTTTTGATTCACTAGTTATTGTGCTAGCTAAGGAGCCGGAGTCATCTGAGGAAATTTACCGTCGAGTTCCATCGCGTGGAATAAAACAATTGTTGTTTCGATCAGCATTGTTAAAAGCATACAAGCATAAATGTGCTTTCACAGAGTTGTCATTTACTGAAGCCCTGGAGGCCTGCCACATTGTTCCTTGGTCGCTAGCGTCCAATGCTGAGAGGTTGGATGTCAGGAATGGGATGCTCCTAAATAGTCTGCATCACCGGCTATTTCATCGAGGGATGATAACCATATCAACACAGCACAGAATCATCTTTTTCGATCCTAAGCAAGAAGAGGGCACATATTCAAAATTCGATAGTATGCTTACATCGAAACTTCATGGCCAAAAAATGCACTTGCCCTTTAAGCGTAACCAGCGACCCCTCGAAGAGTACATTTTGCGCCACCATCAGATTGCCGGTTGGGAGTTATAAGCAGGTGAGCGTTATGTATTTTATGCATTAGTAGGAGGAGAGTTCATGGAAAAGATTAAATTTAAATGTGGTACTGAAGTTTTTTTTACTGATAGCATTCTTGTTAGAAGAACGTATTCAGGGCTAATGGTTGGGAGGCCAGACGAGGAAGATAATAAGCGTTTTTTAAAAATGTTCATGGATATGAGCGAAGAATTAATGGCGTGTGTTAAGCCATTCGTGGTTCCAGTTGAGCTTAGTTATGATGAAGGTTATCCAAAGCTACCGGAATATACATGCTCTGTTAATTTAACCCATATAATGCCAGCTAAAGATCCAAATGAAGATATGTCATTAGCAGTTATCATATGGTATCAGGATGAAAATCCAGTTTTGCACGGGTTGAAAATAAAAGATCTAGTTCTGAACTATACATGGTCTGAGGTTTCGCACGATGGTGGCTGGTAGTGCTTAACAAAAAGCTGCAGGAGGATGTTTTACTTTATGGCTTGTTTGCGCTGCGTTACGCTATAGCATAAATGCTCTCCACTCCACAAAATACCTCTGAGCTTGGTGTTTTGTGATATAAATACATGGAAAAGTAAAAAAATATGACAATTAATCTTGATTTGGTTATAGAGGCGGAAGACTCAGTTGATATGAAGGCTGGTCTTGATTCAATGCAGGGCGTGTCAGATGCTGTAAGATGTACAGCAGAAACAATTCTTACGGAAAAAATACCAGAAAGGCAAACACATAAGAGCAAAGTGAGAACGTCACTTAAAAAGAGCTTTAAAGGATCTTATGGGCACATTTTTAGTATCGATATATATGATGACGACCTCCTTAAAAAATTAAGAAAGATGGGGCACACTGCTTTTATCGAGTTAATTGGCTACTTTATTAGTGAGTCCCTCTATAAAGAGTCGAATCCATTGTCGCCTAAAGCGCAAAAGGTCGTTGATGACTTGGGAGAAAAGGCTGAAAAATTGGTGAAGCAGCTCAGGGTGTCTGCATTGAAAAATATTCATGAAGTATCTACTAAGTTTGATCACGATATAAAGGTTAGATATAGAAAGAGTAGAGACTCGCAAACAGTTATAGCGAAGTTTGATCGCAATACTGCAAGAGTTCTTCAAGCTAAACAAAGCCATGAAAAATACGACCTAAAAATTATCGTTACGCGATTGAATATCCACACCGGAAATGGAAGGTTGCAAATCGAGGGTGCGGACGAGACAGTAGCGTTTGGATTTGGAAAGGAGTACAAAGATGTAAATATTGGTCCAAAGAAATTATTTTCTGAAAATCTTGATTACAACAATGGGATCTCAAGAGATAAATGGAAATATCTAAAAATATCAGCTTCCCCTATAAAGCTACGTGATGAAAAAGTGGTAAAATATATAATAAAAGATATTTATGAAGATTAATGGGTATATACTGGCTGCTGCAATTCTTATAATTGCAGTGTTTTTATCTTATTTCCTACATTTCTATGTGTCATTGGGTTATGAGGTTTCAAATGACTCAGCCATATGGGGGCAGCTTGGAGATTATTCTGGGGGGATTCTTAATCCTCTGCTAAGTTTTGTTTCCATCGTTCTTTTGATTAGATCATTAAACCTTCAGAATGAGGCTAACCTTAGCTTAAGGACAGAGATTGAAAACTCTGAGAAAACTGAGAGGCTTAGGTCTTTTGAGTCGCTTTTCTTTAATTTAATAAACTCACAAAAAAACCTTTTCGACACTTTTTCTATAACGACATTATCTGGAGAAGCGAAAACACAAATTGATGGTGTTAAAGCAGTAATGAAAATAGAAGATGAAATTGAAAAAATAAGAGAAAATGATGGAAAGGATGAGGAGGTAAAAAAATATATCGAAGCCCTAGATGAAAATGATCAAATATTTGGGCTGGCTAGAGCGTTTTATGTAACGGTCCTAATGGTTTCAGAAAAGCTTAGTGAGAGTGAGGGTTTTTCCCTAGGTGATAGGCGAGATCACTTCATGACTTTAATAAATTTTACGGATTTCGCTCAGCTTAGATTGGTTATGATTTGTGTTCAATTTTTAGACTATGAATCATGTAAGTATATTCGGTTATCATCAGAGTTTGAAAAAGTAATCGAGGATGTTGGCCTGAGCTATGAGTTGTATTGAGGAGCGGCGCATAACAAGTCAAAGCACGCAGACGTAGAAATCTGCGCCGGTGTTTGATGCATTGGAAACCCGAATATGGAGACATAAATGAGTGAGTTTAGCGAAAGTTACCACCTGCGTACCAAGAACAAAGAAGAAGGAAAAGATTTATTAAAAAGGCTTGGTGTCCGCGGGATAGTGTTTGATGAATCCAATAACTGGGTATCAATACTGCCGGAGGGCGATTTAAATTCACAAAAAGTTAATGTCGCTGCTAACTATAGTGGTATGGTTCTGCACTATATGTTTGCTGAGGATCACGCCTGGGTTGTGAATTTGTTTTCTAATGGCGTTTTGATAAGTGCATATGTGTGTGCATGGGACCCGGAAATGTATATTGAAAAAGATAAATTAGATGTTCAACGCTTTGTCGACTTGCTAATTGATCAGGGCGATCGTGAAAAGCTGATTCAGCTATTTTCTCTGGACACATTGGACGATATTTTTAGCGAGGTGCCTGCTTATAAATTTGCTGACCTTCTCGGTATTGAGCATTACCAATGGCTGGCGGGGCATGATATACCTCGGCATGGCGAAGAAATTGTAAGAAGTAATCTTGGAGCTGAGTTGGTTGGCTAACTGAACCTCGCTGACGCTCCGTCTGTATTGACCTAAACAAGGCCGCTCTGTAACAAATGCAGCGTCAGGACGGATAGTTCCTGGATGGGTTGCTTCTGAATAGATAGCTTCTGGATGAATAGTCATCGGGGGCGGCAGGTACTGCTCTTCCTGCATGCCCCCGACGAAACAACCCCTAATTACGGATTCAACAGCCCAGGCCAGGTGGAGCTATTCACTGGCTTGGGATAGCCGTCGTCTACTTTGTCCTGGCTGATGTTATAGCGCAGGTAGCGTTGGCCGGTCAGGAAGATGTAGCCGCGGCTGTCGCTCCATTTTACGGCGGCGGTGATTTCTTTGGCGTAGCTGCCCAGTCCCGGCCAGGTGTTGTCGTTGATCGGTTTAGGGTAGCCGCTGTCCACGGCGTCGCTGTTGATGTCGTAACGAATGTAATCGCCGTTGCTCAGGAAGAAGTACACTTTCTGATTGTGCCAGCGCAGGGCGGCTTCTATCTGGTCTTTGTAGGGCTCCAGGCCTGGCCAGGTGGCGTTGTTGATGGGCTTGGGGTAACCGCTTCTTACCTTGTCGCCGATGTTGTCGTAATTGATGTATTGACCGTTTTTGAGGAAGTAGTAGCTGGTTCCGGCGTCTTTCTGAAAGCTGGCGGTGATCAAATCCCGATATGTTTCCATGCCCGGCCAGGTCTGGTTATTAACGGCTTTGGGATAGCCGCCGTCTGACTTGTCCAGCACCTTGTCATAACGCACATACTGCTGATCATTGCGGAAAAAGTAGGCTTTGAAGGCGTCTTTGCTCAATGCGGCGTCGATCTGGAAATTATTCAGGCGCAGCGCCAATGGCGTACTGTTGATCTCCACCACATAGTCCGTGACGCCGGCGGCGGTCATATCTGGATCAGACCAGCCGCGATCCATGGAATAAACCTGATCCACTAACTCGCCGTTACGGTAGATATTCGCTGGTTTCTGCTCATCGGTATACCAGGTGAAACGCTGGGCGGTGGAGCCGTCCTCCATCAGTTTGCGCACCCCCAGATCGCCAATCAACGGCAAGCCGTCCAGGCGCCAGGAAGCGTCGATGGTCACGCCAAGATGACGTAACACGGTGGGAGCGATAGAGGCTTGCGACGGATAGCCGTAGAGTGAATTGAACTCCGTGTTGGGAATGTCCGTCACCTGTTGCGAAAACTCCGCGTTCATCGGCTGATTGGACCCGATAAAGATGGTCTTTTCCGGCTCGGTCTGATTGCCATGGCCGCAACCCACAATCGGCGTGCGACCGTGGTCCGTGGTCACTAACACCAGCCAGTTATCGGCGTTCTGATTTTGCAGGTTGGCCACTTTATCCAGAAGCTGTCCCAGGCGGCGATCAGAGTCCTGTACGGCTTTATCGTAGGCGCTGCCGAAGCAACTGGCGTGTCCTGCATGATCGGGATCGTCCAGGTGCAGGAACACAAAATCAGCGGGTGTCTGGGAGAGGGTTTGCAGCGCGCGATTGACCACTTCCTCATCATTAACGCCGCTGACCACCTCATCGATATTGGCGACCTCATTGGCGAAGAAGTTGGTGTTGATGGGCGCCCAGTTGGCGATGCTAGCCACGTAAGCGTCAGGATTGGCGTCTTTGACCCGTTTGAACAAGCCTGGGAACTCAGGATTGGCCAGACCTGCGTCATTGGAGTTGACCCCGTGCTTGGACAGCCACACTCCGGTTAATATGGTCGCCCAACCCGGCCCGCTGATCGTCGGCTGCTCCGACGAGGCGCCCTGAATACCGCCAGTGTAGGCCTTAGTGATGTTGAGCCGGTCAAAGTTGGGCGTGTTCAAGCGTTGAACCTGCTCCAGTTGCAGACCGTCAATCCCGATCAAGAGAACTTTATTATCCGCCACAGCCAAAGACGTCATCGCCAGCAGGCCAACGCCCGCCGCGCAACTCTTCCAGTTAAGCATAATCTCTCCTAGTTTTTGGGTTTATCTGGTATATACCAGCCAAAAAAGAATAGCTGCGATTGGTGACAGTGGGGTTAACCTAATATGTACTTTGTTCGGTTTTAGGAACTGGGTTCGATTCTGGGCGCTGAGTTCATTTATTGACTCAGGCGACCGACGATAGGGGCGAGCCTGTATAAGCGCCCGGCAAATGTCTAAAATTTCCCTTTTTTGAATGGTCTCCACCAAGGAATAAAAAATAATGTCAAAAGCGTCAGAACCGCTGTACTGCAGTGATGCGTGCAAGCACAAAATGCGGGTGAGGTCGTTCAGCGCTTGTCCCGTTTGCAAGCAGATATGGGATGCGCAGCAGCCGGAAGGTAGCCTTCATTATCGAAATAATGCGTGGAAGATGTGTGAGGCCTGTTCCCTGGCTAATCACTGTTGTGTGGTCTGTGGAGCTAAAGTAGATCGTTGAGTTCTCTTGTTTAAAAAGTGCTAAGTAAGAGCCGACCAAAACGGCGGGAGCAGTTAACTTCGCCAACCCGCCACTTTCACGCATAACCCTTTGGCCAGCAGTTGTGCGCTGGGGGCGCCAGTCGCTGAGCCGCCGGGTTTTTCGATGGAAACGAGCAAATGTTCTGCGCTTTGAATTAACTCCCATTCCCGCTGTGACAGATTTCTTTGCGTTTGCCCCTTCAGTTCAATGGCTCCCAAACTGCGCACGGTATTGTCATCCCTTGAAACGGCCCACAGTTGTAGCGTCGCATTCTGGGCGATGACGGGCTTTTCCACGATGTTCAAGGACAACTGGCGAGCCGCTTTGTCGACGGTCACCACCATGACCGCCTGTTCATCTGTATTCTCCATCACCGCAACATAGTTAACGCTGGGCGCAGGCGACGCCTGTTCGGGACTGATCTGTTCGGAACCGGACAGAGCAGGGTAGAGCGCAATGCACAGCGCCAACGACAGAGCGGCGGCGGAGAGGTATTTGTAGAAGCTCAATTTGCGTAATAGCTTCTCCATCAACTGACTGGGCGCATCGTTGATACTGGCGGAGATGGCTTTCCAGGTCGCCGTTTTGGGCGCTAAAGGCGCCGTCTTCTCATGCAGCGGCTGAAACTTTTCTTCCCACTGACGCACCCGTTTGGCGACGGTCTCGTCTTGGCGCATGATGGCTTCGAAGCGTTTGCGCGCTTTGCCTCGCAGTGCGCCGATGACGTAGTTTGACGCCAAACGGTCCAGAAGCTCCGGATTTTTGTATCTCAATGGCCGAGGCATTGCGCTAACCTCCCAAGACCCCGCTTCAGCCAGACTTTGACGGTATTAACGGGCTTTTCAATGTGCACGGCGATGTCTTCGCGGCTGTAGCCGTAGTAATAAGCCATGAGGATGGCGTTGCGGTTCAACACATCCAGCGATCTCAGGCAGCGGTGGATGCGGCATTTTTCGTTTGAGTTCAGTACGTCGCGCAGGGGAGAGTCGACGAGGTTCTGCTCAAGCAGTTGCTCGATCTCATCATGGCGCTCCCGGCGCGTCTGCTCCCGGTTTTCCGCTTTTAGCTTATCCAGGGCGCGATAGCGCACCAGCGACGTCATCCAGGTCATGGGTTCGCTAAGGCTGCGGCGATATTCGTCCGCCTTATGCCAGATCTGCAAAAAAGCTTCCTGCAGAACATCATTTGCTAAATCCGTGTCTCGTAAAATTATCATGGCTACTCCATTGAGCTTCGGCGCGACGCGTTTATAAAGCTGCTCCAGCGCCTTTTGATCTTTAAGCGCAATACGCGCCAACAGATTTTCCAGTTCGTCCGGGTCGAAAGTGTTTTCCATGGCACTAAAAAACTCGCCCCGACCCATGCGGAATGCGGGGCGTCCTTATTGTTGAGTCACTTGGACGACGTGATCAGGTGAGTCTGAATGCAGCGCAAGTTGAAGTGCGCTCAGATATAAACGTCGCCATCTCCATTAGAAAAACGAGCGGCCCTCATCCATCTACGACACCCAGAGAGAAAAAGTTACAGCGGCGGAAAACTTTTTCGTCCGTATATTTCTGGGAGTGGTTTTTTATTCTGCGACTCTCTGCGGGCGTTCACGTCACACTGGTGCAGAGAGGAGAAGAGGGCGCTTAAAAGGCGGTTACGGCTGCGCGACGTACCACACATTGCCGACGCCGTGGCCAGTGGCGTCGCCCTGTTGACGGTCGCCCACCCACAGGTACAACGGCTGATTCTTGTAAGCCCACTGATAAGTCCCGTCGTTGCGAGCGATCACGGTAAACGCGCCCCAGGTTTTGGCGCTCTGTTGCGCCAGAAACGGAGGCCAGCTGTCTGCGCAGGCGTCATAACAAACGGAAGCCCCGTTGCTGTCTTTCGTGAAGGTGTACAGCGTCATGCCCTGGGCGTTCGCGAACACTTGGCCGACAGAGGTTGAGACTTTGGTGACGACGCGATTAGCGCTGTCGTTAGCGGCCGTTTTGACATAGTCGCCCTGGTTGCTGGCGCTTGTGTAGGCGGCGCTGCTATAGGTTTTCTTTGCATAGTCGTCATCGCAGTAACGATCCGCTTTTCCTTCAGCGTGCGCGGCGGAAGTGAAACCAGTGAAAGCAACCATCAAGGCGGTCAGTGCGGCGAAGTTCTTCATGAGAATGTCCTTTTAATCTGTAAGTTGAATGGCGTTGTTGTGATCTCATTGATTAAGACGACGCCGACGCGGTGTTTGGATGCAAAATATTTTCTATTTCTTTAATTATTTTTTGGGGGGGATGAAGAGAGCGTGTTTGACGATGCATCGCCATAGACGCTCAGAATTAAGCTAAGGTGTAGAACGGGTTCGCCCCGCCTTCTAACGAAAGCGGGGCGGTTCCTGAATCACAGCCTGAAAGATTATTGAATCATCTGCGCGATGTGCTCAGGCAACTCAGACAGCAGAGCGAGTCTGGGGGGCGTGGTCGTCAGGTCTAAAACCTCGATATTGTCGGTGGCTGCGCCATCGGTGGTCACTTTGGGCGCGCACACCAGATACTCGACATTCTTTGCGCTGATCGCGATGCGCAGTCCATCGTCGTCAGTGCGTACGCCGGCTTCAAAGTCTTCCGCGACGCCGCGCAAGGTGAATCGCACAATGTGGTCGAGATTCAACAGTTCCAGCTCCTCTGCATGTTCGCCTTTATCGACGACGGTGCAGAATCCCGGTGAGGTGGACACTTTGACCACAGGTTGATTGTTCTGGTCCAGAAAGATGCCGTCGAAATCCTGACTGCCTTCGCGCCCGGGTGGGCTCACGTTGAAGAACGGAGCGCCTTCTGTTGCGCCGTTGTTGTCCCGCTGCTCGCCAATGACGCCCAATACCAGGACATCCACGCCATCGCCGCCATCGAAGAAGTCGCTGCCGTCCCCTGGCGTCCAGATGAAGAGGTCCTCGCCGCCATTGCCGAAGGCTCTGTCGCGGTTGTCGGCGCCTTTGCTGTCGCCGTCGACGCTGGAATTGAAGTCTTCTGTGCCGCCGATAAGAATGTCGTCACCCGAAGCGCCGAGCATGACGTCTACGCCTAATCCGCCTATCAGAATCGAGTCAACGCCGTCTTCCGCCTGCAGGACGTCCCCTGCGCGCTGGCTCTGGTTAGAGGAGCCTCCCGGCCCGCCGGGATTGAACGACAACAGCGCGGAACTTTTGGTGTTCAGATCCGTCCCCTGGATGACCGTGAAGTTCTTCTGATTGATATCGCCGCCGTTCTGGCCGTCGTTATTGTCAGGCCCTTTGCCGCCGTCGCCAGAGCTGGAACAGCCGGCCGCTGTCATCATGATAGACAAAATGATCGCGCTGCTCAGCGCATGCTTTGAGTGGTTCATACTGTATTCCTTGGTCGATTCTCGGTTCAGTGGAAGTTAACGCGTTTAACGTAAGCTGGCTGGAGCTGTGGCGGCCGTGGGCGGCAAGTCGTCCAGCGTGACTCTGACGGGAGGAGACTGGGAGATGTCATAGACTTCTATTTCGTCGCCGGACCGCGAAGGGCACACAACAAACTCTGTATTTTTCAAATGAACCGAGATTCTCAAGCCGGTATCCAACGTATCTGGATCGATATTGGGATCGGCTGCGATGGCCTCGTCGAAATTATTGGCGGGGCCTGTCAGGATAAACTGAACCAGATGATCGAGGTTTAGTTCGCTCATGCCCTCAGTGGACTTATCCAGAATTCGGCAAAAGCCGGGAGTTTGTTCAATCCTCAGTTCTGGAAGGCCTACGCTGGGGTTGATGAAAATGCCGTCGAAATCCTGGCTTCCTGGCGTGCCGGGAGGACTAACGTTAAAGAAAGGGGCCAGGTCCGTATTGCCTTCATTATCTTGGGACTCGCCAATCAGGCCGATAACCAGAATGTCCTGGCCTTCGCCGCCGTCGAAGAAGTCATTACCGTCGCCCGGTGTCCAGACGAAAATGTCATTGCCCTTGCCGCCGAAGGCGCGGTCGCGGTTAAAGCTGTTGAAGTCCTCGGTGCCGCCGATGATGATGTCATCGCCGTCATTGCCGAAGAGCACATCAATACCCAGACCGCCGATCAGAATGTCGTTACCGTCCGTGCCGTAAATCTGATCGCCAAATTGCAGGCTTTGGTCGCCGCCGCCATTAGAGCCGCGGTTGGCGGAATAGAGTTGGTTGATGGCGGCGTTTGCGCCTTTGTTGGAATTGAGGTCGTTGCCAATGACGATGTCCGCCCGCGCATTCAGCGCTCCTCCCAGTAGGGAGAGGGAAACGGCGGTCGCCAAACATGTTTTCGACAGGTTCATACATTTACCCTTTAGTGTTGTTTAAATCGTGCTGTTTGAATCAAGATCATCGATTGATGTCGGGTGTTGACGGCCGTCATCACCTTTACGACACCGAAGGAAAAAAAGTTACAGCTGGGAAAGTGTTTTCTTGGACGCGCGGTTCCGATTAGGTTCGCTTAAGCGTCCGTCGGTTAAGTTGGGTCTAAGCGCTGGCGGCTACTTCAACGCCAGCGCTAGCGAGGAGAGAAGGGCGCAGTTTGCGTCCTGTCTCTGTTGCTTGCGGCCTACCTCTATGGCTTAGCGGCGAACCACACATCGCCGACGCCATGGCCAGTCGCGTCGCCTTGCTTGCGATCGCCCACCCACAGATACAGTGGTTGATTTTTGTACGCCCACTGATACGTGCCGTCTTTGCGAGCGACTACGCTGAATTCGCCCCAGGTTTTCGCGTCCTGCTTCGCCAAAAATGGGGGCCAGCTATCCGCGCAGCCGTCGTAGCAGGCGGACACGCCGTTGCTGTCTTTAGTGAAGGTGTACAGCGTCATGCCCTGAGCATTCGCGAATACTTCGCCAACCGATGTGGAAACTTTGGTGACCACGGTGGTGGGCGCGCTGGCGACGGTGGACGTTTTGACAAAGCCGCCGGTATTCCCGTATCCATCGCCATAACCATTAGAAGCGCCGTAGTTATAGGAACCCGCGCTGGCGGAGGTTTTAACGTTGTAACCTGGTTTGTCGTTATCGCAGTAATCACCCCGATCCGCTTGCCCTTCAGCATTAGCGATAGAAGTGAAACCAGTAGCGATCAGAAGAGCGGTCATTGCGGCGAACTTTTTCATGGGTCTGTCCTTTTAAAACTGTGTGTATGTGGTCGGGCCTGAAGACCCTGTATTTCGATCTCGTAGATAAAGACGACGCCGCTTTGGGATTTGGATGCAAAAAAATTAAAAAAATTTCGACGACTTGTTTTTCCTGCTCTTCATTCCCGTGTTTATCTGCAAACTCTGGTGAATCGAAAGTAATCGTTAGAGTTGAAAAAATAGATCCGCCGGCCAATATGTGACCGCCCGCGCCATCGCTAATCTGTCAGCAATGATTTCAATAAATTCGCAATATCGATGGATGGAAAGGAGCGTTCAAATGAGCACGCAAAGAGACGTTTTCTCGCAGTGGTTAATGGAGCTTAACAACCAGTGGGGGCTGACCTGCCTGGCGTTGGATGCAAGCAATCAATGTCACCTGTTATTGGATGATCATGAACTGTCTTTCGGCCTGAGCAATGACGAGCAGGAGTTGTCGCTATGGTCGCCGGTGGCGTCCGCCGAGTCATTCCTGGGGAATGCAGAACGGCTGACCGAGCTTTTGGTTATGAACTTTAATGACGACTCCCTGGTAGGCTCAACTTTCGCTATGGATAACGGCCGCTCCCGTCTTTTATTATGTTTCCGTGTCCCAATCAAAGGGCTTGACGCTCATTCTCTAGGTAATGTCCTGCGGAACTTTGGCGAGACCATCAGTCATGTTGAAGGCGAGTTATTGGTGTTAGCGAATAGGGGAGTTGAAAGCAGCGAGTCTGCAGGCTGCTTTCCCTATCTCAGAGCCTAGGGCCGACCAAGCCCTTCGGCAGACATGCGCGCAGCCGGTTATCCTCTTCAGGGCGTTACCCGACAATACTGCTTATCTATGCCTCCGTGAACCAGTCTCTCTAAAACTTAATGGACTAAATACACGGATGGCTGTATAAAAACACAGTGAAAATAATGCTGACGAGGAACTGGTTATGTATCGAAAAACGGCGTCAATTAGTGAGCATCAATAAGCATGGGAACAGCCATCAAAGACGTATTTAATCTGACGCTAGTGAGCGAGATTGCTGCGGAGCTACACCGCGCCCATACTCCGTTTGATGCAACAGCCTTTGTCGCGCATTCTATGGACGGTTTGGACAAGTTGGAGCTCACCGGCCGGGCCGCACATATTGCGGATGCCCTGCACAAGTATCTGCCTAAGCCATTTTCTGACGCGGCGGCAGTCATCGAAGCGGCGCTTGGCCCGGAGTTACCCGCAACCGGTGAAATTGGTCTAATTCAGCTTCGCTACATGCCGCATCTTGCTTTTGTCCAGAAATATGGCCTTGATGATTACGAGGCATCCATTCGGGTACAGGAGGAGCTGACCAAAAGGTTTACCGCCGAATTCAGCATCCGCGCCTTTCTGGTGAAGTATCCTGAGCGCACCTATGCCCAGATGCTTGCATGGACAGGCCACGAAAACGCACACTTGCGCCGACTTGCTTCTGAGGGCGTCCGCCATGGGCGCCGCACTTACACGCTTATCAGCAAGACCCGCGTCCTGTCCTGGACATATTGGAGCGGTTAAAAGACGATCCCATACTTTATGTGCGCCGCTCCGTAGCGAACAATTTGAACGACATTGCTAAAGACCATCCCATGCTGACCATTGAGACCTGCCGGCGCTGGGCTGTAGATGCGTCTGAAGGCCGCACCTGGATTATTCGCCATGCTCTGCGTTCATTGGTCAAGGCCGGTAATAAGGACGCAATCTGCATTCTGGGCGGAACCAAGAATCCTTCGGTGCACATAGACGACATATCCATCACGCCTCAGCGCGTCTCGCTGGGGGAGGCCGTGCGTCTGTCTTTTGAAATGAAAAGCACCGCACCCGAGGCGCAGCGCTTACTGATCGATTATGCCGTGCACTTTGTAAAAGCTAACGGCGGAACCCGGCCAAAGGTCTTCAAACTGCGTACTCTTACCCTGCAACCGAACGAAAAAACCATCCTCAACGCCATAGTGTCTTTCGCGAAATTGAAGACACGCCGCCATTACCCTGGGCGTCACCACATCGATGTCCTTATTAATGGCGAGCCCTATCCGCTTGGTGATTTCGAGCTGACTCCGTGAGGGGGGAAGCTACTGGCAGGCTGTACAAATTGGTTGACATGTTAGGATGCTCGTCCTATTTTTGATGTGTCTAGGACGCATGTCCTAAATTGTGGCGTGACTTGATAGACCACATCTTTCAATAAGAGTGGGTCGGTCAAATCGCCGCCGCTGTTAACGTTATTCTGTTTGGCGGTCATCAAGACAATGAGCAATCTCACCACGCGCGAGCTGATAGTGGAAACAGCCGATCAGCTGTTCTATCAGCAAGGTTTTGAGCACACTTCTTTCTCGCACATCGCCGGCGCTATCAGTATTTCGCGAGGCAATTTTTACCACCATTTTAAAACCAAGGATGAAATCCTGGACGCAGTGATTCAGCTACGTCTGGCCAAGACGCAAAAGATGCTGGATCAGTGGGAGACGGAAGGTAAACATCCGCGAGAACGCATCCAAAGCTTCATTCAGATTCTGGTCATGAATAAGAAGGACATAAAGCGCTACGGCTGCCCGGTCGGCACGCTGTGCTCAGAGCTGGCGAAGCTGAACCATGGTTCCCTGGTTGACGCCAATGCTTTACTCACGCTCTTTCGAACATGGTTGCGCAAGCAGTTCGTGTTGCTGGGCCGCGAGGCGGACGCGGATCAGTTGGCCATGCATGTGCTGGCCTTCAGCCAGGGCGTCGCCACTCTGGCGAATGCGTTCAAAGACGAAAAGTTTATTAAAAACGAAGTTAATCAGATGCTCGACTGGTTGAAGCGATGCGAGGAAAACCTGAGGTCCTCTGAATCTGCTTCCGCGCCGAAGCCAACAGGAGAAAAATAACTGATGTTTATCGTACTGCTGAAATTTTCAAACAATAAAAGTCAGGCTGGCCAGTACCTGTCAGGTCACAAAGACTGGATCAATCAAGGCTTCGACGATGGCGTCTTTCTTCTGGTTGGAAGCCTTCAGCCCAGCTCCGGGGGCGGAATATTAGCGCACAATACCTCTCTGGCGGAGCTGCAGGAGAGAGTCAATGCGGACCCTTTTGTGGCTGAGGATATTGTCGCCGCGGAGATCATTGAAGTAGCGCCTTCCAGCGCCGATGCGCGTCTGCAGTTTTTGATGAATTGAAAACACTTGTTTCCAATTTTCAGATTTTCAGACCTACACAAGGATAAAGATTAATGTCCGTTACGATAGAAAGTGCAGAGAGCAAACCTCGTTGCAGCTGGAGCCAGACGCCGGATTTTCATGCGTACCACGACAATGAATGGGGCTTCCCGGTGAGAGATGATTTTCGTCTATTCGAGAAGCTCTGTTTGGAGAGTTTTCAGTCCGGTCTCAGTTGGAGATTGATTCTCGCCAAGCGGGAAAACTTTCGCGCCGCCTTCCACCATTTTGATTTCAATAAAGTAGCCGCGTTCACGGAAGAGGACGTTAATCGATTACTCAAAGATGAAGGCATCGTGCGCCACCGAGGCAAAATCGAAGCCGTCATCAACAACGCCAAATGCGCCCAGGCGCTGGTGGAGAAAGAAGGCTCGTTGGCGACGTTCATCTGGCGCTTTGAACCCGTCCACGACCAACGCCAAAAACCACAGACCGCCTCAACCTCCCCAGAATCCGTCGCCCTGTCGAAAGCACTCAAAAAAATGGGCTGGAAGTTCGTCGGCCCAACCACCGTATTCGCATTCATGCAGGCCATGGGACTGATCAACGACCACGCGGAAGAATGCGCTGTCAGGGCGGAAGTGGAACGCTCACGAGAGATTTTTCAGAGGCCTTGAGTTTCTTTTCCTTAAACATGAATATTGCCAAACCCACCTTGGCTAATGACCCAACACCATGATCACCCCCACCGCCATTCTCATACACGTCAACGATATCGAAGCAGGTTTGGCCTGGTACAAGAAGGTTTTTCCGGCTGCGCAGGAGCGTTGTGTGGACGGGTTTCGGTATCTTGATGTTGAGGGTTTTCATCTTGAGATTGTCTGGGCGGATGCAAAAGTGTCTGCAGGAAAAGCGGGGACGGTGTTGTATTGGTCCGTTGCGAATCTGGCGGATGAGATTGAGCGGTTTTTGGCCTTGGGATCGATGGTTTATCGTGGGCCTATGCAGATTGAAAACGGGTTGGGCATGTGTCAGGTGACGGACCCGTTTGGTAATCTCATAGGCCTGAGAGGACCTTATTCTGCGTCCTGATTTTTCAGGTTGTTGCGCACCGATAGGCTGACTCTTCTCAGACGAACTCAAGCCAGCCTTGTCTGTCTATTCGATCACGTTAACGCCGAGCGCGTCCCGGTATTTCTCGACCAACTCAATCCAGGTTTCTGAATTGGCCACGATGAACTGGTAGGTGTGGTCGTTCATCAGTGTGACCTTAAAGCCCTCGGGCAATAATGGGGGGATGCTGTGTTTTTCTACCTTGGCGATATCGGTGAGGGGGATGTTGTAGGGGCCGAGTCCGAAGTCTTCGTTATAGGGAGCGAAGTGCAGGGTTTCGGCGGTCATCCACAACTTGCCGTCGGCTTTGGCGACGCCTCGTTGGATTGTGGAAGTAGAAGATTTGATCACCTTTTCCGGAGCGGTGATGTCGGCTTGGGTTACCATTTATGAGCCTCCTTGTGGCGTGTGAGTGGTTCGCTGCGGCATGAAATAACTGCATCAACAACAGCTCAACGTCCTGATAGCGAATATAGAACGGCCGACGGTAAAGATAAAGCGCGGCGAGAAGCAGGTGAGCCTTATATGACGCCGGTCTCAAATAAGGCGATCAGAGCGTCCGCTACCTTGCGCACCCGTGGCGATCGTCGCAGGTCCGGGTGGATGACCAGCCACAGTTCTCGCACAATCGGACAGGCTGGTTCTCGAATGGGTTGTAACTGAGGATAAAAGCGCTCCATGAAACAGGGTAAGACGCCAACGCCTACGCCGCCGACAATCGCGCTGGCGAGCACGTTCAGATCATTGGAGCGGAAAACCAGCGGCGAGTGGGGTAGTGTATCCAGCCATTGTTGCTGCGGAGCGGATTGCATGCTGCGTTCGTAACCGACGTACTCCCATTGCTCCTGGGAACGCGTCGCCAGATAGTCGTGGCAGCCATAAAGGCCATACTGTAACTTGGCCAAAGGGCGCGCCGCCAAATCCGGCTGTTCCGGGCGGCGCATACGCAGGGCGATATCCGCCTCGCGCTCATGGAGATCGGCGTTTTGCAGATCTCCCACCAGTTCCAGTTCGATGTGCGGCAACTGCTTCCGTAGCTCACTTAAATGCGGCGCCAGTATCAGGCTGGCCAGCAATGGCGGCGTTGAAATACGCACGCTGCCTGACAGCCCGGACATGCCGTCTGCGATGCGAGTAAAGCTTTGCGCCTGGGACGCCATCCGCCGCGCAGGCTCCAATAAGTTTTGACCGTCTTCAGTGAGACGCCAGCGTCGCGGCAGACGATCAAACAGCTTCATTTCCAATTCCCGCTCCAACATATCCACCCGACGCGCAACGGTGCTGTGCTCGACAGAAAGCGTGCGCGCGGCGGCGGAGAGGCTGCCCGCCTCCGCCAGCGCCAGGAAATAGCGGATGTCATCCCAGTTAATCGATTTCATTGTGCAATTATGCACAAATACTGTGTGATTTTGGGGAATTTTCTACAAAGCATGCCGCGGTTAAAGTTTACGTAGCTAACAAGGAGCTAACAGGACACCCACCACAGTAAGAGCATTAAGGAGTTCAGAATGAGTACGCCTATCCGTATAGAAATGTCCCAAATTGGCGAGCCGTCCGTATTGCAGCCGGCGACCTTCCAACTATCGCCTCCGGCCCCGGGAGAAGTGCGCCTTCGCCATCGTATGGTGGGAGTGAACTTCGTGGATATCTACTTCCGCTGCGGACTCTATCCCATCGCCGAGGACCCCCGCGTATTGGGTGTTGAGGCGGTGGGCGTGGTTGAGGCGTTGGGAGACGGCGTCACTGGCTTGAGTATTGGTCAGCGCGTCGCCTACGCCGGCTTTCCGTTAGGAAGCTACGCCAGTCATCGAAATGTGGCGGCGGAGAGATTATTACCGGTTCCCGACTCGGTCTCTGATGAAGCGGCGGCGTCCGCATTATTGCGGGGAATGACCGCCCACATGCTGTTGAACCGGGTCAGACCCGTCGCGGCGGGTGAGTCGATGCTGGTTCACGCCGCCGCGGGTGGACTAGGGCAGGTATTGGGACAGTGGGCGAGCAAGCTGGGCGTGAGATTGATCGGGACCGTTGGCAATGCGGAAAAGGCGGAAATCGCCCGCCGCAAAGGCTACGACGACGTGATTCTGTATCGCGAGCAGGACTTTGCTGAAGCAGTGAAGACGCTCACTGACGGCGCTGGCGTAGACTACGTCATCGATGGCGTTGGCGCGGACACGTTGATGCAAAGCCTGGCGAGCGCCGGGGCCTTTGGCACGGTCGCCAACATTGGGCAACCCTCCGGCATGTTGCAGAGCCTGCCTATGGAAGCCATGGCGCGGGCGGTTCAATTCACCCGTCCCAGCGTGTTGCTGCATATGATGGATTTAAGCCACTACCGGATCAGCGGCAATGCGGTCATGGAGCAACTGGCGAATGGGTTGACCGTGGATATCGCGGATACAATTCCTTTGGAGCAGGCCGCCCAAGCCCATGCCTTGCTGCAAAGCGGGCAGACGGTTGGAGCGGTGTTGCTGTCGGTATAAAAACAGGTTTGCGTCCGGTCGGTTCGGCTGGACGCAGAGGTTGTCAATCTTCTGCTGCGGCTGATAGGCTTTGGCGCAATCAAGCTCTATGACCAATAAGGATATTGTTGTGACCTCTACTGTCTCTGCCTTGCCGTTGCAAATTTCATGTTTATACCGTGTGGAAGCGCTGGCGAAAGCCTGGCCGGCGACACACGTTATCTCTCTGCTCGACCCTGATATCAGCGAGCAGGCGATACCCAAGCTGACCGCCCATGTGGAAGCGCATCACGTCATCAGAATTTTTGACCAGGAGAGAGCGGAAGCCACTCACCACTTTGACGCGGTGATCAGCGGCGTCCTGAACACCTTGCAGGCGATTCTTGAGGGCCCCGCAAACCGCCTGATCATCCACTGTCATGCCGGTGTGAGTCGCTCTACGGCCATAGGGCACGGCGCTTTGGCGTTAATACATGGGGCTGGCCGGGAAGATGACGCCTTTAACGAGTTGCTCAGGATCACCCGCAAGCCCTGGCCGAACAGGCGCATTGTTGAGGTTATCGACAACGCCTTGAACCGCGGCGGGACCATGTTGGCGCCGTTGGACGCCTATCGGGAGGCGAACCCTTATCGTTTGGATAGCTACAGACGGCTGAACCGAAAGCGTGGGATTGTATCGAAAGTTCAGCGTTGACGGCGCTGACAGGGTGATCAAAGAGGCTCAAAGTGACCTTTACGCCTGTGTCACCCCGCAGTTTGTGGACAAGATTGCAGAAAGTAAAAACGGGGGCTGGGCCGCCCCCAAGAGGTGTTAGTTCAGTCTTCAGCATTTATGCGGAGGTGATTCCAGGTTAGCTTGAACCCTGTCACTCCTGGACTTCCCTTTTAGCAAGGCGGCGAGAGACGCCTGCTGATTCCGAGGTATTACTTACACAAAAGGTCTACCGCTAACCCCGTTAATTCTAGAAGTCGGCGGCGCGGTGTTTGTAGAATATTTGGTGAAACTTTTGTGGCGTTTTTGCAATAGAAGAGAGGTGGGCCAAGAGCCGACCAATCAGAAAAAATATGAAATATCGACAGGACTGTAGGGTGAATATCGCCAGCCTCAAAGAAAAACTTGCCTCTGAAGATATTGACGACATTTATGATGCGTTAATTGATATCGGCAAAACCGACTGTTACGAGTTGATGGAATATGTCAGGCGCTTTCTGCAACACCCGGAGCCGGATCTCAAGCGCGCCGCCATTATGGTGCTCGGAACCTGCTGGAGCATACCGGACTTCAAACATGAACTGATCCCTTTGATGAGTAAAGATGAAGACGACGACGTCCGAGCGACGGCGCTCATCAACTGGGTAGGGTATTACGCAGGGACAAAAGACCCAGCAGTCCTTCTCACGCTCAACGACCTGCTGCGAGATAAAACGGAAGACCTTTTCGTTCGCATGGAGGCGTTGAGAGGCATTGCCAGAGTGGCTCAAACGGATATCGACGAAAAACTGATGCGCGAGCTGGAAAGAGCGTCTTCATATGCGGAGTTTGAGTCTTTAATTCCGTGGGATTGGGTGGATGACATTATTGCGCATACGGTCTAGAGGGCGCTTTACTCGTACGCGAACCGCTTCTTTGGGGCTGTCGTTGTGAAAGAGGAAGAAAAAGGTGAAGTTGAAGCGGAAATGAAGCTGTCGGAATTGAAGGTACCAGGAGATTTTGCGCGTATATTGGCTGTTTTTAATGGTGTTGAGAGAAGTTGAGGGAATATGAGTCGGTCGTTATCTGTGAAAGGGTGGTTGGAGTGCACGGAGGAGGATGTTGTTCTGATAAGGGATCTTGTTGAGCGACTACCTGATTTAGAAGATATTCCTATTGAGCCTACTAAGGTCGAAAAGTATTCCTTTGGATGGGTGCTTAATCCAAGGCCTAAAGGGTGGATGTGCTATGCCTTTTATGGCTACGACATCAGGTCGCGAGATGTTGATTACGTTTATTGGAAGCTGGAAAAAATTACGGCTTTGATTCCCGAATTGAACGGTTACTTTCAGATTGATGATTTCGACGCGGAGTTCTCGATAAAGAAAATCACTATCGCCAATTCGGAAATCTCCATCACCGAGGAAGAGATTTAATCGAAAGTCATGAAAAGCTGGCGTCCGTATATGGAGAAGTCATCTTCTATTGCAAATCTCCTCGATAGGTAAGCCGCCCTGATAGCTGGCAGGGCGGCGTTTGACGTTTATCTATTGTTTCACAAAGGCCAGCAAATCCTGATTCAGCCGACCTTTATGAGTATCTGTGAGGCCATGGGGCGCGCCTGGGTATTCGATGAGTTTGGCGTTTTTGATCAGTTTCACCGCGGCACGGGCGGAAGCGTCGATGGGGACTATCTGATCGTCGTCACCGTGCACGATCAGCGTGGGAATGTCGAACTTCTTCAGGTCGTCGCGGAAGTCTGTGGCGGAGAAGGCGGCGATTGAGTCGTAGGTGTTCTTGTGTCCGCCTTGCATGCCCTGGGCCCAGAATGACTGAATCATCCCTTGAGACGTTTGAGCGCCGGGACGATTGAAGCCAAAGAATGGGCCCGATGCGATATCCAGATAGAGCTGGGAGCGATCTTTGAGAGATGCGTTGCGGATATCGTCAAACACTTGCAGCGGCAAACCGATGGGATTGCTGTCCGTCTTCAGCATCAGAGGCGTCACTGCGGAGATCAACGCCGCCTTTTTGACCCGCTGCGTTCCGTGTCGACCGATGTAGCGCGCCACTTCGCCGCCGCCTGTGGAGAATCCCACCAGAGTGACGTCTTTCAAATCCAGTGTTTCGATCACGGCGGAGAGGTCGTCCGCATAATGATCCATATCATTGCCTTCCCAGGGCTGACTGGAGCGACCGTGACCGCGACGGTCATGCGCCACAACGCGATACCCTTTGTCAGCCAGGAACAGCATTTGCGACTCCCAGCTATCCGAACTCAGCGGCCAGCCATGACTGAAGACCACCACGGGCGCGTCTTTGGGCCCCCAGTCTTTGTAGTAGATCTGTACGCCGTCTCGGGTGGTGATGTAATTGGCGGTCTGGGATACCGCTGCGGCGGCTTGCCTGATTACGGGCGTCTCGGCGGCGGATGCCTGCGCGGCGCCGACCAGTGTGAAAAACGCCAGGGTCAGTGCGTTGAGGGGGCGGGTAAATGATTTCATGTTTTCTCCTTAATGCTTTGATGTTTTTGGCGCTAGTGGTCTTGGCCAACAAGCAGGAGCAACTTTACCCTTATGCATGATACGATATATCACAAATAGTCCTGATAATTTAACCCTAAGTATCTTTATGGTAGATCGGTTGGCGGCGTTGCTGGAACACTTCTCTATTAACGCCCGTGTGTTCAATACCGGCCCTTTGTGCGGCGTTACTGACGTATACAGCAAGGACCAATATGGGCAGCTTCATCTCGTGCGCCAGGGGGCGGTGGAAGTGCGGCATGGCAGGAAAGTCGTCGCCAACGTGGCGGAGCCGAGTCTGCTGTTTTATCCGCGGCCTTTGCCTCACCGCTTTGTCACAGATCCAGCGGTCGGCGCTGATTTCGCCTGCGCCAACCTGAGTTTTGAAGGCGGGGCGAACAACCCGGTTGTCGCGGCGCTGCCAGAATTTATCTGCCTGCCTCTCTCGTCTTTGCCGGGCGCCGCGCCGGTGTTGGATTTACTATTCCAGGAAGCGTTCGCCGGTAATTGCGGACGACAGGCGGTGCTGGACCGTCTCTTTGAAGTCCTCCTGATACAGGTGCTGCGGTATCTAATGGAAGATGGACGCACCCAGGTCGGCATGCTGGCGGGAATGGCGCACCCGCGCTTAAAACTGGCGTTAGTGGCCATGCATGAACAGCCTGGGGAGGACTGGCCACTGGAAAAACTGGCGGATCATGCCGGCATGTCCCGCAGCGTATTCGCCAACCTGTTTCGCGATCGCGTCGGATGCACGCCGGGCGTTTATTTGCAGCGCTGGCGTATTAGTCTGGCGCAACGGGCCTTGCTGCAGGGGGAGCCGCTCAAGTTAATTGCGGGGGAAGTGGGTTATGGGAGCGAGGCGGCGTTGTCGCGTGCGTTCAAGGCCTGTGTGGGATGCTCACCGGGAGAGTGGCGAAAGCATCAGGGTCTTTAGCTTCCCGTTATCATCCATGATGCGCACAAAATTCAGCCAATATTGCGCCCCCTGATCGGGGCGTAGTCCGTTTGCGATATTGTGAAAGAGATCGCATCTGTTACTGTTTCGCCACTGAGTTTACTTAGTTAACTCCACTTGAACAGACATAACAAACTGACTCGATTTCGCCTGAAGCCAAGCACTTGCAAAGCTGTTATTGGAGGATGGCGTTGCTGGATTTGAGTCATGGCAGGGAATGCGTTAACCCGGCGAAATACAGATTTTTAGTAGTAGATATGATTAAGAAAACGGCAATATCTCTGGTTGTAATCGTTATTTTGGTGCTCCTAGTTTTTCGTGTGCTAGGGCCCTATTTGCGGCAAATCAAAAGCGATGAAGCTGTCGCTCTCAAGGCGATCCCCGTCACCTACAATTGCGCGAGAGGAAACTGCATCGCTTTTGATGTCGAGTCCGTCGGCGCAGAAAAATATCAGCAATACGTCAACAATCTGATTTATCCCTACAGCGATTCGGAAGCGCAAGACGAAGTCGCCACACGCCTCGCGAATCTGCTATCGGACAGCCAGATTTCCGTGTGCATGAAAGGCGTGCTGCACCAGTTTCCCATCGACTACCTACGTCCTTTTCACAAAGGCTATGGCGGGTATGATTTTCAGTTGATGGAGATAGGGGAGAGCGCCTGTGAGGAGTGAGAGCGACGGCTAATTGGCTCACACTCTAGGCGGGTTTATTGGAACGTCACGGCGGACGCATCAACCACCTCAACTCCCACGCCGAATCCACCCATGAACTGCAACAATTGATTGTGATGCGCAATGATCTGCTGAGCGGTAAGTACGCCGTTGTCGCAGGTGGAGTGGCCGTCTTTCACCAGGGTGACCTGGTATCCCAAAGGAAGCGCCTGGCGGACGGTGGTGTCGAGGCAAAGTTCGGTTTGCTGGCCGCAAATGATCAGGCGCGTCACTCCGTGCTGTTGAAGCAGGGCGTGCAAATCAGTTTGGTGGAAAGAGTTGGGTGTCTTTTTACGCAAGTGGATATCTTCAGGTGCTGAAGTAAGGTCCGGACTCAAGCGCCAGCCGCCCGTTTCATACACCAACGCCCCCGCAGATTCTTCATGCAGCATAAAGATGACCGGCGCATTGGCTTTTCGCGCCTTTGCGGCAAGGTCATTGATGCGCGCAATCAGGTTGTCGACATCGAACGCGGCTTCCTCGCCCGTGCATAATCCAACTTGCATATCGATAATCAACAGTGCGGCGCTCATGCCTGTGTCTCCATGTCGTGATCGGTTCAGGTTCAAGGCGAACCAGTCTTAAGCGAACGGCTCGGTTACGAGTGAGATAATCCGGTATAAGGTATTAATAGTAAAGGAGTTGGCTGACATTGGGACAACATGTCAATCAATGCTGACCTTCCACTGTTCACCATATGCCTACACAGTTGTAGAAGCCTCAAAGCGCACTGGCTAAGAACCAATAATCGCCAGTTAACGTACTTATTAGGTGGGCGCGGTAGTTGGTCGAATTTAAGGGAGTGACGGTTCTGTGTGGGAGAGCTGAGTGCGATGGCGCTGGACCTGAGAGCGACTTGCGCTAACCCGGCGGGCGTCTATGATTGATAAGGGAGGATTCACTGGAGAAAGTGCTTGGCGTCCATTGATTTAACGTTGTCGGTGATCATTTGATTATGTGGCGTTGCTCATGATTCGCTGTGTCTTTTCTTATGTGTTTGGCTTCTTGCTGCTTGCCGGTCACGGCTTCGCCGCTGATCAACCGTTTTCGCGCCAACTGGAATTGATCACGTCTTCTTCTATCGCTCCCTATGTCATTGCCGAGGAAAACCGCGGTCTGGTGGTGGATATCATTCGCGAGGCGCTGTCGGAACGGGAGTATGCGGTTAATTTCATATACACCACGAACCGGCGGTTGTTTGCGGAGTTACGAAATCAGCGCGTGGATGGGGCCTTTAATCTGCCTCCGGGCAATTACTCCGAGGGAGGCTATTACCTTTCCGATCCTGTGGTTTACTACCAGAATGTAGTGGTGACGCTGAACGACCAGGCGGATGGGATTATCAAAGTGGATGACCTCAAGGATAAACGCCTGGTGGTGTTCCAGAACGCCCACCTTTATCTGCCTCCTGAGTACGCCAAGATGGCGGCGCAGAATCCGCACATTGAGGAAGTTGTGGATCAACAGGCGCAAGTGCAGATGCTGTTTTTGAAGCGTACCGACGCGATCATTCTCGATAAGCGCATTTTCCATTACTACCTGAATAAACTGCATTCAACCAGCCCGATTTATGAGGCGCCTTACACCGTTCATCCCTTGTTCAACAGCGCCCCTCGCTACGCTATTTTCAAGTCCGCAAAACTGCGTGATTTATTCAATCAGAGGCTGCAGGAGTTGAAAGACAATGGACGCTATGAAGTCATCGCGGACAACTATCTCAAGCTGGCGCAATAGCTTCGCTGCGCTGCTCGCACACATTTCTGACGTCGCTTAAAACCTGTCCAAATTGTCACAAAATCCACGCTTGAAAAGTCGCGTTCCGACCATAAATTGGTAAACGCCAGGGATAGCCCCTTGGTCTTTTGACTTTGTTTATATTGCTTCAAAGCGGAGGATATACAATGAACTCAATCGACTTAACCCCACTTTATCGCAACAGCGTCGGCTTTGAACGACTGGCGTCGTTGATTGATCGCGCGCTCACCGGCGAGGCCGACTCGCCCGCTTATCCGCCCTACAACATCGAAGCGTTGCAAGAGAACCAATACGCCATCACCTTGGCGGTGGCGGGCTTTGCACGCAGCGAGCTTGATATCACGGTGGAGAAAAACGTACTGACCGTGCGCGGCCGCAAGGAGCAGGACGCCTCCCGCAATTATCTGTATCAGGGCATTCCGGGACGGACATTCGAGCGCTCCTTCAATCTGGCCCAGTACGTGGAGGTGAAAGACGCCTCGCTCAGTAATGGCCTGCTGACGATTACGCTGAAACAGAACATTCCTGAGTCGATGAAGCCCAAGCAGATTGCGATCAACGATGGTGGGCGTTTGCTGGAGCATGAAAGCGACGCAGCCTCTGAAGAAAGGCCTGACGCCGCCAACGAAGCGGCCTGATGACGGAGCGGCGCCGGCGTTCGTCGCGTCGGCGCCGCAGCAGTCCGGTGCAAGACATTGTCAGTACTTTTGTTTTCCTGTGAAGCATGATTTTAGGTGGAGGAAAGGAAGATGAAACTGAACAAACTCAATCCCTGGAACTGGTTCAAACACGAGGATGAGCGCCAGGATCAGCGTGAACAACTACCAGTATCCCGACAAGACGCAGCGGCTGGCGTGAACCCGCCGGCTTCAGCGTCCGGCGCGGACTCGCTGCTGCGGCTGCATCAGGAAATGGATCGGCTGTTCGAGGATGTATTCAGCGCCTTTGGTGTGCCGTCCATGCTTTCCCGACGCGGGGCGTCGTCCTTTGAACGCCCTGGCGCGAGCCGGGAGTACCGGCCTTTGATCGACGTGTCCGGCGATGAAAAGCGCTATGAAATCGCCCTGGATGTCCCGGGCTTGTCGGAGTCGGATTTGTCCATAGAGGTAAAAGGCGATCAGCTGCTAATCCGCGGCCACAAGGAAGAGAAAAGTGAGAGTAAGGACAAGCAGTTTTACCGTATTGAGCGCAGCTACGGCGCGTTTCAGCGCACGTTATCGCTGCCGGATGACGCCAATGTGGAAGACATTCATGCGCAACTCAGAAACGGCGTGCTCAAGCTGGAGATTCCCCGGCGCGAACCAGACGCCAAGGAGGTGAAACGTATCGCTATTCACTCGTAACCTGGCTATGCATTTGTAGCCTAACCACTTATTTATCACTACACCGGGGCGGGCCTTGTGAGGTCCGCCTCCGGCGACGAGGCCCGGCCTCTCTGTTCGCCGCCATGAAGTCGTCATGACGACCCAGACGTAAGGGCCTCTGATCAACTAGGGAGGTCATTAACATGCAAAGCAAAACCCAAAAGACGTTACTCGGCGTCGCCGCTGGCGTGGGATTGGCGGCGATAGCGGGCCTGGGTTATTACACCTGGGAACTGAACCAGAAAGTTGCCGCCCTTGAGGCGCAGACTACGCCCAACGTCAATCTTCCCTTGAGCGCAGCGCCTGATCCCTGGCCCAAAAACTGGGACCCCTGGTCGGATAATTGGGACCCCAGCGGACAGTTTGCGGAAATGCAGAAGCGCATGGATGAGATGATGAAACATATGGCGCCGGGCAACTCGACTTTCAGCCTGCAGGGCTTTGGATTGTCATCGCCGGGACCGAACATTGACGTGAATGAGAACGCTAAAGAGTACAAGGTCACGGTGACGGTTCCAGAAGGGGAGAAGGTGGAGCTGAACGCGGACCTGGATGGGGATACGTTAAAAATCTCCGGCAAGGTAAGAAGTGAGAGCGAGACCAGCTCCGGTGGCTTGGCGGGAAAAACCGTGTCCGCCAGTCAGTTTTCTCAATCCATGACGTTGTCTGATCCGGTGATTGAGTCAGGGATGACGATCAATAACAAAGGCAAGGAAATCGTCATTACCATCCCGAAAAATACGGGATGAAAACGGGAGCGGAAGGCGCCGGGGCGTGCGATCGAACGCCCCGGCGCCTTCACCAACCCCGGGACTTCATGCGCTTGAGCTGATACTCCATGGATGATTGATCCATCAGGCGGCTGATCTCTTTCAGGGACAGCTGCTTGTAGCGTCTTTGATCTTTGGCGGTTGGGGTGGCGCCTAACATCACCGGTTCCTCTTCGGACCACTTCTCGAGGTCGGTCAGATATTCAGAACGATAACGCTGAATCGCCTCTTCGGCGAGTTGGCGGGGAGATTTTTGAGACTGCGTATCCATATGCAACACCTGGGCTGAAATGCAAGTATAAGCAAGTGGAATTAAAAGGCATGACAGGATTGATGTCAAGTGTAATTGGCTTGTATTTCAAGGGAAGGCGGCCAAATGGCGGATAGGTGAGAGTCTGTATTGAAAGCAAAGTTGTATATCTGGTGAGCGTTCAGACAAATGAAAACCTCGCCGGAATGACCGGCGAGGTAATGATTTTTAGCGCGTAATCAAGCGCTTAGCCTAAACGATTAAGATGCCTTGAGGGATTCCGGCAGGGTAACGTCGTTGGCTTTATACCAGCCTTGAGGGTCTTTCTTCAGGTTGGCGATCAGCTTCTCCAAGTCGTCGTACAGGGCGTGCCGCGGTTTCCAGTCGAGAAGGTCGGCGGCGCGGCTGACATCCAGCTCATAATGATCGGATGACATATCCACCATAAACGGCTTGATGAAAGGCTTCTCGCCTTTATCGATGCTGTTGGGAATTATCGGCTCGGCCTTTTCCTCCACCCAGGCGCCGGCCTTGGCCACGGGCTTGGGAACGCGCAGGGTGCGCCAGTGTTCCTTGCCGTGAATCAACTCGCCAATTCGATCCTGCAGTTCGCCATAACCCACGGCGCGGTCTTCGCCAATCAACATGATGTTTTCTCTGGGCAGATCGCGGCGGCGTTGTAATGTCTTCAAAAACGCCTGCATCAAATCCTGGCGGTGCACATAGGCCTGACCGGCGTCAGTGTCGCCGGGATACAAATGGCTCTCCAGATCCTTCTCATAGATACGCGCGATCTGCTGCGACAGGACCGGCGCGGCCTGCTTGTCGTCATACAGGCCGGCGAGACGCAGGATGCTGTAGGGCATGGCGCCGGCATTCTCCTTGATGATGATCTCCGCTTTGGTTTTGTACTCGGGATACACCCAATCCGGGTCCAGTGGCGTATCCTCGGTAATGGGCGCGCCATCAGGTTCGCTGGCGCGATGGACCAGCATGGTGCTGGAGTAGATGAAGCGCTCCACGTAGAAATTCTGCAACGCCGCCATGAGATTGCGCGCGCCGTTCACGTTGACTTCCTCGTAGAGCGGGGAGTCTTCCCCGGTGAAATCGAAATACGCGGCCAAATGAAAAACCGCGGCGATGTGACGGCCAAATTTCTCCCGAAAGGCGTCGAAGGTTTTCTTGACGTCATCCGGGGAAGTCAGGTCCAGAGTGTAGTTGTGATCCGCGAGAGGAGTTTCTTCACGATCCATACCGATGACCTGATACTTTCCCGTCAAGGTAAGAATGAGACTGGACCCGATATCGCCAGCCGAACCGGTGACGATGACCAGCGGTCGTGTTGAGGTGTTTGTAGTATCCGACATGACTCTTTCCAACGTTCCTTTATCTGATGAGTGATACGGCCGCTTCCTTATGCAAACTGCGTGAGGCGCTGGCTACGGACTGAACAACGCCCGGGAAAACGACCGCCTTGTCCGTTATCTGATACAAGGGCCGTGCCAGTCTAAAGTGGGTGTCCTGGTAAGCTGGTGGCTAGAGGTGATGGGGCGTTGTTGTGGGTGTCCTCATAAAACAATGGGTGTCTGAATAACAGTATTGCAGTGGGTGTCCAAACAAAGTGGGTGTCTGAATAAAACAATGGGTGTCCTGATAGCGTCGAGATTACGATCGCATTGAAAATCGTCGAAAAACGGGTGGGTGTCCATATAAAGCGGTTTGAGTGTATGAGGTTAAGATGGGTGTCCTGATAAGGCGACAAGGCAGACTTGCACGCCGGGCTGGATAAGCTGGCCTGAATTTTGATGCTTGAAAGAGACGGACGTCTTGCGTCGTCACCCTCGGCAACGTTCGTTCCCGGCTGGCGTTATCCAGGAGGCTCGCCGAGAAAAGTTTCAAGGAGGGATGGAGAATGCCTTATGACCGCCTCAGCGAACTGCCCAACAATGTCTCCCAGGTCCTGCCCAAGCACGCGCAGGAAATCTATCTGGCCGCGTTCAATCATGCCTGGGATCAGTATCGAGATCCCGAAGACCGCCGCGGCGACGCCTCTCGGGATGAAACAGCGCGTCGGGTGGCATGGTCTGCCGTCAAAGAGAAATATGTGAAGCGGGACGGGCGTTGGCGTCTTAAGTAGCTTTGGTCGTTGTTAGAACATCCAGCGATTCCAGTTGCCGTAACGCCTGCTGATATCCCCTCGCGGCAGGCTTAACAGGATCAACGCCAAGCCGGCAGTCAAGCTGGCGAGAGAGGCGTTCAGGCTTGGGCCATAGGCGAAGGGCGTCAGCAGTAGGCAAATGCCTAGTGGGACCAATAGAAATCGCACCGGTCTTGCGACCTCTGTCAATGCGATCACTGCTACGGTGATGGTTAACGATCCTATCAGGTGATCCCAGTCCGCCATCGCGCCTTCGGTTCCGAACAGCAATCGCGTGCACATCAACCCCACGCCGATGAGTATGCTCACGGCGAGATTCCAAGGCAGCCCCACGCCCCCGCCCACGATGTCTTTTATGATGGCGGCCGGGCGTTGTTCGAAGCTGGGCTCTTGCGCGACGCGTCCGCCACTGTCTTCATCACCGAGGAAAAATACTTTCCACAGGGAGCGACCCGCTTGTTTGCGTCGATACAGAAATTGGCCGGTGGCGACCAATTCATCCAGCGAATAGGGGATCTGCAACAACATCGCAGTGGCCGCAATCAGGCAGAGGGCGCACCAGGTTTCCAGCAAAATAGGCTGAATAATGATGAAGGTGATGGAGACAATGCCCAGAGGCACAATCATGAATCCGAACAGGGCCACCAGCCAGGGCATGGTGCGCCAGCGTTTGTGCGACCCCACCAGCCCGGACAGGATTTCCAGCGCGTAGGTTAAAGCGCCCACGCCAGCGTCGGGAACCGGCCAGGCTTCAGACACATACGAGGTGATGATTTCCTCCGCGCCGTTTTGGGGATCAGTGCGGGAGCCTGCGAAGAACGGGTCCCACACCTCGGGAATATGCTCTAACTGGTATGCGCACAAATACGTCGAGATCAGCAGACCAACCATAGCCAGGGCGATAATCGGCAGGCGTTGAAACCAGCTGGAGGGGTTGCTGTCCCACCCCGGTGGAATATTCGTCTCATCCAGTTCCGCTCGGGAGGAAACCCCGGGAGAGGGCGGTAATGCAATGGCGAAGCCGATCACCAGAATGCCCACCAGCGTGTCGTTTAAATAGGCCGCTGCGTTGGGTGTCCAGAATAGCAGCGGCGCCGACATCAGCCACAACCCCAGTACAGCGCAAACCCAGCGCGCCCAGCTAAAACGCCAGGATAGGGATAGCCCGGCGAAGACCAGCAATACAAAGCCCGCGATCACATCGCTGTATATCATGCCTGGCTCGCTATAGTCCCGCAGCGCCGGTGAACAGATGAGCCAGAGCGCCAGGGCCATGTTCATGAAATGAGCCCACAGGTTGCGGCTATGCAGGGCCCGGTATTGATCGCGATGTACGATGGAACGTGAAAATGGCGTTGATGACCGGATAATCTGTTCCTGCATAGCTAACTCCCTTTTATGTATTCACGGGCGAGTGCGGTCAGTGATTAAGGGCTGCGAGGGCGTCCTTGATGGCGCTCACAAAGGCGTCGAGATCGCCCGGGTGGCGTGCAGTGATGATGTTGCGGTCGCGCACGGTGGCCTCGTCCACCCATTCCGCGCCGGCGTTTTTCATGTCGGTGATGATGGACTTGTAAGAGGTGGCGCGAATGCCGCGGACGATCTGCGCCTCAATTAATAGCCAGGGGCCGTGACAGATGGCGGCGATGGGCTTTTCCGCGATGTTGAATTTATGGATCAGGTCTATTACCGTCTTTTCCACCCGCAGCAAGTCAGGGTTGATCTGCCCGCCGGGCAATACCACTGCGTGGTAGTCCTCTACATCTACGTCTTGTACGGTCTTATCCACTGGGACTTCTTCGCCCCAATCTTTCCCGCTCCACCCCCGAATGCGGCCTGTCTGCAGGGAGGCTACATGCACGGTGACGCCTGCGTCGCGCAGTCGATCCCGGGGAACTTCCAGCTCGGATTGCTCGAATCCGTGGGTGGCGATGATGAGAACCTTGGCTTCGTTGATATTCATAGTAAATGCTTCCGTTTTCTGATGTCCGTATTGGCGGCGCGGCTCCAAGTGGTTGAACCCGCGCTACGATGGGTGTCCTGATAGGCTCGGCAATTTCCTTGCCATGGCTGCGTTTGCTCAAAATGACGTGAGGGCGGGCTAGGAAGCGGTTGAAAAAGGGTGTCGCAGCTGAATTTTGGCGGTACTTTTTCCAACGATCTTGTAAAGCTTACAATCAAATGCCTTCCTGATTTTCCTTTGGAAGAACGAACTTTCCCCTTGGAAGTGCGAAAGCATATACTGAGGTCAGGCCGCGGCTGATAGGGCGGAAAAGACACATCTCCGGGTTGGCGCACCGATGAATGACAGACCATGAACAAGGCGATATTGGTTGATGAAGGTTGGCATAAACTTGGCAAGCCAGACTGTCGTCCTGAGCAGGCGACTGCGTACATCACTTGCAAGTTGCGACAACTTGACGAGATAAGGGGCGCTGAGGATCTGTCCGCTAGCGTGCTGAGCAATCTGGACGAGTGTAAAGACCAGTTCTCCCTTCTGATGAGCAGTATTTCTACCGACGATTATTATCCTCAATACATCTTCACTAATCGTTTGCTTGAGTTGATTCAGATAGAAATCGAACAAGTACGCGAAAACGGATAAAACCGCCTGCCTGGACTAATCTTCGCAGAAAAACAAAGGGAGCATTCGCATGATCAGAAGGTGGTTTTATCAGATATCCATAGCCTTGCTGGCGGGACTGGCCTTGATTTCTCTGGTCTGGCCGCCGGTGTGGTGGTTTTTGCTTCTGATTGGCCCGATCATCGCCATAGGTCTGTATGACGTCATGCAACACGAGCACGCGATTCTGCGAAACTTTCCTGTCATTGGCCACACCCGCTACTGGCTGGAGCGGATTCGCCCGGAAATCCAGCAGTACTTCATAGAATCCAATATCGATGCGCACCCCATTCCGCGGGAGATTCGCGCCATTGTCTACCAGCGCGCCAAGGGGGCTTTGGAAACCAAGCCGTTCGGCACCGAGCGGGATGTGTATCGCGTTGGCTACGAGTGGGCGGCGCATGCGCTGTCAGAAACGGAGCCTCTGAAAGAAGAGCCCCGTGTGGTGATTGGCGGCGAGCAATGCCGACAGCCATATTCTTCCTCGGTGCTAAACATCAGCGCGATGAGTTACGGCGCGTTGTCGCCGGCGGCGATCAAAGCCCTGAATAAGGGCGCCAAGAAAGGCGGGTTCGCCCACAACACTGGTGAAGGCGGGGTCTCGCCCTACCATCTGGAAGCGGGCGCTGATCTGATCTGGCAAATCGGCACCGCCTATTTTGGATGTCGCACCCGCACAGGCGATTTCGATCCTGAAATGTTTAAAGACATGGCGCAGCGGGACGAAGTGCGCATGATCGAGCTGAAACTATCTCAAGGCGCCAAGCCGGGACATGGCGGCGTACTGCCTGCCTGTAAGGTGAATGAAGAACTGGCGGAAATTCGCAAGGTGCCCATGGGTGAGGACGTCATCAGTCCGCCCCGCCATCGGGCGTTTCATAATCCAACGCAAATGCTGGAATTTATCACTCACTTGCGCGAGCTGTCGGGAGGCAAGCCGGTAGGCTTCAAACTCTCCGTGGGGCGGCGGGTGGAGTTTTTATCCATCTGCAAAGCCATCCTGGAAACTGGCGTCACGCCGGATTTCATCACTGTGGATGGCGGTGAAGGCGGCACTGGCGCTGCGCCGCTGGAATTCTCCAACTCACTTGGCATGCCCGCCCGGGACGCCTGGATGTTCGTCAACAACGCTTTGGTTGGCGTTGGTAAGAGAGACCATATTCGCCTCATCGCCAGCGGCAAGATCATGACTGGATTCCATATGATTCGCGCCATGGCGCTGGGCGCGGACCTGTGCAACAGCGCGCGGGGCATGATGTTCGCGCTGGGTTGCGTGCAGTCGTTGCGCTGTAACAAAAACACCTGTCCAACCGGCGTTGCGACCCAGGACCCCTGGCTGTATAAAGGTCTGGTGGTTGAGGATAAAGCCGAGCGTGTCTTCCGCTTTCACCAGGGCAGCATCCACAGCTTTCTGGACCTGATGAACGCCATGGGCGTGGACAGCCTGAGTCAGATCTCACCGGAACTGATTTTCCGACGCATTGGCGACATGCGCGTAGAAACCTTCGCTGAACTCTATGAATTTCTCACTCCAGGCCAACTGTTGGATGACGACGACTTACCCCGCGCCTGGGCGAGAGACTGGCGGGACGCCAGTGCGACGGCGTTTGCCCCATAATCCCGGCAATGAGAACGGAAGGGCGAGAGCAAAAAGCAAAAGTAAAAGCAAAAGAGAGGAGCAGAGTCTTCAACTGCTCCTATGGCGCTGCGACATACTCAACATGGATGTCCGGCGAGCGAGCCAAAGTCTGATAGACCACGCAATAGCGTTCCGTCAGTTTCATCAGAGAGCTGAGTTGTTCCGCATCCGCCTGGCTTTTGAGGTCAAAATGCAGGCGGATGGATTTGAAGCCGACAGGCGCGTCTTTTGCGACAGACAGCGTGCCCCTGAAATCCAGATCTCCCTCCGCGCGAATCACTGCATCCTGCAGATCCACTCCGGTCGCTGTGGCGACAGCGCGCAAAGTAACGCCGGCGCAGGCTACCAGAGCTTCCAGCAGCATATCGCCAGAGCAAAGCGATAAGCCATCGCCCCCCGTCGCTGGATGCAGCCCCGCCTCCGCTATGGCTCTACCTGTGTCCACCTTGCAAGTGATTCCTTCCCCAATACGTCCCTGTGCTTTCAACGTAATCAGCGCCGTCTCCGGCTTTTCCTTGTATTGCTGCTTCAGGGGAGATTGTAAGGCTTTGAGTTCATCCGCGTTCATATACGCCTCCGGAGATTTAGAGATTGGGACCATGAATGTATATTAGTTGAAGCACTAAAGATTGGAGATGTGTCTGTATACTCACCGAGGACCGCTCATCTTTGCGCTTCATGCTTGGTTTACTTCTTAAGTTGATGAAAATATGGATAAAGTGACAATAAATCCCTGCCTTAAATATCACTCTCTAAAAATGCTGATGACGCTGGATTTAAACAAGGCCGTAGAGCTTTTGACGAGGGAATATGGCGATTCCTTTTGTCTGGATATTTCATTGATGAACGATGCCGAACGCGAGCGCTGCATGGATGTCTCCAGCGCTGTCACTATCGTGAGAGAACGGTTTTGGATTCTTGAGAAGGAACACGAAGGAGGCTTGATCCGCCGGAGGGATCTTGAAAAGAAAATTGTCGACGAAGGCCAAAAGTAAAGCGGGTCAGTTGAATAAAAAAAGCCCCCAGGGCATCTTGGGGGCTTCGGATGACGGAAAATGTTATTCCTCCATATGCTCCGTCAAATTCATCGAGGCTCTGGCTCCGGAGCCTGTTTTATAGGTGGCCACCAGCTGAATGCCGGAATAAGGCTTAAAGGCGTACAGCATGATGTGGAAGGTGCCGGCGTAGGGATAGCGCCAGGAGCACCATTCCACCTGAGTGGTCGAATAAGGGCGGCAGTGGTAGTTGCTTAGCGTCGGCTGGGACTGATACATGACGTGCATGTCCGCGTCGCCAGTTCCGCCGGACATCTCAATACGCAGGTCTGTCGCGCCCGCGGGCACGTTCAGGCGGAAATAAGACTTCTCACCCTGCGCGCCGGACAGGTTGCGGTACACCTGGCCATTGGACATTTCGCGGTTACTGCCCTGATCGTTGTCGTTCTCATAGCCAACTTGCAGAGAGATTCCTGAGTAGTTGGAGAACGCGTGCAGCATGATGTAGTACTTGCCGGCCTGTGGCGTGCGGTAATAGCACTGCTCGTCCTGAGTGGTGGTGTATGGACGGCAGTTGTAGTTGTTGAAGCCGGGACGACCGTCACGCTTGACGTACATGTCCACGTCGCCGCGACCGCCGCTGATTTTGAAATACAGATTGCGGGAACCGGCGGGGACATCCAGCACGTAGTAATTCAGATCTTCTTTATTGGCTGACATGTTCTGCACGGTCTGGCCGTTGCGCAGAGTGGTTTCCGAGTTGTTGTCATCACCGCTATCGTCGCCGCCGTTGTCGTCATCGCCTCCATCATCGGGATCGCCGCCGTTGGGAACGCCGGGGTTGCTGAGGGAGCGATTAGCGCAATAACGATAGTTATCTTTGCTCAACCAGAAGTAATTACAGTCGCCGTCGTAACTCCAGCGGCCGGTTTTCACTTTGTAGCCGGACAGGGCGACGCCGTCGAGGTGGAAGTAGCTGCCGTTGTATTTCAAGCTGAAATGCTGGTGAGGGCCAGTCGAGCTGCCGCCGTCGCAGAGCGCTTGAGATTGGTTGTTGGCGTAGTTCGCCAGTTTCTGGTTCCGGGAAACCGTGGCGCGATTCTGGAATTGAATGTTGTCCAGGTGGTAGTAAGTAGTCGACCATCCGCCTTCGTGCAGCACTTCAACGAAACAGGAAGAGTGACGAATCGCGGTGCCTCCCGCTGACGCCACCGCCCATTTGTTGGAGGTGTTGGAGCCCCAGTAGCCGCCGTTGTTCAAGTCCAGGGAGGAAAGCGGGTAGCTGCCGCTGCCGGTGTAAGTGTGCGCGCCGCCGAAATACCATTGCTCGCCAACCGGGAAGGGCAGCTGCAGTAAATTATCCGGCGGTACCGCGTTACGGGTGTATGCGGCGAAACGATTAAGAGACGGAGCGGTTGAGGCTGTGGCGGACTGCGCTGTTTCCGGGAATAGGCGATGATAAACCTCCTGGAACTCCTCGACATCGCCGTCAGAGCTGTTACGCAGTTCATCAGACAAGGACTGCGTCGCAATGCCCTGACCCACGAAAGACAGGTTCTGTTGCTCTTGCCCTACTGTTTTGTAGTAGTTGGTGGCGAGGCGGGTGGCGATATCCTGCACTTGCGCATTGAAGCCGGATTCAGAGGACAGTTCGCCCATAGGCTGCTGCATAGCCGCGAACTGGCGTCCGCCATGGCTGAGCAAGCCGCTTTGCATCTCAATCAGGGTCATCAGGACCTTCGGGCTGACGGTGCTGTAACCGGCCCAGTGCGTAATCACGTCTGCCTGATCTTTCAGATGGGGCGCATGTTCTTCCAGGTACGCCGCCACGTCGAAGTTCCGCATCTCGTCGTAGGAATATATGAATTGGTCGTCGGGAATTGCATCGCTATCGTAGGCTTGGGCGAAAAACGGCAGAGCGGTTAGCGCGCAGGTCAGGATAGACTTGATCATCCTTTTCATGAGGTTTCTCTTTGGGATTGAGTTGTAAGTATTAGAATTATCTTGCGCAGTCTGTATGAAGGACGGGCCCGGTGGAATCAGTAAAACGGCAGAAATTAGACTCGTCCGGTCAGGGGTGGGGTTATCCGTAAAGGGTTATCCGCTATACCGTTTAGTGTAAGCGGCGTAAGCGTTATGGGTGAAATTTGAAACTTTGGTTGTGTTTATCCCGGGAAAATGAGGCGTGGCGCTCAGTTTGGCGCAATCATGAGGGACGGGCTAATTATGGGTGTCTTGATAAGCAAACATTAAACATGGGTGTCCTGGTAAGCAGTGAAGACGGAATGGCTGAGCGATCAGTCTCAATGTGCCCTAGCAAGAGTAAAAGTGGGTGTCCATTTAGACACCCAAATAGAAAACCAGGCGTTATCCCAACGATTCCAACTTCCACTTCAACCGCTCCGTCGCCTGCCTGAGAATGAAAGGAAGGCGCTTGCCAAAAGTATGCAGGGCGTAGACGTCTCTGTCTTCCGCCTGCCAATCCGGGGCCACTCTTTCCAGCTCGCCGCGACCAATGGCGTCCGCCACGAAGATGGATGGGGCCAGCAGTAAGCCTAATCCATGGCGAGCATAGTTGATCGCCGCCGGCAGCGTATTGACCTGCATTGTCTTACCCGCATGTAAAAGAGTTTGCTCGCCGTTGTTGAACAGAGACGCTTTGTGTTGCCAGGGCAGGAGGATCAACGTGTGGTTTTGCAACTGCTGGGGATCAGGCTTGCCATGGGTGTCCTGATAAGCTTGCGAAGCAACCAGAAACGAACGCAGGACACCCAGTTTTAGCGCGTGGTAGTCGCTGTCTTTCTGAGGTCCAACTGTGATCGCCATGTCCAGTTTATGTTCAAGCAGATCGAGTTTCTGATCGGAAAAAGTGACATCAGCGATCAGCTTTGGATATTGCCGACACAAATCGGCTATCACCGACTCCACCAGCAGGGATTCAAAGGCATGAGGAGCGGTAATTGCGATCCGTCCCTGAGGCTCTTGCTCAAAATCCTGTAACTCATCCACCGCCAGTTGCAGTGTTTCCGCCATTTGCTCGCAGCGCAGTGCGAACTGGCGTCCTGCGGGTGTCAGATGCAGTCGCCGGGTGCTACGACTCAGCAGCTTTGTACCCACCAAGGTTTCCAATTGACTGATATAGGTGCTGATACCTGACCGGGTATGTCCCAAGCTCTCTGCGGCGCCGGTAAAAGATCCGCACTTCACCACCTCATGAAAGACCAGCATACGATAGGGAAGCGCCTTTTGTTCATTATTTCTAAACATTGAGTTTTAAAAAGAGCTAATTATTGCGTTATTGGATTCGAATATTATTCCTCCCGCTCCCAAAACAGCAAGAGAGGAAAGTGAAATGTCCCAAATCGTTATCGAAGAAGTCCTGAGCGCCAGCAGAGAATGGATTGCCTGCTTTAACCGTGGCGATGTTGAAGGTTGCCTTTCCGGTTACCTGCCCGATGCCACCATGCGTGTGGACCCGGTTGGAGAGTTCAAAGGCGCCGGCGCTATCGCCTTATTCTGGCGCGATTTCGCCAACCTCAATCCCTCGCAACTTGAGTATCTGGACGTCAGCGTCAAAGTTATCGACGCCAAAAGCGCCGTCCTTTCCGCGAACTGGCGCATGAATATCGCCAACGGCTTTATCAGCAAAGAGCTGTGGGTGAAGCAGGACAGCGGCGAATGGAAGCTGGCGCAGGATGACTTCAGCGTTCAGAGCCTGAACCCACAGCAAAGCGCCTGAGCTTACCAGGACACCCACTTTAGTAACCGGACACCCATTTCAACGTTTGTCGTTTAACACAGAGGTATCTATGAAAAGCACATATATTCTTGTACACGCTGCATGGCAGGGCGCTTGGGCTTGGAAGCAGGTGGCGGATCAATTGACGGCCAAGGGACATACTGTTATCGCACCTGACTTACCGGGTCATGGAGCGGATCAAACACCAGCCAAACATATCCGGCTGCAGAATTATGTGGCGACAGTGCTTGAAGCGGTGGATCGCGCAGAGCAGCCAGTTATCCTGGTCGGCCATAGCTTCGCGGGCGTCACCATCAGCCAGGTGGCTGAGGCGCGACCAGAGAAAATTCGCGGTCTGGTTTATCTCACCGCGTTCTTGTTGCCCAATGGCGGTTCATTTGGCGATGCCGTGGCGGGAGTCACGGGCTCTGTAGCGGTGGATAACTTCTACTTGTCAGACGATAAGACGGAAGCCTACGTCGCTGCCGAAAAAGTTCACGCCGCCTTTGCTCAGGATGCGTCTGCGGAAGCCTTTAGCGAAGCCGCCAAATACATGGTGGCGGAACCAGCTGCTCCGTTGTTTGAAAAGCTGAGCATCACTGATGAGCGTTGCGGAGCCATTCCGAAGTATTACATCGAAACAACAGAGGACAACGCTGTACCGCTTGCGGCGCAGAGGCAGATGGCTGCACAAGGAGGCGTTCGTCGTACTTATTCGATGGCCACCGGGCATTGCCCAAACCTGACTCAACCAACAGAAGTGGCGGCCTACCTGCTGGAGATTGCAGAAGAGTTGTAGGGGGTTATAGAGAGCTGTAGGGCCTTGAAGCGGCTGAAAAAGTGCTGCGAATAAACGCATGAGCTTATCAGGACACCCACTGTATTAGAGTGGGTGTCCATTTTATTATGGCCTCATTGCCCGATCCCCACACTTGACGACCACCAACAATACTGGTTATATAGCCAGCACTTTGTGACGTTAATTCAAGGATGAAAACCATGCCAAAGCCACGGAGTGCGCAGATTTCCGTCGAAGCCACGCCTTTTTACCACTGTATCTCACGTTGTGTGCGGCAAGCGTATTTATGCGGTCAGGATACCGATGGCCGCGATTATTCTCATCGCCGCAAATGGGTAGAGTCCCGCATATTATTCCTTTCTTCTGTATTCTCCATGGATGTGTGCGCCTACGCGGTGATGAGTAATCACTTCCATGTTGTGCTTCATGTCAATACAAGTCGCGCGGCATCATGGAGCGACAGAGAAGTCGTACATCGCTGGAATAAACTTTTTACCGGGACCGAACTGAGTTGGCGTTATTTACGAGGCGAGCCGATAGAAGACGCTCACTTCCGTATTCTGAAAAAGCAGATTACTGTCTGGCGACAGCGGCTTGCCTGCATCAGTTGGTTTATGCGCTGCCTGAACGAGCCCATTGCAAGAATGGCGAACCGGGAAGATGGCTGTACTGGCCGGTTTTGGGAAGGTCGTTTCAAGTCCCAAGCGCTGCTGGACGAAAAAGCATTGCTGGCATGCCTGGCTTATGTCGACTTAAATCCCGTGCGCGCTAATTTGGCGAGGACGCCGGAAGAAAGCTCGTACACCTCCATCCAACGCCGCATCGATGCATTCAAAAGTGAGCAACCGCATCAGCCCGCTAAACTCATGCCGTTTACAGGCTCAAATCGTAATAAATCCTCTCAGGGTATTCCATTCGCCCTGGAGGACTATCTGGCGCTGGTGGATTGGACGGGAAGAGCGCAAAGGGAGGATAAACCTGGCTATATCCATCAAAGTTATCCGCCGATATTGCAACGCTTGAACTTCGATCCTGATCACTGGCTGACGGCCAGTCTTAAATTTGAGAGTCGCTTCAGAGGTTGGGTTGGCGCCTTCTATCGGCTGAAATCAGTCTGCGCCAAGCTGGGTTACAGGCGGATTCCTGGCGGCGCTAACTCCAGATTACTTTTGGTCTGAGTAACGCAAGAGCGTGCGGAGCTGAACGAATCAAACGAATCCCGTTAACAGGACACCCACAATAAGAGCCCGAATCAAAGTCTATCCACCAGCTTTTCTACAATTTCCAGTGGCGTTTCAAAGCAATAATCCGGCTGTTCTTCTTTCAGGCGTGTGAAGGTGTTGTAGCCCCAGGCGACGGAGCCACATTTCAGGCCGGCTTTGCGTGCGGCTTCTATGTCTCGCAACTCATCGCCGATATAGATCGCCTCATGGGCCTGTATTTTTTCGTTTTTGAGGAGCGCTCGAAGCTTATGCGCCTTGCCGGACAAAGACATGCCGCAACTGAAGTAGTCGAACACTTCGAGATCATTATGTTTGAGAAACATACGGATATTGCTCTCGGAATTGGACGATCCAATGCCTAATTTGTAGTCGTGATCGGTCAAACGCTGAAGCGTCTCTTTGATATGAGGAAAGGGTTTGACGCTGGTCATCTTGCCTGCGGCGCGCTTTCTGAACTCCCTCGCCAATTGGGGCGTACGCCAGGCGCTGATACCCAAAAAATCCATAATTTCGCCGTAGGTTTTATCCCTCAGCGTTTCGCCTTCTTCCTCGGTGACATAGCGGAAATTGAAGGTCTTTGACATATCTTGGATGTTCTTGAGAAACCAGGAGTAGGTGTCGGCGATAGTCCCATCAAAATCGAAAATAACGTAGGCAACCACGTAAAAATCCTTTTTGTTTTAGTCGGGCGGCGGTTGAAGGACGGCTCATCGGTTTTTATCTGCGAGTAAAAAGATAGCAGCTATTTAGCGAAGGGAAAGCAGCGAAAAGTAAATCCGGTGGCTGTCCACCGGATTGAGATCGTGGAGCCGAGAAAGATCAGTCGCACACCTGCCACTGGACCGTGCCTGAACCGGTCCCAAAACGTTGCATGGTGTACTTCTCAATGTCGATGAGATAACCCGTACGACCCAGGTTTTGCGTGCAACAGCCATCGCAATCCGAATCGGCGCACATGTCGTACACGACCACATCGATTTCCTTACCGCCCTGACGTAACCGTAGCGTTTTACCGTTCAACCAGTTGAAGTCTTTGGAGTGAACCGCCGCGATATTGTGGGCTTTGACCCAGCTTTCCGGCTGCACGCCATCCAGGCCCGCGAACTGGCCAGCCCATTCACAGCCGTTGTACTTGATGCACTCTTCGCTGTTGGGATCAGGATAAGACTCGTAATTGGTCAGATTGGCTTCGTTCCAGTTATTGCCCGCGGCGCAATTAGCGCCGGAGTCGTCTCCGTTGTCTCCATCATCATTGCCGTCGCCCGAGTCACCACCATCTTCGCCACCTTGATACTCATCCCAGAACCAGTGGCTGATGACCGGGTCATAGCCAGGATTGGCGTGAACGGCGATATACAGCTTCCCTTTGTAGCGGACGATGTCTCCTTCCACGTAGTTATGTCCCGACTGCCAATCCGGGTGCTCATCGGAGCCACCGTCCGTTGTCTCCGTTTTGGAGACGCGTACTGAGGAGGCATCGTCGTCGCGGTTTAGCTCCGCTGCGTCAGACGTGTAGAGGTCACGTACGCCTTTGAAGTTGTTGTGCTGAAACACTTCCAGCTTCAGGCCGCTGGGAACTCGCGCGGAGGACAGGTCGTCATTCAGTGCGCCACGGGAAATCAGGCTGGTTAAGTTGTAGTCGCCAACAGGAAGCTCAACGGCATAGCCCTTAAAGTGGGTGTCCTCGTAAAGCGTGACGGATTTTTCTCCGCCGCTGTTTGAATCCGCGCCATAAACTTCTATTTCCCACAACGAATAGCCGTATTCGGTTCCGCGCTTTTTACCTTTGATGCGGACGTATCTGCCGGCTGCGTTCAGGTTGGTCAGATCGTCTATGTCTCCGTCTGCGTTAGTGACGGAACGGACAGTCGTCCAGGATGAGGCGTCGTTGGAGACCTGTATGTCATAGGCTTTAGCGTATGCTGCCTCCCACGTAAGCCTGACGCGGGATATGGATCGCTTTTCACCCAGGTCCACATAGATCCAGGCTGAATTTCCGTAGGCGCTACCCCAGCGAGTGCTGGCGTCACCGTCGACGGCCATGTAGCCGCTGAGGTCGCTGGACTCGACAGAAGACGTGGTGACAGGCCGCATGTGCGCCAGATTTTCCGCAGCGAAAGCGCAATGGCCGAAGCCAGCTCCCGCTGCGATTGAGAGGGCGAGCGCACGTCTGCGCCAGTGGGATGAAATCATGGGTGTCCTTCCTTATTGCTTTAATTAGGTTCATTGGCGGTCAGGCTTGGCGATGCCTGTTATTAACGTGATACGTTTTCGAGTCTAGGTTGGGAACCGTTCCCAAACGATTACCCAAAGGGGCTAAAAGGGATCTAGTCCAAAGGTGCGCAACCTACTGCTCAGATGCAGGGATTTATTACATCTGTTTAACTGGCTAATTGTGGGTGTCCCAGTAATTTGTACGGCGGCGATGCGCTCGCTGATTATGAGAGCCTGCACGGCGGCAGAATGTTTCTCTGCCGGCAAAAGTGGGTGTCCTACTAAGTCGATGTTTAAATACAGCGCTAATTATGGGTGTCCTGATAAGTGATAAGCATGGGTGTCCTAATAAGAGCTGAGTTACGCGACAGCCGTTAATCGACGCCCCCCAGACGCCCTTGCCACAAACCAACCTGTACAACATAAGGAATCAGCATGCTGAAGTTGTTTACGATCAGGGATAACGGAGTTCATGAGGTTTCGTCTTCTGTGTCCAAAGAGACGCTGCAGGCGGCTTCCTGGATTGATGCGCAGGCGCCGGATGCGGCGGAGCGCGAACTGCTGAATGCTTTGTTGCCTGAGGATTTGCCGGAGTCATCGGCGGTGGAGGAGATAGAGTCTTCCGCGCGGTTTTTCACTGACGCTAACGGCGTGCACGTGCACTCGCTGTTTTTGTCGAATGGGGACGGCCGACCGAGAACGGTCACGGTTGCTTTTATATTGCAGACACAGCGGCTGATTACCTTGCGACAGAGCGATTGCGCGGACTTCGGATTATTCCGGACGCGGGCGGAGAAAGGTCAGGTGGAAGTGGCTGGCCCCGCCCAACTGTTGGTGGCGCTGCTGGAGCAAAAAGTGGGGAATCTGGCGGATGTGATAGAGGACACCCATCGTAAACTCGACCATATCAGCCATCAGGTGCTGGAGCAGGGCGGGGACTTGCAGGCTGCTATCGGCGGCCTGGCGCGAGTGGAGAATCTAAACGGCAAGGTGCGTCTTTGCCTGATGGACACGGAACGCGCGATCTCCTTTCTGCAGCGCCACGCCAAGCCCTGGCCGGAGATGCAGCAGACCTGCCAGGAAATTATGCGCGATGTGGAGACGTTGATGTCTCACACCACATTTTTGTTTGAGAAGATCAACTACTTGATGGATTACACACAAGGTTTCATCAATATTCACCAGAACCAGATCATTAAAATTTTCTCCATCGTCTCTGTGGTTTTGTTACCACCCACTTTGATCGCCAGTATCTACGGCATGAACTTCAACTATATTCCTGAGCTGAAATGGCTGTTGGGATATCCCTGGGCGATCGGTCTGATGATTGTGTCTGCAGTGACGCCCTATTTGTATTTCAAGCGCAAGGGATGGTTGTAGACGGCTTTTGCAACTGAGGCGGAGAATTGCGGTATGACGATGAAATTTGATTTATATCCGTTTTGAAGCGTGGGTATCTGCGCATAATAATGCGCTTTTAGGATTTTTATATGTGACCAAGGAACCAGGAATGAGACGTTTGACACTACAAGAAGCCGCCCGATTATCTATCCCATTGTTGGACCTGACTTCGCTTAACGAAGCGGACACGGACGCCAGCATCACCGCACTTTGTCAGAAAGCGCGCACCCCGGAAGGCTGGGTGGCGGCAGTGTGCGTATATCCCCGTTTTGTCGCGTTGGCGAAGCAAAGTTTGAGCGATGCGCCGGTGAAAGTGGCGACCGTGGTGAACTTCCCTCACGGCGAATCGCCGGCCGACGCGGTAATTGTGGAAACCACCGAAGCGATCCGCGCCGGCGCGGATGAGATCGACCTTGTGTTTCCCTATAAAGCCCTGCTGGCGGGAGATGAAAACACGGGGCGTAAGTTAGTCGCTGCGGTGAAAGCCGCCTGCGGCGAAGCTGTGCCGTTGAAGGTCATCATTGAATCAGGCGAATTAAAAACCCCGAATTACGTGCAGCGAGCCAGTGAATTGGCGATCGCCGCCGGCGCGGATTTTCTGAAGACATCCACTGGAAAAGTAAAGGTCAATGCGACGCTGGACGCGGCGGAAGTCATGCTCAACTGCATACGCGAGTCTCGCGCGCCGGTTGGTTTTAAAGCCGCTGGCGGGGTCGGCACGCCTGAGCAGGCGCGGCTCTACCTCAGTCTGGCGATGAATATCATGGGCGACGACTGGGTGTCTCCAGACAACTTCCGCTTTGGCGCCAGCAGCTTGTTGCATAACCTGCTGGTGTTATTAGGGCACGGTTCCGACCACGCCACATTGGAATATTGATCTACACTGCAAGACGTAGATCGCGCCAACGAGCGCCGATAGCACAATAACAACGAACCGTCATGGAGACAGAAGTTACTTTTAAGGAGAGAGTGTGAGCAGGGCAATATTAATCGTACTGGACAGCTTTGGCATTGGCGCCACAGCCGATGCGGCGCGTTTCGGCGACACCGGCGCCAACACCTTATTGCATATCGCTGAAGCCTGCGCCGCCGGCGCTTGCGATAGCCAGGGCAGAGCAGGGCCATTGCGGCTTCCCAACATGAATCGGCTGGGCCTGGGCAAGGCGGGAGAAGCCAGTTGCGGCGTCGCGGCGCCGGGGTTGGAGTCCACGCCCGCCATACTTGGCGCCTATGGCTTTGCGGAAGAGCTGAGCTCCGGCAAAGATACGCCTTCCGGACATTGGGAAATCGCTGGCGTTCCCGTGCTTTTCGATTGGGGCTATTTCACCGATAAGCAGCAAAGTTTCCCGCTGGAGTTGCTTGACGCCATTGTCGCAGAAGCCGGGCTGCCCGGCGTGCTGGGCAACGTTCATGCCTCCGGCACCCAGATTATTGTGGATCTGGGAAAGGAGCATATGGCGACGGGCAAGCCGATTTTTTATACCAGCGCGGATAGCGTGGTTCAGATCGCCTGTCATGAAGAATCCTTTGGCCTGCAACGCTTGTATGAGCTGTGCCGAATCACCCGCAAGCACATCGATCCCTATAATATCGCCCGCGTCATCGCGCGTCCCTTTGTGGGCGCTTCGCCGGAAGATTTTCGTCGCACCGGCGCTCGCCGTGATTTCGCCACGCCGCCCCATAAGCCGACGCTGCTGGATAAGCTGAGCCTTGCCGGAGGGGAGGTGGTCGCCATTGGCAAAATCTCCGATATCTATGCCGGCAAAGGCGTCAGTCGTGCGGTCAAGGCGGACGGGTTATGCGCGCTGGTGGAGGCGACCCTGACAGCGATGAACGAGACTGACGGCGCGACAAATGAGCAAGACACGATGATTTTCACCAATCTGGTGGACTTCGACATGCTTTACGGCCACCGTCGCGACGTCACTGGCTATGCGAAGGCGCTGGAAGATTTCGACACCATGTTGCCGGACATCCTGGGCGCCATGAAAGATGACGACCTGCTGATTCTGACGGCGGATCACGGCTGTGATCCTACCTGGCCTGGCAGCGATCATACACGGGAGCATATTCCCATCCTGATGTACGGCAAACGCGCGCCACATGGCTTTATCGGCGCCAGAAAGACGTTCGCTGATATCGGTCAGACGCTGGCGGACTACTTTCATCTTGGCCAACTGGACTTCGGCGAATCCTTTCTCGCGCCAGCGGCCCATTAAATTATCCCCGGGCGCCGGGATGCGCGCCCTCTGTTTCACCTCATCACATAAGGAAGACGATTATGGCCACTCCTCATATCGCCGCTAATCCTGGCGACTTTGCAGATACCGTTTTGATGCCGGGCGATCCGCTCAGAGCCAAACACATCGCGGAGACTTATCTGGCGAAACCCGTGTTGGTGAACGATGTACGCGGCATGCTGGGGTACACCGGTGAGTACCGTGGACGCAGACTTTCCGTCATGGGGTCAGGCATGGGGGTACCCTCCATTTCCATCTACGCCCATGAGCTATATACCCAGTTCAACGTGATAAATATCGTTCGCATCGGCTCCTGCGGTTCTATTCGCGATGAAGTGAAAGTGCGCGACATCGTTATCGGAATGGGCGCGGGAACGGACTCCTTGGTGAACCGCGTGCGCCTCAACCATTACGACTTCGCCGCCATAGCCGACTACGATTTGCTGGAGCCAGTGGTAACCGCCGCCCGACGTCGGGAGACGCGATATCATGTTGGCGCTTTGTTCACCACAGACCTGTTCTACGCCGCCGATCCCGGCTTAACAGAACGTCTCTCCGCCCATGGCGTCAAGGCGGTGGAGATGGAAGCCGCCGGACTCTATGGCGTGGCCGCGGGGTGTGGCGGCAAAGCCCTGGCGCTTTGCACCGTCAGCGACCATCTGTTAAGCGGTGAAAGATTGAGCCCGGAAGAAAGACGCACCAGCTTTAACGACATGGTGGAAATCGCCCTGGAAGCAGCAGTTAGCTTCTAGTCGCCTAGTTAACAGGACACCCACTTTTACACTAATAGCACTAGTAGGACACCCACCACTAAGGTGCGATGGGCCCCCATGCTTGCGGGGGCTCAGCCATGGTGTTCTTAACAGGACACCCACAATTTGAGTGTGACGTAACCCCAGGTTTTTGAAGGGGTTACGGTCTCAACGCTAATAGCGCAACGTTAGCAAGACACCCGTCGTAGACCCTGTCCGATCCGGTTTCCCCAAGGCTTGCCGCCAAGCCAGCCAATTGTCTACCCCTAAAACTCAATCCCAAACCCACCCGTTCGCGCTGAGCTTGTCGAAGCGCTTTTACTGGGTGTCCTACTATCTCTTACTAACTCCTACTAACTCTACTACCTTCCGGTCATTATCAAAATCATTGAACGGACACCCACTTTTTGTGCGCGAAAGCATCACGGCGCGAACAGGCGGGCGCTTTAATGTTCTTCGGGTTTCAACATCCCCCTTGCTTCTGCTAAACAGAGAGGTAGCAGACAGGTAGGGAGAGCCGCATTGATGCTGAAATCGCTGAACTTTAAACATCTGTATTATTTCTGGGTGATTGCGCGGGAGGGCTCGCTGGTGGCCGCCAGCAAGGAACTCAATCTGGCGCCGCAGACTCTCAGTGGGCAATTATCCTCCCTTGAGGAGTCGCTGGGCGGCCTGTTATTCAATCGCAAGGGACGGCGCATGACGCTGACCCAGCTTGGCCGACTGGTCCTCAGTTACGCGGACGATATGTTCCGGGTGGCTGGCGAGCTGCAACAGGTTGCGTTGCTGGTGACCAGCGGACGCTCCATCAGTCTGGCGGTGGGTATTTCTGCTTCAATCCATAAACTGTTCGCCTATCGCATGTTGGAGCCGGCCTTGCGTCTGGATCGGGAGGTCAAACTATCTTGCCGCTCAGGGACCGTCGAGCATTTGGTGCAGGAACTGCTGAGTTATCGCCTGGATATTGTGCTGGCGGACCGCTTACCGCCCCTGCAACGCGACAGCCAGACCCACTGGCGCGAGCTGGAAAGCTCCAGCATCAGCCTGTTCGCCAGGCCTGATTTGGCGCGCACCTTGCGCAAAAACTTCCCCCTTAGCTTGGATGGACAGCCATTATTAGCGATGACTCTGGAGTCGCCGTATTTTCAGCAATTGATGCGATGGCTGGGTGATCATGGGGTCAAGCCGGTCATCAAAGCGGAAATTGACGACAGCGCATTGGTCAAAGTGTTCGGCGCGCGCGGCCTGGGCGTATTCGCCGCTCCGACCGTCATTTGTGAGGAAGTATTGCGGCAGTATCAAGTGGAGCTGGTGGGCAGCATCGAAGCGGTGACTGAGCGGCTGTACGCGGTCACGCGTAGCGCCCGCTCAGGTAATCCGGCGGTGGAGGCGATTTGTTTGCGTCGTTCGGCGTCTTGAGTATCTAAAAAGGCTTTGAGATCGAAAAAACCGTATTAAAAGGACGTTTAAAACTGCTTTTCTCGATCTGTTAGCTTTGCCAGACTGAAACCGAAGCAAGCAACAGGTAAGCATTATGATGAAAGCTATCCACAAATATCGTCTTGAAGGGCCGCAAACCGTCAATCGTATCATGCTGCGAGAAGGCAGCAGGATTGTTCGTTCTGAATATCTGGTGACGGAGAAAGCGGTGTTTATCTGGGTAGAGGAACCCCTGGCGGTGGAAATACCTTCGCAACCCCGGCTGTTTTACGTGGTAATGTCAGGCGAGCCGGTGCCGGAGAACTACTGCCACCTTGATACGGCGCTCGACCCCTTTGGACCCGAAGCGTATCACGTCTTTGAAGCGCCCGAAGCAAGTCGTAATTTGAGCGCAGCCTGAACCATCACGCAAAAGCGTAGAACAGGCGGCTGAATGACGTTTAACTTGCGCGGCGATAGAGGAGAAGGTAGTACTGAACGCTTCGACTAATATGGGTGTCCTGGTAAGCACTGAACGCTTCGACTAATATGGGTGTCCTGGTAAGCATTAGTAAGCGAGATATAGTAAGCCGCTGTATCAATCCCAGGCGCCAGGAACACCGGGAAGGACGAGGCCGCTACGAACCTTATGAACCGCCGCAAGTTTATTCTCGCCTCGTCGCTGTTTGCGGTGGCGGGGCTGGGAGTCTGGAGCTGGCCGCGTCGCTGGCGTTATATCGTTATTCACCACAGCGGCGGCGCCTCTGGAGATATCGCGTTTCTGCAACGGGTACATCGAGAGCGTCAGCCTCACGATCCCATTCATGCCATTCCTTATCACTACGTCATCGGCAACGGTCATGGACTCGCTATGGGAGAAGTGGCCAGCGACTGGCGACAGGAATATGACATCTGGGGTGGGCATCTGACGCTGCATAATCTGACGCGTAATTTTCTCGGCATTGGCGTATGCCTGATTGGCGACTTTGAAAAACGCGACGTGCCTGAGCCTCAGTACCAGGCTTTAGTCAAGCTGACCCGGGCATTGATGACCCGCTACGACATTCCCGCCGCGAATGTCACGGGCCATGGCATGACTCCGGGGGAGTCGACGCAATGCCCTGGCTCACGTTTTCCCATGAGCCGTTTCAAGCGGGATATCGCTTGAGGCTCGCGCGAGCATGGCGTCCTGACGTTTTCCAACTATGCTTGAAGTATGTTTGTCCGCCGATTGATGCCGTTCTGCCTCATGCTCATATCTGGAAGCCGCGCATCCCGTCTGTTGGCGTTGCGCCTGATGTTGCTTGGTTGTGTTCTCGCTCTCAGTACAACGCCCACCTATGCCGCCCGCAAAATGGTGCTGGTGGTGTCTTCGCAAGTGGCGGAAACCGAACAGGGTCGCCAGTACAAGCTGTTCTATACCGAAGTGTTTCGCCGCCTAAACATGGAGTTTGAGATGAAAACCTTCCCCTCCAAGCGCTGTGGCGCGCTGGCTAACTCTGGCCTGGTGGACGGTTTGCCCAGCCGCGTGGCGGGGTATGAAGCGGCGCACCCGAACCTGATAAGAATCAACGCGCCTTTGTGGGAGGTGAGCTTTACCGCTTATGCGTTGTCTCCCAGTTTGCGGGTGACCGGCTGGCGTAGCCTCGCTGGACAGGGTTTGCGAGTGGATTGCCGCTTAGGCGTCAGGAACTGTGAGGAAGAACTTCCTAAAATCAAGCAGCTGGGCCCGGTGGAATTCGTCGCCAACGCCAACCTGGGCTTGCGCCGCCTGCAGGCGAGGCGGACGGATCTGTACATCGATCTCGACTTTGTGGTCGATCCGTTGCTGCACGCGGAGGAGTTTTCTCACGCCAGCATTCACAAAGCCGGTGTGCTGGAAAGCGTCCCGACCTATTTGTATGTGCACAAACGCAATCAGGACTTGGCGCCCGCTCTGGAGGCGACGTTGACGGCGATGCGGGAAGAAGGTCTGATTGCACAGTTCAATCCCATGGCTACTCCACAGTCCCCTTAATCGCCATGATTTAGATAAACAGGTCTGGGCTTAAGAAAGCCAGTTAGTGACCACAATCCTTATTTTTCCATATCCAAGCACTACCAAAGAGCAAGGGACTATCGTAGTCTGACTTTTACTTTCCATTCTAACTCTATGATATTTATGGATTCACAATGAAAGAATTGTATGTCGTCACCCACACTGAATCCCAACATCATGTCGACAAACGGGTAGGAGGCTGGTATGACTCTGAGCTGACAGAAAAGGGCTGCAAGGATGCAGGCGAGCTAGGACAGCGTCTGCAAATATTGGACGCGCACAAGGCGGATATCTATTCATCGGACCTGAAACGAGCGGCGCAAACCGCAGATCGGATCGCTGCAGCGATTAACTCAACCGTTGAGCTGACTTCACAACTGAGAGAAATGTCCTACGGAGTGGCTGAAGGGCGACTGCAACAGTGGCTGGATGAGCGAATCGTTCCTGTGGCGGGAGACAATCGCCTGGATCATGCCGTCATTGAGGGCGGCGAAACCAAACGAGACTTCGTCTCCCGCATCTATGACTTTCTCGACGGCCTGACCCTGGGGGACAAAACCATCATCTCCACCCACGCTTACGCCGCTACTTTCGTTATCGCCTGGTGGATCAAAATGCCGCTGGAGTCCGTTGGCTACGTCAATTTCAATGTCCAATCGGGCAAGATCTGCAAACTGGTGGAGGATGACGTGTTCAAAAATCGAACGGTGGCGGGCCTCAACCTGTAACCCCAGCTTATCAGGACACCCATCTTAACGCTTATCCGGACACCCATCTTAAAGTGGCGGTGATTAGTCGAGGCATACCAGCGATTAGCCAGAAAAAGCGGTCTTATCTATGGTTATAAATAGGTTTAAGTTCTTTTGTTAATATATTGAATATAAATGATTTGAACTGTCAAATAAGGTTCATTGAGTCTGGTAGCTAAAATGCCGCTCTAACCAGGACACCCATTCTTTCAGCGGCGGCAATTCAAACTCTTCCGCCTTGCCTAACTCATCCAGTTCCCTCAGGCGAATGGCGTCATGAAAGGCGGGGGCAGCCTCAAACTCGCGGCATTGTTCTTCGGTGAACGGACCGCCTTGTTGCGCCAGGGTGGCCTGGCTGACGACGGATAGTCCTTTGGCGTACTCAGGCCGAGTCGCCACCAGATAACGTTTCGCCTGCACATGCATGCCGATGGGCCTGATCAGGCTCTCCGGCAGTCCGTGTTCCCGTAGCCAGGATTCGGCGAGACTATCGTGATGGACATAGCCCCATTGATCCCGGTCGGGCAGGTCGCGATCTTCCGCCAGCAGGTGTCCGACATCGTGTAGAAAGGCGGCTCCGATTAGCGCGTTTGAGCCGCCTTGTCGCTGCGCCCACCAGCCGCATTGCGCCATGTGTTCGTATTGGGTGCAGTGTTCGCCGTAGCTTCTGTTTCCATAGAGGCTGAACAGGCGTTCCAATTCAGTCAGAAATTGATGGCTTATCATGAATGCGCCTTGTCATCTCTTAGCGACAGGATTTCCCAGCTACGCTCGGTGGCAATGCGTCGCAGCACCGGGTCGGGATCAACCGCTACCGGGCGGCTGACAGCCTCCAGCAGCGGCAGGTCGTTATGGGAGTCGCTGTAAAAGGCGGCGCTGTGATAGTCCCAACCCTGCTGCGCCGCCCATGCCTGCACCCGGGTGACTTTGCCTTCTCTAAAAGTGGGTGTCCCGATAAGGGCACCAGTGATTACGCCGTCCCGAGTCTCAATGTCCACCGCCAGCACATGCTCCACGCCAAGGCGCGCGGCGATTGGCTCCACCAGATGCGCGCCGGTGGCGGAAACGATGGCGATAGGGTCGCCGGCGCGGCGGTGCTCTTCCAGAAGAGTGCGGGCGCGTGAGGGGATCATGGCGTTAATGTGGGTGTCCAGATAAGCGTGGATCAGCGTTTGCAGCTGCGCAGGGGGCATTCCCACCAGGGGCGCGAGGGTGTAGGACATGTAGGCGTTGAAATCCAGGGCCCCGGCTTCGTAGTCATCCATAAAATCCTGGTTGCGCTCCAAGAAGTTGGGCGGTGTGGCGATGTCGTCCCGGGCGGCGAGAAATTCGGAAAAGGCTTGCGCGCTGTCGCCGGCGAGCAGGGTGTTATCAAGATCAAAAAGCGCTAAGGGCATAGAAAAACCTAACATCGTGAGTCATATAAAGAGCAAATATTAGCCTGATACCTTGCCTTCACGCGCTAAAGCGCAACGCAGTCGAAAGGCGGGATCAAATGGATTGACGTCGTGGGCGTCAAAACGATTCGGGTCATACAGGCTGGCGTTGGTAAAGGGCCTGACGCCGCTGACGAGTTCGGCGATCAGACGTCCATAGCCGCCGGATGCGCCAACACCGCCGCCGCAGCATCCGGACGCCAGCCACAATCCAGGGATTTCCAAGGCGCCGATCAGGAAACGTCCGTCCGGGGTGTAGCTGGATACGCCGCTGACATAGGCGGCGATCCTTAAATCGTCCAGCATGGGCAGCCAACCCTGGAGGCTTTCATAGCCGTCTTCCAGGGACGCGAGGCCATCGCTGTCCTGATTAAAACTAAAGCGATGGATGTCCTCCGGCAGTTGCTCCGGCGAACAATGCACACGCTGGCGGTCACGCAGTCCGAATAACAGTCCGCCAACTTCCGGGCGCGCATAGGCGTTGGCGTCTGGTAGAACCAGAACTGGCGTATCCGCCTGGATGTGTGCGTCCGGGGCGGAGATCCAATATTGGCTGCGCACCGGCGCCATGGCGGGCGCCAGTCCTAAAGGGCGCAATAGCAGTGCGCTCCAGGGACCGCCCGTCACCACAATCTGTCGAGAATAATAGCTGACGCCATCCGCGCACCGTACGCCGCAGACGCCTTGACTGTCCGTCAGAATTTCTGTGACCTCGGCATTGAGCTGTAACCTGGCGCCGCAGCGACGAGCATGGCGCAGATAGGCGCTGGCCAGTTGATAGGGGTCGATATAGCCGTCTTCGGAGACGAATATCGCCACGGCGTCCTTGGGCGCCTGTAACCAGGGGAGGCGCGCCTGCAAATCATGGGTGTCCAAATAACGGACGGAGCGGTGACGCTTGGTCGTCTCGTCCGCCAGGGCGTGAATTTTGGCGCTGGCGGCGGCGCTGACGCCTGCGTGCAGACTGCCGCAGGCGCGCAGATCCAGGTCCTCCTTCAGGTTGGTTTGCAGGCGTTCAATCGCACGCCAGGTTTCGTCGACCATATCCAGCCCGGTGGCGTCGCCGCGGGCGCGTCCCAACAAGGCGGCGGCCTGGCTGGTGGTGGCGCTGGCGGGCGCGCGTCGATCCAGCAACAGGACTTTCTGTCCTTGCGCGCTCAAATAATCGGCGCTGGCGCATCCAAGGATGCCGGCGCCGATGACAATGACGTCAAAATGTCGGTTTGTGGTACTCATCATCTTTCATCAATCACGTTAACAGACCCTACCCAAGCGCCACGGCGACCAGCCCGCATACGGTGGTGAAGACGCCCGTGACTTTGGGGGGATAGAGTTTTTCCTTGAACCCCACTACCGCCATTAGCACGCCCAAGGGAATGCTGACTTGACGAAACGCCACCACGTAGCTGACGTTGCTGGCGAACGCCATAGCCAGAATCACCAGCGCATAGGCCCCCGTCATAAATGCGGCGGTACCCGCGCAACGCATCAAAGAGTGACGCAGTAACGGCTTCAGGCGCTTCCGTTCTTTGCTGACGACAGCGATCAACAAGGACATCCATAGCGCAGCGCTTAAGCACTGCAAGGTGACGTAGACCAAAGACACCTGGAGCGGGTCCGCCCAGGGCCGTCCGCTGATGGGATCGAGCAGTCCTCGCATCTGACTGGTGGCGGCGTCGTCGACAATGGAGTATCCGGCGGTGGCCAGAGCCGCCAGCAGGGCGAAGGCGGTGGTGCGATTGCCGTAGTTGGACCAGCGCAGGTCGCGGAAACGGGTCATGGGGATAAACAGACACCCACCTACAATCAACGCCACGCCGACCATCGCCTGCGCGCTGATGCTGTCGCGTTGGCCGAGAGCGAAGGCGGTCAGGCAGACGATAATCAGCGGCGACGAGCGCGCAATGGGGTACGCAATGGACATATCCCCGGCTTGATAAGCCGCCGCCAGAGCGCTCAAATACACGGCCTGACACAAGCCAGTCGCCAGCAACAGCAACAGAATCCGGGCGTCAAAGGCGGCGATCAGCTGTGTATGCGCGAACAGAATCGGCGCGAACAGCAGAAAACCAAACAGGGTCACCAGAAAGAAAAAGGCGATGGTGGGGCTGGACTTCTTACCGTAGAAGTTCCAGCCCGCATGGGCGACAGCGGAAATCAGCACCAAAACCAAAGCCGTCCATGTCACCTTAGGGAAACTCCCGCTGCGGTTAAGGTGACGCCCGCCAGACCAGTCGTGTCCGGGCCGTGGCCTTGCGCCAGCCAGCGCTCGATATATTCAACGGCGGCTGGCAGATCCGCCACGCTGCCGATAATGACGTGAGCGCCGCCGCGACGAAAACGCTCTTGCGCCTGTTCCCGCAAGACAGTTTTGCTGGCGCTGTCCAGGGCGGTCCAGTCTTCCTGGCTTAAGCCGACTTCATTGCCGGAGGTGGTGACGCCGATGGTCCACATGCCTGCGGCCAGGCCTTCTTCGATGCCGGGCAGGGTGTCGTCGACTTTGATGCAGGCGCGCACGTCGCCGACGCCCAGCTCCAACGCGTTCTTCAGGCTCATGTGAGGATAAGGGCGTCCTCTGGGGACGTCCGTTGCGCACACATTGCTGGCGGGACGATAGCCCTGGGCTGCGGCGATGTCCGCCAGAACGTCCAGCATGTCGCGGTTATAGCCGGTATTCGCGCCGATTTTGATATTGCGTCGCTCCAGCCAGGCGACGGTTTCCATCAGGCCGGGGATAGGGCGGGCGCATTCGCGAATGGCCTCGATCTGCATGGGCACGAAGGCGTGATACAGGCGATCAATGTCCGCCTCGCTCGCCAGCGCGCCATATTTTTCTCTCCAGGCTTCGCGCACTCGCGGCATGGTCAGGATTCGCGTGATGTGCTCACGCTTCTCCGTCCCCATAGGCTCGCGGGCCTCCGCCAGGGTGATGGGAATCTCTTGCTCGGCGAACAGATTCTGAAAGGCGCGAATCGGCGCCATCGAGCCGAAATCGTAGGTGGTGCCTGCCCAGTCGAAAATAACGGCTTCAATGGGGCCGCGGTAGAAACGTTGATAGGCGTAACTCATGACAGTGAGATCTCCATAGCGATAAGGGTGTCTTTGACGGCTTGCAGCAGGCGCGCCACTTCCGGCGTGTCGATTTTGCCGATGCAGCCGATGCGGAAGCTTTCGGTCTGGGTCAGTTTACCCGGATAGATCACGAAGCCCCGCCGCTTCAGTTCCTGATAGAAGCGTTTGAAATCAAAGTTGGGATCGTCAGGCGATAAAAAGGTGACGATGATGGGCGACAGCCAGCGTTCCTCCAGCAGGGTCTGGAAACCCAGTTGGCGCATGCCGGCGACGAGTTGATCGCGGTTACGGGTATAGCGGGCCAGACGTCCGGGAGCATCGCCTTCCATCTCATATTCCCGCAGCGCCTGAGCGAACGCCGCCACCGTATGGGTCGGCGGGGTGTAGCGCCACTGGCCGGTTTTCTCCATATAAGCCCACTGGTCATAGAGGTCCATGCTCAGCGAGTGAGCGTTGCCTTTGGCCTGTTCCAGCAGGTCCCGGCGAATCAGCGCGAAGCCAAAGCCGGGAACTCCTTCGAAGCATTTGTTGGCGGAGGAAATCAGCGCGGCGTAGCCCAGTCGCCTGGCGTCCGCGGGCAGGGCGCCAAAAGCGCTCATGGAGTCGATGATCAACTTGCGGCCGGCGGCGTTGACCACTTCCGCGATGGCCTCCACGGGATTCAAAATCCCGGAGCTGGTCTCGCAGTGCACCACCGCCACGGTGGTAATGCTGGCGTCCTGACGCAGCAATTCCGCTATGGCGTTCGGGTCGGGAGGCAGGTAGTCGCCGGTGTCGATGCAGACGTAGGGGCGCTTGAGGTAGTCGCAGATTTTGGCGATGCGTTGCCCATAGGCGCCGTTCATCAGCACCAGCAGCTTGTCCTGCGGGCCAAGCAGAGTTCCCAGGGTCGCTTCCACGGCGAAAGTGCCGCTGCCCTGCAAAGGTACGCAAACATGGGTGTCCTGGGAATTGGCGACGGCCAGCAACTTATCCCGCACCGTCTGGGTGACCTGATTGAAGTCCTGATCCCAGGAGCCCCAGTCCGTCAGCATGGCTTCTTTTACCGTGCGTGAGGTGGTGATTGGCCCGGGGGTGAGCAGGTAATAATTGGGTTGGTTCATTAATGAGCCCTCAAAAAACGAAAGAGAAAATCCTGGGGACGCCATCGCGGTCTTCAGGCGCAGCGCCATTTCTGGGTGCGACGCAGTAACAGTCCGCCCAGCAGCCATTGCAGAAGCTTGGCGACCAGACAGGTCAGCATGATCATGACCGCCATCGCCGCCGCAGGAGCAATGTCCCCGGCGTCGTCCATGTTCAGAACGGACACGGACGCCAGCATGGTGTTGTGGGAATACAGAAAGATGACGGCGGACACGGTGGTCATGGCGTTGACGAACAAATAACCGCCTATCTCCAATACCGCCGGCAGGCATACCGGCAAAGACACGCGCCAGAACGTCAATAATTGCGGCGCCTTCAACGAGGCGGACACGGCCTCGAACTCCGGATCGATTTGTTTCAGGGCGGTCACCGCAGTGAGATGACAGACGGTGTAAAAGTGCGCGATGGTGCAGATCACCAGGATCGCCATGGTGGCGTACAGACCATTCAATGGATTGGACGGCGCGTTGAAGAAAAAGATGTACGCCAGCCCCAGCGCCATGCCAGGCACCGCCAGCGGCAGGATGGCGATAAAGTGGAACAGGGCGCGCAAGGGGCGGAAGCCTTGCAGCTTCTCCACCAGATAGGCATTGAAAAAGATGAAAATAGCGCCGAAAAATGCGGTATAGGTCGCCATTCGTATGGAGTTCCAGTACGCCTCCCAACCGCCGCCGTCCATCAGGTCGAACTGATAGTTCTTCAGCGAGAGACTCAGGTTATAGGGCCAGAACGTCACCAGTGAGGCGTAGACCGCCATGGCGATGACGCCCAGGATGGTCGCCGTCAGCAGCAGCATAAAAAGCGTGCAGCCCTTATCAGCCCAAGGACGACGAGGCGGCGTCCAGGGCGCGGCTTTGGAGGTCAGCGCAGCGGATTGGCGTCGCTGCGCCCAGCGATCCGCCAGGAAAGTAAGAATCGCCGGCAGCAATAAAATCACGCTCACCACCGCGCCCATCTGAAAGTTCTGCTGACCGATCACCTGCTTATAAATATCCGTGGCGAGCATGTTGTATTGGCCGCCAATGACCTTGGGCACCCCGAAATCCGTGATAACCAGGGTGAATACCACGAAGGCGGCGCTGATCAGGCCGTATTTTGCGCCGGGCAGGGTAACAGTAAAAAACGTGCGAATGGGCGACGCGCCTAATGCGGAAGCGGATTCATACAGGCGTCCGTCGGTATTGGACAGCGCCGTCACCAGAATCATCAGGGCATGGGGAAAGGTCCAGAAACAGGAGCCGATGACAATGCCGATCGGACCATAGATGCTTTCTCCTAACAGCCAGGTTTTGATAACGCCCTGATTGCCGAACAGATACACCAGACTGATGGCGGGCAATAACGAAGGCGCCAGGATCGGCGCCGCCAGCGCCATACGGAACGCGCCTTTGCCGGGCAAGCGAGTGCGGGTCAGCGAATAGGCCGCCACGAACGCCAGGGTAATTACGATGACGGTGCTCAATAAGGCGATCGTCAGCGAGTTGCCGATAGACGCCACCAGCGAGGGGGTATTTGCGTAGGCGATGAAGTTTTCCAGGCCGATAAAATCCCCCGCCCGGTTTTGCAGACTTTTCGACAGCAGGGCGTACAAGGGGGCGGCCACCGCCGCCAGCAAAGCCAGCAGACCAATCAGCATCGCGCCGCCAAGCGCCCATTCGTCGCGGCTGCGACGTAGTGTGATGGACGGCAGGATGACGCGGGGGCGGGCTGGCAGGCTCATGGTCGCTCTACTCATGACGCCTCCGCGAACAGGCGCAGGCGATCACGAGGTAATTGAAACTCCACGGACTGGCCCTGACGCAATCCCAACTCCGCCATCTCATTCATGGAAATATCCGCCACCAACACCGCGTTTTGGCTGTCCAAGGCGAGACGCGAACGGACCCGGGAACCGAGAAACTGGATTTCCAGCACGCTACCGCTGAGCACATTGTGGCGGTCGCCGTTCAGACGCAGACGGATATCCTCGGGACGCACAGCGATTTTGACCGAGGAGGACTCCGACATATCCGCAGCGCGGGCGCACTGCAAGGTCACCGGGCCCGCCTGCAGTGAGTGATTGGGGCCGACGCGGCCCGGCAAAAAGTTCATTTCTCCCACAAACTCCGCCACAAAAGGCGTGCGGGGATGGGTATAGATATCCTGAGGGGAGCCGACCTGCTCAATGCGGCCATGGTTCATCACCACAATGCGGTCCGCCATAGTCAACGCTTCCTCCTGATCATGGGTGACCATAATGGTGGTCACGCCGAGCCGCGCCTGCAGCTGTTTGATCTCCTGACGCAAATGCGCTCGCACGCGGGCGTCCAGCGCAGACAGGGGCTCATCAAGCAGCAGCAAACCCGGAGAAGTGGCCAACGCCCGCGCGAGGGCGACCCGTTGCTGCTGTCCGCCAGACAGTTGCGAAGGATATTTCTCTTCACTGCCGTCCAGGCCCACTACGCTCAGCAGCTCCCGCACCCGCTGGCGACGCTCATCCGCTTTCACGCCTTGGGACTTCAGGCCGTAGCCGACGTTATCCGCTACGGATAGATTGGGAAACAGGGCATAGGATTGAAATACAATGCCGAAATCCCGCGCTTTCACCGGCGCGTGAGTGATGTCCCGTCCGCCCTGCGTCACTTGTCCCGCACTGAGGACATCCAGTCCAGCGATGATGCGCAGCAAACTGGTCTTACCGCAGCCAGAAGGTCCCAGAAAACAGACGAATTCGCCTTCATTCACGGACAGCGAAACAGATTTCAACGCCTGGAAATCGCCGAAATATTGATCGATATCGGTCAGCTGCAGATAAGGTGCGGGGGACTTGGACATCTTTAATTACTCTTGTTCTGTCTATCAAAATTTAACCGGCGTCCGCTGAAGCTAAATGGACACCCACTTTTAATCCCAAACCCACCCGTTCGCGCTGAGCTTGTCGAAGCGCTCTTATGGGTGTCCTGCTAACTGCAGTCATCATCAAAGTCATTAAATGGACATCCACTTTAAGCCGGGTTTGTCGGCCGTCCTTCGACAGGCTCAGGACGAGCGGTGGTGTTAAATGGACACCCACTTTTATTCCTAAACTCAGCGCGAACGGGGAGAGCGTTTAAAGAGGGTGTCCGGTTAAGAACACACCCTCGAAACAACTGTTTATCCCTAAAACTCAATCCCAAACTCACCCGTTCGCGCTGAGCCTGTCGAAGCGCTCTTATGGGTGTCCTGCTAACTTCCGGTCATCATCAAAGTCGTTAAACGGACACCCACTTTAGGCCGGGTTTGTCGGCCGTCCTTCGACAGGCTCAGGACGAACGGCGGTGTTAAATGGACACCCACTTTTAACCCCAATCTCAGAACGGACGAGGAGGGGCGTTTAAAGTGGGTGTCCGACTAAAAACACTGCTTCAAGCAGCCTTTTATCCCTAAAACTCAATCCCAAGCTCACCCGTTCGCGCTGAGCCTGTCGAAGCGCTCTTATGGGTGTCCTGCTAACTGCAGTCATCATCAAAATCATTAAACGGACACCCACTTTAGGCCGGGTTTGCCGGCCGTCCTTCGACAGGATCAGGACGAACGGTATTGGTGCTTAAAGTGGGTGTCCTATTAGCGCTGACTACTTGGCTTCGCTCTTGCCGTCGAAGCGTTTTTGCCATTCCGCCAGGATGCGTTCGCGGTTGGCGGCGGCCCAGGTGAAGTTGTTGTCGATCATCAGGGCTTCGGCGTTTTCCGGGAAGTACTGCACTGGTTTGGCGACGCCGGGCATGGCGACGACGGCGTAGCCTTCGTTGTAGGTTTCATTGGCTTTGCGGGAGACGGTCCAGTCCACCAGGGTTTGGGCGGCGTCCATTTTCTTGGAGCCTTTCACGATGGCGGTGGCTTCCATGTCCCAGCCTAGGCCTTCCTGTGGGAAGATGATGTCCAGCGGCGCGCCGTCTTTCTTGGACTTTGCGGCGCGGAAGGCGAAGGAGATGCCGATGGGCGTTTCGCCGGCGGCGGCCATTTTGCAGGGTTTGGAGCCGGAGTGGGTGTAGCGGCTGATGTTCTGGTGCAGGTCGCTCATATACTGCCAGCCTCTTTCTTCGCCGAACATCTGCAGCCAGCTGCTTACGTCCAGGAAGCCGGTGCCGGAGGAGTTGGGGTTAGGCATGATGATATGGCCCTGATATTCCGGCTTGGTCAGGTCTTTCCAGGAAGTAGGCTTGGGAAGATTGAGTTTTTCCGCTTCCACGGTGTTGAAACACACCGCCGCCATCCAGGCGTCCATGCCGGTCCATACTGGCGCCGCATTGTTATCGCGGAATTTTGGCGAGAGGGCGTCATAGCCTTTGGGCTTGTAGGACTGCAGCATGCCTTCGTCGTTGAGCAGCATCAGGCTGGTGGCGGCCAGGCCCCAGACCACGTCCGCCTGCGGGTTTTCTTTCTCCGCCAGCAGTTTGGCGGTGATGATGCCGGTGGAATCCCTCACCCAGTTGATTTTGATGTCCGGATGCTCTTCATTGAAGCGCGCCGCGTATTTCTTTAAGTCTTCCGCTTCGATTGCGGTATATACGGTCAATTCAGTGGTCGCCGCCTGGGCCGCCAGGGAACACAGAGCTGCGCCGGCCAGGACGCTCACACGCTTCAACAGATACTTCAACGTCATTTTCAGTCTCCTTGGTGAGGGTTGGAGGTTGCTTCTGGTCTATACCAGAAGCAACGGTAGCGACTGAATGTTGCAGAAAGGTGACGTTTTTAAGAACTTTATGATTAACCGGCGTATGGATGCGGCAGTGCTGGGATTGGCCGCCATAGCGAGGCGGCTGGCTTTTCAGAATTATTAGTCGATTACGTCAATTTGGATCGTCACAGCGTCGTGACGCCAGTATTCGTAGTCTAACTCCAATACCCGGCCGGAGGCGTCGTAGTTGGTGCGCTCGATATGGAGGCCGGGCAGGCCCGCCGCCGCGCCCAGTTCGCGGGCGGCGTCTTCCTGCAGGGCGGTGGATTTAAACGTCAGGTTCATGCTGTGATAGGCCTGCCCATACTTGCTGCGCAGCAGGTGGGTTAGAGACTGTGACATGTCTTCTTTTTCGATGCCGGGCAGCAGCGCCGTGTTGATATAGATGTGCTCGATCAACACGGGACGCCCGTCAATGGAGCGGCGGCGTTGCAAGAACAACAGGCGCGCGCCTTTGTCGACTTTCATCAGCTCCGCCATGCGCGCATCCGCAGGATTGACGGTGACGCCGATCAGGTCGGTGCTGGGCTCAAAGCCCTGACTGGACACGTACTCAATAAAACTCTGCCGCCGCGCCGGGTTGTACACCACCGCCGGCGGCGAGACGAACCAGCCGCGGCGATTCTGGCGATAGATCAATCCCTCGGCCTCCAGTGTCTGCAATCCCTGGCGTACGGTCATGCGAGTGAGATTGAAGCGTTCCCCGATATCCCGTTCAGAGGGCAGCTTCTCTCCGGGCAGGAGCGCTTGCTGGCGGATCAGATAGCTGAAGTGCTGTTGCAGGTAGCGGTAATGGTTGTCGATCTGCTTTTCCATCAAAGATTCTTCTGGTCTATTCCAAAAATACGACAAGGCTATTGAAGCTATATGACGATTCTATGACGGTCCGCCGAAGGTCAACGGCGCTAACCGGTGAGTCGACGTCGCTCTTTTCCGAATTCAGCGTTTCCGTCGCTTTTTGACTTTGTTTGCGAAGCTTAGCAGAAACCACGGGCTATCGTCGCAACCGGAAAAGAACGATCAGAAGGCGGTAAGGGAACTAGCGGCGCTGACGCCTGTCGGAAGTCTCGGCGTCGTTCCCAAGACGCGGTAACTCCAAGTGGAACGTTTTAATTTTCAAGGAAATAACGCATGACTGTTAATGCAGAACGAGTGGGCCAGGTGATCCGCAACGGCGGGCTGGTCTGGTACAACGCAGCCAACGAAAAGCTGGTGTCCAAGCAAATCATTCAGGCCCCGCAACGGGACGGCATGATGGACAACTTCACTCACGCGAAAGTGGAGTTTGGCGACAATGAAGTGCTTCTGAAGTCTGTGCCGGGACCGGAAGGGGCGGATGCGGTGAACATCAAGTATCGCGACCGTCAGGCGACCTTCGCCGACCTGGAGGCGCCCGGCTATATCTATTCCGACAGCTTCTCCGGCTGCGTGTTCTATCTGTTCCGGGGACCGCTGGGATACCTGCACGCGGTGCACGCCTACCGGGGCGGCGGCAGGCTGGCGGACCCGACTGAATACTTCAAGGCCAGAGGCGGCAAGCTGCTTTATAAATGGGACAGCCTGGGCAAGTTGACGCAGGACGAACTGATGAGTTACCAGACCGGCGCGGTGCTCGCTTGCGTCAGCCGCGACACCATCGACGTGTTCGCCTTCGCCACCAAGAACCGCGAGGTGAAACGACTCATCGACCACACCACCATCCCCGGCTGGGTGGCCAGCGCCGGGCTGCCGGTCTGATCCCGCGTTGAATTGAACCTCACTTTTTGCGCCGCTGTGTTAGCGGCGCTTTTTTATCAAGCTTCCTGCGCCAATTTCCCTGCGCCGCCCAGTCATTGTCTGACCTGGTGCGGTTCTTGCCCCTGTTCATGGTGAGTTAAGGGCGGTTTTGTTTAACCATTCCAACAGGTTACCGCCAAGTTCTTACAACCCCCCGTACTTCTTACAACTCCAGTACTTAGGGACAGAATTCAGGAAAATGATCATGGCGATAAAAAAATCCACATCCGTTAAAGCAAGTAAAAGTTACAAAGAAAATGTAGGGAAGGGCGGAGAAATACATCAAGAGTCCCGGAGTGCGCCTGTGCTCAGGTCACCGCAAGGGACGCCGATTGCCGACAATCAGAACTCTCTGCGCGGCGGCGCGCGCGGACCGGGCTTGCTGGAAGACCGGCAACTGCGGGAAAAGCTGTTTCATTTCGATCATGAACGCATTCCTGAGCGGGTAGTCCATGCGCGGGGTTTCGGCGCTCACGGTTACTTTGAAACGCTGGATACCCTGGATGGCGTGACCTGCGCCAGTCTGTTCAAACGCAAAGGGCTCAAGACGCCGGTGTTCGCGCGTTTCTCCACGGTGGCGGGCAACAAAGGCTCCGCCGATCTGGCCCGCGATGTGCGCGGCTTCGCCGTGAAGTTTTATACCCAGGAAGGCAACTGGGATCTGGTGGGGAACAATATTCCCGTATTTTTCATTCAGGATGCGATGAAATTCCCCGACCTGATTCACGCGGCGAAAGCAGAGCCGGACCGGGGCTTTCCGCAGGCGCAGACGGCGCATGACAACTTCTGGGACTTTATTTCCCTGACCCCGGAAAGTATGCACATGGTGATGTGGATCATGTCCGACCGCACCATTCCCCGATCCCTGCGTTTTATGGAAGGCTTTGGCGTGCACACCTTCCGTTTTATTAACGCCGCAGGCAAATCCACCTTCGTTAAGTTTCACTGGAAACCGGCGCAGGGAATGCAGTCGGTAACCTGGGACGAAGCGCTGCGTATTAACGGCGCCGATCCGGATTACCATCGGCGCGATATGTGGAATGCGATTCAGTCAGGCGACTATCCGACCTGGGAACTGGGCGTTCAGCTGTTTGATGAGGCGTTCGCCGAACAGTTTGAGTTTGACGTGCTGGACGCCACCAAACTGATTCCTGAAGAACAGGTTCCGGTGAAAATTGTCGGCAGAATGGTGCTCAATAAGGTGGTCGACAACTTCTTTGCGGAAACGGAACAGGTCGCCTTCTGCACCCAGAATTTGGTCCCCGGCATTGATCAAAGCAACGATCCGCTACTGCAGGGGCGCAATTTTTCTTATCTGGACACCCAACTTAAACGCCTGGGCGGGCCCAACTTCACCCATATCCCCATCAATGCGCCCAAGTGTCCGGTGCACAACTTCATGCAGGATGGACATATGGCCATGCACAACCGCGCGGGACGCGCCAACTACGAGCCGAATAGCTGGGGAGGCGAGCAGGGCGGGCCGCGCGAGGATAGCGAAACCGGCTACGTCAGCTATCCGGAACCGATGACGGGGGAGAAAGTCCGACAGCGCAGCGAAACCTTCAGTGACCATTACAGCCAGGCCAACCAGTTTTACCGCAGTCAAACCGACGTGGAACAGGCGCATATCGCTGACGCCCTGTTGTTTGAATTAAGCAAGGTGGAGCGTAGCGACATTCGGGAAAGAATGGTCTCACACTTGCTTAATATTGACCGGGGACTGGCGAAAAACGTCGCCAGCAAATTAGGGATCAGTACTCTGCCTAAACCGGCCCCGGCGGCCAGGAAACCCATTATGGACTTACCTGTTTCAGATGCGTTGAGCATAAATAAAAGCTCACAGCCGACGCTGGCTGGGCGCACGTTTGGCGTTTTTCTGTCCAACGGCGCCGATAACAAGCTGCTGAAAAACTTGAAGCGTCTACTTAAAAAAGAGGGCGCGGATTATGACTTGATCACTCCCGCCATTCAGGGAACCACATTAAGCGATGGCGAAGTCATCACCGGCGACGAAACCTACGAAGGCGGTCCCTCAGCTTTGTACGACGTCGTCGTAGTGATTGTCAGCGATGAACAACGGAGCCTGTTCACCACGACGCCAGCAGCCAGACATTTCATCGAAGATGCGTACCGGCACAGCAAATACATCGCGTACTCCAGTAATCTGCAAGAGACAGTGGAACAATTGCTAAACGGCCGCCAATGCGACCAAGCCATGTTCAGCCTGTCAAAAAAAGCGGATATAGAAAACTTCCTGACCAGCGCCAGAGCCTTGCGGTATTGGGGCAGAAGCGACGGATAAGGCGTTCAGAAAGCTTTTAGCCAGCCCAGTATTTGGGCTGGCTTTTAATAGTTTGTGCGGGCTTTCTTGAATTGGCGCAGCACAACAAGTCGGCGAATATTTCAATTTTTCCAAAACTTCCACCAAGGATTTTTGCTTGAGGGAAGGGAGGTATGAAGATGGTTTTCTTCCAGAGGGTTTGTATATTCAAGTTCCCACACTTCAAAGTCTGAGTGGTTCTGAATGTCCAAACTTGAAACGCCTATTCGGCTCAATAAGCCTATAACGTCAGTCTCGAATAGTTCCGTTAGTTTGATATCACGTTCTTGTGGGATAGGTTGGCCTATATCTTCAATAATGGTTCCGCCTTCCAAACAGTAGGATCTGTGAACACCCTGGTCAGTATATGAAAAGCCATAAGTACCAGAGACGCTTTCGCATACCATAGAGAAAACAGGCGTATTTAGTTTCTCACTAATAGACCTGATTCTATCTGTGTCCTCGGTCATGCATAAATCTGAGTCCAAAATGACTGTCCAGCCGTTTATTGAGGCGACTTCTTTATAAATAGTTTTTTTCAGGGGCATGAGAGTGGTGGCTTTTTACATAATCGCCAGCCGCCTCCAACGTGCCTGCTTTATGTGGGGCTTCATTGGCCGCATAGTCGAAATGTTCAAATATCGAGGGTAGGCTAAATCCGTCGCCCTTAATCATGAGAAGGCCTGTATGTAGGCTCATAACTATTTCCTGATCTAAGAAAGTAATATCAATAGGGTACCCTATTTCTATTTGTTTTCTTTGTATGAAAGTAGCGTCTTTTGATTTTTGCTTGTTTAACTGATCGAGCCGCCAACCGCAAATGCTGTCAATTATGGTTTAAGGAGAGAGGCGAAAGATGTGTTGAATATGGGGGGCTATTTGATGAAATGACAGTAAAAAAGCGCACACAGACCTCAAGAAATTCCCAAAAGCCTGTGTGCCGTGCGCTTATGCGGTGGCTATTTTGTCCGCATCAAATTGTTTGAACACGTCTTTGATCATGTCCTTGGTGTCGCTGGTGTAGCGGACGCCGACCAGGACAGCGCCTTTTTTGATGGCGTCTTCATAGTATTTTATCTCGTGCTCAGGGATCGCCAGGCCGATGGCTCCGCCGATCAGGCCGCCCACAGCGCCGCCGGCTCCGCCCGCTGCCAGAGCAGCGACAAAGGGGCCCGCCGCTAACAGGCCTGCGCCCGCTGTAGCGACCGCGCCCACTGCGGTCAGGCCGCCTGCCACCGCCGCCAGTACGCCCCCGGTGGTCGCGCCAACCGCCACGCCTTCCGGCAGTTTGCTGTGCTCGGTCAGGGCGAAGCTGTCTTTGGTGAAGTTGCTGTTGGTCACCAGTGAGATGTCATCTGACTTGATCCCTTTGTATTCCAACATATGAATCGCCGCGCTGGCGTTAGTGGGAACTTTAAACATACCTGTAATTACGTCGCTCATGGTTATTTCCTCTAATCAATATCCTGTTTGAAGGTTTACTACTCATACTGTCAATAAGGCTTGAGCAAACGCTGGGCCAACCTCTTACAAACCTTGAACTCAAAGGGGTGAGGGCCGCATTGGGTGTTTTTTTTGTCAGTAAAAAGAACCGGTTACAAAAGGTCCGAGCGTAAGCCTTGCAAAAACTGTTGAAAGAATTACGCATTTTTCCCGCTGGATCTTTTGATGCTTTAAGCGTCTTTTATTTGTCAGAAGGGGATCTGCAAATACCGGTGAAACGAGCCTGACTTATGCCGGTTATAGGCTTTTTGAGTGATTACCTTATCCGTAATGATTGAGTATGTTATGAAAGCGCTTGCATTGTCGCTCTCTCAATAAACTCGGGCGATCAGCAGAAATCAAAAGCTAATACTAAAACCGAAAAATACGCCGCAAGCGCCTTCCATCCGACCAGCACGACAAACATGACCTTAAAAGGACAGGTGATAATTATGGCTATCAAGCTCAAACACATTGTATCGGCAGTCGCGCTGACCACCGCCATGATCGCCGCGCCGGCGATGGCTGAATTCAAAGTTGTGGGATACTTTCCAACCTGGCAGGGGGACGTAAACAGCATCCCCTACGATAAAGTCACCCACATCAACTATTCCTTCGCCATACCCACCGCCAATGGCGGCTTGCAGCCTCTGGAAGGCGGGGAGCAGCGCTTGCGCACGCTGGTGCAGCGCGCCCATGGCGCCGGGGTGAAAGTGCAGATCGCCGTGGGCGGATGGAATAACGGCGATGATTCCGCTTTCGCCGCGCTGTCCGGCAACAGCGGCAGTCGCGCCAACTTTATCCGCAACCTGATGAACATGGTGGACGCCTACGGCCTGGATGGCGTAGATCTGGACTGGGAATACCCGGAAGCCGGCGCCGAAGCCAATAACTTCAAAATTCTGATGCGGGAATTGGGCGCGGCGCTGCACAGCCGCAACAAGATTCTGACTGCGGCGGTCACTGCGTCGGACTTCCCCGGCAGCGTAGACGCAGACGTCATCAACAGCGTCGATTTCCTCAACCTGATGGTGTATGACCTGGGTTATCCGCATTCCACCTATCAACACGCACAGAACGCGCTGACTCACTGGAAATTCAACGAAGGCCTGCCTCAGCACAAAGCGGTGCTGGGCGTGCCGTTTTATTCCCATAAAGACTGGGTGGCCTATAAAGACGTGATCGCCCGCTACGGCGCCGGCGCGGCGCAACGGGATGACGCTGGCGGCCTCGACTATAACGGGCAGCCGACTATCCGGGCGAAGACCGAGCTGGCGCTATCCGAAGCGGGCGGCGTCATGTTCTGGGAAATTTCCCAGGATACCCGTGACGATACCTCTTTGATGAAAACCATCTGGGAGACTGTCGACGGCGGTAACCCCCCGACCCCTGGCGGCATCACCGTTCAGGCGGAGAACTACACCTATATGAGCGGCGTGCAGGTGGAGCCCACCACCGACGCGGGCGGCGGCCAGAATGTCGGTTATATCGACGCCAATGACTGGATGTCCTACGCGGCGGTGAACATTCCACAGGCGGGAACTTACACTGTGGAATACCGGGTAGCCAGCCTGAATGGCGGCGGCAGACTGCAACTGGAGAAAGCCGGAGGCAGTCCGGTCTATGGCAGCCTGTCCATTCCCGCCACCGGAGCCTGGCAGAACTGGCGTACGGTGCAGCACAAAGTGAACCTGCCCGCCGGACAATTGCAATTCGGTATCAAGGCGCTGTCCGGGGGCTGGAACATCAACTGGTTCAAGGTCAGCAAGAGCAATTAAGCCAGATATGTTCTGAGGCCTTGAAATAGAGGCCTCTAAACCTTGCGCGAGCGGCCGGTGGCGGCTCGCTCTTTCATGTCGGACTGAATATACACCCGGTCGGTCGTTCCCATGCTGGCGTGACCGAGGTCGTCCGCCATGTGTTTGAGCGGACGGTTGGCGATGTCCTGAGAGGCGCCAGTGTGACGCAGCCAGTGGGTGGTGGCTTTGCGCAGCTCCTCGGCGTCATTTTCAAAGCCGTCTTTCATCATACGGTGATAGGCCAGCTCAAAGGCCTCCCGTACCAAACGGGCGATCTGTCGACTGGTGAGCCCGCCGCCGCCGCGCATTTTCTGTAGCAACGGCTCCTTGTCGCCGGGGGAAGGCGACGCAGTGAGGCCGCGATGCTCGCGGTAGCGACGGATGTACTCCCACATGGCGCTGGAAACAGAGACATCGCGGATCTTGAGGCCTTTGCCGAAGGCTTTGAACCACCAGTTACCGTCATGGTCCTTCCACACATGCTCCCACATGGGTGTCCATTTAGGGCGGTCGGAGAGTTCGGAGATACGCAGGTACAGAGATTTCAGGCAGGCGATAATGAAGATAGTGCGCTCATAGCTTGGCTGCTCCTCGGCTTTTTCCTTCAGGGTTTCCAGCACATACTCCCATTGCAATTCAGACAGGCGCTTGATCTGTTTCACCTGCGCGTCCTTGATCAGGTAGGGCGAGGCTTTGCGGATACCGGGGATAGGATTGCCGAGAACGATGTCCTCCTGCACCAGATGATCATAAAACACGCTGATGGCGGAATAGGCCAGGGCGGTGGCGCTGTTGCTCAGGCGGTAACCTTTCTTTTCCGGCTGCAGAATGTCCTTTTTGTCCTTCTTATCGTTCTTCGCCGAAGCGACGGCGTCTTTGCTGTCCGGCTTGGAATCGTTGGTCGAACGCGCCGCCTCCCTTATCACGAAAGGCCGCCACAGCGGATTGCTGCGAAACAGGCCCTGTCCGCCAATAAACTCAAAACGGCGCACGCTGCCGGAGCCAATCCAGCCTGTTGGCGGAGCATGCAGAAAGTCAAAGTAATTCTCGATATGAGAGCGACGAAGCTGGGACACCGCTTTGCCTTCCACCGTCCAGGCCCACAACAGATAACGCTCCACCTCATTGCGGAAACTGGTGAAAGTCTTCTCGCTTTTACGGGAATAGCTCTTCAGAAAACGCTGGGCGCTGATGAAGTCCTCGTTGACGCCGGGAATGGTTTCCTTAAGCCGAGCGAGAAATTGCCTGCTGTCCGGGTAGTCGTCCAGCATGGCGAGGCCGAGAGGGAGCTTGACGAACTCGCGGTGGGCGTCAAAGAGGGGGAAAGCTGGAAAGTCGGGAGCGGACATGGCTTTGGGTAACGGTTATGTTTGGTTTGTATTTAAAAAACAATAACATAAGATTGATACTTAATGTTTTGTATAAAGTTAGGAGTGAGAGGAAAGCGCTATAGCGCCCAATGCTCCCAGTACGATTTTTCATCAAATGGCATAAATACTCCTTATCCATGCGCGGGAACGGTGATTGGGCGGGGTTAAGCGCCCCAATGGCTATGCTTGCCTTCGCAAAAGGGAAAGAGCAAGCATAGCGGAATGATGAAACGGCGACAATTCAAAGTTGGAAGATAACTGCTTTATAAACAGATAGATAAGCATGAAACTTAAAGTATGAATGAAACTGGTGGTTAGGTGATTGGGTGTATAGTCGTCAACCTTGTTCTGTACAACTTATAAGCGTTTTCGTATGTCTCGACGGCTTCCCGTGTTGGCGATACGGCGGCGCCTTCATCCAGTTTCACAAAGCGCCGGCACAGGTCATGCAGACGGATGCCGTCGCCCTGGGCGTGCGCGTCACACCAGGCCGCCTGAATCGCTCCGCCCAATGCCGCACTTTCGCCAACCTGGGGGCAAATGACGCGGGCGTTCATCATGTCCGCCACCATTTGACGCCATAACCGGCTTTTCGAGCCGCCCCCGATCAATCTGATTTCCTGGCAATGGATGCCGGATGTCCGCAAAAGGTCCAAACCGTAACGCAGCCCAAAGGTGACCCCTTCCAGCGCGGCGCGGCAAACATTGGCGGGTTGCAGGTTCTGCATATTCAGGCCCAATAAGCTGCCTGTCGCATCGGGAAGCGGCGGCACGCGCTCGCCATTGAGAAACGGCAGCAGGGTGACGCCCTGAGACCCGATGGGCGCTTGCGCCGCTTCCTGGTTGAAGCGGTCCAGATCGTAGCCGAACAGACCTCGCACCTGATTAACCACCGCCGTCAGATTCATGGTGCATATCAGGGGCAGCCAGCCGTCGCTGGAGGAGCAGAACGCCGCCAGGGATGGGTGTCCTTGTTTTGGCGGCCGGTTTGAATGGGCGTAAAGCGCGCCGGAAGTGCCCAGGCTGAGGGTCACCACTCCTTCATCTATATTGCCTGTGCCAATGGCGCCCATCATGTTGTCGCCGCCTCCGCTGGCCACCAACACGTTATCCGACAGACCCAGCAAGCGGGCGATGGCGGGGCTGACCTTGCCTACGGGTTGCTGCGCCTGCAGTAACGGCGGCAAGGCGCTGACCAGGCGTCCATCGGGGGCGATGAGTTCGAGGGCTTCCGGGACCCAGCGCCGAGCGCGGATATCGAAATACCCGGTCCCCGAGCTGTCGCCGTATTCGGCGGCGATCTCGCCGGTCAGCCAGTAGTTGAGGTAGTCGTGAGGCAGCAGAATATGGGCGATACGTTGAAAAGCGTCCGGCTCATGTTGACGCAGCCAGAGCAGCTTGGAGAGGGTGTAGCCGGTGGCGAGCGTCAGTCCCAGCAGTTCGAGAGAGCCTTGCTCGCCGCCCATCTGATCCAGCAGCGCCGCGTTCTGTGGCGCGGTTTCCGTATCGCACCACAGCTTCGCTGGCCGAATCACCTCACCATGAGAGTCCAACGCCACCAGTCCGTGCTGCTGTCCGGATACGCCGATAGCGCGAATATGACGACTGTTGACGCCAGAGCGCTCAAGCGCCTGCCGGTAGCTGTCGACGAAGGCTTGGGTCCACCAGTCGGGATGCTGCTCACGGCGGCCATTGGCGTCGCTGATCAGCGCATGAGGCGCGTAACCCTCTCCCAGGATGACTTCCCGCTCCGGGTCCAGCACCACCACTTTGGTTCCCTGAGTCCCACAATCCACGCCTACGTACATACCTGATTCTCCTCGGTTTCCGGCTGCAAGCCATTGAACGGCCACGGACAATATGACAGGGAGTGTACGCCGAACCCGCCGGCAATTGCGAATGCGGGACGCAGATGGGCGGCGGTTTGTTGGGTGGCAGTTTGTTGAGGGACTGCTTGTTGGATAGCCGCTTGTTGGATGGCGCTGCGCTTATCCAACCTACAAAGAAGAAACGACCTATAGCCAGGTAGGTTGGAAAAGCGCAGCGCCTTCCAACAGCGAAGGTCCGCACACCACAGCGCCTCGTATAAATACTGTACGGCTCACAGAAAGAGTTTCGCCGTTGGCCCCGCTCACCCGGCCTGCGCGAATGGGCGGCCTACCAAAGACGACGGTTTGTTCTATGATTGAAGTGTCCGCCGTTGCATACAAACTGAACGATAGGTCAATCATTTGAGGTATGGCGTTATATGTTCTCAACCAAGAAAAACAAACAGCAACAACACGACGCCCACAATCTAGCCAAAGCGTTGCAAGCTGAACTGGGCAGTATCGCGAAGTCCTGCGCCACCATTTATTTCACGCCCGTCGGGGAGGTTCTGGACGCCAGCGAACTGTTTCTGGCGAGTGTTGGATATAAGCTGGACGAGATCATTGGGCGACATCATCGCATTTTCTGCGCAGAGGACGTTGTCGATAGCCCGGAATATCGCCAGTTCTGGGCGGATCTGGCCAAGGGCGTTCCCAAGCGGGGGACATTCAGGCGCCGCCACAAGAACGGTTCGGACGTGTGGCTGGAAGCGACTTACATTCCTATCGTTCAGGACGGACAGGTAATGCGCGTCATGAAGGTGGCCAACGACGTCACCAAAGATCATGAGCAGTCCGCGCATAATCAGGCTTTGATCAAGGCTATCGATCGCTCTAACGCAGTCATTGAGTTCAAGCCGGACGGGACTATATTGAACGCCAATAAAAACTTCATCAGAGCGTTAGGCTATAGCGACCTGAAGGAAATCAAGGGCAAGCACCATGAGATATTCTGCCCGGACGACTTCTACAGAGAAAATCCCAATTTCTGGCGCGAGCTGGCGAACGGCGAAATCAAAAACGGCTTGTTCCTCCGCATCAGCAAGCAGGGGCGTTCCGTCTGGATAGAAGCGACCTATAACCCCGTATTCGATCATAGGGGCAAGGTGGTCAAAATCACCAAGGTCGCCAGCGACGTGACGGAAAGAATTGAACGCCAGTTAGCGGTTCAGAAAGCCGCTGAAGTCGCCCACAGCACTTCCGTGGAAACCGCGCAGGTCTCCCAGAAAGGCGCGCGCATCCTCAAGGAAAACCTGGCCAACTCCGAGAAGATTTCCACGGATATCGGACGTTCAGCCAAACTCGTCGAGGATCTGAATGAGCAGTCCAACCAGATCTCCAATATTGTCACCACCATCAAATCCATCGCGGAACAGACCAACCTGCTGGCCCTCAACGCCGCTATCGAAGCCGCGCGAGCGGGGGAGCATGGCCGGGGCTTCGCCGTGGTGGCGGATGAAGTGCGATCTCTGGCGGGCAGAACGACCAAATCGACGGAGGAAATCAACCAGATGGTGGATCGCAATAACCAACTGGTGCTGCAGGCGGGCGACAGCATGGTCGAAGTGACGAAACAGGCCGGCAAGAACGCGGACCTGATCGCGGAAGCCTCCCGAATCATCGAGGAAATTTTCAAAGGCGCGGAATACGTCTCCCAAGTAGTGGGTGATCTGGTGGACAACTCCAGCGAGTCTTAACGTGAAACGGCCTGCTTCGTTGCGGGGACATCTTGGGGCGACCTTGAAATGCTGCGTGAGGCGTGAAAGCCATGGCGAATACGGATGACAAATGGGCGGCGGCGTCGAGCTATGAAGCATTCATGGGGCGTTGGAGCCGACGCATCGCCTTAGAATACGTGTCCTGGCTGAATGCGCCGCCTGGACTGCACTGGCTGGATGTAGGCTGCGGTACGGGAGCGCTGACCCGTGCGATTTGCAATGCCGCGCAATCTGCCTCTGTCATTGGCTGCGATCCCGCAGAACCCTTTATCGCATTCGCCCGAGAACAGACGTTGAAGATGCCGGCGTCATTTACAGCGGCGGGAGTAGGGAATCTGCCACATCGTCCCGAAGGATTTGACTGCGTCGCGTCTATGTTTGCACTGAACTTTTTCCCGGATACAGACGCCGCTATTCGCGAAATGCAGACCATCGCCGCCCCAAGCGCTATCGTCTCCGCCTGCGTATGAGACTACGCTCAGGGATTGGAGTTTCTACGCTACTTCTGGGATGCGGCGACAGCGCAAGATCACGCCGCGAAAGAACTGGACGAAGGCTATCGCTTTCCTCTCTGTCATCCCGAGAAACTCATCGAACTGTTCACCAAATCCGGCCTTGATGACATCCAATGCGAAGCCGTGGAAATACCCACCCTCTTCACCCACTTCGACGACTACTGGCTTCCCTTCCTCGGCGCAACCGGACCCGCCCCCACTTACATCGCCTCCCTCTCAGACGATCTAAGAAACGCCATAGCGGACAAATTAAGAGAAACACTCCCCATACAGCCAGATGGAACCATCCCCTTAAAAGCGAAAGCCTGGGCGATCCGGGGCGTTGTGCATCGAGCCAGATAGGAGGTACATATTGAAGGGTCGTAGGTTGGAAAAGCGCAGCGCCTTCCAACAAATGAGGTTACGTGGATTCAGCTGTCGGATGGCGCTACGCTTATCCAACCTACGTTTACTTTACGATATCTCGTTCCACGGCGATGCTCGGCAGAAACAGTCAATCAAATAAGGAGTTTCCAATATGAGTTGCTACCCCTGGATGAATGCCGCTGATGAATAACTTACGCGGCTCTCGAATTGGCTCCCGGAAGAACTTAAACCTGGGCGGTTAGAGTGTTTAAGGTTTGAGATTCTTGAATAGCTGAGGGATTAAATATGGTTGATTATAGAGATTGGGTGTTGTCAGAACTGGAGAAATATGGGGCGGCCTATATCTCTAGTTATGACATGATTTTTTACGATGGAACAAACCCTTTTAATTCAAGGCTGACAGATGAATTGCTACGAAAATTAAGATTCTTACATGATATAAGGGTTATCAAGCTTGTCTCATGCGAAAAGGTTGACGGTAGCTTCCTAGATAGCCTATCAGATCTTAAGTTGAAAGAGATTCACTTGATGGGAGTTCCAATTTCTGATGCCTCTATTAAATACTTAAATGACTTTAAATATTTATCTGTTTTAAAATTGACTGGGAATGACTTGGTCGATGAAGCTATGAGCGATATTGCCATGATTTCTAGTTTGAAAGAGCTCCAAATACTTAGCGGAAGCCTAACTGACCTTGGTATTATTAAGCTGGCAAACCTGAAAGGACTAGAATATTTAGACGTTACCAGAACAAAAATTAAAGAAGATACAGCAGCGTATATTCGACAGAGTCTGCCTGGCTGTGAATTGCATTTGAAAGTGGCGTAATGGATTACAAATCGTTGTTAATAAATATGGGATTCCCATTGCTTGCTTCTGAAATTGCAGCTGGCGATATAGCATTGCCGTTTTTTGTTGAGCAAAACCCGGAGCTTTATGGGTTTTTACCAGGGTTAATACCCTTGTGGCGAGATAACGGACGGATGGTTGGTTATTGGAAGCATTGGTTTTGCCGTCGGTCAACAACCATCGTTATTGAGCGTCCTCAGGTTGAATACTTGCACAGCGAGATAGCTAGATCTCTAGACCAGCTACTATATCTGGCTTGTTTTGATGATATCGTCTCTGAAGATGGAGTAAGCGATGAATTAAGACATATAGCTTCTGCTATTTCTATTCAAGGGCTCGATGAGCTAAATGAGCTTTATGAAGATTATGGTGACGATAAAGCTTGTTTGATGCGGCTGGACGTATTCAAAAGAAACCCTCCTTTTCATCTTGATTCTTCAGGTTATAAAGGTGATTTCCCGAATAAAAATATGATTTTTTCCAAAGAATTGCTGACAAAAACATGCTTAACAGAGTTTGATGAAAATCTGAAGCCACAAGTCTCGACGCTGGAAGAGTCCCCATACTGGTTAAAAACAGATGATCAGGAGCCTTTATTTTACCAACTGTTGGAAGACTCTAATTTTGCAGGAGCCTGGATGAGTTTGAACTCTAATGGCTGGAGGTTTTCTGATGCGAAAAAAGCGATGTTAAAGTTAGCAGAGAAGGCAAATAACCCTACCTTTAGTCTTCTGGCAAATTTCTGGTCATCCTTGCCGCATGAGCAGTACGGATCTTATTAGTGCTTTCTCGTATTGGTATTTGTAGTATGAAAGTTACAGATTATTAATAGGTGGATGTATGTTTATGTGTAAATTTATTCTGTGTCGGCAGATAAATTTACGCGTTTCCAGTCTAAGGACTCTTATAAAGAGACGGTAGGCGCCCTTGTGGAATGCGTAACCGGATGGCGCTGCGCTTATCCAACCTACATTTGAATTTTAATTGCGGCGTTTAGTCTGGAGACCTTGCCTAGAATATTATTTGGTTATGTCCAGGAGAATGTTCCTTGCGACTGGCAAGGTATTAAATAATTAAAAATCTATTTCATGTAGGCTGAAATTTCCTCGTTCCACATCACGGAAGAAAAGCTCTAGTACAACCTTAACTGTATGAAACGCAATGTTATCCAAAGGAATATCGCTTTTTTTGAATAGTTGAACTTCTGAGCTTTCGCTAGTTGGATGGAAGCGACTGTCTTTTAGCTTTGCGAGGTAAAAGATATTGACGTGATTTGCATGAGGCGAGTTTGTAATTGCGAAAAGCTCTTCGGCGGAGATTCTTGCTCCAGTCTCCTCAAAGGTCTCTCTCTCGGCTGCATGCCTCGTCGTTTCTCCATTTTCCATAAAGCCTGCGGGTAGAGTCCAAAGCCCGGCCCGAGGTTCTATAGCTCTTTTGCAAAGTAGTACGGAGTCTTCTTTGTAAACAATGCAACCAGCGACGATGTTAGGGTTTTGATAGTGGATAAAATTACATTTATCACAAATAAAGCGGTTGCGATTATCTCCCTCGGGTGATCGCCATCTCATAGTTTCACCACACTGTGAGCAAAACTTAATCTCCATTACTTCATACCTGTTCGCGCAGAATCCCAACGTTGAGTCTGATACTTCATCAGCATGCCATTAAGTTCGTCTAGGCTGACGTGAGGAACCTTATACCCACATGTAACAGCTACAGCAACCTGTTTTCATTGGCGAAGTTGCTATTTTTTACCAGTTTTTGGGATTGCAGAGGCATGGCTCTAGCTCACCCATGCCCACTCAATGGCAGTGGCGGTTTGTTGGATGGCGCTGCGCTTATCCAACCTACAATGAAGGAACAACCTATAGCTAGGTAGGTTGGAAAAGCGCAGCGCCTTCCGACACTAGCGTTATGGGAGAGCAAGAAGCCGGATAGCGCTTTGCCAATCCGACTTGCTCAAATGCTCCTGCCGCTCTCTCCGTTAGGCCAACACGGCCGTTGTGATTTCATACCAGGGGTAAAGTTGTTTGCCTTGTTCGGAGATGTCCTGGTAGGCGAGGGTGAGGGTTCCGCCGCTTACCCGGCCGATGACGGTGGCGCGGGCGATGTCGGTCATGTATTTGGCGGGTTCGGCTGGGCGGGCTCTGCGCAAGAATGCGGGACCAGTGGTTTTTGCCGGGCGGGCGGGGACGGCGTCTTTGCGTCTTATGGAGCCGTATTGGGTGATATTGCTGTTCGTATTGGAGCGCACGCCGGCTCCTTGCGCCCAGGCGTCCAGGGTTAATCCGGTGGCGCTTTGCAGGGGACACAGGAAGTCGCTGGTCTGGCGTAAGTCGGCGGGAATATCGCTGTAGCCGCCGTTGAGGTGAAAGACTTCGCCTTTGTTACGATCAAAACCAACAGAGCAACCGGACAACGCGGCGGTGACGAACCAATAGTCGGCGCCTTCCCGGTTCAGCTTCAATTTGGTGACGCCGCCTTCCTCCCATGGCAACCACTTTACGGTTCTGGAGTTGGCGCCATCGCCCAGCACAAAATTGAAACGAAGCGGTGATTCCGAGGCCACAATTTTGATGGCGCGCTGGCCCTTCGACGTAGAGCCGGGGATATCTACAAAGTAGGGCGTGGTATACAGAGGCGTTGTATTTCTGAGTGAGGCCATCACTCTTTCCAGTTCATTCCACATATTTTTTCCTTTCTTTTCCTTGCATCTATCAACGAAACATTTTGTCCTGTTTTGTTGAGTCTAGTTAATTTCTCATGGCGATTAATTTCAGGCTTTAAATAATGCGATTTATAAACCGTTCGCCGGCCAGTTCTTCGCATTACATTTTTGTAGGGTGATGAAGAATGCAATAGCTGAGTAAGTGTCATTTGTCCTTTTAAGATCAGTGGCTTATTGGCCGTGAGACTTCCGCTATCTCGTCCGTTCGGGCGATAGTTTGAGATATGGCGGGTTGTTAGCTTTGTCTTGTGCAAGCGTTTTCATGTCTAGGGCGTTCAAATACTGACTGGCGACGCAAGAGATGCCAAAAATATATTAATTTAAGCCGGTATTGTATTTGTTTTTTGTATCGCTTGAGATCTAAATGAAAGCGTTGTCACTTGTTCGGCTATCACTTAACTACCGCTGTGAATTTTTTATGCCCAGACTCAGACAACTTAGAAAAAAACAAAGAACGGGAGCGTTAAAAGGAGGTCAATATGTATACGAATGATTCGTGCCACAATGCGCTTCGGCGCAAGCTCGCCAGAACACTTATCGGCGTCGCCGCTGCGGCGTCGTCATTTCCCGCCGCGCAGGCCGCCGTCAATCTGGCGGCGGGTAAAAACACGTTCGCCAGCACGGAGCTGCGCCAGGCGAGGTTGGCCGTGGATGCGGACAGCCGGTCCCGCTGGGAATCCAATCATGGCGTGTCGCCCAGTTGGCTGACCGTGGATCTGGGGCGGGCGAGCAGCCTGGAGCAGGTCGTTATCGACTGGGAGGCGGCGAACCCGGAAACCTACGAAATCCAGGGCTCCAACGATAACGAAAACTGGACCACGCTTTCCGCCCAGAGCGGCGGCGTGTTTGGCGATCGCACCGATACGGTGGATGTCAGTGGGGACTATCGCTACGTGCGAATCTTCGCCACCCAGCGCAGCCGCGGCAATGCCTGGGGATATTCCATTTTCGACCTGGAGGTCTACGGAACGCCGCTGTCAGGGCCGGACGATCCTGATGAACCTGACGGGCCCGGTGATCCAAACGGTCCCGACGAGCCGGATGAACCCGATTTGCCGGATAACCTGCCCGCCGCCTTCGCACCGCTGTATCCCAAAGGCACGGAGGTGCTGGAACGGATTCAGTATGTGGATGCGGACGGTACGCTGGTCACCCTGATGGGCGCCCGACCCACCGAGCGCCACGCCCGTGAACGGGGTGAGCCCTGGGATGCGCCGGATCAGGGGCCGGGGCGTTATCTCACGTTCCCGCCTTTCTACTTCCAGAACCGCACCTTCGGATTGGAGATTCGCGACTCGGTTCCCGCCGGCGGCGATAAAATTGAAGTCTGGCTGCATGTGAACGCCAATACCTTCCGCGGCACGACCTTCAGCTTGTTCCGCAACATCGAAAATCCGAACGTGAAAGACTTCGGCTGGTCCCTCAACTACGGCTTCAACAATCCCAATGAGGGAGGGCAGCCCATCTGTCACGCTGGTAAGCGCGAATGCATGATGGATTTTAATTCCAACTGGCGCACCTCGCCGCACAGCCCATTGAAGGTTGGCGACAAGATCGAGCTGGCTCCGGCGCCGCGTTTGCTGACGCCGGTGATCGACGGCGGCGGAGAGCGCTATTACTCCTTTGAGCAGCTCTATGTGGTGGGCAAGGGCATGCGTCCCTGGTACGGAATCGCTCCTAATCTGGATTCTGAACCGCTGCCGCCGGACACCCTGTTGGGCGGTCAGGCGAGTGTGTCCTACAACTACTCCGAAGAACCCCATCGGATGTTTCAGCAGATGGCCAACAACATCGGCATCGAGAACAGCCAGCGCTTTGTAGAAGGACGACGCCTGTTCCACACCTCATTCTCATCAGGTAAACACTCTGAATTCTCCGACACCAACCCGGTGTTCAGCGCGCATGTCGGCGAGTTGGGACCCCGTTACAACAACGAGAGCTGCATCGGCTGTCACCAGAGCAATGGCCGCAGCCAACCCGCTCAGGCGGGACAGGCGTTGGAAGGCTATTCGGTGCTGACGGCGGCGTTTGGCTCTCAGGACGGCGCAGCGCCTGATTCATTCTATGGCTTCAATGTACTGCAGAAATCCAAAGACGCCGGGCAGGAGAATTACGCCGTCAATCTCAGCCACTATGAAGTGACCACAAAGGAACTGAATGGCGGTGAAGTGGTTGAATTGCGCAAACCTTACTACACCTTCCAGGGACCGACGCCAGAACTGTACTCCGTACGCCAGGCGCCGCAGGTTATCGGCATGGGGTTGCTGGAAGCCGTTTCAGAGGCGACGATTCTAGCGGGCGTGGATGAAAATGACGCGGACGGCGATGGCGTGCGCGGTCAGCCCAACTGGATCAAGAACCCCGAGACTGGCGCGGTGCAATTGGGACGCTTTGGCTGGAAGGCTTCCAAACTGAGCCTGCGTCATCAGGTGGGGACCGCGTTCCTGCAGGACATGGGCGTCACCACGCCGACCTACCCATCGCGCTCCTGTCAGAAGACCGAAACGGACTGCCATGACAACGCCGCCGACACCCATATCGACAACGCTGAGCTGGATCGCGTCGGTCAGTATCTGGCGTTGTTAGGCGTGCCGGCGCAGCGCAGTCTGCGCAGTGGTTATCCCGACGGGATTCGGGTCTCGCCAGAGCATGACGTTGATCCAGAGCGCATCAGTCAGGGCAAAGACGTATTTGCGCAATCGGGCTGCGTCGCCTGTCACACCGCGACCCTGAAGACCGGGAGCACGCATCCGATGGCGGAACTGCGCAACCAGACGATTCACCCTTATACGGATCTTCTGTTGCACGATATGGGCGCCGGCCTGGCCGACACCCTGCCGCAGGGCGACGCTGTGGCGTCCATGTGGCGCACGCCGCCGTTGTGGGGGCTGGGCAGCCTTAAGTTTGTGCAAGGCGGCCAGGAAAACGTGCGCTACCTGCATGACGGCCGCGCCAGAACCCTGGACGAAGCGATTCTCTGGCACGACGGCGAAGCCGCCGGCAGCCGCCAGAACTACGAGGCGCTAAGTCCGGCTGACCGGGACGCCCTGAAACACTTCCTGAATTCGCTCTAGTCACGCTTTTGGAGGGGGCGACCTCTCCTTAAAAACACTGCGGTTTGGCAAGCCAGCTTGGCCGCAGTGTTTCCCCGTTTGGTTTTTATGGCTACGACTGGCCCCATAGAAAATCCCGCTATAGCCTTGGGCGTTTTATGCGCAATGCGTCTAATCGATGTGTGACGTGGCGAAGATGGGGAGGAGATAATAGAGCCTTGTTCATCCATCTATGAAAGGAGATGAAACAGAGCGCGTCGCCTAGGACGACACGCCATTTCCAAGGATACAACCTCAAACACTCAATGGCAGGAAGAGGGAGTCATCATGAACAGGATGATAGGGATAAAACTACTCGCTGTTGTTGTTTTCTTGTGGAGCGGTCTCGCGCAGGCGGATGAAAATCCAGTTTGCTCGGAGCAGGGAAACATGTGTTGTTATGCGTCGGACTATAACTACAACTTGCCTTCCGCTATCGCTAATTGCTGCGCGGTGGGAGATTCGGTGAAAAAGTTCGTCTTCATGGACGATCAGGACTCCAAAGTGGATGGCCAGGATGTGCCGATTCAGCTTTGCAGCAACCTGAATCTGTATATTCTGCATAAGCTGAAAGCGCCCTCCAAGGATGACTGGCCGCCAATACCCAAAGGCGAGAAGCGGTTTCCGCCTCTGTTTAAAGGAGAAAATCTGGAAAACGTGGTCATTGCCGGGGATGGCGAGATCGACGGTCGCAATAACACCTGGATGGGCGATAAGGACTGTGGCGACTATGACGGCAAAGTCAGGCCCATCATGATGGACCTGCAAGGCTCCAAGAATCTGTTAGTGAAGTCCATTACCTTGTCCCACGGGCCTGGATTCAACCTGCATGTCGAACACTCCCGCGGCGGCATCGAGATTGAGGACGTCACGGTCAACACGCACCATAACGGCTCAAAAAGCTCCTGCAATCTGGACGGCATGGATATCAGCGGGGACGACATCAGCATCAAAGACTCAGAAGTTCGTAGTCGCGACGACTGCATCGCCGTCAAGGCTAACTCGTCCAATGTGCGCATCTCCAACGTGACCTGTCACAACGGCCATGGACTTTCAATCGGCTCCATTGCGATGAACGGCGTGGTCAAAGATGTGGAAGTCGAGAATGTAACGGTGATGGACTCACACTTCGGCTTGCGCATTAAAATGCAGAAATACGCTAACGGCAAAGTGGAAAACATCAAATTCAAAGACAGTCTGGTGAAGCGCATTTCCAGCAATCCGATCCAGATCAAAACGGACTACCACAACGATCACTGTGACGACCCTGGCAGCAGCAAATGCGATAAAAACGCCCGCTCCAGCATTGAAAACGTCACCTACAAGAAAATATCGGTGCATGGCGGCGAAATTGATTTGAACTGCAAATACGCCGACGTATGCACAGTGAAGCTGAGAAAACTGCACTGCAAAGACGGCGCAACCATCTCCTGCAAAGATGTGGACGTGGACGGAGAATGCAGCTGCGACTGAAGCGCGGTGAAAGGGCTTGAGACCTCTCTTGTACAACCGTTCCCAGGCGGATGCGCGTTGGCCTGGGAACAAATGATAAAAATTACTTTGACAAAACAAAGCCGCTCCTGAAAAACTCTGCCTGTACGCTTGCGGAACACGGGAGATAAACCTTTGAAAATCCGATACGTCATGGAGGCCGACAAAGCCAACTGGCTGGCCTTACGTCAGGAACTCTGGCCGGAAACCCCGCCGCAGGAACATGAAGGGGAAATTCACGCCTACTTCAGCATGCCGGATCTCGCCACCTTTGTCGCCATCGACGATAACGGCGACATGCTGGGCTTTTTGGAAGCTGGCCTGCGCTCATACGGCGAAGGCTGCGCCAGTCATCCCGTCGCCTATGTGGAGGGCTGGTATGTGCTCCCTTCTCATCGCCGCCAGGGCGTCGGTCGCCGCCTGATGGACGCCGCCGAAGAATGGGCCCTGGATCGCGGCCTGCGGGAAATCGGCAGTGATATGCTGGTCAACAATGAAATCAGCCTGAAAGCGCACACCGCTCTGGGATATACCGAGGTGGAGCGCCTGATTCATGTGGTGAAGAAAATCGATCCCTCTTGAGGCGCAGACGCCGCAACACTCATTGAATAGATCGTCAGGAGGACGTTGATGCTAAGACGGGATGCGTCAGAGCAAACGCAACTCATCGCAAAAGCCCAAACCCTGTTGCAGCAGGGCGCATTGGAAGAAGCCCGGGAACTGCTGCTGCAAGAGGGATTCGTCCAGGGCGACAACCCATTGCTGCAAAACGCCTATTATGAGCTGATCCCGATAGACGAAGCGCTGAAAGCAAAGCTCAGTCCACTCAAATCGGCGCTACAGCCGCCTTTTGACGACAGCGCCGTCAAAGCGGTCGCCGCCGTCGCCAAAGAAGCGGCGAGGGCGACGAATAAAGCGACTTACGCCTGGATTCGCGACCCGCGCGTCACCGATGTGTTGATTGACGCGCTCAGCCACGGCAAAGCCAGACTTGTTAAAGAAACCGCTCTGGCGTTAGCGCACATCGTGCACCGCTACTTCGCCGACTATCGCGTTCGCGCCGCTTTTGTTCCGCTACTGAGTAACGGAAATAAAACGGTGCGCCGTGTCGCCTGCGGCGTAGTGGGACGCTGGCCGGACGAAGCCATCGTGGCGATGTTGGCGCCATTGATGGAAGACAAGGAGGCGGAAGTGCGCCAGGAAGCGACTAAAACCCTGGCGGGATTGCCGCGAGAGAGCATACCGGAATTGGCGTTGGCATTATTCGAAAGCGCGCTGATCGCCCGTCTTCAGGATACGGACCCAACTGTACGGGATATCGCCGCCTTCGGACTGGGCGAGCATCAGGTCAAGCAGGCGGTTCCTGAACTGGAGGCCGCCTTGCGCGTTGAAGTCTCGCGATTAGCTGGAGAGTCTATTGAGGGCGCACTTGGCAAACTGACTGCGTCCGCAGGGTAAATCTACGCCTCGATGAACTGGCTGAACTCCCCTTGATCCAGATAGTGCGCGAACATAAACAGCGCATCTTCCAGTCCATCTTCCAGCCCATCTGACGGTTCCTCACGTTCCAGGCAAACACGGACGGCATTGGCGAACATCAAAGCAGGTTCGTCGAGTTCGCTTTGGCTGTCTCGCATCCAATCCAGGAAAAACTGTTGCGCTTCCTGATATCGTCTGGCGTCGATTTCTCCATTAAAGCGGCCCAACAGGGCGCCCAGCGCCAGTTGTACCGCGGGCTCCGCAGTAATGGCGTCGGCGCGGATGACGTCTAACAGAGACAACAGCATCCACTGTCGGGCTTCGTTTTCGCCGAGCTGGGCATAGCTGAGGGCGGTTGTTATAAGAGATGTTTTCACAGTGTTTCCTCCGCGATGAGTGACGGTCAGATATCGTATAGCCTGAGTTGAACAGGCGACTCGCCGTTAAGGTAACGCGGATGAATTCTGAGGGATTGTAAAAGGCCGACATCTGTTAGAGGAACGGATGTCGGTGATTGTCGCTGGTTTAGGCCTGCGTCCTAAGTGTTTGAATAGCAGCGCTACAAAACAAGGCAAAATTTATGACTGGCGTCGTTTACTCCAGAACTGTTTGGCGAGCTCCTGCAATGCAGAGGTGAGTTGCGCCACGTCCTCCGCCCGCTTGCGGTTGTACTGACCGACGGTGGCGTTGGCGCTGGCGGTATCCCGGATGGCGACGACGCTGTTATTGATGCCTTCACTGACGGCGCCTTGCTGTTCCACCGCGCTGGCGATCTGGGTGCTGATATCTGAAATCTGATTAACCCGACGACCGATGGCGGTCAATTTCTCCGCCGCCTGATGGGCGTGATCCACGCTGTGATTGGCTTTCTCTCGGCTTTTCTCCATGGCGGCCACCGCTGAGCGGGCGCCATCCTGCAACGAGTTGATCATCTTTTGGGTATCGGTGGTGGATTGTTGCGTACGAGACGCAAGTTGTCTCACTTCATCCGCGACCACCGCAAAACCGCGTCCCATTTCTCCGGCTCGGGCGGCTTCAATGGCGGCGTTCAGGGCCAGCAGGTTGGTTTGCTCGGCGATGTCCTGAATGGCGTTGAGGACGGTGGAGATTTCTTTGCTGTGTTTGTCCAGGTCGTTAATCACTTCCGCCGCCTGATGAATCTCATCCGCCAGGGAACTGATGATGCGTTTGGTGCTGGTGACCAGTTCCTGCCCCTGGGAAGTTTCCTGATCGGCGTGATCCGCTGCGCTTGCGGCTTCCTGTGTGGTGGCGGCCACTTGCTGAATGGTCGCCGTCATTTCATTGATGGCTGCCGCCACCTGATCGGTTTCCGACTGCTGGCCATTGGTTTTGTTATTGCAGTCTTCGATTTCCGACACCAGCTCATCCGTCAGGGATTCCAGCTGATCCGCCGCGTTGGCCATGCGCCCGATGACCGCGGTGGTCTCCGCCTGCGCCATAGTCATGGCGAACTCGATCTCGCCAAACTCGTCGTGGCGTCCCGTGTACAGCACCTGGCTAAGCGGGTTATCGGCAATAGTGCGCGCCTTTAGCACCAGCTTGTGCAACGGCGACAGCCATAAATAGATAAACAACACGTTCAACAAGCCCAGTGAAGCGCCCATGATGGCGGTGTCGGCGACGCTGATCGGCAGCATATGCGACAGGAGCAGCAGCACCGGGATCAGGCTGAGGGTAGAGAGCAGGGAAACCTTCAAGCGCACGTCCAGTCGCGGCAGTCGCCAGGCCAAAGGCGTTTTGCCGGCGCGGATGTGGGCGTACAGTTCTTCCGCCGCCTCTACCTGCTTCTTGGAGGGCTTGGTGCGTACGGATTGATATTCCACCGTGCGCCCGTCTTTGGTGATGGGCGTGGCGTAGGCGCTGACCCAGTAGTGATCGCCGTTCTTGCAGCGGTTTTTCACCAGTCCCATCCAGGAGCGGCCGCTTTTCAACGTCTGCCACATGTGCTGGAACGCCATGGGCGGCATGTCGGGGTGGCGAACAATGTTATGGGGCTGGCCAACCAATTCTTCTTTTGAGAATCCACTGATCTTGATGAAATCCGGATTGACGTAGGTGATATGGCTGTCCGGCGTGGTGGTGGACAGGATATTGGCGTCTGGCGGCAGTTCCAGGTTGCGACCCGTGACAGGCTGGTTGACCCGCATAATGAATCTTCCTCGTTCGGCATAAATTTTGGGCGCGAGAATTAAGTATATGCCTGTATTCGGATTTTGTGAGGAGAGGAGCGCTACGGAATTTTCGCCCTGAAATTCCGTAGTATTACTTAGTCTCTGGGACTCTGTTTTTCCGCTTGGGCGCTGCTGGCTGAGGTCTGTTCGATCGTGCGTGTGGTGTCGCTTATTTCTTCTGCGCGCACCGGGCGACTAAAGTAATAGCCTTGCACATAGTCACAACCGAATTGCTGCAGCATCTCCATTTGTTCGGCCGTTTCCACGCCCTCTGCGATGACGGTCAGGTCCAGGCTCTCTGCGAGAGAGATAATCGCCTTGATGATCTGTCTGTTGATGTCCAGGTCTTCCGTACCGGACACAAAGCTGCGGTCGATCTTGAGCTGATTGACCTGAAGTTCGCGTAATCTCACCAGCGACGAGTAGCCCGTGCCGAAGTCATCCAGAGAAATCTTGACGCCCAGTTGGTGCAGCTCCTGCAGTTTCCTGCGATTGGACGAATGCTCAGAGGAGGCGACGGTTTCTGTGATCTCCAGCTCCAGATGGTGCGGGGGGATTTGCGCTTCCTCCAGGATGAGCCGCACTTCGTCGACAAAGTCGTCCCGCTGAAGCTGGCGGGCGGAAACATTAACCGCGATCACGGCGTCTTTTTTTACGGTCCAGGCTTTGCCTTCCGCCAGCGCCGTTTGCAAGACCCAGCGCCCCAATTCATGGATAAATCCGGTTTCTTCCGCAATTTTGATGAAGATATCCGGGGGAACATGATCGCCTTGATGACGCCAGCGACAGAGGGCTTCATAGCCGATCACCCGGCGCTGCCGCAGATCAATTTGCGGCTGATAGACAAGATAGAGTTCTTTGTTCTGGATGGAGTGCTTCAGGCCTTTCTCCAGCTTATAGCGTTCAGTGAGACGGATGCCGATATCGTCACAGTAAAACTGCACCTGCCCCTTGCCGTCGCTTTTGGATTGGTACATGGCCATATCCGCCGCTTTCAACAGACTCTCCGGCGTATTGGCGTCTTTGGGGAACAGTGCGACGCCGACGCTGAAACCGACTGATATTTCGATACTTCCAAGTTGGTGGGGCTGCTTTTGTGTTTTGACAATGCGCGATACGGTGGGGAGGATGTCTCTATCTGATATATCGAGGTCGATCAAGATCAGAAACTCATCGCCGCCCAGGCGCGCCACGGTATCGCCCTGGCGGATTTGCAGCGCCAGACGCTCGCCAACGCTCTTGATCAACATATCGCCTTTGGCGTGACCGTGATTATCGTTGATGGCTTTGAAATTATCGAAATCCAGAAACAGCACCGCCACCTGTGAACGACGGCGTTGCGCGCTGGCGAGCATTTGATTGAGTCTGTCGATGGCGAGCACCCGATTGGGCAGACCGGTCACTATGTCGTAATAGGCGTGAGAAGCGATTTCCAGGTTCAGGGTTCTGATATCCAGCAGACGGCGCACGCCGTACACCACGGCGACGATCCCAACCCAGCCAAGCCCAATAATGATCTCATCCAGCTCCCAGTCTTCGTGAGCGCGGGAGTAGTCGTAAAGGCCTTCGAGGAGATCAATCTGGAAAAAGGAGGTCAGGGCGGTCAACCCAATGACAAGGGCGATGCTCAATCCCAGGTCGACGCGGGCGGAATGACGCAGGCGCTCAGACGTATTTGTCTGTGACAACTCCTTTCGATGCTTGATCATTAATCGCAGCGCTCTCTACTTCGATCTGTGGATAAGCCCGGAGAGAAGGACGGAAGAAACTGCCGTTTAACCATAAAGTCTAGCACGACGGGAAGCCGGCGCCAGCCGCTGGCTTATAGCGATTCGGCATGTAGGAGACAGGTGTTGATTAATCAAAGTCGCACAAATAGATTGTGATGTTCTGGAAGTTAAAAAGGATTCAATGAGATGCGTTCGCTGAGAGAGATATTGATAGAAGAGGTTGAAAAAATATCAGGCGTAAAAGATCAGCCCTCGCCGGTGGCGGGCGGCTCGGCGCTGCACTACAACGGCAAAGAATTCGCGCATTTTCATCACGATCATGAGCTGGACCTGAAACTGACCAAAAAGCACATCAAGAAAGAAAAACTCATGCATCCGCAAGACTCGACCGTCCATCCCAAAAGATCGCTGAACTCGCAATGGATCGAGCTCAGGTTTCATACCCAGGACGAAGTAAACGAAGTGGCCAGATTAGTGAAACTTGCCGTCAGCGAATTATGAAATTTTTACTTCAGAGACCTATCCTATGCGTGTAAACCCCTTATGACGCAATAGGTTTCAGGCTTATGACGACGTTGCGACAAGCCTTCTCCGCAGAAATGAACGCCGCGCGGGATAACTGGCGCCAGGGCCGTCTCGACGTCGCCTTTGCGCATTTGGAAAACGCCCACGTTCTGGGACAACGCCGCCTGGGCTGGCACTTTCACGTCCACCTTTGGATGCTGCGGGTAGGGTGGGCGAAACGAGACCGACGCGAAATCCTCGGCCAACTATGGCGCCTGCTCCTAACCCCACTCGGCCACCTGACCGGCCGCCTCCCCATCGGCAACACCGGCGGCGCCAACGTTAACGCATTTACGCCCATGCCAGTGCGTAAGGAGTTGGAGAGGGTGTTGCGTGGGGAGGGTATGGAGGGCAAGTCTGACAAAGATCTGGGAGACTGACATGGGTATTGATATCGATGGTTGGGTGGAAGTTACCCATAGCGCGGACGGTAGTGAGCACTGGTCTGGGCTCCTGAATCTTTCGCCGTTAATAGACGTGTGCGACAGAGGGTCTGTTTTACTTTTCGGCATCGGAAATGGCTGGAAAGACGACTGTCCCATTGCAATGGAAAGAGGGCTGCCCGCTAACCCCAGCTATCAAACCCTCAGAGATATTCAGGACATCAAAACGTTTGAAGATGAAGAGAAAGGCTGCGCTAACGAACACTTTGGCTACACACATTTGTATTACTCGGAACTACTGAGGCCAGTATTCGCTGAGGAATACGGGCGCCTCGCCGGGACTCAGTGGGGACCTGTTATTAAGTTGATTGAAGCGCTGATCGACAGCGGCCGCTATCAGCCGGAACAGGTCAGGTTCGTTGTGTGGGCCTGTATTTAGTTGATGTGACGAGTAGGGGCGATTAGTTAGTGACATGAATAAGCCCTCTAAAATTCATACTTACAAGATTCCAGAAAGCCATTCGCTGATCGCATTCAACGCTCTGGTATCAATCGTTGTATCGATCAATATGTAGTCTTCTATCCGTCCTGTTTCCGAAGGTTGAAACAGGTGATTGAGCTTGTCTAATACGAGCACCTCAGATTTAGGATTAGTCAGGACAGACTTCATGACGGGCGCATTTTCAGCCGCTGATACTTGCAAGTCGCTGCCGCCAAACAGCGCCAGAACGGGGTTTTTAAAGCGCCTGAATGCAGGGAGCGGGTCGTAACTTGCGTAGTGACGTCCCCAATCCGAACCCCATACTTCCATGTTGGCTTTTATTTCCGCCCGCGTGAGGCCATGGGACTGCAAGCGTTTCTCTATTCGGCTTCTTGCATCCGCTATGGAAGGGCTTGTTCTCAGTATCTCCGTAAGGTCCCTGCATAACGATTTCTCCCGTTCTATGTCCTGCTGAGATTTACCCTGCGAGCGCGCGATATCCGCTACTTGCGTGGCCATCACATCAGGAAGTAAGGGAAGGGCGGGCGCAGCGAGAAAAATCATGAACGCGGCGGGAACAAACTCCGCGGCCGCAGAAGCGATATAGCCGCCTTCCGAATGACCAAGAAAACCGATCTTCTGCATGTCGATTGCAGGGATGCTCTGCATAAACCGGTAGGCAGCGGCGGCGTCTTGTGCAAAATCCGATAGGGTGGGCTTCCACCTGTTCTCACTTGAGAACGTACCAGTGCTTTCGCCAACGCCTCTGTCATCATAACGAAGCACCGCAAATCCATTACGGGTAAGGTAATCCGACAAAACCAGAAAGGGCTTATGGCCGGCGATCGCCTCATTGCGATCCTGAGGGCCTGAGCCTGTAATCAATATAATCGCCGGGAACGGCCCTTGCCCTAGAGGCATGGTTAACTCCCCCGCCAGCGTGACATCCGCTTCGCCGCCCTGAAATCGCACCTGCTCAATTCGATAGTTCCTGTCTTTAGGATCTTGTGGCCTGGATAACCAGCCAAGCGAGTCAGCGCATGCCGTCAAAAACATGAAAACGCTGGTTAGCAGAGAGAACTTTTTCAACGTTATGCCCCGATTGTTCTTTTGGTGCCGAGTGTGGGTGAGGTGATCGATTTCTGGTCCAGGAAACGGCATTAAACGCCACTGGGCATTAAGACCGTCTTAAGATGGAGCTGGAAAGTGGTCGATCTGGTGATATGAATAAGAGATTGACCTGGCGATTGAACTTCCCTTAATCTGGCCGACTGGCCAAAAAACGGCTGGTAGCATTACGTAGGGTGTAATGCTCACTTCGCGGAGATTAGCTATACATGAGAAACTTGACGTCCGCCGAGAGGGCGATAGTCCACCAGATCTACACCGCAGCCCAACCAACTCAACCAACCCAACCAAAAGGCAAGCTGAGAGCCTTCTTCACCGGGAATAACGCCGCACCGCCCGCTGAAATCATTTCGGCCCTGTTTAGTCAACTGGAGAGCCCTGGAGCCATTGCTGCACTGACGCCATTCGTCGCGCATCCCGATATCACAATAAGCACTATGGCGCTTGAGCAAATGGCCCGCATTCTGGACGGCCATGACAGTCTAAACCTGCATTGGTTGGATCAAAGCATTCGCTCGGCTTATTACGACCCTGATTGTAAAAGCTGGCTGGAAAACTGGTTTCAGGCAACCGTATCAACGGTAGATAATCTCCCCTTTGAGGGAAGACTCCTCGTCACAGCGCTCACGCTTTTCTGTTGCCACAATAACGGTTATGTCCGCATGCAGGCGCTTGAGCGACTGGCGTCGGTGGACATGGAGACTGCGATAAGAGTTTCTTTTGTGCGAGCCAACGACTGGGTGTCACAGGTCAGCCAGATTGCGTTTGACGTCACTGCCGTAAATCTTCCGCGGCTTCAGGAAAGTCAGCTCATCCAGTATTTGCACCTCATGGATCAGCTCACCAACAAGACACGACGTGATTTGAGCGCTATCCAACGCGCGGTGAAAGACCGCCTTGATTCAGATAAAGGACACGAGGCGCTGGCCACAGCCGTCAAAGACGCGGATTACAAACTGGCGCGGTTGGCCTTCAAGGTATTAACGGAACTTTCATACGATCCAGGCGCATTGCTGCAGCTCTCGACAGCCAGCAAAGACGTGGTGATCCGGGGCAAGTCGTTTAATCTCATTCACAGACTGGAGAGTCCCCAGTCTCAGTATGCGCTTCTGGAAACCTTAGCCGCGGATCGGCAGCCTTCAATTTGTAAAAGGGCGTTGTATGCAGTCGTGGAGGCTTTTCCAAATGACGCCGAACCGCTCCTGCTCGCCAACCTGCTCCATCAAAGCAAAGGCACCCGAAATACCTGCAAGTATTATCTTCAGCGTTTGTCAGCCGTTAACTTCACGGAGTTCTACATAAATCATCTGCAATCTGATAACCCCAGAAAACTCGTTTCGGCAATACTAGGTTTGTCTGAAGTCGGCAATGTTGGCGATTGGGCGCACGTGAGCCACTTCGAAAGCTCAAATGATCCGCGAATTCGCAGCGCCGTCGTCAGGGCGGCGGGGAACCTTGGTTGCATGCCTCCCGCCTGGTTTGAAGGCAAAATAATTGCCGGCTCAGAATCAGAGGCGCGCATAGCGAGTGAAATTTTGGCGGCGGATGAAAACTACAGCGCCCAGGATGTTGTTAGCTTGTTGTGGAGGAGCAATGAAACTGGGCGGCTTAGACGTATCGTCAAGATAGCCAGGAAGAAAAGCAAATGGGACTATCTGGTCATTCTTCTAAATGTCCATCTAAAGAATCCTGAGTCCGACCTGCCAGAAAGTGCGCTAAGAGAATGGTTCGAACTTCACTATCAATCTTATTGGTTCGTTAAGCCAAATCAGGAAATCCTGCACAACCTTATTTCTCTTATCGACAAGGCGAAAACGGTTAAATCCATGAAGATACTCGACGCTATAGAGAAATATGTTTCTTCCATGAATGCGTCGAAGGTATAGGACGCCAATTAAGGTACTTCCCCATGGAAAAAGACCCACGCGACACGTACCCCATTAACGTCATCAACCTGAGAGACAAGCCGCTGCTTGAGGCGTTGTTCGAAGTCGAAAAAAGGCCTTGGCTGTGGCTTCAGAATCACGATCTGCCTTGCTTGATGTCGTTCGTAAACGGTTGGGTTGTGGGGCGGAATGATGCGAAGGATGATAAGCTACTGACTGCGTTTGACCTCTTTGTCGCCAAGGAGTTGGACGAGGGGTGTTCAACTATTGGCTGGTGCAACATGCTTCTGAAGCACTTCGGGGAACAGGATGCGATGGCTGCATTTTTTCGGCTGTTGCGCCAGTTTCAATCCGCACATCTCACTCAGGAGTCCTCTTAACTAGAGCCTGAGGGGGGCAGGATCAGTTAGCTTATTGCGCCCCTTGCTCCAACCGCTCCCGATTCTTCTCCATGGCTGCTTCAATCTGCTTCTGGGCCTGATCGATCTGCTGTTCGGCTTTCTCTTTCTGGCGCTCCGCTTCTTCGCTGTGTTCGACGGACAGGTAGGCGACGTAAAGGAGCGCCAGTAGGATGCTGATGATGCCGATTGCTTTCATAAGGGGACCGCTGGAATGCCGATTTGTTGTGTCGGGTTGATAAGGAAAATCTTCCTGCACAGTTAGTGTAGCGTGAATTAACCGGTTTGGTTTTCCGGCGACTCACCCCGGAAAACAGATAAAAACAATGCACAAAAATGTACAGGTAATTCCCCTGGTTAGTATTTGAGCCAGATAGGCGCACGTTGTCTAATGATTGCACTCTCAGGCTCTCCCGCGAGCGTCAGTATCGGCGCTTGATGAAAGGGTCAGGCTGGTCGTTAACAGAATAAGTACAACAAAGGCGCTGTCATGAAAGTCAAAACAGACGTTTTCTTTGTCTTCAGTTTCCATCTTGGCGTTCAGTCTCTGCCAGCCTCACGGATAAGCCCGTTTCCCTTTGTTGTTATAGCAATGGGCCAAACTTTGCGACGTCAAAAACCGAACTGACGACGTTCCCTGTTTTCCTGATACCTGAATCTTCTATCTGACAAGTTAACCCGCCCAAAGCTGTCGCGTTTTTGGGCCAGGGCTTCTTGTCGCCTGCAGAAAGGTCGCGTCGCTGTGGAAGTAAATCGCCGCAGCGGCGAGGAGCTGCTTTAACCAGAGAGAAACGCCATGAAGCATCGCAGTAACTATCCGTTTGTAACCTTGTTGATGTTGAGTCTGGCGACGCTGTTCGCAAGCGTTCCAAGTCAGGCGGTCGAGATTGTCGTCGCCACTGTCGACAATGCGGATATGTTGAACATGAAGACGCTGTCGCACCATTTCGAAGAGCAGAATCAGGACATTCAAATTAGCTGGAAAATCGTGGATGAGTCCGTGTTGCGACGTATGCAGGCCAGCGACAGTAAACAAAAACGCGCCCAATACGATGTCTACACCCTGGGTCTGTTTGAAGCGCCCATATGGGGAAGTAAAGGGCGTTTGTCGCCATTGCCGGCGGCCTATCAAACCGATGGCGAAATGAAGAAGTGGATTCCCGAGATTATCGAAGGGTTTCGCTACGACGGCGAGTATTACGCCTTGCCGTATTATGGTGAAAGTTCCATAACCTATTACCGCAAGGATGTACTGAGTCGCTATGGCCTGCAGATGCCGTCGCAGCCGACTTGGCGTGGTATTGAGTCAACCCTGGCGCAGTTGCGGCGGAAGTCGCAAGGGGAGCATGGGCGATTGTGTCTGCGCGGCAAACCGGGGTGGGGGGAGAACGTCGTTATCCTGGCGACCATGTTGAACGGTTTTGGCGGTCGCTGGTTTGATGAAAACTGGCGTTCGGCGCTGGCGGAGCCGGCCTGGAATCAGGCCATCGAGTTCTACTTATCCATGATGGCGGAGTACGGTCTGGCGTCTTCCTGGAACAACGGCTATTCCGAAAACCTGCAGGCCTTTGTCGCGGGCCAGTGCGACATCTGGGTGGATTCCACCGCCGCTGGCGGCGCCATCGCCCAGGCGTCCTTCTACGCCCAGGTGGGTTACGCCGCCGCGCCTTCGCAGGTCACTGACAGAGGGACTAATTGGCTGTGGTCCTGGGGTTTCGCCGTGCCGAAAGGTTCTCTCCACAAAGACGCGGCCTGGCGTTTCGTGAGCTGGGCGACCTCTGATGACTATCATCGTCTTGTGGAACGCAATTTCGGTATCTCGCAGACGCCGCCGGGCGCCCGCCACGCGTTGTATGAAAACCCGTCGTACCGCGAGTACGCCAGCTTTGCGGATATTACGCTGAAGGCCATCAAAAGCGCGGATTTCGAACGCCCCAGCATTCAGCCCGTGCCATACCGGGGCATTCAGTTTATCCAGATGGAGGAATTCCAGCAGATTGGCGACTTCATCGGTAAAAAGCTGTCCGTCCTGCTGGAGCGAAAACTCACTGGCAAGCCGATTAATCTGGAGCAGGAATTGTCTCATATGTCTGAGTTCGTGCAGGCGTCGCACAATATTGCGGAAAGGTTGCGTCAGAAAGGCGTTGACGCGTATTGATGAAAAATGGCGTAGTGGATAGGGAGTAATAAGGAATGTTGGGCAATGTCGTTAGACGCGACGCCGGAGGAATCAGCTATGGCCTTGCATAGGGTAATAAAGCGCTGTTTATGCCTGCTTCTTTGCGGCTGGATGTCGGCGCAGGGAGCGGAGCCGGTGGTCGAGCTGGTGAGCGGGGAGAAAGAGCCCTACATTGGCGTGAATCTATGGAAGAACGGCTATGCCCATGAGGTGGTGACGGAGGCGTTCAAGCGCTCTGGCGTGACCGTTCATATCTCGTTTCATCCCTGGGCGAGAGCCAATGCGATGGCGCAGCGCGGCAAGGTCGATGGCATTGTGCCGGTTTATGCGGGCGCCTTTTCGCAGCAGGAGTTTCGGCTGAGCGACCCTTTTCCGGGAGACTCCATCGGGATTCTGAAACGCAAGGACAATTACTTTCAATATTCCGTGCCGCCCTCCGTGAATTTAATGCAGGCGCTAAGCGGCTTGTCCGGCGGCGTTATCGGGCAAGTCCGGGGCGAATCCACATTGCAGGAGTTGCGCAGCATTCCCGGCATCCAAATCGAGGAAGTCACCAGCGAACTGCAGAACATCGACAAGCTGGCGATCAACCGCATCCAGTTCGTGCTGATCGATAAGTTCACGGCGGCGGATCTGATCGTCGGTTATCGGCCGCACTACATCGGGAAGCTGGATTTTGTCTATCCGCCCCTCGCCGACAAACAATTTCATATCGCCTTTGCTAACAATCGCGCGTCCGCTGACAAGTGGGTGACTGCGTTCAATCAAGGCCTCAGAAAAATGCGCGAGGATGGGACGCTGGACCGGCTGCGCTTTGAATACGGCCTGCTGCCCAATGTGGATCGCGGCGATGACAAAATCAGACTGGTTATCGGCACCGTGAATAATCCCGACATGGTGATCATGCAGGAGCTGGCGAAGGCGTTTGAAGCGCAAAATCCGGATATCGAACTCGACTGGCGCATCATCAACGAAAGCACTTTACGACGACGTCTGCTGGGCGATCTCGCCATTTCCGACGGCCAGTTTGATGTGATGACCATCGGCATCTATGAAATCCCCTTATGGGCGGGCAATGGGTGGATATCTCCTCTCGATCCGCTGCCGAAGGCCTATCGTCTCGATGACATCTTACCAACGGTCAGGCAGTCGCTTGCCTACAAAGATCAGCTCTATGCGCTGCCGTTTTATGGCGAGAGCATCATGACCTATTACCGCAAGGATCTGCTGAAAAAAGCCGGACTGGAGATGCCTGAGCATCCAACTTTCGCGAATATTGAGCTGATTGCGCGATCTCTGCATGACCCTGACAATCAGGTATACGGGTTATGTCTGAGAGGGAAGCCTGGGTGGGGAGAAAACGTAGCGCTGTTATCTTCTCTGTCGCATGCCTTTGGCGCGCGCTGGTTTGATATGAACTGGGCGCCGCAACTGGATTCAAAAGAGTGGCGTCAGACCCTGGATTATTATGTGGATCTGATTACCACTCAAGGCCCGCCGAACCCCACCAGTCTGGGGTATCGGGAAAGCCTGGATTTGTTCGCGCAAGGCCATTGCGCCGTCTGGATCGACGCCACCGTAGCGGCGAGTTTTCTCTATAATCCAGAGTTCTCCCAGGTGAGCGATAAAACAGGGTTTGCGCCTGCGCCGAGAGGCAAGGTGGATCAAAGCTGGCTGTGGGCCTGGTCGCTGGCGATTCCCGCCGCGTCCAAACACAAAGCGGCGGCGAAGAAATTTATCACCTGGGCCACTTCCAGGGAGTACATCGACCTCGTGGCGAAAACCAAAGGCTGGGTGGCGGTTCCGCCGGGAACCCGCCGCTCCACCTATGAAAACCCTGCCTACCATCAGGCGGCGCCGTTTTCTGATCTGGTGCTGAACGCCATTGAACGCTCGGACGCCAGCAATGTCTCCGCACTGCCTGTTCCATACACCGGCGCGCAATACGTCAGCATCAACGAGTTCTCCTCATTTGGCGCGCAAATCAGCCTCAATTTCGCCAATGTGCTGGAAAACAAAATGAGTATCGATGAAGCCCTGAAGCAGTCCCAGGCGCTCATTAAACATCAGATGATCAACTCGGGTTACTTGAAGGAAACAAGAAACTAAGAAACCCGAAGACATTCAACCCCCCAATTCCCCAAATTGATATTTTCTTGACGTAATTTTGATAATCCGTTGTTGCGACCCTGATTAGTATGTAAGGAAAAAAATCGGATCGCAGTCCTATCGTGAACGAACCCCTGTCACACAGCGCTCGATGATGGTTGTCGACGGACACTGTCTTCGGGAGCGTCAGCAATATGATCGCCGGCATTGCAGGCGCGGCGTGAGGCGTCTTTATTGTCGCGACTTATGCATTTGTCTCCCCGCCGGAGGCGTTGCTCGTGCTTGTGCCGATATAAAAATGAATTTGTACGTTGGAAATGGAATCAGGATTTTTTAATAAACCGGTATGACATCTATCGCGAACAGGATCAGAAAAACCTACATATTAATGAGCTTTTACACCATCAGTGTGATGGTCGCTATCGTGCTGCTGTTAAACGAGGAGCTGGAGAAAGCGACGCTGGACCGAAACTTTTCTGAAGAGAAGGAGTTTGTCGCCAGCCACTATGGTTTAGAAAGCCCTTACGCCTGGGAAGCGGGGGATATCGATATTGTGTTTGTACCCGCCAATTACAGCGACGCCGTCGCGCTGCCCAGCATCTTTGACGGCCTGGGCTTTCCGTTTATGGGGGAAGTGGAAAAGAACGATCATACCTATCTGGTGAATATTGGCGGCGAGTCCTCCGGCAAATTCTATATCGCCAAAGATATCTCCCGACTGGAAGCGAGGGAGATGATATTCGACGGCGTTTTATTGCTGGTCAGCTTGCTGACCCTGGGCGGCAGTCTGATTCTGTCGCAAGTCAGCAGTCGTCGCATCATCCGTCCGCTGCGGGACTTGGCCAGAAGCATCAAAGGCACGGCGGTGAAAGAAAATATGCCGCGTCTGCAGACCCAATATTCTGACTGCGAACTGCAGGCGATCGCCGATGTCTTCAATCAATTCCTGAATGAACTGGAAACTTTTATCAAGCGGGAGCAGGCGTTCGTGAACCTGGCCAGTCACGAACTGCGCACGCCGATAGCCGTCATCACCGGCGCGCTTGATGTGCTGGAAAGGCGGGCGCAATTGCAGGAGAAAGACGCCGCCACCTTGATGCGCATTCGTCAGGCCAATAAGGAAATGGAGCGCAACGTTAAGGTGCTGTTGATGATGGCGCAAAAGTCCGAGGAAGGGGAGGGACGGCAGACTGTGTCCATTCCCGGGCTGGTGGAAGAGGTGCTGGAGGACTTGTATGAAGACTATCCCGTCTATACCCGCGTGGATCTGGAAATCACCCGGAAAGTCACGCTTTCCACCAATAGCGTCATGGCCAAGATGATCATCCGCAATATTGTGCAGAACGCCTTGCAGCACACCGACGACAACATCGTCATTCACATCACCCCTGAAAAAATAGCCGTGACGGACGCAGGCTCAGGCCTGGCGCCGGAACTGCTCGACGCCCTTTCCAATGGTCGCGAACTCACCCACTATCGCTCCGGCTTGAACGGCTTCGGGCTGTATATCGTCTCCATCATGTGCAGTCGTCTTGGCTGGCGGCTGACCGCGGAGAATCACTCAGACGCGGGATCGACCATTAGCGTGATTTACGCGTAAGCAGACAGGTGAACTTCGCCGTTTAGGTTAATCCACAGTCGTTGTGTTTTTCATCGGGCGCGCGATTAAACCAATTGCGGCGACAGCCGATAGCCACGTCCATGTACGGTGAGAATCATTGAGCGTCCCAATTCAGATTTCAGAGCCTTGCGAAGGGTGTATACGTGGGTGCGAATTGTGTGCGAGGCGCCGTCGCTATGTCCCCATAATTGTTCACTCAGGAGTTCGAATGAGGCATAAACAGGGTAAGAGCGTATCAAGGTTTCAAAAATAGTCGCGTTGTATCCCGTCAATACGATGCTTTGCCCGGACTCTGTCGCCAACGTCAACATTCCCGGCGAATATCTCAGGTCTTCGGCAATGAAGCTATCGTCCTTGGAAAAATTGCGGCGACATAAGGCTCGAACTCTCATTTCCAGTTCATACAAATTAAAGGGCTTAACCAGATAATCGTCTGCGCCGCTATTAAAGCCTTCTTCCTTATCCTCGATGGACGTTTTAGCGGAAATTAGAATGATTGGCGTATTTTTGCCCAGATTTCTCCTGATGATCCGGCACAGCGCAAGGCCGTTCAGTCCAGGTAGCATGATATCCAGAATAATGACGTCGTAATGAGAGGTCGCCAGGAGATGTTGTGCGGTCAGCCCATCGGCGGCGAAGTCCAAACTGTATTTCTCGTCCCCCAGAAACTCGAAAATATTCTCCGCCAGAGGCTTTTGATCCTCCACCAGCAAAACTTTAAGTTTACTCGTATCGAAATGATCCGCGCTGTCCCAGTGTTTCAGCATAAAAAGCCTTTATTTCCTTATATAAAGCTACCTTTGTCATATCTTTTAATCGCTATGAATATTAAGCCGCTCAAATATTCCGATATATTGCGAGGCTGCGATTCAGTTTATCTATAAGATCATTACGTGAAATATAGACCACCTTAAAAGGGGAGAAGAAGTTTATATTTCATTTTTATGTACAAATGTATGGGTATAACAATTTATGTGCGCGGCTGTAGAGTGAGAATCGAGCAAGGAGCCGATTCTTGCGGCGAGAAAAGTTGAGCCATGTCAATAGCGCTGTTCTTGAGACAGCTTACGGCGTTGAGCTTCGCGGCTGCAGCCGCAAGCGGATCTCCTGTCCGTACAACAGCAGCAGTCCGAAGCAAAAATAGGCGACATGCACGGACCATAGGCCAAGCCACTCCGGCAGTGACTGCTTAGCGACGGCCTTTTTGCAGTAGATCAGTAATCCCAGATAACTGACGTACACCAGCAATGCCGTAAGGAGGCGGTGGAAGCGTCCCTGTCTGGGGTTCACTCGGCTCAAGGACACCGCCAGCAGGGCGACGATAGGCGCGAGCATCGGCAGCGACAGACGCCATTGCAGCAGCGCCGACGCTTTGGGCGAATCGCTCCGCCATAGCGTGGCGGTGGGGATGGTCTCGTCAAAGGCTTCGCGCTCCAGGCTCGGCTCATCAAGCCGGATGCCGTAGGTATCGAACGTGACCGAGCGATAATCCGCCTGTCCTGGCGTTCCCACATAGCGAGCCCCGTTATTGATCACCAGAAAGCGGTTTCCTGTGGCGGCGTCGTAAAACAAATGCCCGGACTCGCCGGTCAGCACCGCGGTTTGTCCTTTCTCCTTGTCGGTTTCCGCCATAAAAACGTTGCGCATCTCGCGGTCATCGTTGCTGAGCGACTCCACATAAGACACCCGGCCATCCTCTCCCTCGGAGAAACGTTGAAAACGTCCTGGAGTAACAAGTTCAAACCGGGAGCGCTTGGCTTGCTCCAGTAAAATCCGTTCCGTCTGCTGCCTCCCGAGCGGGTTCAGATAAAGGCTCATCGACCCCACCACCAGAGCGATTGCAAACCCTGACCCCATGGTCACGGCGACAAGCCTGGACTTGCTCACCCCGCTGGCGAAAATGGCGGTCATCTCCGCATCCAGATACATGCGCCCGTAGCTCAGCAAAATCGACAGGAAAAGCGCCAACGGCAATATCAACTGCAGGAAACCGGGAAGACGATAAGCCATGATCGGCGCCAGCACATCCGCAGAAATCTGCCCCGTCGCCGCCTCAGTCAGATACTGAGCGAAACGCGTACTGGTGAACACAAACAGCAGCAGAAACGTCAATCCAAAAAGCGACGTCAGAATCTGACGATTAAGATAACGAAACAACACCCACATCCGACCGCCTCCAACCCCCTCGTATAGCCAAACCGCCTTGTTTGATAAGCCTTATAAGGAATTGTAGAAAAGCAGGGACCAAGCAAAAATCAAGGAGATATCAATTAAATATCAAGGGGGGAGTACAGAGGAGCAAAAGGCTGATGGGGACGCGGCTGGGCAGATGCTAAGATGCTCAGCTTAAACACCTCCATATCTGCCTTAACGCATCCATGCCGGCCAACTTTCAGAAACTCGTGAAGGATGAAACGTGAAAATCGAAATAGATGACGAAATAGCCCAAAAGCTGCAACTCACAGAGAAAGAAGCGCTGGAACTACTGGCAATCGCCTTGTACAAAGACCGTGGCATTCACGGCGCATTAGCTGGAAAAGTCGCGGGGATTTCCGAGTTCGAATTTCACGGCCTAATGGCCAAAAAGGGTTTTAGTGTGAACTACGATGTCAGTGACTTTCTTGAGGATATTGAGAGTAACGATTTGTGAGTATGTTGGGTAAAGTACTGCTTCCAAGCAGAGCTATTAATGGGATATCAGAAAAGATCGAAAAAAAATAAATTGGATCTACAATAAGTAGAATCTGCTTGGTGGAAAAATTGATGACACAGAACGCTAGAATGCCAATTACTCCCTCTGTTGTAACGTGGGCAAGAGTCCGCGCGGGGTTTTCTATTGAGGAAATAGAGAAGAAATTTAAGAAAATTTCTGATTGGGAGGCCGGAACGTCATCTCCTACCTATCCCCAACTTGAGGAGCTAGCTGAGAAATTTAAAGTACCAACAGCGGTATTCTTTTTTCCGACGCCTCCTGATGTTCCCAGGATCGAGGAAACCTTTAGGACTCTCTCCCAGGAAGATCTAGGTAATATACCACCAAATATTCGTCTATTGCTTAGAAAAGCACGTTCAATGCAAATTAGTCTTTCAGAAATTAATGATGGTGTTAATCCTGCAAAAAAAGTTGTCACAAAAGACCTGGATTTTTCTGCAGTTTCAAGTGTTGAAGAGATGTCTATTAATCTGAGGAGATACTTTAATATACCGATTGAAACTCAGCTTTCATGGCAGTCACCAAAAGTGGCTCTTGATAATTGGCGGAAGACACTTTTTGACCACGGAATTTTTGTGTTCAAAGATGCTTTTCGGGATAGTAATTTCTGTGGTTTTTGCCTCTATGATGAGGAGTTTCCTGTAATTTACTTAAATAATTCAGTTTCAAAAACTCGGCAAATATTTACTGTTTTTCACGAGATTGCACATTTATTATTTCGTACAAGTGGCGTTGATTTAATGGATGATGAATATATAAATCATCTCTCAGATGCTAATAAAAATATTGAGGTTACATGCAATCATTTTTCAGGATGCTTTCTTGTTCCTAACGATGTTTTTGATCAACAAATTGCAACTCTTCAAGCAAGCAGAGAATCTGCAGAATCACTTTCAAATCTATTTTGTGTGAGTCGTGAAGTGATATATAGGAAGTTTCTTGATAGAGGAAGGATAAGTCAGGAAGAGTACGGGAGAGCTGCGAGAGAGTGGCGGAGCCAGGTCAAAAATAAGGGAGCGGGCACTGGTAATTATTTTAATACTCAAATGTCCTATCTAGGTGATTCATATATTGGAATGGTGCTTAAAAAATACCACCAAAACCGCTTTGATATTAATCAGCTTGCGGAGTACATGAATATGAAGCCGAAGTTTGTTTCTGAAATTGAGGAGCGGTATATCCGAAAGGTTAAATGATATACGTATTTGATACTTCGGCATTTAGGGATGTTTTTAAAAGTTATTATAAGGAAAGGTTTCCTTCTCTGTGGGAAAAGTTTGATGCGATGATTTTAAATGGAAGCATTGTTTCTACTCGTGAAGTCATGAAAGAAATCGAAGAGCAGACTGATGATTTGAAAGAATGGAGTGAACAAAATCAAGATGTCTTTTCTATCCCCACTCCTAAAGAAGCAGGCTTTATTCGTGAAATTTATAATGTAAAGCACTTTCAAGCAAATATTGAGCAAAAAAAATTGCTTAAAGGGGGTAAAAATGCTGACCCTTTCGTTATTGCCGCTGCTGCGGGTCGTGATCCAATAGCATCAGTGGTTACACTAGAGAAAGAAAAGCCTGGTGCTGCTAAAATACCAAACATCTGTAAGCACTTTAAAGTTCCATGCATAAATCTTGAGCAGTTCATGGAGGCTGAAGACTGGCGATTTTAGAACTAAGTTTGTATCTTCCTTTTCATATTTTATAAATATGAATGTCAATGATTTTGTGTGTGACTGCTTATTAAGCCTCCGAAAATGTATTGTAATGAATGCTTTGTTTTTACGTCATTCATTCTTTCCCAATAAATTACTTTATTCTTATAAATAACCCAACAACTCACCCCCCAGTAACCTCCCGAATCACCCCAGCCACATGACTCACCGCCTGATCCCCCTGCCTTCTCACGTGCCATGCCAGGTGCAGTGGGAAGCCTTCTACTGGTATGGGGGGTGGGAAGACGGTGAATCTTGTTGTGTCTTGGGGGACGCAGTGGATGGGGAGGAGGGCGATGTAGTCGGATTGGGCGACGAGGTCGGGGGCCATTTGGAAGTAGGGGACGACGAGGGCGACGCGGCGGCGGAGTCCATGGGCTTGCAGGGTTTGGTCGACGGGGCTGTCGGCGTCGCCGCGGCCGGAGACCAGGACATGGGGATAGGCGAGCCATTGTTGCAGGTTGAAGTCCTGGGCGGCGGGATGGTCTTTGCGCATCAGCACGCAATAGTCTTCATACAACAATTCAACGCAGCGGAATGAGGCGCCGACATTGGGGAACACCGATACGGCCAGATCGGCCTCTCCTTTGGCGAGTTGTTCCAGGGCGGACTTGGCGCCATGCCAGGGCTGCACGATCAGGTCCAGGTTGGGGGCGCTGGTCAGCAGGCGTTGATGTAACGGCCCCAGCAGCGCGGAAACGGGAAAGTCCGCCATCAGGATGCGTATGGTCTGGCGCAGTTCCGCCAGAGGCGTATCAGCCTGATTAATCACGCGCTCCGCCTGCATCAACAGGGCCTTGATCGGCTCGCGCAGGGATTCCGCTTTGGCGCTGAGGCGCATCTCGCCACGACCGCGAATCAGCAGAGGGTCGCCAAACAGGTGGCGACAGCGTTCCAGGGCGCTGGAAGTGGCTGGCTGCGACAAGTGCAGGCGCTTCGCTGCGCGCGTGACATGACGCTCGTCCATTAACGCATCCAGAATCACTAACAGATTTAAATCGACGCCGCGTAAATTCATAAAACGAATAATCAAATATATAAACTATCGATTAGATTAATATAAGCCCGTGGCGCAATCTAGCACCTATCGACACACAGCGCAGCAACGCGCTGAAAACCAACTGAATAGGACTGCCAACGATGAAAACCACACTGCTGATGTTCCACTCCCGTTATCGCCCTTCACGCATCAACGCGGCACTGATGGCGGTGGCGCAAACCCTCGACAACCTGGATGTGGTGGATATGAATCGGCTGTATCCGGATGAGCGCATTGACGTCGCCACGGAGATTGACCGACTGCTGCAAAGCGAGCGCCTGATTCTGCAATTTCCTATTCAGTGGTACTCCACGCCGCCATTGTTGCAGCGCTGGCAGGACCTCGTGCTGACCCACATGTACTACCTGGACTACGAAAACACCGGGCGCCGCTTCGAAGGCGCGCCTGTCATGATCGCCACCACCGCTGGCAATACCGAGGCGGCTTATCAACCTCGCGGGCAGAATCGTTTCACCATGGAAACCCTGCTGACGCCGCTGCAAGCGACCGCCAATCGCTGCCGTCTGCCCTGGGGAGATCCGTTTGTGGTGTATCAGGCCGACTACCTGACCGATGCGGAACTGGATGTCGCCTGTCAGCGTTATCTCACCCATATTCAAAACTGGCGGACCGAGTTTGTGCGGGGGCAGTAAGCGCTTCGAATCCCGCAAAAAAAAGCCCGGCGAATGCCGGGCAATACATGGATGGACCTTCTTGTACTTCTACTACCTGTACTGCTTGTTATTAACCTGGCGCCAACATTGACAGGTTAATAACCGGGCGCACGGATGCGCTGGTGCGGCGATACGCCGCGAGAGGCAGGGCCCGAACATGAACAGGCCCTGTCAATTTCAAATAAACGAGTAAAGCTAAAAACGGCGTGTCTGTTTGATATGCGCGGTTAAACCGGCTTGGTGGCGTTCCTCAACCAGGCGGTTTGCGCCGCTTCGAGATAAGGGCTGAGCGCTTCGTACACGCGCCAGTGATAGGCGTTGAGCCAATCGGTCTCCTCCGTGCTGAGCATGGACATATCCAGAGCGTTGACCGCGATGGGCGCCAGGGTGATGGTTTCGAAGCCATAGAAGACGCCGAATTCGTTTTCCTCCAGCTCCACCACTTTCATGATGTTTTCGATGCGCACGCCATACTCGCCTTCGCGATACACGCCGGGTTCATTGGTGATGACCATGCCGGGTTTGAGAGCGACCTCTTTGGGATTCTGCGAGAAATTCTGCGGGCCTTCATGCACGTTCAGACACAGACCGACGCCATGGCCGGTGCCGCACTTGTAGTCGATGCGATGACGCCACAGCATGCCCCGCGCCATGATATCCAGATTGGCGCCGGTGGCCCCTTTCAGAAACACGGTCTGGGTCAGCCGTATCACCGCCTTGAGCACCAGGGTGTAGTCCTTGCATTGCTGCGCGGTGGGCGTACCAAAATGAAAGGTGCGGGTGATGTCGGTAGTGCCGCCCGGATACTGGCCGCCGGAATCCACCAGGAAGAAATTGCTCTCATCCACGGTGGCGTTGCTGTCGGCGCCGGCGGAATAGTGCATCTTCGCCGCGTGAGGACCAAACCCGGCGATGGTGCGGAAACTGTCGCTGATATAGCTGGACGTGGCGCGACGATACTCCCGCAACTGCTTCTCCGCAGATAACTCGGTGACCTTGCCGCCGGGAACCTGCGCCTGCAGCCAGTACATGAAATTCACCATGGCCACGCCGTCCAGACGTAGCGCCTGCTCGAAGTTCTCCATTTCCGTGGAGTTCTTCTGCGCCTTCATGTCGGTGACCGGGCAGGGCGTTTCCACCAGCGTGATCTCCGACTTGATCTGATTGACCAGGAGGCTGTTGGCGCTGGCGGGATTGATGGACAGCTTGCAGCCTTCCGGCAATTGATTCACCGCTTCGACGACAAGCTCATAGCTGTGCGCCGTCACGCCATATTCCGCCAGGGTGCACTCCACCGCCTCTGGCAATTTGTCGCGATCGATGAAGACCTGACTTTGCTGCGCGGTGACCAGCAGATAGGACTCGGAAATCGGGCAATAGGGCGTATCGCCGCCGCGAATATTCAGCGCCCACATGACATCGTCCAGCGTGGAGACCAGCAGACCGTCCACCTGTTGTTCCGTCATCCAGTCGCGAATGCGCTGCATTTTTTCCTGGGCGTCCACGCCGGCGTAACGTAACTCATGGTTGAACACTGGCGCTTTGGGACGGGCGGGGCGGTCATACCAGAGCGGCGTGATCAGGTCCTGATCCAGAATCAACTGAATCGACTTGGGCGCGAAAGCTTCCAACAGCTCCTGATAAAATGCGCGGCTGATCGAGCGACCGTCCACGCCCACGCGTGCGTTTTCCGGCAGGGTGGCGGCCAGCCACTGGGGAATGGTCGGCGTCTCCGGCAGCCTGGCCTTGAAGAGCTTGAGGCCTGACCCCGCCAATTGCTCCTCTGCCTGAATAAAGTAACGACCGTCCGTCCACAGGCCGCCGCCATCGCCGGTGACGACCACATTGCCCGCCGAACCGTTGAAACCGGAAATCCAGGTCCGCGTCAGCCAATGATCAGCCGAATACTCACTGGAATGCGGGTCGTTGTTGGTGACGATATAGGCGGCGAACGCCTGCTTGTCCATCGCCTTGCGAAGGTGTTCGAGTCGTTGCGTGACTGAGGGCGTGTTCATAGTTTAAAACTTCCTAATGACAGACGATTAAATCGGCGGAAAAACTGAAAACGACAGACCCTGCGCGTGTCAGGTGCTGTCTCCCACGATAAGCGCATCCCGGCGCCGGCATGTTGGCGAGCGATCTCATTGGCCCGCCAATAGCAAGGTGTTGGAACAGAAAATATGATGCTCGTCGGACCCGCTCTGGGTGGGAGGCTGGCTCCCGCAGAGGTCGGTGGCCTCCGGGCATCTGGTGCGGAAAACGCAGCCGCTGGGCGGGTTAAGCGGCGAGGGTAGATCGCCGGGCAAAAGCTGCACCTCCCGTTGCCGCGCCAGTCTGGGATTAGCGATCGGGACCGCGGACAACAGCGCCTTGGTGTAGGGGTGCTGCGCCTGATCGAAAACCCGGTCATACAGGCCGACTTCCATGGGCTTGCCCAGGTACATCACCATGACTCTATCGCTGATGTGGCGCACCACGCTCAGGTCGTGGGCGATCATCACCAGGGTCAGTCCCATTTCCTGCTTAAGGTCGTCCAGCAGATTGATCACCTGAGCCTGGATCGACACATCCAGCGCGCTGACCGGTTCGTCGCACACCACCAGATCCGGGTTGAGAATCAGGGCGCGGGCGATGCCGACGCGTTGACACTGGCCGCCGGAAAACTCGTGGGGATAGCGGTTGCGCTGACTCGCCGACAGACCAACCTTATCCATCATGGCGATCACCCGGCGCTCGATTTCCCGGCGTTGCAGACCCGGCTCATGGGTCAACAGGGGCTCGGCGATGCATTCCGATACCGTCAAACGGGGGTTGAGACTGGCGGTGGGGTCCTGAAACACCATCTGGAACTCCCGGCGACGGCGCACCAGAGCTTTTTTGTCGAAACCGCGCATGTCTTCGCCTTTCCAGCGCAACTCGCCCCGAGTAGGCTCGATCAGCCGTAACAAAGCGCGCGCCAGGGTGGACTTGCCACAGCCGGATTCGCCCACAATGCCCAGGGTTTCGCCGCGATAGACATCCACGTCAATGCCGTTGACCGCCTTCAGACGCGGGCGTCGGCTGGGCAGAATGTGTTTGCCGATGGCAAAGTGCACTTCCAGGTTTCGGGCGGAGAGTAAGACTTCTTTTGCGTTCATCCAGCAGATCCTGTGTCGATGGCGTCAGGCGGTGCGCGCCAGTGGCGTGGTTTTGTTCTGCGCCAGTGCGTGGCAGGCGGCCAGTTGCGTGGCGCCGAGCCGCGTCAGGGGCGGAAGGGCGGTCTCGCAGCTGGGTTTTTGCAAGTCGCAGCGCTCCCGGAACGGACAGCCTTTGCTGTTGATCAGCGCGTTGGGCGGATTGCCGGGAATGGTCGGCAGGCGCGGCATATCTTCGGTGATCGACGGAATCGCCTTCAGCAGGCCCTGGGTGTAAGGGTGGGCCGGACGCTCGAACAGGGTTTCCGTGTCCGCTTCTTCCATCTTGCGCCCGCCGTACATCACCAGCACCCGGTCGCACATTTCCGCGACCACGCCCATATCGTGGGTGATCAGCAGGATGGCGGTATTGAACTCCCCCTGCAGCTCCCACAACAACGACAGAATCTGCGCCTGCACGGTCACGTCCAGGGCGGTGGTGGGCTCGTCGGCGATCAATAGTTCTGGATGACACAGCAACGCCATGGCGATCATGATGCGCTGACGCATGCCGCCGGACAGCTCGTGAGGATACTGGCCCATACGCGCCTGTGGCGAGGGAATGCGCACCGCGTCCAGCATGCGGATGGATTCCGCCCGCGCCGCCGCTTTGCTCATGCCCTTATGAATCATCAGCACTTCGGTGAGCTGCTTGTCGATCTTCAGGAAGGGATGCAGAGAGGTCATCGGGTCCTGAAAGATCATGCCGATTTTCTCCGCGCGAATGCGGTTGAGTTGTCGTTTGCTCATGGCCAGCAGATTTTCGCCATGAAAATTGGCGACGCCGGACACCCGGCCGTTATCGGCAGTGAGTCCCATCAGGGCGAACACCGACTGGCTTTTGCCGGAGCCTGACTCCCCGACAATGCCGAGGGTCTCGCCGGCGCGCACGGTGAAGGAAAGATCGCTGACCGCCTGCACCAGTCCGTCCGGCGTTTCGAAGCGAACATTCATGTTTTCGATGGACAATATGGTCATGAGAGCTCCTGGCGCTTGCTGGATGATTGCTTTTTTATTAGATGCATGAGAGGTCCGGGGCGCATGAGAGTTAACGGTCCTTCGGATCAAGGGCGTCGCGCAGGCCGTCGCCGATGAAGTTGAAACAGAACAGGGTGGCGACCAGAAACAGAGACGGAAACATCAGCAGCCAGAGCGCCACATCAATGGTTTTCGCCCCTTCGGCGATGAGAATTCCCCAACTGGTGTCCGGCGGCTGCACGCCCAGACCCAAAAAGCTGAGGAAGGATTCAAACATGATGAAGCCAGGCACCATCAGCGACGAATACACCATCACAATGCCCAGCACGTTGGGCAGCACATGGCGACGCACGATGGTGAGTTTGGACACGCCGATGGAGTGCGCCGCTTCGATAAACTCGCGCCGCTTGATGCTGAAGGTGACGCCGCGCACTACGCGGGCGATGTTGAGCCAGGACACCATGCCGATGACGATAAATATGAGATAGATATTGTTGCCGAACAGGGTGACGAACAGGATCACCATGAACATGAACGGCACGGAGTCCAGCACTTCGATGACCCGCATCATGACGCTGTCCACCAGCCCGCCCACATAACCGGAAATAGCGCCCCAGACCGTACCGATCACTACGGCGACGAGGGCGCCCATAAAGCCCACCATGATGGAGAGACGCCCCCCTTGCATGGTGCGGGCGAACAGATCCTGACCCAGATCGTCGGTGCCGAAGTAATGCCCGGTTTCCAGGGAGGGTTTGCCCAGCTCGTAAGGATCGGCCACCACATTCCAATCGATTTCATCGTGGCTGAAAGGCGCGACATGAGGTCCGATGACGATACAAACGACGATAAACAGCAACACGTACACCGACGCCATGGCGGCGCGGTTCTTGCGGAAACGCATCCAGGCGTCCTGCCACAGACTGCGTCCCGCCACAGCCTCGACAGGGGCGGTGACTTGATCGGAGAACCATTGCGGATCGAGTTTTCTGGTTGTCAGCACGACGGCCTCCTAAATGCGAATGCGCGGGTCGATGACGGTGTACAGCAGGTCCACCACCAGATTGAAAAAGATGGTCAGCGAAGCCACGATCAGGGTGATGCCCATCACCAGACCATAGTCCCGATTCAGCGCGCCGGAGACGAAGTGCTGCCCCATGCCGCCGGTGCCGAAGAAGATATCGATAATCACTGATCCGGTGACCACCGCGACAAACGCAGGGCCTAACATCGCCACCACAGGGATCAACGAGGGCCGCAGGGCATGATGAAACAGCAAGTAGGGCGTGGAGAGACCTTTGGCGATGGCGGTGCGGATGTAAGGTTGGTTTAACGTCTCAATCATGGCGCCGCGCATGACCCGGGCGATACTGGCGACGGAGCCGATGGCGAGGCTCAATACAGGCAGAATCAGAAAGGGCGTTTTGCCGCCTTCCCAGCCGCCGGCGGGCAGCCAGTCGAGCTGTATGGCGAAGATCGTGACCAGCACTGGCGCCAGCACAAAAGCGGGCACCACCACGCCAGTCATGGACAATGACATCAGACAGTAATCGAGCTTGCTGTTGCGATTGAACGCCGCCAGAGTTCCCAGCAGCATGCCTACCGGCACGGAAATACAGAAGGACAACACGCCCAGCGTCGCCGACACTGGCCAGGACTGGCCCACCAGTTGCGTCACGGTGAAGTCTTGGTACACGAAACTCGGACCCAGATCGCCTTGTACGAAATCGCGAATATAGATGAAAAACTGGGTGAAAAACGGCTCGTTCAGATGGTATTTGGCTTCGATATTGGCGCGCACGATTTCCGGCATGGGACGCTCCATGTCGAAAGGGCCGCCGGGAGCGACGTGCATCAGCCAGAACGACACCAGGGCGATGAACAGCAGCGTCGGAATGGCGATCAACAGGCGACGCAAAATGTATAGCAACATAATGACGCTCTCAGGAATCCGTTAAAAAGGGCCTGGACGCACCGGCTCTGTACTTCCGACATCCAGGCCAAGAGATCGCCCACTTTAATGGGCTTTCACATACACGTTCTTGCGGTAGTAGGAGGCTTCCGGATTGGTGCGTTCATAGCCGCCGATATAGGGTTTGATCAGGTACTGATCATTGCCGTAGCGGTACACCGGGATGATCGCCATGTCGTTGATCAACAGCGTCTCCGCTTCACGGTATTCCTTGGAGGGATCGCTCAACACCTTGGAGGATTGCATGAGTTGGTCGTAGCGCGGGTTGCTGTATTTGGAGTCGTTGAATTCGCCGGAGGAGACGAAGACGTCCAGCCAGGAAGAGGCTTCATTGTAGTCGGCGACCCAGCCGCCGCGGTGAATGTCGCCGGTGTCTTTGAGGGCGTAGAACACCTTCGGCTCCAGCTGCTTGATCTCCACCTGCACGCCCAGCACGCTCTTCCACATGCCAGCCATGGCGGTGGCGATCTTCACGTCATTGGAGAAAGTAGGCACGGTGAAGGACAGTTTCAGCGGCTTGTCTTTGCCATAGCCTGCTTCCGTCAGCAGTTGTTTGGCTTTTTCGTTGCGCTGCTTCTGCGTCCAGGTGGCGTACTCGGGCGTGTAAGGCTTGTAGCCGTCGGTCTGCGGCGGCACCAGAGTGTACATAGGCACGCCGCCGTTATTCAGAATCGCCTTGGTCATGATGTCGCGGTCAATGGCGTAGGACAGCGCGGTGCGCACGCGTACATCCTGGGTGGGGCCGGCGACGGTGTTCATGTAGTAGTAAACGGAGCCCAGGGACGCGCTGGTGTTGGCCACTTCTTCAGGGAACTTCTTCAGCAGTTGTTTCTTCTGCGCGGAAGGAATGGACAACGCCTGATCAATTTCACCAGCCAGATATCGATTCAGGGCCACATTGGCGTCGCCGATGGGCAGCCAGGTGATTTTTTCCAGCACCACATTATCCGCATCCCAGTAATGAGGGTTCTTCTTCAGCACCATTTTTTCATTCACTTTCCACTCGGACACGGTAAAAGCGCCGTTGGTGACGATATTCGCAGGCTGCGTCCACGCAGCGCCGTATTTCTCAACGGTAGCCTCATGCAGAGGGACCAACACCGGATGGGTGATGAGCTTGAGGAAGAAAGGAACGGATTGCTCCAGGGTGACTTCAAAGGTGTAATCATCCACCGCGCGCACGCCGAGGGTCGCGGGGTCCGCTTCGCCTTTCATGATCTGCGCCGAGTTCTTGATTTTCGGCATGGCGGCGAACCAGGCGTAGGGCGAGGCGGTTTTGGGATCAAGCAGGCGACGCCAGCTATAAACAAAGTCGTGAGCGGTCACCGGATCGCCGTTTGACCATTGTGAGCGACGTAATTTGAATGTGTAGACGGTGTTGTCGTCATTGACCGACCAGCTCTCCGCCACTCCGGGAATGGTTTTACCGGTCTTGTCCTGAATCGCGAGGCCTTCAAACAGATCGCGACCCAGATTAAAAGCGGGCTCCGCCGCATACTTGGCGGGATCGACAGACGTGACCTCGCCACCATTGTTCAGCGTAATTTCCTGTCGGGCTGCGAGTTGAGTTCCTGGAGGGTAGGGCTTCGCCACTGCGCTTACCGTACACACGCTGCTTATCAGAGAAATAGCGCCCAGCATCAGTAGTTTGCTTATCTTCATGACTACCTCGTCGTATTATTTTCGTTATGCAACGAGGGAATGTATATTGTATACAATTCGTTCTCAACACCCTTTGAAGACGTCAATATGAAGGATCAGAATCAGAGCTTGGCGGTCTCAGAAAGTGAGACTGATGGGTGAGGATTCAAGTGAAGGCATGAATCTATTACAGCCCCAAATTGTTGGCTGAGTTCAGGAACACTGGAAGGCCCCCGATGTGTTTTGGAATCATAGGAAACTGAAGTTTTGCTTCGACCTTTTAACAAGCAGAACGAGTTATCTCCAGATAGAGCAATAAGCAACCAGGCCGCTATGCATCAGCATGCTCGTTTGACCAACAACATAGCGGGACTTGCAACAGAGCTCTAAACAAGTAAGTCAGTAGAAAATTTAGTAGCGAATCCAAGGTAATAAGCTTTTCAATCAAAGAGCCTAATGCCTGCCATGAAAAAATATACTATGTTTTTCTGGTGGGACTATGCCATTTTATAGATAATGGTTAGTAACCGTATTCATTTATAGTTTCGATTTATATAGTGGCTGTATAAAAAGGGATCAAAATGTTCGTTTTTTATCCGCTTTTACGGCATGATTAAATAACGATCTTTTGAGTATTGGGGAATTAAATGAAAACTGGGCGGAACTGAAGGAAAGCCAATATGTGTATCGGAATAAGAAGTTGGATTAATAAAAAATTGGCATTAGTTATGATTTTATTTGTGGCTGGCTGTAGTAACGGGAATGGCTCAGCAAATAATGGTGCTGACTCTCAAGTTTGTGGTGGAAGTAGTGAAAGTTTAGGTGATGATAAGTACTCTATTGATTCATATCAGGCATTAGGTTGCAAAAACTCTGCTGATCTAAATGGCGTGTGGGTAGCGGTATCAAAGTGGGATAATGAATATTCTGATGGCGTCTCAACAGTTACTTACTCTAAAGGGATGACAAGGAAGATTGTATTTGTGAGGGAGTTGCCAGATGGAAAAATTTCAATTAACAGTTGCGGGGGGAGTGATTCAATATATGCTATTGATAATAATGAGCGCATTTACTTGCGTGAAGGAAATGAGTGGTATCAGCCCCCCTCCTATGGAGCGTCTCGCTACACTGTAAATCGGCACTCTAACGATCGTCTTTCCCTTACCCATTTTGAGGGGTTTCATCCCTTGTTTTCTGGCAGTAGACGAGCGCATAATGCAGAAATTGAGTGGATTAAAATAGCTGGATTAGACTCCGGAAAAGGCTATGGTAAGTATTATATATATAATCATAGTGACGAGAAAGGCAATGTTTTTGATGGAGAGTATAACATTGCCTGCTTTAAAGAATCTGATGGTGAGATTAAATCAGTAAATAGATTTGTTCCTGAAAAAAGTGATGCGGATTATATTCCTTTCTATGAACTATACGTACGCGAAACGCCAAATGATGATTTTGAACGCAACGTAAATATTGTGTCTATACAGGGAAAAGATGCAACTTTTTATTTGAATTCAGGATATTTTAAAACGAAAGGGGTTTTTGCATATAATTCACTGATTGACACTGTTGTATCGGACTTTGTTAATCTTCCTTCTAATCCTAAAGTTAATTCATACGTAAACCTCTCTTTTCATTAGCGCTGGCTGTTGTATAAGTAAGATTTACACATAAAATATATAAGCCTAATAATTTTCTCTGCTGAGTTAAAGCTGTTCACGCAACTTTATGAAGTTCGGAGCAATGTATTAGGCTGGATGTATTTTTCTATAGGCTTTATTAGGAGGGGGGGCTGGCAGCTCAGCTGTGCCCTGATCCTGCGCCAGTCGGGCTTTATTGCGCCAATTGTAAAGTTGTGACTCGTGCAGACCCAATTGCCTTGCGGCGGTGCTCACGCTGATACGTTGAGCTAACGCCAGGGCTTCCGCCTTGTACTCGTCGGAATAACGTTGCGAGATTTGGAGTTTGATGTTTCTGTTTGGTCATAGTTCACCTCTGTAGCGTAGTGTACTCGCTTAACAAGGTGTCTATCATTGGTGGGTAGCATCAGCTTTCAAGATTATAAAACCGACGGGAATAAAGGGCAGAAATATTCGGCATGAGCGTAAATCAACAAATATTATCAAACTACGCAAATTCTGAGCAAAAGTTAGTAGATGTTGTTGGGTATTTTGAGAATTGTGAAGAGAGCAGTCTCGAGTGTGTTTTATGCGCGATGGGATTCATTTTCGAGGAGTCAAAATTTTACATTGTGGTCCAAGAGGATGACAGTTTTGTGCTGTATGCAAACGATTGGTGCAGTGACCCTAAATGGAAATCCATATCATTTATGAAAAGACGGCCTTGGTCATTAGCAATTGGAAATCCGCTGCTATGGTCTTGGGTGCTTCATAATCAGCAAGGCTACTTTGATGGAATTCAGCTTGAATTTGCGAAAAGTACTGAATCTCGCTCAGTAATAGTACAGCTGGTTGCTCTCGGTTCAGAAATCAAGCAGCGAGATATTGCGGAAAAGTGCAGTGCTATTACATTTACTCAATAATTTGAGGTTACAAGGAGTAAAGGCCTCGGTAACCCTTTCAGAGATATAACTGCGAAAGAAATCGACGAAATGTTTACTAAAAAAGGGTTTGAGGAAAGGGGCGTAATCCAGGCAAGTCGAACTATGTGGTGAATGATTGTCCATATTTTCCGCCATGTGAGGTGAAAATGGCGCTCAATATCTCAAATTCGCTACTTTACTCGCTATGCCATGGTTTCCGGGGATTCTTTGCTACAGAGTATTTCCTTGAAATTGTATTTAGCGAGTGGATGATCGGGTTTATAGGGCTAAATAGCTAAAAATGGTAGGTGACAGATGGCGGATAATCTAATTCCAATACCGATTCCGGCATTGGTGGCGGTGCTCCTCAATAAAGAGCGTGAAAAAGGCGCACCTCTTACAGAAGATGAAGTTATCGAAATAAGAGATAGCGCCATATGCCAGATGGGTACGATTCATCAGGTAAGAGCGCTTGAGGAATCGAGGGGGTACTCAGATATCGATCCCGAGAAGGCATGGGAGCAGTGGCAGGTGATCAGACAGCAATTTGATGGTTAGGGGAGATGGCGTGCATCTAGTCATGTTTGACATAGACGGAACGTTGGTCGAATCCTACGATTTCGATACAGAGTGCTTTCAGGCTGCCGTAAAAAATGTGATGGGTATTTCGATTGGCACTGACTGGGGGCGGTATCGTCATGTCACTGACGCAGGAATTCTTTCCGAGATAATTGAAAAGGCCGGTCTTCAGAGGGAACGGGAGCGTATTTTTTTCGATGTAAAAGCACAATTCGTTAGACGCGTAGAAGAATATATTTCGCACCATGAACTGTCTCCAATTTGTGGGGCGGTTGAATTTTTGTCACGGCTCGTAAAACGTCAGGATGTGGCGATCGCATTTGCGACAGGTGGTTGGGCCGAAACCGCCAGGATGAAGCTGGACGCGGCTGGCATCAGCCTTCCAGGGATAGCGATGGCTTCATCTTCAGACCACTACTGCAGGACGGAGATCATGAGGGTGGCTGAAATGCGTGCAAGCAAGGGGAGTTACGACTCTAAAACTTACTTTGGCGATGGGCCTTGGGATTGGAAGGCGTCCGAAGCGCTCGGCTATAACTTTATATCGGTGGGAAGTCGGATTCATACTGCTCAATCCATTGGCGACTATACTGAATCTGATAAGGCCTTTAGGTTCATTGGATTAAAATAATCAGTGTTATTTGTGAGCCTCACTCTTCCTGCTTTCGCCACTCAACGCAATGTCGGATTAACTCGTTCTGCCCCTCTTTGAAGGCCCTGCTAAGAAGGTTGCAAGGTAGAGAGTGAATAGGTTGAAGGGTCGCGTTGTCATAAGTCATCCCTTCTTCCTATAGGATCAATAAATGTCAAAGAGTACCTGAACGATCCTGTTTGCGTATATCCATGAATTTATCGTTTCACGATTGCCGCATAGGGCGGCAGATCCGCTCCTTTTGCCAGCTGTTCTTTGTAAACAGTAGAGAGAACTTTGAAGGCTTCATCGTATGACATGAGTAATTCTGTAATATTTTCCGGGTCGCTGAGCGTTTCTGACTCCAGCAAAGCTTCAAATCTATTTATGCTTTCAAAGACAGCCTGCAGTGAGACCATCAAAGTATCGTTATCAATATCAGCCATTGCTCATCTTTCTTTTTTTGCAGAGAGGGAGGGGAAGTTTGGCTATAATTTTCAGTGAGGCTTTCATGTCTAAGAGGCGTGGTTTTGAGCTATCTCTTCTTTGCATGTGTTCAAAATAACACAAAATTCTGAGCGCTACCTGTACAGCATATAGTCCCTTCAAATGCAGTATTCCAACTCCCTTCTACTGACAGTTTTCCACTATTTCTCAACTGAGAAAACGAAAATGTGGCATAAAACTTTCTGAGCAGCCGATCAATACTCCCCGTAAACATCAATCATCTCTCTTTAATTTATCCAGGTTCTGTTGACATGGTCGGAACAAGATGACAGCATCCGCGGCCGTTTTATGAAAGCGCTTCCATTGCTTTATATGGAGCGGCAAGAGGTTAATTTATCAGGAGCTTTGAATAGTCAAAGGTAAAAGGAAAAAATGATAAATGTTGAAGAAGTTACAATGTACAAACGGACTGCGAATAACACGGTTTTTGCTCGTGATACATATGGCCGCTATATATGTTTTCGTATCGAAACTGACGAGGCCGGGCAATTAGGAGTTAGACCTTTACCCTCTGGCATCACAAGGCTACCTCCGATTTATGGCAGGGTCGATTTCAATAATACGGTTAGATTTAACGGACGCACTCGTTCACAGGCGACTCTAGAAAACGTTTTCAATAACGGTCAAGGCGGCTATATTTCAACGGATTGGATTCCTCTACCGCATGCCAGGAGTGATACGCGTCGAACTCCTAACCAGGGCATGACCGATGCTATGCTTAGACTAACCGGGCGAAATTGTTCTGCTACGGAATATGTCCAATTCTATTGCTCTCAGACCAACTACCTCACCCTCCAAGAAGGGGACCAATTCGAATGGTGTCATTTGCTTGCCCATTCAATGCGTGGAGAGGATAACCCTTCAAATATTGTGGCTGCATTGAGAGGTAATAATACGGAGCAGTTAGCAATTGAGAGCGCATTGCATATGTACAGATGTGAAGAACAGTTTGTGATGAACATTTCGGCCCGCACTCAAGATTTGGGTATTGGGCGCTTTCTGGGTAACGTTATTAGGTATCAAGTCAAATGTAAACGAGGGGGAGATCAATTTGTGAGGTATCTGGATTGCTTAAATGCCCCGACCCCTTCGGCCATCCATTACTACGGTTTATTAGAAGATTTTGCAAAATGGGCTAACAATAAGCTGAAGAAAATAGCTGATAGTGACGGTATTGCTGTGTCAGGTCATACTACAATGCTAATTAAAGAATACATGAAAGTGCCAAGGGGCAGATAAGGCGGAACAGAGGCCCAAATTCGTTCGTAGGTCTTTCGAACTTAAGTGTTAACTGAGGTTGCTAAAGCCCTAATAACCAGTCCAGAATTGTTATTTTTTTATGGTAAGGAAATAGCTATTTATATAGGGCGGTGGGACCTGCTTCCGCCCTGTAAAGGACGAAAGTTGCCGGGAAGTATATTTGGCTGGGTCAAGCTCACAATGGAGAGGGACATTGCGATAATTAGGGCTAATTCAGAGGTTTCATGGTCTCCAATATGACTTCTCTGGTAACCTTAATTCGTCAAGCGAAAAGATTAAGTAATACTTTTCCCCGCCCTCCCTGCACAATCACGCCCAATCCCCCCTAAGCCTTAGCAAACATCTCCGACACATACTTCAGCAATTGCCCATCGATATCCGGCAGGCCGTTGGAAAACTGGGTCAGTTTGCCTGGGGTGCAGCGCATGAGTACGTTGGTGGGTTCGCCTTCGTCGTTGGAGGTGTTCACGGCGTTGAGTTCGACCAGTTTGTCGTAGAGGTCGTCTTCGAGTTGGGTTCTCTGCGCTTCCGTCATTCTGATGCGGCCGACGCAGACGCCGGGGTGGATGGGGTGGGACAGGGACTCTTCCTGAAAGCGGCGGCGAAACAGGCTGTCCAGGGCGGAGCCTTCCTCCAATAGATAGCGACGTCCGGACTGGTAAAAGGAGCCGTCGCCAAAGTCATCGATATAGCCAAGTATTTCAGCGATGCGCAGGTAAAAGCGCAGGCTGGTTTCGCTGAGTCCGTGTTTCTCCGCCACTGCATCCGGCGTCATATTATGAGAGGTCACCATATTGATGAAGTCGAGTAGGTAGGGGTGCTCCAGAAACAGCTCGCTCTGTTTGTCGGAAATAAACAGCTCGTTTTCGTGCTGCAGCTTGTTGGCGAGTTTGGTCAGCTCCACCAGATCGGTATTGAGAAAGCTGACGTACATGAGGATCTTGTCCAGCCCCAGGGACGGGTTATGCAGGTGACGTTTGATGCTGGAGAGGGGAATACCGGTCTTCTCGGACAAATAACCGTAACTCAGCCCCTCGTCTTTAATTCTTCTTCTGATGGCGGCAAGTAAAAACTTCGGCCCGATATGCATCTCGCCAGACTCCGTGATTTTTGTTGTTAGGATGCTCGCCAAAGAGGCGTTTAACACCTTCGGATCATACCAGACGTCTGTATCATTCGATGCTAGCAAAAAAGCGTAAGCCTGGGGCTATATCGAAGAAAGCCCGCCAGAACCCAGGCCAGTTATTGCGACTGCGGTCGCAATACTTCACCACGATATGCCCATGGCGCTTTGCCGTTTCTTCCGTACTTCGCCTGGTTGGACTTGCTGGCGATCCTGTGTGTGCGGGCCGGTGAGATCCCCCTCTGCTAGGGAGTGGGCGCCGTGGCGCTGGAGCGTTGAAAAGATGAGGTAATGTTGTGACTTGAATGGCGTGTATTTGTTAACTAATTTTTAATATTGATTATAAATAGAGCTACTATATTTAAAGATAATCCGCTATTGGCTGCCAATTCATACTGCGCAACGCTATTTTCTACGGTTGACAAAGATAAAATTTAAAAGAATGCGCCAAATCAAATTAATATCAGATCAATTTAAGTAAACGTTCCCAAGTATTAATAACCTTGTTCTTTACCGGTTGAACTGTTTTAAATAATGCGCTAACGTGAGCTGGCCATTTGTGAACAATTGGTTGGAAATGGTCTTTGGAAGTTGGCTGTATATTGACTGCTGTGACATACATAACACACGGGAGTTGTAGCACTTAGAGAGTGCATTGATGCATCCAATTCCTAACATTTATTAATGTTAAATTCATAAACTTTTCACTGAAGACATAGCAGAATGAGGATGTCTTCAGGTGTTATGTACATAAAGGAAAGCATACTTTCTTTTTTTTGCATACAGTCTCATATCAATATTGTGACTTGAAGGGTATCAAGCTGGGGTTTCCCCGCGAGGAGTAAATAAGTGATGGATGTACTTTTCCGACTTTCACCAGGACGCACTCGTCCGCCCGCACTTTAATTCAGAAAAATAGCCATTTAAAAACAGGTGCTTAGAAACTCTATCTGAGCGACTTTTGGCTTATTTTTCGCAGATGGCGCGGGCCATTCAAACATTTCCAACGCTTCTGAGAGGAACGGCGACTGCGTGCTGTTTCCTTCGGCTGTTGTTTTATCGCTAGTTGTTCCCTGCAACTTTGCGTCGGCATCGTATCAAGTGAAATTAGGGATTTTAATGCTTGAGAAAGTTTCATGAAATTACGTAAAGCAACCCGTTATGAACAGTTTCAGTGGCTGTGCTATCGACGTAACCCTGACGACCCCGGTCTGACACTAAAGTACCAGTTTAAAGTGGCCGGGAATATTGAGTTTCAGGTATTAAATGCCGCTTTAAAAGCGACGCTTTTAAAAGGATTTAACGGCCTGTTAAGTTACTTTTTAGAAAGGGGCGATGCGCTTTTCGTTGGCGACAATAGATTGCCGGATAAAGTGGTGGATATCGTCACTGATAAGTCGCAATGGACGCAATCAGAGCCTATTGATCCGGCCGGCGATAAGTTATTCAGATTTACTTGCTTTATTGAAGACGAAAAGATCACTGGCCTGAAATTAGAGTTTAGCCATTTAGTCTTTGACGGCGAGTGTTATCAACCTTTTATAAATACATTGTCTGACTGTTGGAATCGTCGGGAAAGCCTGGTTGGCGAGGCCAGGGAAGACGCGGACATATCGTTCCTGCAAATCGGTGAGTCGCCGGTTAAAGAGACGTCCGTTGATTATTGGAAGGCGGGCTTGCAAGGCGCGCGTCTGTCGCAGCCGCTGCCGTTCTGTTTCAAAACGCCAAGAGAGAAAGGCGTGTATCTTTCGGTCAAGCGTACGCTGTCTATCAAGCGTACATCGCTTATCAAACGTACATTGGCCAAGCCTACGCTGACGGAGGATACGACATCGGAGGGAGTGAGCGTCGCTGCAATCGGCGCCCTGTTGGAACAGCGTGACCTCACCTTGTTTCAGTTCGTCGTTGCGGTTACCGCTGCTTTCATAAGACTGTATTCAGCGACGGAAGATCAGGATGAAGAGCCCGTTACTATCGCTCATACGGTCAATTGTCGGAGCGAGCAGCAAGCCTATGGCTGCTTCACCAACCTGATTCCGCTGTTCGTCAAGGTTAACCCCGATCAAGCCGGCGCGACATTGCTCTCTTGCGTCAAACAGGCGCGACAGGCTGTACGCCCGCATCAACATACGCCCGCGCTGCAGTTGGTTGAATGGGCGGACCCGCGCGCCAATCATGGCGGTCGTTTGTTTAATCTGGTGGTGAACGCCTCTGACGGACTCGTGCCTTACGCCGATCCGGTGTTGACGGGATGCGACCTGGAGCTGACCGAACGCCCGGATACCGGAGGTCAGAATGATCTCGCCATCAACTTCAGCAGCGACGGCGATCAGCTGTTCTTGTCTTTCGATTCATCATCCCGCTTTCTGGCGCGGGAAACCCTGACGACGCTGGCGGATAACTTTATCAAGGTCGCGACTTTTATCGCCGCATCGCCAGAGCGTGCACTGAGTGAATGCCGTATCAGTCAGCCTTTGACGCCGGTTATCTGCGGCGAACGCAACGAGGCTGCGCCGCAAGCGCGCATTCTGGCGAGGGTAGCCCAGGCCGGCAAACAGCACGCCAATACGCCTGCGATTAGTGATGAACGGACGAGTCTGACTTATCGTCAAACCTGCGCCGCCGTCGGTCTTCTGTATAGCGAAATCAAGACGCATCTGGATGTCTCTACGAATGGCTCGACGAGTGCCTCTGCTGGGCGCATCAGCATAGGCGTATTTCTGGAGCGGTCGGCGGCGTTGTCAGTGGCCTATCTCAGCGCCCTGGCGTCTCAGCGCGCTTTCACGCCCATGGACCCGTTGCTGCCGGATGAACGGCTCAGCTACATGATGGATGTGGCCAATGTCGGTGTCCTATTGGTGGATGAGCGCACGCGCGCCAGAGCGGAAACACTGTTTCCCGGCGCGACGATCATCAATGTCGACGCTTCACTCGCTTTGGCGATCACTGAGTCCGCCACTGGAGCAGAGGGTCTTGAACAGGCATTGGCGGCGGACGCGAACCCAGACGCCACCGCCTACGTGATGTTCACCTCCGGGTCCACCGGCAGGCCCAAAGGCGTGGCGATCAGTGAACGCAATCTGGCGAACTTTCTCCTGTCGATGCAGGCCACGCCGGGGTTTCAGGCTGGCGAACGGATGCTCGCCCTGACGCCTGTCAGTTTTGACATTTCCATCCTTGAATTGCTATTGCCGCTGATGTGCGGCGGTGAGCTGCATATCGTCTCCGATCAGGTCCGCATGAGCGCTGAATTGCTGGGGGCGGTGCTCAATCAACGGCGGGCGGACGTCGCGCAGGCGACCCCGTCAACCTGGCGTATGCTGCAGCAGGCGGGTTGGCGCGCCGCTGGCGAAATGACCATTCTGTGCGGCGGCGAAGCTTTGGATAAAGAGCTGGCGCAATACCTGCTGCAACAGAGCGGACAGCTATACAACATGTACGGCCCCACTGAGGCGACGATCTGGGCCAGCTGCCGCCGGGTGACGGAAGCGGAACGGATTCCTTTGGGGCAACCGGTGTTCAACACTGACTACTACATACTGGATGCGCAGGGCGACTCCGTAGCGCCGGGAATGCAGGGCGAACTGACGATCGCGGGCGAATGCGTTGGCAAAGGCTATCTGAACGCTCCCTCAGAGCAGGCTTTTGTCACTTTGTCGAATGGCGTTCGCGCCTACAAAACCGGCGACATCGTGCATTACCTGTCCCATCAGGACATTGAATACGTCGGCCGCCGGGACAGTCAGTACAAAGTGAACGGCTATCGGGTCGATACCGGCGAGGTGAGTCACCGCCTGAAAGAATTCGCCCCGGACGCCGCCGTTTTTACCGTGGTCAGGCGCACGCCGGAAGCGCATCTGTGCTGCTTTGTCTGGGCCCCTGAGAGCAGCGCATTCGACGTCGACGCAGCCATGCAATGGTGTCGACGCGCTTTGCCGTATTACATGACGCCGAAAGCGCTGCATCGTTTGAGTCGTATTCCGTTAACCGCCAACGGTAAAGCGGACGTCAAACTAATGAGTGAAGCCGCGTTGACGGATTTGCCCCTTAGAACACAGACGTTGTCAGCCTCGTCAGCGCAGCCAGCGGCGGTTCCGCAGGAGCAGGGAATTCAGCAGGAGATCCAGCGCATTCTGCTGGATACGCTGGACGTATCCGCCCTCGATCTTGATCAGCCTCTTGGGTGGCTGGGTCTGAACTCCATCAGTTACAACCTGCTGGCCGCCGCGATTCAACAGCAGTTCGATATTGCGTTTCGCAGCTACGAGTTCTATCAGTTCAACACCATCAATGAGGTAGCCGGAGCTATCCGTCAACGTCAATCCCCGGAGCGGATCGCCAGATCGCAAGAGCGAAGCGTTGACCGTCGTCGTGACGGCAACGGAGACGACCGACTGGCGATTGTCGGCATGGCGGCCACCTTGCCGGGCGGGGACGATGCGGAAAGTTTCTGGCGCGCCTTATTGGACCGTAAGGATTGTATCTCCGAGGCTCCGGCGGACCGGTCTTTGCCGGGCTACCGCGCCGGTTTCATTTCTTCGGTCAGGGGATTCGACGCGCGCTTTTTCTCCATTTCTCCCCTGGAAGCCACCAGGATGGACCCGCGCCAGAGATTATTGCTGCAGGCCGCCTGGAGAACATTGGAAGACGCGGGCTATGCGCCATCTCAATTAGCTGGCGGCCGCATCGGATGTTATATGGCGGCCACCGGCAGCGACTATGCCTTACTGCAGGCTCGCGACGGCGAAAAACAGACGCCGTACTCCTTGTCGGGACACTCACTGAGCATCCTGGCCAATCGTATTTCCGCCTTTTTTGACTGGAATGGCCCGTCCTTTACCCTGGATACCGCCTGCTCCGGCGCGCTGACGGCGCTAGTGAAGGCCTGTCGGGATCTGCAGGCCCAGGTCTGCGACGCCGCCATGGTGGGAGGCGTCAATCTGATTCTGGATGCGCAGATCAACGAAGGATTGGAGGCGGGGCGCTTTATGTCTCCGGACAGCCGCTGCGCCACTTTTGACGCCAGCGCCAATGGCTACGTAAGAGGGGAAGGCGTGGGCTGTTTTATGGTGAAACGCTTGCAGGACGCACAGGCGGACGGAGACCTCATTCACGCCGTCATTGAAAGCGTGGCGGAAAACCACGGCGGCAAGGCCAACTCGCTGACTGCGCCGAATCCCAACGCGCAATATCGCCTGTTGCTGGACGCTTACACGCCGGAACTGGCGCAGCGGGTCAGCTATATCGAAACCCACGGCACAGGCACCCGCCTGGGCGATCCCATTGAAGTGGCGGCGCTGAAACGCGCCTTGCAGGAACGCACCGATGGCGAAGCGGCTCAAACCGTCTGGCTGGGCGCGGTCAAATCCAACATCGGCCATCTGGAGCCGGCGGCTGGGGTGGCGTCAGTGGTGAAAGTCATCAAGGCCTTCGAGCACGAACAACTGCCCGCGAATCTGCATTTCCAGCAACTGAACCCGGAGATCGATCTGTCATCGTCACCGTTTCAGGTGTTGGCGGACAATATTCCCTGGCGCAGCGAACAGCCATTGACGGCGGGCGTCAGCTCCTTTGGTTTCGGCGGCGCCAACGCGCATGTGGTCTTGTCCGCGCCTCCGCGACGGGAGCGGCGGTCGGTCAATCATCATGACCAATATCTGATTCCCGTTTCCGCCCGCACTGAAAGCGCGTTGCAGAAAAGTATGGCGGCGCTGGCGCGTTTCGTGGCCGAACGTCGCGCAGAACTCGGGGAGAGCGGCTTGCTTGATCTGGCCTTCACGTTGAGCTGCGGGCGCGAACATTTCGAGTATCGACACGCCTGGCTGGTAAGCGGCGCGGATGAATTACTGACGCAACTCCGTTCAGGCCACGTTGGCGTACATGCGCCTCGACACGGTCAATCCCTGAATGAACAAAGCCAGGATAATCAAGGCCTGGCTGCGGACGAGGCGACCTATCCCGGAACACTGGACGATCCAGATTATCTGGCGCAGGCGCGATCGAATTTTCTACAAGGACGCCATATCGACTGGCGGCGTCTGTATGAGGGCGCCGGCGCCGCCAAAATGAGGCTGCCGACCTATGCGTTCGACGAACGCGACTATTGGTACGCCAAAAACCAGACCGGGCGGTACGCCAAACAGCAAACAGGATTGGCGCAGGTAACGACAACAGCTAAGGATGGCGAGACAGATTATGAGCGCAAGTATTAGAGCCAGAGACTCTTTTTTCGATACAGAAGGACATTGGCGCAGCCTGCCAACCGGCGATGGATTCCGCGTCAGCCTGAGAGACGAGCACCCTTACTTTTCACACCATCGCGTGCGCGGCTGGAAAGTCCTGCCCGGTGTGGTGTATCTGGAGCTGGCCCTGAGCGCCGTCGCCAAGTCGCGGCCGGATTTCACAACCGGATTCGTCGACGAAGTGGTCTGGCTGCGGCCCGTTCTCGCGAATACGCCTGAGACGGAGATCGATGTGCAACTGGAGCCGATCAGCCCGACGCGCATTGAGTTCCGCATAGAGCATGGGGGAGAGATGTGCGGCGGCGGTGTTTTAAATGCGCAGACGGTATCCGGGCGCGCTGATCCTCTGGCGACGCCGTTGTGCGTACGCAGTCAGGTCGGCGCTGAGACCCGGGATCACTTTCCGCGAAGCGAGGTCTACGCCGCCTTCGCCGACATGGGGATCGTCTACGGCCCTTACTTTCAACGCATCAGCTATGTGCAACGCCTGTCCAACAAAGCGTTGTCCTGGCTCAGTAATTACGACGGCGTTTTTTTGGGCTGGGCCAGCCTGCTGGACTGCGCGTTTCAGGCCGGCATGGCGATATCCATCGGCGAGCGTCGGGAGAGTCTGATGCCTTATTCCCTGGGTCGGCTGACCTTGCATCGAGCGCTGCCCGATCAGGCCCTGGGCAGCGCCTTCGTGCTGACGGAGAAATTGTCTCCGTTTCGCACCAACCTCACTATTTTTGACGAAACCTACACCCCCTTGCTGTCTGTTTTTGACCTGGGCGTCAAACCATCACATTTACAATAAAGGAGTATGAGGGATATGGAGTTTGCCGGAATTTCTCAAACGGCTATCGATTCGCTGGTATTTTCTCCTGCATGGAAAATTCTGCCTTTACCGGCGGTGTCCACGGCGGAGCAAATAAAGGAGCAAGAGAAGGAGCCCCGGATCATTATTGTTCCACCGTCGCAAGCGGCGTTGCGCCAGGAAATCGCTGACCGTTTGCCACAGGCTGACGTGCGTCTGCTAACCCCTCAGTCCATCGATGATTTGGCGCGTGCCGTCGCGGGCTCCGCTGCTTTGCGTCTATGTTTCGTAACCCGTACTCCCTGGCGCGCCGCCGTGCCGGATGAAGACGTCAGCGCCTTTTTCCATCTGCTGAAAGCGCTGGGCGACAAGCCTGCAGTCAAGCTGGACGTATTCACGGACAAAGCCGTCGCCAGTCCATTGTTTGAGAGCGTCACCCATCCTGTGGACGGCGTCTACGTGGGGCTGGCGCAGACGCTGGCCAAGGAGCGTCCGGAATGGATTGTACGCAGTTTCTCGCTGCAAAAGCTGACGGCGGACGCGCTGCAAGACCTGTTGCGCGTATCGCTTCCGACACGCGCCGGAACGCCGGTCTGTATCGCAGACGGACGCTACGGCGTCGCCGAGATGCAGCCGACGACCTTGAGTCCATGGCCGGCGCAATCCGCTTTTCGTCAGCAGGGAACCTATGTGATTCTCGGCGGCGCTGGCGGATTGGGCGGCAAGCTGGCGGAATATCTGGCCGCCCGCTATCAGGCGAAACTGGTTATTCTCGGGCGTCGGCCTGAGGCGCACGACCTGCTGATGCGACTGCGCGATCTGGGCGCCGTCGAGGCGCATTATCACTCCGTCGATCTCGGCGACCGCGCCGCATTGCAGGCCGTGTTGGACCAGTACGCCGTGATTCATGGCGTGGTGCATTCCGCTCTGGTGCTGGAGGACGCGTCCCTGGCGGCGATGTCCGAGCAGACCCTGTTCAATGTACTGCGGCCGAAAGTTCACGGCGCCTACAATCTGGCGCGGGCGCTGAAGGGTCGGACGCTGGATTTCTGCCTGTTTTTCTCTTCCATTCAGTCCTATATCGCCAATCCGGGCCAGGGCAACTACACCGCCGCCTGCGTGGCCAAAGACGCCTTTGCGGATTTATTGCACAACGGACTGATGATCAACAGCAAGGTCATCAACTGGGGTTTTTGGGGCTCGGTGGGCGTCGTGGCCTCGGAGCACTATCGCGAGCGCATGAAAAAGCTGCAAATCGGCTCTATTGAAGTGGACGAGGGCCTTGCCGTTATTGAACGTTTTCTGGTGACCGAGCGCAGACAAATTACGGTGGTGAAAGCGTCTGATCTGGCATTGAAACGCCTGAATATTACGCCTCATGTAATAAATCAAAATACAACGCCCGCAAACGGCTCCAACGCCGACCTGATCCCGGCGTATCGCACGCAGGACCCGTTAGTCGCCCGCAACGAGGCGATGTCCGCCGCCTTGCAGGAGTATGCGCGCTGGCGCTTGAGCCAGACGCCTATGCCGGAAGCCATTGCGCCGAAGTTCGGCAAGCTGGCGGCGGCGCTCCGTAGCATCAGGGCGGGACATTCCCCGCAACGCGAGGAAGTGATACACCGCTATCCGGAGCTGCAAGGGCATATCCGTCTGCTGGATCAATGTATCGAGAATCTGCCCGCCATTCTGCGCGGGGAGACCAACCCGCTGAGCGTGATTTTCCCCGATGGCGGCTTTGAGCTGGTTGAACCGGTATACCGGGACAATCCCATAGCCGACTACTTTAACCAGGTCGTGGCGAGGATCGTCGCCAACTTGCAAAAGGCCCGCGCGGGACGCCCTCTGCGCATTATCGAAATCGGCGCAGGCACCGGCAGCACCACCCAGTTTGTGCTGCCGGAACTGGCCCCGGACCATGTGAGCTACACCTTTACCGACCTGTCCTTCGCGTTTTTGAACAAGGCCAGACGCCGGTTCGCTGACTATCCCTTTGTGGAATACAAAATCTGCAATATCGAGAAGCCGCCCGCGTTCGAAGAACCTTTCGATGTGGTCATCGCCACCAACGTCATCCACGCCACTTCGGACCTGCCGGAAACCTTGTGCCAGGTGCGTCGCCTGCTGCGTGACGACGGTGTATTCGTGCTCAACGAAATCACTTCCTGCCAGGATTACGCGACGTTGACCTTCGGCCTGACGGACGGCTGGTGGCTGAGTCAGGACGCGTATCGCATTCCCAACAGTCCTTTGCTGTCCGGCGATAGTTGGCGGCGTTTGATTTTGCAGGCGGGATTCCAGGGCGTGGACGCCCATGGCGGCGAAGATCAGCAGGTTATCGTCGGCTTCGCCGGAGCCGACGCGCAGCAAGGCGCTGTGTCCGAAAACACTGCGCCCCAGGCGGAAGCTGCCCCCATCGAGCCATCTCAAGGCAGTGCGGCGGCGCAAACTGCGTCTCAGGATGGGGTCGCCAGTCAGGCGTCTATTGAAGCGTTTTTGCAGCAGGTTATCGCCGAGGTGCTGCAATTTGATCCCAGTGAAATCGAGCGCGATATGCCTTTCAGTGAAATGGGCGTCGACTCGTTGATCTCTATGGAGCTGTTGAAGCCGATCAAAGAGAAAACGGGATATTTGCCCGCCACCATCCTGTTCGAGTATCCCACTATCCGACAGCTGGCGGAGCATATATTGACCTCCGGGCTGGCCTGGCGTGAAGGGGAGTCGAGCGCAGCGCCGACTGCGGCCCCAGTGGTGGAGGATACGCTGCCGAGCCGGGACAGTTTGGCGGAAATCATGAACCAGGTTCGCACGGTCATTGCGGACACCATGATGATGGAGCCGGAGGATGTGGAGGCGGATACGCCGTTTCAGGAATACGGCGTTGATTCTATTATTTCGCTGGAGTTGATTCGTCCTTTGAAGGAGATATTCGGCTATCTGCCCGCCACGGTGCTGTTTGAATATCCCAGTCTGCGCCAACTGGCGGAATATCTGGCGACCACGGTGGCGACTTCACCTTCAGAGGAGACCGCATCAGATAGCACGCCAGCTCAGTCCTCTGAGACAGACCAACATGCAGGCAACCGTGTTGTAGATGAACCTGAACGGGATGCGCAGCTATCCTCTGACGCGACAGAAAAATCGCTATGGCGTCCCGGCGATATCGCCATTATCGGCATGTCGGCGCGATTGCCGAAGGCGCGGGATGTAGCGCATTTTTGGGAAAATCTGCGTCAGGGTCGCGACTGCACCGACGTGATTCCGGCGGAACGCTGGAAGCAGGAAGGATTCCTCACGGATGCTCCTCTCAACGGTCGCGGCAGCTACACCAATCGCGGCGCATTTGTTGATGACGTGGACGCCTTCGATCATGTGTTTTTCAATCTGACGCCCAACGAAGCCGCCAGAATGGACCCGCAAGAGCGCATTATGCTGGAGCAGACTTACCGCTCAATGCTGGACGCGGGTTATACCCGCAAACAATGGGCGGGGAGCGACACGGCGGTGTTCGTCGGGGTGATGAACGGCGATTACGCCTGGCACACCCCGGTAGAAACGTCCACAGCGCCAGCGACCTCTTTGTTCTGGTCGATGGCGAATCGCGCGTCCTACTTTTTTGACTGGCGCGGCCCCAGCATGGCGGTGGATACGGCGTGCTCCGCCTCGCTCACCGCATTGCATCTGGCCTGTCAGGCGCTGAAAAACGGCGACTGCGAACAGGCGGTAGTGGGCGGCGTGAATCTCATTACTCATCCTCGTCATTATGAGCAGCTGTGCGGCCTGCACATGCTGTCCCGCAGCGAACAGTGCAAGCCGTTCGGCGCCAATGCGGACGGTTTTGTCGATGGCGAAGGCGTGATCTGCCTGGCGATGAAACGGGCGGAGGACGCCATTCGCGATAATGATCGCGTTTACGCCTTCATCAAGGGCTCCGCCATCAACGCCGGTGGTCGCTCCAACGGCTATACCGCGCCCAATCCTGAGGCTCAGGCGGCGCTGATCGGCAAAGCGCTGCAAGCCGCCGGCGTAACCCCACAGGAGGTGGGTTATGTGGAGGCGCACGGCACCGGTACGGAACTGGGCGATCCCATCGAGCTGCGCGCTTTGAGCAAAAGCTACGGGGCGGCCGCGCCCCAGAGTATTCGTCTGGGCTCGGTGAAGTCGAACGTGGGCCACCTGGAATCGGCGGCGGGACTTTGCGGCGTGCTAAAGGCCGTTCTGCAGATGCAACACGGCGAGTGGGTTCCCTCACTGCACGCTGAGCAGCTCAATCCCCATCTGGATTTCACTCAGACGCCGTTTTTGCTGAACAGGGAGCGGTGTGAATGGGACGCGGCGGCGCCCAGGGTTTCCGCCGTCAGTTCGTTCGGCGCCGGCGGCGGCAACGCCCATGTGGTGATACAGGGCGTGGCGCAGGCGCTAGCTTCCCCGGGGACGATCACCGACACCGCACAAGTCGCAACCAGGCAAGAGATTTATGTCATTCCGTTGTCCCATCACAGCAGCGCGGGACTGCAGCAGACCCTGGACGGCCTGCGCGATTGGCTGCAGAAGGGGCAGGTGGATATGGATGCGCTGGCGTACACGCTGGCCTGCGCGCGGGATCACGAGCGCTTCCGCCGGGCGCTGGTGTGTCGCGATCAGGCTGATCTGATTCAACAACTGGGACGGGATCTGCAAATGACAGGCGTCGCGTCACGGAAAGGGACATCGGGACAAGCGCAACAGGCGGCCCCACAACGTCTGACCCGCGATAACGCTGAAAACGTCGCCGCCATGTATGAAGCCGGAAATGATTTGCCCTGGCGCGACTTCTATCCGCAGCGCCGGCTGGCGGCGGTCCCGGAGTATGTGTTCATTCGCCATCGTCACTGGATTGACTCGGTTGAATCCAACTTCAAGGGCTTCCACTCGTTGACGCAGGCGCACCGCATCAACGGCCGCACCATGGCGCCTGCCGCCTGGACCTTGTCGACCTTGTGCGACAGCGCCGATGACGGCGGCTTCGCCAACATTATGTGGAAAGACATGATCACTGATCCCCACAACGTGGAGGTGATCGAGGAGGGCGGTCGCACGCTTTTCGTCGGACGCGGCGGTTTTACCGAGTATTGCAGCGCGGAGCGAACCCGCGACGAAAACGTTCCACAACATATCTCTACCGTATTGGCGCGTCTGGGCATGGAAAACCCATTGCAGGCGAAAGACATAAATAACGCTCCCCGCCGCTCTCAGGCGGAAATTTATGGGGACTTCCAGCAACGGGGTTATGACTATGGCGCGCCGCTGCAGGGCATTCGCTGGGCGCAGATCAGACCGGGCCTGGTCAGGGCGTTTCTACAGGTCGACCACGACTGGGGGCGCCTGGTGTCTCCGGCGCTGCTGGACGCCGGCCTGCAACTGGCGATTCTGGCGCCGGCGAGCGCTGCAGAGAGCAGCGGCGATGGCGTAACGGCGGTCTTTATGCCTTATCACCTGGGGCGTCTGGTGGTGAACCGGCTGCCGGACAACGAAGCGGTGTACGGCTATTGCCTGGAAAAAACCACTGCCCAGGCCAGCAAAGCCAGACGCTTTGATTTCTACTTCACCGACAGGCGGGGAGAGGTGCTGATCATGCTGGAAGACATGGTGTCCGTCGTGGTGCGTCCACACGCGGAAGACGAGGTCGATACACGCCCCCGACAGGTGCGGCCGGAGCCTCGTTTTGAAGTGTTTGACCTTAGCTGAGGCCGGTCCAAACGGCAGTGAAACCGCCTGATAAATCACAACGATGGAAGTGTTGAAATCATGGAAATACTGATGTTTCCCGGCCAGGGATCGCAGCATCCGGGCATGGGAAAAGATTTGTTCGAGCGCTACCCGACGCAGCGCCAGGAGGCGGAAGCGGTCCTGGGTTATTCCCTCGTCGACCTGTGTCTGCATGATCGGGAAGGGCGTTTGAATCAGACCGCCTATACGCAGCCGGCGCTGTACTTTGTGTGCTGCCTGACCTACCTGGACTACCTGAGTCAGTCCGGCCGCCGCTTTCATGACTCATTTGAGGGGCGCCTGCTCGGTCACAGCCTGGGGCTGTTTCCGGCGCTGTTCGCAGCGGGGGTGTTCGACCTGATGACCGGGCTTCGCATTGTCGCCAAACGCGGAGAGCTGATGCAGGCCATCCGTGGCGGCGGCATGTTGGCGGTGTTGGGCGTCAGCGCCGACAGATTAAGAGAAAAGCTGATCCAGCTGGACTGTTTTGACGTGGATGTGGCGAACGATAACGCGCCGGGCCAGGTGGTGCTAAGCGGCCAGGAAGAGCGCATGCAGCGGCTATCTCCGCTGCTGGAAAAGGAGGGGCTTCGCTGTGTGCCGTTGCCGGTCAGTGGGGCGTTTCATTCTCGTTATATGGAGCCCTGCCGGGTGCAGTTCACCGACTTTTTGCTGGGCCTTGAGTTGAAAGCGCCGCAGAAAACGGTGATTTCCAGCACCAGCGGCGGCGCCATAGGCGGCGAGCATCTCATCGAGGAAATGGCGTTTCAGCTGGTAAAACCCGTGCGCTGGTCGCTGACCATTCAGAGCCTGTTGCGGCGCTACCCGCAGGCGCGTTTTGTCGAACTGGGGCCGGGACGGGTGCTTACCAATCTGCAGGGAAAAATTCAGCATGCGGTTGCGACGCACGCACAGGCTTAACCCATAGAGGTAATCAAAATGAAAGGAAGCAACATCGCCGTGATCGGCGGGGGCGGCGCCGGCGCAATGGCCGCGTGGCTGCTCAGTAAAGACAATCAGGTCACCTTGTTCGAAGCCGCCGACTATCTGGGCGGCCACGCCTACAGTCATCCTGTCGAAACCGAGACGGGAACGCAGTATATCGACATGGGCGTGGAGTATTTCAATGAGCGCCTGTCTCCTAACTTGTGCGCATTGCTGACGCATTTTGGCGTCGACAGTTATGTGGCGCCGCTGACCATGCATGTGGATTTTCCCGGGGAAGGGCGCTTCTGGAACAATCTCAACGGCAAAGGTGAGTTGGGCGAAGAGCTGCTGCAGGAATTTGACCGCTTTCATCTGGATATGGCCGCCGTGCTGAGTTCCGGGGACGAGCGCTACAAGAAAATGAGCATCGGCCAGTATCTGGACACAAACGGTTATTCGGAGGCGTTCAAACATCAGGCGCTGGCGCCGCTGATGACCGTCTATTCCGGCTGTAACGCGCCGTCCCTCGACTACACGCTGATGTACGTCGCCATTTCCTTCAACATGAATCTGTTGTCGTTCTTTTCGCCGGGCTACTGGCGCAAAGCCAAGGGGGGGATAAACGGCTACCTGAAACGCATCGAGCAGGAACTGGGCGATCGGGTGAAACTGAATACGCCGGTGCAGCGCGTCACCCCGTCCGCTTCGGGCGTCACCGTGGAGTTCAACGGGAAAAGCCAGCGCTTCGACCAGGTGATATTCGCCACCCACGCGGATGTGACGCTCTCCATGCTGGGCGCCACGGAAACCATCTATCAGGAAATTTTAGGCGGCTTCGAACATGTTCCCGTGAAGAGCTACCTGCATCATGACGAACGTTGGATCAGCGCCCAGGGAGAGGGGCTCTATTGCCAGTTCAAAATGCCGGACAGTTTCGATATCTCGGCGCCGGAGGCGCAATTCGGCACGCTGACCCGGGTCAACAACGTGCTGCCGCCGTATCGGGGCGTGGACAAACCGCTGTTGGTCACGTTCGATCCAAAGGCGGAGATCAGGCCGGAGCGCATCGCCTGCGAAAGGTCGTGGAAGCTGCCCAAGCTGAGGCCCGTGGACTTCTATCGCAAGACCCGCATCAAAGAGATTCAGGGCGTCAATAATCTTTGGTTCTGCGGCACAGACACCAGCCTGACCGGGCACGAAGGCGCCATTGTCTCGGCGATGGTGATCGCGGATCGGCTGGGCGCCGCCTATCCCTACCGGGACAACACGCTGGCCTACGTACAGTTCAAAGTCATCAAGGAAATCATGGGCGTCAACAAGCCGGGGGAAAAATTCGCCTCCTGGGTCGGCGATGCGATCTTCAAGGTGGCCAAGGCGCTATCCCTGCACAAAGAACAATCCCACAAATTCATCAAGGACTTAATGGTTTAAAGGAGTCGGACAATGTTGTTACAAAAAGAAAAAGCGTCTGTGGTTATTTTCAACATGCAGTTGGAACTGATTCCGTTGCTGCAAAACGGCACCCAGTTATTGAACGACTGCCGCTGGCTGGCGGACATGTGTTGCGATCTGCAGGTTCCCACCCAGATCATTGAGCACAAGAAGCTCGGCAAGCTGTCGCAGTCTCTGACTGAGGTGGCCAGAGAGGCGGAATATTTAGAGAAAACCCACTTCGATTTCATGCAGGAACAGGCCGTCGCCCATTCTGTGGAAGCCGCCAGAAGCGACCATTACGTGCTGGCGGGGGCGGAAACCCACGTCTGCATCCTGCAATCCGCGCTGCGTTTGAAAGCCCAGGGCAAAGAAGTCTTTCTGCTGGCGGACACCTGCTCAGCGCGCTCGCAAACCGACCATCAGGCGGCGCTGCGACGTCTCGAACAAAACGGCGTGCAACTGATCACCCGGGAAATGTTCTTCTTCGAGCTGATCCGGCATTCCGAATACCCCAATTATCTGGATCTGGCGATGAAATATCTGGATGGGCGCTACATTCGTTAATCGCGCCTGGCTGTGGGCGAAAACATAGCGTCGCTGGCGGCGCTATGGGGATGGTTTGGCTGTAGAAGGCTTCGGCGCAGCAACACGGAAGACTCAACGCATATTTACAGTGGTGTTTGAATGGAAATATTAAAACGGCAATTGACGGAGGTCGCCGCGCCTCCCTACGGCGAAATTCAGGCGGAGCGAGTGCTGGTGGCGACGGACAGCGCCGAGGCGGAGGAGGCCGCACGCCATATGGGCGCGGCGGTCCTACGCCTGGATCAGGTCGCGGATGAGGCGGCGATGCGGGCGGAGCTGGCTGGCATCGACGGCGGTCGGGACGTCGTTGCAGTCATTGTCGGTCGCAATCAGCCCCTGGCGTCGCTGACTCAGGCGAGCTGGATGTCTTGCAGTCGTCGCAGCCTTGAGCTGCTGCGCTGGGTGTTCGCGCAAAACCGTCCAATGCGTTTGCTGTCATTTCATGCTCAGGAAGATGCGCTCACCGCGTTATTCGACGGGCTGGCGCGCTCCGCCTGTCTGGAAATGCCCCGTTGTGTCTTCACTTCCGCACGCATTCCCTCGGGACCCATTGGCGCTTCTTTATCTGGTCGTATTGCTGCTGCGCTCGCCTGGCCGGGACGCCGCCTGTGTTTTGATGAGACCGGCCTGTCTTTAGAATCCTGGATCGCCGCCGGGCAGGGTGACGCCGGAGGCGCCCCGTTCAATGACAGCGATAATATCGTGCTGATCGGCGGCGCCGGCGGCGTGGGTCAGGAACTGATCCGCGTACTGCAATCCTCCCGTCGTCTGAATGTATTCGTATTGGGCCGTAAAGCGCCTGACGCCGCATTAACGCAGACCTTGAAGGCGTATGGCGTGAGAAGCTACCTGCGCGTCGACGCCACGGACTATGGCGTGCTGAAAGCGGCTTTCACCCATATCGAGCAGGGATTCGGCGCTATCAAGGCGGTGTTTAACCTGGCCGGAACCCTGGACGACTGTCTGTTTCACAACCTGAATGCGGAACGTCTGCACAGGACGCTGCTCGCCAAAGTCGGCGTGGTGTTGAATCTGGCGGCGTTGCAGCAGGATTACCGGCCGCAGTACGTGGTCAACTTCAGTTCCCTGACCGCGACCATCGGCAATGTGGGGCAATGCGCCTACGGGGCGGCCAATGAGTTCGTCGAACTGGCGTCGGAGCAGCTACCCAACTGGTACAGCTTCGCCTGGGGCTTGTGGCGCTCCCAGGGCATGCAAATGACGGACGAATCGGCGCTGCGCCCCATGGAGCCGCAGCCGGCCTGTGAACGCATGCTGTCCGCCTTGGCCGCGGGAGAACGCCATCTGGTGATCTATGAAGGCGCGGCGGAAGGAATGGCGGCGTTGCGCACGGACATCGTGGTTCCAGCGAGCGAGACGCAATCTCAGGCGTCCACGGACTCTCCTGTATCGACAATGGATCAGGGCGCATTGGAAGAGAAAACGCGCCGTTGGCTGAAAGCAATCGTCCGTCGCCATAGCGGGCTAAAAACGCTGAAGGATGATGACAACCTGCTGGACAAAGGCCTCGACAGCGTCGCCAGCATTCAGATCAGCACGGACATTGCGGCGCAGTTATCGCCCCAGGGCGACTTCAAACTCAGTCGCGCTATCTTGTTTGAGTGCTCCACCATCAGGCAACTGGCGGAGCATTTGATGGAGCGGGCGCAGCCGCTGCTATGCGCCTGTCTGGCGGACACGGACGGCGCTGCGGCGTCCCAGCAAGTGGAAACAGCACCTGCCGAACAAGCGCAAATTGACGCCACAGACAATACGCCTGACGCCAAAGAGGCTAACTCTGAGCATGTCAAAACTCATGGCGGCGGCGCTGCACCAACGTTGACCAACCAACCCAAACTTTCGACGGACGCTTATCGGGACGACGACATCGCCATCATCGGCATGGCGGGAGAGTTCCCCAATGGCGCGACGCCGGAAGCGTTCTGGCGGTCTCTGGCGGACGGCGAAGACGCTGTGCGCGTCATCCCGCAAGATCGCTGGGACTGGCGGCGGGATTACTCCGCCTCCGCGGCGCAGGCGGACGCCGCCTATGGCCGTCATGGCGGTTTTATGCCGGGCGTCGCGGAGTTCGATCCGGCTTTTTTCAACATTGCGCCAGTAGACGCAGAGCTGCTTGATCCGCAGGAAAGACGTTTTCTGCAAGTCAGCTACCATGCCCTGGAAGACGCGGGGTACTTTGTTTCCCCCAGCCAGGAGGTGGGCGTGTTCGCCGCCGCCATGTTCGGCCATTATCAGGACATGAACGCCCCCGGCAGAGTCGTGAGCAGTTCCTTCGCCGCCATCGCCAATCGCGTGTCTTATGCATTCGATCTGCAAGGCCCCAGCCTGACCGTGGACACCATGTGCTCAGGATCTCTGACCGCGTTGCATATGGCGTGCAACAGCCTGCGTCTGGGGGAGTGCCGCATAGCCCTGGCCGGCGGCGTGAATATCATGGCGCACCCGGGCAAATACCGGTTGCTGTCGCAAGGCAAGTTCCTAAGCGCCAGCGGACATTGTCACGCTTTCGGCGTGGAGGCGGACGGTTATGTTCCCGGCGAAGGCGCTGCGGCAGTAGTGTTGAAGACTGTCGCCGACGCCATACGCGATCAGGACGTGATTTACGCCATCGTGCGCGCCACGGCGATTAATTCCGGCGGCAAAACCAGCAGCTTTACGGTTCCGTCAGCGCGGGCGCAACAACGGGTGATTCAGGACGCTTTGCGTAAGTCCGGTGTGAATCCCGCCCAGGTTAACTACATCGAGGCCCACGGCACTGGCACCAGCCTGGGCGACCCTATTGAACTGCAGGCGTTGCAAAACGCATACGGCGCTGATCTGGAGGGTGCGGGCGCGCCTTGTTACCTCGGCTCGGTGAAAAGCAATATCGGGCATCTGGAGTCCGCCGCCGCGATGGCGGGACTCTTCAAGGTGGTCCAGCAGTTCGCCCACGAGCAGCTTGCTCCCACGCTGCATTGCGCCATTGAGAATCCCTACCTGAATATCGAACAAACCCGCTTTCAACTGGTGCGGGAGAAGCAGCCCTGGCCTCTGGCGGGAGCGGCCACCCGCTTCGCCGGGCTCAGCTCGTTTGGAGCGGGGGGCGCTAACGGACACGTTATTCTGCAGCAATATCTTGCGAGTGAGTCCGCTGCGATCCCGGCGCAATCGGAGTCTCTTATCGCCTTGTCGGCGCCCAATCGTAGCGGTCTGCGACGGGTGAAACAGCAACTGGCGGCGTATTTGCGCGATCAACCGCAAGTCAGCTTATACAGTCTGAGCTACACCCTGTGTTGCGCCCGACAACACCACGCCGAGCGGGAGTGTTATGTCGTGGCGTCAGTCCCCGCATTGATTGGCAGACTGGAAGGCGCAGATACGCCCGAAACGAACAGGCCGACGAGCGGGGCATTTGCGTCGTTAATGCGCGCCTACCTGCAAGGGGACAGCGTCGACTTCGCCGGCAGCTTTCCAGTGAAGTCCCTGCTGCGAGGGGCTCCTAAGTATCCGTTCGCCCGTGATGTTTACTGGGCTCCGACGCTGCAGGCGGAAGTCGTTTCGGCGGTGATTAATCCTGTTCAACCCGTCGCGCCAACTTTAGCGCCGACGCCGGACTCGACGCCCGCGGTATTGTTGACGCCGGTATGGCGACACAGGGACCCTCCAGCATTGTTGAAGCCAATCCCGCTGGTGGCGGTGATGGCGCCGTCAGAGCAGGCGTTGCCGTCGATGATCGACGGCGCGCGGGTTCTGCGCGTCAGTCCAGGAACGGCGTTGAGTTTCCAACACGACGTCCTGACCCTGCGGCCTGATTACCTGGAGGATTTCACCCAGGCGCTGGATTACATCGCCAATGAACTGAATCAGCAAGAGATTTATTGGATTAACTGTAACGTCTCCTGGAGCGACGCGTCGGCGTTGAACCTGGCGAAGGCGATGCAGGACTGTTCGCGCCCTTGCGTAATATTAAATGTCAGCGATAGCCGACAGACCCCTGAAAACATCGCCATGGGCGGGGTTTTCAGAGTGCTGGCGCTGGAAAATACCCGGGTTCGTTACAGGCAGGCGCAGATCGTCAAACCCGCTGGGTCCTGGGAGTTGGAGGACTGGCGCTGGCTATTGGCGGAACAGGCCGAAACCGGGGACGAATTCAAGGAAGTGGAACGCCGGGAAGGTGAACAACGGGAGCGTAGCCTGACCTGCATTGAACCAGCTCAAGGAATGCGTCTGCGTCAGGATGGCGTTTATCTGATCAGCGGCGGCCTGGGCATGATCGGCAGAGAAATCGCCCGACGTCTGCACGCGGACTACCACGCCAAAGTGATTCTGGTCGGACGCTCCGCCCTGTCGCCAGAGCGGGAAGCCTGGTTGCAGCAGTGGCCGCAAGGCGAAATCAGTTACCTGCGGGCGGATATCGCCGACCCGGTTCAGGCGGAGCGGCTGATTGCCGAGGTCCTGCAAAAGCACGGCCGTTTAAATGGCGTCATTCAGTCCGCGGGCGTATTGAAAGACGCCCAGGTGCAGAACAAGTCGCTGGCCGACTTCTCCGCGGTCATGGCGGCGAAGGTGGCGGGAACCCGGCAACTGGATCGCTGCACGGCCCATCTGGAACTGGATTTCTTCTGCCTGTTTTCTTCCATGTCCAGCATCATGGGCAATGTGGGGCAGTGCGATTATGTCGCCGCCAATCGTTTCCTTGATGAGTTTGCGGCGGAGCGCAATCGTTCGGTCAAGCAAGGGGCGCGCAAAGGCCATACGCTATCCATCAACTGGCCTCTGTGGATCGACGATCAGGATAGCGAAAACCTGATGGATCAATATCGCTCTCTGGCGGATTACCTGCGGCGTCATTACGGGTTTGTCCCGTTGACGCTGGCTCAGGGCGCGGGGCTTTTCATCACCTGGATCAACGGCGTCCCCGATCAGTATGACCAGGTCATGGGGCTGGTGGGCGATCAGGAGAAGATTCGCGAGCGTTTCACCTCGTCTGCAGTCCAGGATTCTACGCAACAGGATTCTGGACAGCAGGCTAAAAACGCCAGTCAAAATGTCTCACAGGCCGCCTCCGAAGCGCAGATCCGGGCGGGGCTGACTCGTCTGGTGGAAACCTTAACCAGGCTTTCTGAGGAGGATATCAGCGCGGACAAGAGCTGGGGTGACCTGGGTCTGAATTCCGTCATGATGCAGACCCTGGCGCAGGATATTGGCAAGACCTTTGGCGCTCAGGTTCCGCCTAACGCCTTGTTCAGCTACAACAACATCCAGCGACTGGCGGAATATCTGCAGCAACAGGGCGCCACGCTGGCGGACGCCGACGAATCGCACGGCGCTGCTGCGCAGACTGAGGCGGCGTTGTCCGGAGAGTCTTCCCAAACAGGCGTTGTTGCGCTGACAAAGCAGATGTCCGCAGAAGCGCATTCCGAGGAAAAATTATCAGAGCAACGCTTCGCCATCATTGGCATGAGCGGCGTCATGCCGGGGGCGGCGGATCTGGACGCATTCTGGGAGCTTTTGACGGAAAACCGCAGCGCTATTCGCCCTGTGGCGCGTTGGGGAGATAAATCCTATTACGCGGGAACCATTGACGATATCGAGTGTTTTGACGCGCGCTTCTTCGGTTTGTCCGCCCGCGAAGCGATGTTGATGGACCCGCAACACCGTCTGTTTTTGCAGACCAGCTATAACGCCCTGACCGACGCCGGGTACGCGCCGGCATTACTGAGTAATGTTGGCGTGTTCGCCGGGGTGCAGTTCAACGATTACCAGACGCTGCTGCAGACCTGGGGGCAAAGCTCGCACCCCTACGCCGCCACCGGCAATGCCCATGCCATGCTGGCTAACCGGGTGTCGTACCTGCTCAACTTTAATGGACCCAGCCAGACTATCGACACCGCCTGCTCCAGCGCGCTGGTGGCGGTGAATCGCGGAGTGATGTCATTGCAGCGCAACGAATGCGATGTGGCCTTGGTAGGCGCGGTGAGTCTGCTGATCGACCCCGCCATCAGCGACGCGGCGCAAAGCATGGGCGTACTGTCGCCTGATTACCGCTGCGCGACCTTTGATGACAGCGCCAACGGCTATGTACGGGCGGAAGGCGTAGGGTGCGTGGTGATCAAGCGTCTGGCGGATGCGCAGCGTGACGGCGACAGCATTTACGGCGTGATTGAAGCCTCTGCGGAAAACCATGGCGGGCGCGCAAACTCGTTGACCGCGCCAAATCCACAGGCGCAGTCAGCGCTGTTGCAGAAAGCCTACACGCCGGAACTGGCGCAGCGAGTCAGTTACATCGAGACCCATGGCACCGGCACACAACTGGGCGATCCCATTGAAATCGACGCCCTGCATCAGGCGTTCCGCGCGCTGGCTCCGAACCGGCGCGAGGAGAGCATTGCGCTGGGAGCGGTGAAATCCAATATCGGTCACCTGGAGCCTGCGGCGGGCATTGCGTCGCTGCTGAAGGTGCTGCTGTGCCTTCAACATAAGCGACTGCCGGCGAATATCCATTTCCATCGTCTGAACCCCATGATTCGCCTCAGCGAAGGCCCGTTCCGCCTGCTGACCGAGAATTGCGCCTGGGAGGCGGCGGCCCCGAGAGTGGCCGGGATCAGTTCGTTCGGATTTGGCGGCTCCAATGCGCATGTCATTGTGTCAGAGGGGCAGCCTGCGTCGGTCGTCAAACGGTCGGAGAAGCCTTGCTGGCTGGTGACCCTCAGCGCCAAAACGCCATACTCGCTGGCGGGCATGACGGCGCAATTACTGGACCGCCTGCAAACCTCCGATCACGGGTTGGCGGACATTGCTTTTACTCTGAACACCGGGCGCGAAGTGTTTCCTTACCGCCTGAGTTGGATCGCGCACTCCACGGCGGATCTGGCGGAGCAGATTCGCGGAACTGACGCCGCCCATCAGGAAAAGTGCGCAGGCAAAACTTCGCACTGGACGCCGGACCTGTCGCAAAGCGACTGGACGACCGTGATGCGCGAGGCTCAGGCGCAATATCAACAGGGCGCCTTGATTGATTGGACGCCCTTGTTTGCGGACGGCGATTATCGTCGTTTGCATTTGCCCGGATATGTCTTCGATACGAAGCCTTATTGGTTTGAACAGGCGGCGGACAGCGCCGCGATGAAAGAGGTGAATCATGGAAGTTAAAGAGCGCCTTGTCGCGCTGTTTGCAGAGGCTCTATTGGCGGACCCAGGCGATATTGAGACAGCGGCGGAAGTCGCCTCCCTCGGCGTGGACTCCATTCTGGCGGCGCAACTGAGCAAGCTGATCAACCGCCATTTCGACATTGCGATCACGCCGACGGATATCTACGAGTGCATCAGCATCGACGGGCTCGCTGTGCGCATCAGCAAGGCGCTGGCGGATAAGCCGCAAACAGGGGCGTCGGGCCAGTCGAGTAAGACCACGCAGGCGGCTCAGGGCGCAGATCCGCTAGACGACATCCAGGATGACGCCATTGTTGTCGTGGGCATGGCGGTCCAATTCGCCGGTTGCGACGGCTTGGATGAATATTGGCGGGCGATCATGCAGGGGACTTCCCAACTGACGGCGACAGAGCGTTGGCCGCGTCAGGGGGCAGGGGAGTTTGTGGGAGGCTTTCTGCCCGACTACGATCACTTTGACGCGGGCTTTTTCAAAATCTCTCCCAATGAAGCCAAGTGCATGGACCCGCAGCAACGCCTGCTGATGCAGTCCGCGCAGCACGCCATTGACGACAGCTACCTGGGACTTGACGAATTGCGGGAGCTGCAGTGCGGGGTGTTTGCGGTCAGTTTGCCCGGCGACTATAAATTCGTGGTGGCGGGACGTCCTGAACAGGCGTTCAGCACCCATAGCTTTCTTGGCAATGCCACCTCGACCCTGTCCGGCAGGATCTCCTATTTCTATGACTTTAACGGGCCGTCGCTGACCCTAGATACCGCCTGTTCCTCTTCGCTGAGCGCCTTGCATGAAGCCTGCCTCAATATTCAGGCGGGCCATTGCGGCGCGGCGATCGTGGCGGCGGCGTCCGTGTTCAGCACGCCGGAGCTGTTTGAGTTTGCGCAACGCTCCAACATGTCGTCGCCAAGTGGGCGCTGTGCGGCGTTCAGCGACGATGCGGACGGTTTCACGCCTGCGGAGGGATGCGCCTCGATTATCCTGATGCGTTACGGAGAAGCCAAAGCGCGGGGGCTGCGCGTCTACGGCGCGATTGTCGCCACGGGCTTGAATCATGACGGCAAAAGCAACGGTTTAATGGCCCCCAACGCCCAGTCGCAAAGCAAGCTGATCCGCGACCTCTATCGTCGTCACGAGGTGGATGTCGAGCGGCTGGCCTATGTGGAGACCCACGGCACCGGCACCCATTTGGGCGATCCCATTGAGATGCGCGGATTGACCGAGGCCTTCAAACACAGCGGCAAGGACTACGACTGTCTATTAGGCGCGGTGAAGCCGATTATCGGCCACACCCTGGTGTGCTCCGGGCTCGCCGGCGTCATCAAGGTGCTGCTGAGTTTCAGGCACGAGACGATTCCGCCGTTTCCGCCTCTGCGCAAAACCAATGCGCTGATCGACTTCGCCGGCTTTCGCATGAATTTCGAACCCCAGCCATGGCCGCAGGATAAAACCTTGTGCGCAGTCAGCGCCTTTGGCTTCACTGGCTCCAATGGCCATGTATTACTGCAGAAAATGCCCTCTGTAAGGCGGGAATCGAATGACCACTGGACAGGGGAAGCGCTGCCGTTTTGCCTCTCGGCGCAGAGTCGCCACAGTCTGATCGCCAGTATCGCGGGGCTTCGTCAGCTAGTCGGGACATTGGCCGAGGATGCGCTTTATGACCTCAGCCAATTGCTGTTGCGTCGTCCCCGCTATGGACAGCACTGCGTCGTTATCGCCGCGAATAAGTCAGATTTGCTATCCGCACTGGCGCAACTGACGCACGAGCTGGATGCCGGAGAAGCGTTGCGAAATGCGCCTTTGGCCGTGCGAGAACTTACCCTGTCGACGGAAAAACTGGCCCTGATGACGCTGTGGCGGGCGGGCGAACAGGGGGAAGTGCGGCGCCGATTGGACGCGGTCGCGTCACTGAATCCAGACGTCAACGCGCCGGCGTATCCGTTTGACGGCAAGCGTTATTGGATTGATGACCGGGAAGATGAGCAAGTTGCTGACGCTTCTGCGTTCACCCAAGCTGATTCGGCGCTTTCCACCGAAGCCATAGTAGAAGAGCTGCGCGCCGCGGTGTCAGACCTGCTGGGGTTTGCGCCGGATGAACTGCCCAGGGACGTCTTAATTGAAGATCTGGGGCTGGATTCCCTGTCCGCCCTGAAACTGCTGGCGCCCTATCAACAGCGCGGTCCCGGGTTGCAGGCTCACGACTTGTTCAAGTATGCAACCCTGGCGGATCTCGCCGCCGCCATCGCTGCGTCAGGCGCCGCGTCAGGAGTTGATAGCGCGGCTGTTCTGGAGGAGAAAGGAGAAACGAAAGCGCCGAAAGAAAGCGCGTCTCCGACCGCATCCGCCCCCATGGCGCAATGGCTGAGCTATGGGGAAGGGCGTCCCGTTATCCTGGCGCCGCCTCTGAACACCAGCGCGGAGGCCTGGACACAGCAGATCAACGCCCTGACTCAGTCCGGGCGACGGGTGTTAATTCCGATCTATCCCGGCCACAAGGACTGTCCTTTCGACGCCGCCGCTTTCTCGTTGGAGAGACTGGCGGAAGACATGGCGTTTTTTATGCAACAGGAGTTCAACAGCGGCGTCGTCGATCTGGTGGGCTGGTCTCTGGGGGGATGTCTGTCCTGTCTGATCGCCATTCACAACCCGGATATAGTGCGTTCGCTGACCTTGATCAGCACGGCGCCGAGCTTCGGCGAGGACGTATTCGGCAACACGCTGGACCTGCATGATGAACTGAAGGCGCATCGCGACATGCTGGAGATCGTGTTTGACGGCGCGGAGGATATTGTCGCCAGCCTGGGCGCCGGCGCGCCAATGAGCGTGCTGCGTTATTACTACGACGCGCTGATGCGCTTCGACGTCAATGCGCGCCTTGGCGGGATCGCCATGCCGGTGTTGTTGACGCACGGACAAAACGACTGCGTTATCGATGACGCCACATTCGATCAGTTACGCCGCATTCCTCAAGCCGCCGAACTGGTCGTAAAGGGACACGGACATTTTATCCCCCTGACTGCGAGCCGGTTTTTTAATACGCAATTACTCCGCTTTCTCAATGGAGAGGTTATCGGTTAAGACGAAGACGTTTCGGCGCAGTGGCCAGGATTAAGAAGCCAATAAAGCGCCAAATCAAATAGCAAATAATGGGAAAAATATAGGGCGTTCTCCTAGGGCGCTCCAGTACGAGAGGTTTTATGACAAACATAAGGATGTTGAGTTTAATCGGCATTTATCTGGTTATCTTCATTGATAATCTGGGCGCCAGCCTGATTATTCCCATGTTGACGCCCATCGCCCACGATCCCGTGGCCGGGCTGATCAGCGAAGGATCTGAAGGTTTCCGTAATGGCGTATACGGCGTGGCGCTGGGCGCGTTCTCCATCGCCATGTTTTTTGGCGCGCCCTTGCTGGGCGCTTTGTCTGATGGCCTGGGACGGAAGAAGACGCTGTTGCTGTGCCTGAGCGGTCTGGCGATGAGCTATGTCTTGCTGGCGCTCGCCCTGGCGTTCAAGAGCCTGTGGCTGTTCATGGCCGGGCGACTTATTGGCGGTTTCTTTTCCGGCAGTCTGCCCGTCGCGCAGGCCTCTATTATCGATGTCACTGAGGAGAAACAGCGGGCCAGGTACATTGGCTACATCATGTTCTTTGTCTCCCTGGGTTATGTTGTCGGCCCGTTGATCGGCGGCTATCTGAGCGATCCTGCGCTAGTTCCCTGGTTCAATCTGCAGACGCCTTTTATCTTTGTGGCGGCGCTGTCCGTGGTGAATTTGCTGATCCTGCTGCTGGTGTTTCAGGACCAGCAAGCGGACGCCGATAAGGGGGCGATGACGCTTCCCAACCCCATTGCGAACCTGCTCGACGCAGTCAGAATCAAGGATATCCGCACTTACGCCTTGCTCCTGCTGTTGATGCTGGTGGGCTGGAATACCTTCTTCCAGTTTATCGGTCTGTATCTGACTGGCGGGCTCGGTTTCGGCCAGCAGGAAGTGAGCAGTTTCGTCTCCTGGGTCGGCTTTGGCCTGGCGGCGGCTTTCCTGTTTCTGGTGGGCGCCGCCATGAAAATGCTGAAGCCGCTTGGCATGGTTGGACTGGCGTTGGGCCTGATGGCGCTCTGCATCGGCGGAACTCTGCTTAACACGCATCCCTATGTGCTGTATCTGCTGGCGGTATTGGGCGCGGTGGGCTTTGGCCTGTCATACAGTGGCTTGATGGCGCAGCTATCCATGAGCGTCGATGCGAGCAGGCAAGGCTCCATCATGGGAATGGCCGCCGCCATCGCCGCCTTCAGCGCAGGATTCTCCGGCTTCGCCTTTGGTTTTGTGGCCAATATCAGCGTCAGCGCCCCCATCGTCTCGGCGCTGCTCTGCGTCTGCCTGGCGATTCTGGTTTGCTGTAAAGAACAACTGAGTCTGGCGCGGCAGGTGAAATACGCAGATTAGTCAATAAACAACGCTGTCCCGCCAACGGCCAGTGTTTGAATGTCGCCGCCTGATTATCGGATTGTTTAAACGAAAAGCAGGCGGCTTATGCATCATGATGCAGTTAATCCGGCACTTTGATCCATGTCTTTATATCCGCCTGCCAGCTATAACCGAGAAGCTTTAATCTGTTGGACCTTATTCTTTTAAAATTAATATCATCCGAATCAGGAAACATGACGCTCATTCCCTGACGAAAGTTATCAAATTGATCGCCGAACAAAGCCTGATCAAACTCCGTTATTTGCTGCGATGAAAACAGACGAGAAAAAGCCTTAAGCGCTTCCTTTTCCCAGGTTTCGTCGAATTTCTTCATTTCACTAATAAGTTCTGACACGAAAAGCTCTCCCTTTCTATATGTCGCTATGTCGCTGAATAGCCTAAATCAGGCTTGCAGGGCCTGTCAGCAGGACTGTGGGATCATACGAAACAGGTTGCAACGACGCATAATTAAAATATGAAAACCTATCATTGGTGATGCAGATTAAGTTGCATATTAACTCTGATAATTCTTTATTCATCGTTATGCCGTATGGGTTATAAACATTGCCCTAATGGATTGACTGTGAACTTATGTTAATGTTCGCCTGGGATACGGATAACGGAAACACCGCATTAATTTGATTGCCGCGCCAGCGGTTATTGGCTTGATGCATTTCGGTTATTCGCCTTAAAGGATGAGGTTCTGGTTTCGGTGACAAAGATAGCAATGCCGAACTTTTTACTTAATTTATCTATGTCGAATCTGAAACGTTTAAGGGTGATTTTGGATAGGGGATTTCTATGTCTGTTTGAAGCATAGATTCCTAACGCCTTTAATCGGGGTTCAGGCGAGCCAGAGCTAAGAATCAATGCACTGTGGAAGACTATAAAATGAACTTGGGTGACACGAATAATCATACTGACGAGCCGACTCGCGGCTCAGTCTTAAAACGCAAGGGGGCGCTTTCCATCCTGACGACCGTCGCGGCGCTGACGTTTTGTCAGAGCGCCATGGCGGTGACGGCGGTCGGTGAGGGCGTGGTGACGCCTATTGGCGATTCCGGTTTTGAGACGCCGGATGTTCCCTCGGGAGGCTATCAATATCTTCCCAAAGGCGGTGAGTGGGCCTTCGCCGATAGCGCGGGCATTACCGAAAACGGCTCTGCGTTTACTTCATGCAATCCCGCCACGCCTCAGGGCCAGCAGGCGCTGTTTATCCAGCAGACGGGGCAAGTGCAGAAAACCATTACCATCCCCAGCGCAGGCGCTTACCGCGTCAATCTGCGTGGAGCGCAACGGGGCTGCATCAACTCTTCTCAAGGTCAAACGCTGCGGGTATCGCTCGCCGGCAGTCAGGTTGGCCGAATCCGCCCGCAGGACACTAACTATCGCCTGTATCATTCCACCGCGATGTGGCTGGAGCCCGGCAAATACCAATTATTATTGAGCGGCCTGAGCGCAAGCGGCGATAACACCGCCTTTGTCGACGACGTGCAGTTGGAGAAGCTGCCGATGTGGTCGGAGGCGTCGTCCTGGCTGGAGAACTCGGTTCCCGGGCCTGGCGAAGAAGTTTATATTCCCGCCGGCTCCACCATGGTGCTGGATAACCTGAACGCGGCGAGTGTGATCATCAACGAGGGGATTCTCACCGCGCCCGTCAACCGCGACTTTACGCTGGATGTGGCGGAAATCCACGTCATGGCGGGCGGCTTATTGGAGCTGGGCCGGGAAGAGGCGCCGTTTAATGGCCAGGGCGTGATTACTTTGCTGGGAGATAATCCGGCGGCGGAATCCAAGCTGATTCACGCCATGAACGGCGGACGTATCGAAATGCATGGCCAGCCCCAGCGGTCCTGGACGCAACTGGGCGCCTCCGCTGCGATTGGCGACAACAGCATCACGCTGAAAGAGACGGTGAACTGGCGGGCGGGAGATCGCATTGTCATCGCCTCCAGCGACTTCGACATGAATCACGCGGAAGAATTCACCATCGTCAGCCTTAGCGGCGACAGAAAGACGCTCACGCTCAATGACCGCCTTGCCTATAACCACTTCGGCAAACTGCAGCAATACAGCGACAACGGACAAAGCTGGACGCTGGACGAACGCGCGGAAGTGGGCCTGTTGTCCCGTAATCTTCGGATTCAGGGGGACGAAGACAGCGGCCGCATCGCCTATGGCGGCAATATCATGGTGATGCGCGGCGCTTTCGGTCGTCTTTCCAATGTCGAGCTGACTCGCATGGGGCAGCGCCGCAAGCTGGGACGTTATCCTTTCCACTGGCATTTGGCCGGCAACGCCGCCGGGCAATACATTCGCAACTCCAGTATCCACCACACCTACAATCGCGCGATTACCGTTCATGGCACGAACAACGCCTCAGTGGAAAACAACGTCTGTTACGACAACCTGGGGCATGCCCTGTTCATGGAGGACGGCAACGAGACCGGCAACCGTATCGTCGGCAATCTGGGCATGGTGACTCGCAAGCCCGCGCCGGAATACGCGCTGCTGCCCAGTGATTTCACCAATGGCAGATTGAGAAACGCCAGCGGTCCGTCCACCTTCTGGATCACCAATCCCAATAACATCGTGCAAAATAATCACGCCGCCGGTTCCGACGGCTCCGGTTTCTGGTTCGCTTTTCATCAGAACCCCAACAGTCCGGTGTTCGTTCCGGGGCTGAATCCCAATGTGCAGAACCTGCCTGCCGGCGCTATTGACAATAACACCGCGCACTCCAGTTTCCACGGCTGGTTGCTGGGCATGGCGCCCACCCCCAATGACGCTTCGCAAACGCCTAACCTGAACAATGACTACATGCCCCAGCAGGAGCCGGTCATTAATGGGCTGACGGTGTACAAAAACTACCTGGGCATGTATTCCCGCGTAGGCGGCAATCGCGGCAAAAGCACCTACAACGACCTGATCGTGGCGGATAACTATGAAGGCGAAGCCAGCACCTGGGTGACGGACTACAACCGCGTGCTCTGGGTGGGCGCTTCGGAAAACTACGAACCTGTGGCGCCGCTGGGTCTATCCGCGTCCAGTGGCGTGATCGGTCTGGCGATCGGGCATATTCTGTATGATGGGCCGGTGCGTATTCGCGATTCCCATTTCACCGGCTTCGAGCGGGACAATTTCACCCTGTTCGACCAATGGGGCGCCAACATCAAATACTCCGGGCACTCCCTGCACAACACCACGGTATCTCCGGGCAGTTATCAGGTGCGCTATCGAAACGACTACATTGGCCCGGTCTGGTTCAACGGGGCGATTTACGATGTGGACGGGACATTCACCGGCCAGCCTATGACCGCCATCACCCAGGACCATCCCATGCTGGTCGACGGTAACAGCAGCCGCATCAAAGATGGGCTGAGCGGCATGGAAAGTCGCCGTCGTTTCGCCTACGTGGAGGTGCGTCCTTCTGATGAAATCTGGCTACCGCCGGCGCCGCTGGTCAGCCGCAGACGTCAGGACAGCACCTTTTTCCGTAGCGACGGAGCCCGTTATACCGAGTCCCGCAAGGAAATCGAAGGCGTCAGTCTGTTGCCCATGGTCGACGGCGCTTATAACTACGCCTACATCTATCACGACCAGATTCCCAGCATCACCCGCTTCGATTATCACAGCATGAGCAGCGGCGAGTATGTGACCTTGGAGCTGCCGGGCGTGGCGCCTAACGTGTATGTCTATCTGGGAACGCCGGCGGGGCAATACGGATTCTCCGGTCCGCTGATTCAGTTGGGTTCGGTCGGCGCCAGGGCGGCGTTGCGCGCGTTTGACGGCAACGCCTGGGCTTATGAGAACGGCAGTTTGTTTGTGCGCTTCAAAGCGCCTGCTGGCGCGGATTTCAGAAATCCCGGCGAACTGGGCTCTATCTTCGTATGTTTGAATCCCGGGTGCGCGCCAGGGGCCAATCGTCCGCTGGCTCCCAATGTTTATGTGTTGAACAAACAAGGCGGCGCCAGAACCACGTTCCAGAAGCTGTTGCGCAGCAAGAGTTTCATCTCCACCGCCGCGCAGAACAGCGCGCTGGAAGCCGCTAACGAAGCCTGGCAGTTCGATATGACGGACTGGGATCGCGACGGCTACATGGATATCGCCGGCTTCAAAAAGCGCAACACCGGCACGGGAACGACGGAGGTGCATATCATGGACGGCAAGAGCGGGCTGCAGCGTTTTATCTTCCAGTCCGGCACCGCATTAGGCTACATAAACGTCAACGATCATATGGCGATACGGGACTACAACGGCGACGGCCAGCCGGATATCTGGGCCATCCTGCATAACACAACAGGCAGCGGCCGCACGGAGGTGCATGTGCTGGACGGTAGAAACCCGCAGAACTTCCTGCTGCATGACGCCACAGGGCTGGGCTTGCGCCCGAACTCGTCGGATGAGTTCCTGATCAGCGATTATGACCGCGACGGCCGGCCCGACCTCTGGTACATCGCCAAACGAGGCGGCTCCAACAGAACGGAGGTGCACATCCTGAGCGCGCAAAGCGGTTACGATAACTTCGTCGTCCACTCCGCCACAGCGCTGCACGCCACCGATGACAACTGGAGCTTCCGCGTGGCTGACTTCAATGGCGACGGCGCGCCGGACCTGATTGGTTTTAAACGCAATGGCGTGAACAGTACGGAAATTCATGTGCTCAACGGCGCAAACAACTTCCAGAACTTCCTGTTCCAAAGCGCCACCGAACTGCCCAAAGGCTCCGCCGACAACGTCTATCTGATTAGCGATCGCTAGCCTTTCTCATGCGCCGGAGTCGAACTGAACTCCGGCGCTCATTCCACGAAAACAGTTGGATGGCGCTCCGCTTATCCAACCTACAACTAACACCCCCTCCCAAAGTAGGTTGGAAAAGCGCAGCGCCTTCCAACATTCAAACGTTCAAAACTACCGCCGCGTTCAAACTTTCTTCTCAATAAGCCCCGCCAAGATCCGCGCTGTATTTTCGTTTCACGAAAACAGTTGGATGGCGCTTCGCTTATCCAACCTACAATTAACACCGCCTCCCAAAGTAGGTTGGATAAGCGGAGCGCCTTCCAACATCCAAACGTTCAAGGCGACTCCCACGTTAAAAACTACCGCCACCCCCAATATTGTCTCCCCAAAAGCCTACACACGGCGGCGCTGCAATTTGTTGGCGACCTGTTTATAAACTAACCTTATTACGGTTACTGGCCGCTGCGCCACGCCACCCTGGGGATTTGTAAACAACGCCGTTTGACCTTCGCCTGATGAACTTTCTCCCCGAGGTTTATCGGCCTACGCCAATGATCTATCTCAAACAGAGAGGTATAAGCATGAAGGCTCTTTCTACCTTGATTCTGACCATGCTCGTTGCGTTTTCCGCGCAGGCGGAGACCGTCACAGCTGCGCAGGACCCTTGGCCGCCGTTTATACAGGAGGGGAGCGATCCCGGAATTTCCATCGCGCTGCTGAAAGCGGCGATGGAGAAAGAGGGCTACACGGTGGATTTCAAAATCCTGCCGTGGAAACGGGCGTTGAATGACGTGATCAACGGCAATATCGACATATTGCCCGGCGCCTGGTTCACGGAGGAGCGCGCCAAGGTGCTGAATTACAGCAACTATTACGCGCAGAACAGCATCAAGTTTATCAAGCGCAAAGGCGACCCGTTTGAGTTCAATGGGCTGGATAGTCTCAGCGGGAAGAAGGTCGGCATCGTCAGCGGTTACGGCTATGGCGACGAGTTCACTCACGCCACTAATTTCTCCAGACCGGAAGCGGGGACGATTGAGGCCAACGTTAAAAAGCTGTTGAGCGATCGCGTGGACCTGACCCTGGAAGATGAGATCGTCGCCAAGTCTGTCATGAAGGACGCCGGCATCGACCTGGGCTCGGTGGAGTTCACCAGTAACGCCCTGTCAGTGAACGACCTGCATGTCGCCACCGGCAAGGCTAACTCTCAGGGCCAGAAAATCATCGAGGCTTACAATCGGGGTCTCGCCGCCATCAAAGCGGACGGAACCTACGACAAGATCCTGGCGGATTACGGAGTCAAATAACCCGCCTACTGTCATATCGGCCGCCAGACAAGCCGGTCTCGTGAAAACGGGCGGGACTGTCTGGCGGCTGAATTTGCATTGATTTACAAATGTGTCATGCCAAAAAGGAGATGATCAGAGCAGACTGCTTTAACCGGTAGCTACCTAACGTACGAGGCGTATACCGGCAGCAAGCGCGTTACGCTAAGGCGGCGTCAAACGGACGCAGGGAAAGCCACGCTTTTTCACATGCCTTTGTCAAAGAAGTTAGAGCAAGAATGACCCTACGAAAGCTGTTGGCGGGTATCTTTCTGAGAAGCCTCCTCGTTCTCCTGATCGGGTTATGGCCGCCGAAGGATGGGGCGCACGCGGAAGAGTTCAGAGTGCTGGCTCATAACACGGAATTTCCCCCCTATTATTTCTACCAGGATGGCGTCCCAACCGGCTTCTACAAAGACTTTTTCGACGCCATCAGCCGCATCACGGGCGACACCTTCATCTCTCAAACACACCCCTTGGCCCGCGGCTTGATGATGTTCAATGAAAATCTGGTGGATATCGAGTCGGGAGTGAATCCCGCATGGCGGGCAGGGGAGAAAACCCTGGGGCTGTTTACCATTCCCTATGCGCAATCCGTCGACATCCTGCTATTCGGCCGCAATAAAAGCCTGCCCGTCGAAGCGCCCTCGGACTTAATCGGCAAACGCATCGGCGTCGTGCGCGGCTACCAATATCCAACCTTCACCAGACTCTTCCAAAGCGGCGCCATCGAACGCTACGACGTCAACGGCGAATCCCAACTCCTCACCATGCTACTCGCCGGCCGCCTGGACCAGGTCATCATCAACAAAGACCTCGTCCTCTACCGCATGCGCGAAAACCCCGTCTACCGAGGCCTCGAACCCGGCTTCGAAGTCGGCGGCGTAGACGTCATGCTACGCATCCACCCCAACAAAGCCGCCGCACTGGACCGGTTGAATGCGGCGATTAAGGAGTTGCTTGATAGCGGGGAGATTGAGGGGATATGGGGGCGATATCGGTGATAGTTATAGAAACCCAAGCAAGGCGGCAGTCTGAATTGTAGTGAGAGTCCAGCTTTCAAAAATCAGCTAGGTGCTGCTTGATTCAGTAAATTTTTGCAAAACGGTTGCTGACGGGTAGCTGGACATCGAGGCTATTCCATTAGCTAGCTCTACAGGAAATAATGCCCCCTCAAATTTTCTACTAATTAAACTTGGCAATGTAGCTAAAATTCGTTCCAACCCAATTAAATTATGAGATGCAGGGAAATCACCAGCAGGGTTGTAATTTCCCGTAGGGATACTAAGGACAAAATGTGTAGCCGGATCTAGCTTCACATATACCTTTTCCCCCCAGTTTGTTCTGCTTCCATAAGGGTTTGTCATATCTGGAGATCTGTATACTTCACTTCTAACATAATCATGTGTCAGAACCGCGTATGATAAATTTTCCTCATGAGTATGTGGCTTCGGAAACCTAGCTATTGTTGATAGATGGTCAAAAAATGCACCTGATTTTTCCTGACCAATAATATGAACAGGGCGTCCAGTATCCTTTGCAAACTGTAAAAAGCTTCGGATTGGAGGGACTAACTTGGAGTATTGACTTCGTAGGGTAAGCGCCCCATCTTTAATAAAAAGAGTATGACTGAGTATAGTCTTATCACTGTGATTCCAAAGGAGCCTTATAGCAGTAAAAAGCATCATATGCTCCATAATAAGCATATAAGAGGAAGCAATTGAGTCTGGTGCGCTATCTTCATCCATGTCAAGATGAAATCCAATCATATCGGTCAGAAAGATCTTCTCGCCACAACCATACAGCGGACACGTCATTTCATCTGAGTCATAGGGAAAACCTGACTTGACCTCCTCACCACAACATGGGCACCTGAAAGCAGGGGAGGCACACTTTTCACTATTATTCCACTTCTTATATACGATCCATTTTAACGTTTCGAAAAACGCACCATTTTCATCAATTTTCATTGAATCTTTAACGATATGCCGTATAGCATCATAGTTTGATCCAAGAGAAGTTCGGACATTTTTTAACGGAAACACGGTGGCGTGGAAAACAGCACTATCAGCCATAATGTCCTGCAATAATAAAGGGTGGGGATGCTCTTTATCGATTGCATCTAGACGGCATTTATCTACTGTGAGTAATGCCGTTTTTACAAAAGAGACTTCTTTGGATGGTTGACTACTAGTTCTAATTGTTGCAAAAGAACCATCTGTAGCCCACACACTCTTAAGGGTATTTGCCGAGGCGCAATCGAACTCGTGCCATGTAGTCTTGCTGTGATCCTCACTGGAAAGAAGGGAACTCTCAAAATCAGAAATTAGTGACTTCACCCAGTCACTTCTAGTAACAGTTAAATGACCAAGCTTCGATGCGCTCTCACCAGGAAGCCTTCCAGATGATTGGTATGCCATATCCTTTTCTCCTATTGATCAGACAAAGCTTACTTTTGTAGTAACTTCAAATTTATAGGCTTGAACCGGAATTACGAACCTGTGCGAAAGCGTTAGCATTCGCATATATCCTGGAGTTTTTGCTCTTAAAATATCCTGCTCAATCCCAGAAAAAGCAACTTGAACTCTAGAAAGAGAACGAGCTTCATCTTGGCTAGAGAGGTGTCCAACAAAAAAGTTTTCTGTTTGTGCCAATAAGTCTTTATTGATAGTTGAGGGTGATTGCGTTGAGTAGACCATTCCTATGTGGAACTTCGCGCCCTCTTTAGCAAAGCGGGCATAAACACCGGTAAGATCCTTGCTTTCAGGAGGAAATAAGTTATGGGCCTCCTCAAAATATAGTTGAACAAAGCTGCTTCCCAAACTGTTGCCTACAAACTTTTTCTCCTGATGTGAAAAAACAGCATTTGATAGCATGTCAGCAAAATAGCGCCTGACTTGATCTGTTGCATTTCCTAAATCCAGAATCACAGTTTTCCCTTTGTCTAAGAGATCAAGAATTTCGTTGATGAAGCCACTTGCTTGAGGGTGATGATAAATCATGTATGGGCGAAGAATTGATGGGCCAGAACCTGACGCTGGTTTCAAGAAGCCCAATAAAGCTAAGTCATCTGCATCAAACATTGATCCTCCACTTGAGGATTTTAAACTTGATGCATCATTTTCATTTATATATTTAGCTATAGATTCAAACTCTCCAACGAGAGTGTCAAGGCTATTCGGAGGGTTAGGGATATTTGCTGTTTTTCCATATATTTTTTCGCGTAAGCTATTGTTGAAATGCGGATCGAAATTCTTAGCATTTTTCGACAGCAATCCCAAAGACTTTAATCTGGTCTCATCAGCAATGTATCCTGCTTTTTTTAGAATTGACCAATACATTTGGATTTTTCTTATTGGTCTATCTTTCTCTGAATAACCTAATGCTGATATAGACTTTATAGTGGGAAGCTTAACAGAGGAAAAATTTTTAATATAATTAGATGATTGGTTGTCCTGGCTAAGTAGAGATGCGAGTATTTCAATACATTCGCTTGGATCTTCATAAAAGTTTAGGCGCAATGGCTTTGAAGGTGTTTCTTTTCTTTCTGTTAGAGCGTATACATTGCATCTACTCTCAAATGCAGAACGAATAGATGCATTTCCATCTTGGGGGTTGTCATTTGCATACTCACCATTAATGTCAAATATTAATTGACCAACACTATTATCTGTTTTTGTTGCTTCGAGCATTCCTTGAGCAATTAACTTAACAACGTTTGACTTTCCTAAGCGGGTTTTTCCGAACATGGCTGTTCTACAGCCTTTAAAATCATTTAGTGAGATTTTTACTGGTGTACTGGTATTGCTTCCGCCGGACCTTAGCCCGCACTCCATAGTTCTTAATTCACCAATCTCGAACTGATTTTGGAGTTTAACTGTACCGTTTACTATTAGGTTAAGTAATGCATCATCTGGCGAATAAACTTTATATCTATGTGCACTTACTACATTGTTAACATCGCCAGAAAATGCAAGCATGCACATATCATTTGGATTTGCATAGAACATGCCCAATACATCGCAATCTAAAGCGCCCCATTGGAGTTCGTTTTGTGTCCATACATCTAGTTCTGGCATAGACTTTTTATGTAATTCAAAATAAGTTTGCTGAACTTGGTTGCTAAGAGGTGTTGGGCAAACTCCGGTGACTCTTAATAGAGTAAAATGTAACGGAAGGTCTCCTGGATTAGTCGGTGCCATTATTAAGAAAGACCCTCTCGGAATGCCTCCGACTGCAAGCTTGTATGGGTCGCTGGTTATTATTTTTGCTGATTCATAGCCAAGTTCCAGTACGTAACCGACGAATCTCATTTCCTGAACATTTCTAGCCTGTTCTAACCGCTCCTCTTTACTGAGGAATACACGTAATGCGTTTATCGGGTTGTCTTGAGTTGAAGTGTTGTTTACGAGATTGGAAAGACTTGTGGTAGACATATGGCTTCCTTTTCTATGCTTGTACTACAATTTCTTCATATTGGCTTCGGCTGGAGCTTTTTGCCGATATAGAGCTATACCTGCTAACGGTTTCAATATCAAAATCCCTTTCTGTGTATAGCTCTCTTACGGACTCATGATTTGCATTTGTTAATACAATATGAGCACCCCTGTTTCTTGCACGAAACAAGGCGTTAGCTAATCTTACTTGGTCATCCCATGAAAATAATTTTTCATTGTATTTTATGAATCCATTTAAGTTATGTCTGACAGTATAGGGAGGGTCTGCAAAAATTAGATCTCCATCTTGCGCTAGATCGACTAGAGTCTCGAAATCCGAGGTTTTTATTATTGCATTGCTCAGGACTCTGGAGAGCTCCTCAAAGTTATCCGTATCCTGAATTACAGAGTTTTTACTCCCCCTAGGGACATTGAATTCACCTCTGAGATTAACTCGGTATATTCCATTGAAGCATGTCCTGTTTAGATATATGAATCGTGCCGCTCTATCTATTATACAAGTTGGGTTGCTCGCCCTCACACTATAATAATACTCGTCACAATGCTTTTTCTGGTGAATGCTTAATAGCCTTTGAATAGATTGCCAGTTCTCTTTAATTCCATTGTAAGCAGAGACTAAGTCTGAGTTTATATCTCCTAAAACTGCACTCTTTGGCTTTAGATAAAAATATACCGACCCACCTCCAAGAAAAGGCTCTATGTACCGGTTAAATTTTTTAGGGAGTATGCTTCCGTATTTTTGAACAAGCCATCGCTTTCCTCCGGCCCATTTCAAAAATGGTGTCAACACTAAGTCTTGTGAAGGCATGATTATTTGTTTCCAATTGCACTTTGTATTTAATGAGCTTTGTATATTTCTATTCCATGTGCTATTCAAGGCTTGTACCTTAGCCCTCATCATCTGTGACACTCGGCTCTAGAGTAAGTGTCTTTTCGATCTTAGCAGACTTTAAATAGGCAAGAAGTACTAATTTAAGGGGCTCTTGCTTTACTCAATAATTCGCTTGCATGCTGCGCCAAAAAATATAAGCCAAGGGTGAATATTGCTCTCAGTAGAACTGGCGAGCGCTTATAGTTTAGCGTTACATTTATGTACCCACGAGAAATTTTAGAGGTTTTTCCAGTTTCGTACCGCAATTTTACTCTCTGAAAATAATACAAAACCCCATCAAATTCATCCTAACCCAACTCCAACCGCTCCCCCAGCAATTCCAAAAACCACCGCACCCGATAGGGCAGAAATTGTCGGGTGGTGTAGAGGGCGGTTACGGTGAAGTTTTCGGTGGGGGTGGCGGGGAGGAGTTCGATTAGTTTGCCTTCTTGCAGGTCTTGTTCGTAGAGCCATCTTGGGCCCCAGTTGACGCCCAGGCCGCTTTTTACGAAGTAGGCGATGGATTTGAGGCTGTTGGCCATGATGGCGCTGCGGATTTTGGCGGCGGGGAAGTGGTTGCCGTCCTGGAATTGGATGTCGGATTTGGCTTGCAGTTGGGAGTAGAGCACGAAGTGGTGTTGCGCCAGATCGCTGATCTTTTTCGGGGTTCCGTGGGCTTTCAGGTATTCCGGGCTGGCGGTCAGCACTCGGGGGATTTCGCCCAAGTATTTGGCGTACATTTCCGAGTCTTCGATGCGGCCGAGGCGGATGGCGACGTCGATGTTGCTTCTTGGCAGATCTGCGATGTCCGCCCCCAGGATCAGCTCGACGCTTAGCTCGGGTGCGAGTTTCAGCATCTGCTCGACAATGGGAGCGATGAAGGTGTCTCCCAGATCCACGGTGGTGGCGATTCGAAGATGTCCTTTGACGTCTTTGCTGTTGCTGAAAATCTCTTCTTCCAGAGCGTCCTGCTCGTCCAACAGCCTGCGCAGGCCCTGATAGTAGGCTTTGCCCAGCTCGGTCGGCGTGGTTTGGGCGGTGGAGCGGTTCAGCAGTTTCGCCTTCAGGCGTTGCTCAAGTTTGGCGACCTTGCGACTCACCGTCGAAGGCTCCATGTTCAGTTGCAACGCGGCCTGTTTGAAGCCGCCGGCTTCGACGACGCGAATAAAGATCGCTTCAGGAGAGCCCATCTTATTGCACTTTTTGCATTTAGGTTTTGCAATCCTAGGTATTCATATCAATAAGTGCAACTAAATATACTGGATGCAGATTCACATTAATCCGCATTTGGGTATCTGGTATGAAACATTCACTTAAACGCATTTTTGCATCCATCGTCGTCTCATTGGCGACCATTCTGACTGGCGCGCCCGCCAAGGCGGCGGTGCAGGAAACCGTCTATAAAGTCGCCGATAACCTGTATTCCTTCAGCCTGGACGGCGGTTATATCTCCATGTTCGCCATCACGGACAAAAGCGTCGTCGTTTTCGAGACGATGAACTCTCAACATGCGCAAGCCATGCTGACCGCTATCAGAAAGATAACCGCCAAGCCCGTCAAATACGCCTTTCACAGCCACAACCACTGGGATCACGCCAGCGGCGGTCAGGTGTTTATTCAAGCCGGCGCGGAAACCGTCGCTCATGAAGAAGCGGCGGCCTGGATGCGGGCCAATCCCTATCCCGACATGACGGCGCCGACATTAACCTGGAAGGGCGACTACAAGCAGTTCGATGTGGATGGCCTGAAAATCGACCTGCATTATTTCGGCATGAATCACGGCCTGGGCATGACCGTTTTCTATCTGCCGCAAAGCAAAACCGCCTATCTGGCGGATATCGTGACGCCGAACCGGGTTATCTTCTCCGTCGTGCCGGACTTCAATCTGCGGGAGTGGGAGAGAACCCTGAATGAAGTGCTTAAACTCGACTTCGACACCGTCATTTTCTCTCACAACGAAAAAGCCGAGCCTCTAAAAGGCGGCGACAAAGAAGATGTCAAAGCGCAACTGACCTACCTGCAGGACCTGCGCGCCGAGTTTTATGCTGAACTTAAGAAAGGCACGCCGCCCATGGCCATCGCCTCCACATTGCGGTTGCCCAAATACAAAGATTGGGTCGGCTATGATGAATGGCTGTCGATGAACGTCTGGCGCATCCTGGCGGATGAATTCATGGGGCCGTTCCCCTGGCGTCCTGCGCAGGATTGATCATCCCGCAGACGTGCTTCCGAAAAAGCCAGGTCTGCGTAGGTCGGGCCTGGCTTCCACAGCTGCTAAAACTGATATAACTGCTATAACCGGGTATAGCTGGTGCTGCATCAAAATCAAAAAAGGAGTCGCATCATGTTGAGTGAACTGAGCAACAAAGAGAAAGTCTTCAAACTGCTGAAAGGCATAGAAACCGGCGACCCGGACGCCGCCAGCGTCGTTAACGAGAAACGGTATGTGCAGCACAATCCTCATACCGGCGAGGGCAGCCTGGGACTGGCGGAGCTGTTCAAGCAAATCGCCAAGACCGGACCTAAAGTGACGATGGTGCGGGCGTTTGAAGATCAGGATTTTGTGTTCGCCCACATGAAATACGAGTTCTCCTCAGTTAAGGCGGCGTTTGAGGTGTTTCGTTTCGAAGACGGCCTGGCGGTGGAGCACTGGGACAATCTCCAGCCTCTGGCGGGTCCAAACCCTTCCGGACACGGCATGCTGGATGGTCCACAACAATCCAGCGACTTACATTTGACGGAAACCAATAGAACGGTGGTGCGGGAATACGTGAACGAAGTACTGATAAATCGACAACTGCAACGGCTGGAGGAGTTCGTCTCCAGCACAGACTTTATCCAGCACAATCCCGAGATGCGCGACGGCGTTGCATCCCTCCACGAAGCTCTGTCCTTACGCGAAAATGATCGTTACGCCTTAACCTACACAACCTTGCACCGAGTCCTGGCGGAAGGCGACTTTGTTCTCAGCGTCAGCGAAGGCCTGTGGCGCGATACGCACAGCTCATTCTACGACCTGTTCCGAGTGCAAGAAAAAATAGTCGAACACTGGGACACCATTGAACCCATCCCTCCCAGGTCGCAATGGAAGAATGACAATGGGAAGTTTTGATTTCGGTGATCAGGCCTGTCTGGTTTGATTCAGACTCAGTTGTTGGAAGGCGCTGCGCTTTTCCAACCTACAAGTAGCGAACAATCTATAAACCGTAGGTTGGATAAGCGCAGCGCCATCCAACACTCTTATTCAATATTCTTACTCAACACTATTACTCAATACTCTTGCCCAGTGTCACTGAAATGCATCCCGTGTAATGCAAACACTTGGGAATCACCATGAAAGGCCACATTAATACTGAGCTTCGCAAAGGCGAGTCGAGGTTGTTTCACAGGGGAACGCCGACTGAGTGGTGAGTTAAGGAGTTTTGCGTGAAGAAAGCCAAGGTGCTGGTGATTGGGGGAGGGCATATACAGCTCCCGCTGATCGAGGAAGGCGTGAAGTTAGGGTTTGAAGTGTTTGTGGTGGATGACAGGGAAGGGATTATTGATCCGGCGCTTGCTGAGCGCATTCAGCGGGTTCCCTTTAACCGTCATGATAAGAAAAGCATTGTCGAGTACGCGTCTACACGTGCATTCGACGGGATCGTGTCCGCCGGCAGCGATCGTTCGATCAAGTTGATGGCGGAGTGCGCCGCCCAATGCGGAATCAGCACTTATGTGTCGGAGGCGTCCGCCGCGCTGCCGCTGGATAAACTGCGTATGGCTGCGCTGCTGAGAGCCGCTGGTTTGCCTGCGCCCCGCTATGATTTTGTCGAGTCCTATGAGCAGGCCGCCTCGCTGGCGGAAGCCTTGGGTTATCCCGTGGTGGTCAAGCCGGTTGACGGTACGGGACAGGAAGGCGTGGGAGCCGCCGCCGATCCGGAGCAGTTGCAATCGGTAGTTAACTCCGCACTGAACGCCTCCGTGAAATCGCGGGCGATCATTCAGGAGTTTGTGGAAGGTGTTGAATACAGTCTGAGTGGTTTTATCTATCACGGGCGGGTCGCGCCCTTCATCACCTCATACCGAGGCAGCCCGTCGCGGACGGAAGCGGGATTTGGCGTCGCATTAACCAAGCAATATCCGACAGATCTTCCGGCTGCGTTACTCGATCAACTCAGAGCCGACATGGAAACCGCGCTGCAACAAATGGGCGTCGAAACCTCGCCGTTTTTCGCCCAGGTGATCGTCACGTCCTCCCCCGCAAACCAATACCGCATCATCGAAGTCATGCCCAGAATCGGCGGCGGCGAAGAAGCCAGATTCGTTCGCGCCGCAACCGGATTTAACCTCGCCAAAGCAACCCTGCTGGCGGCTTTGGGCAGGGAGTTTGACGTTGCAGATCTTATTGATGCTGAAGGGAGCAAAGCGGTTTTACTCAAATTCTTTACCACCGAAAATGGCGTATTAAAAAGCATCTCAGGCCTGGATGAGGCTCAGTCGCTGGATGGCGTCAGGGAGGTGAAAATCTATCCCCGCATCGGTGACAGAGTGACCTCTCTGAACGACAGTAATGACCGCGCCGGATATTTGATGACCGTGGGCGCAACTCCGGCGGAAGCAGAACGTGTGTCGGCGCTGGCGACGGCGAAGGTGAGGCTGGAAGTTGAGGCGGTAGAGAATGATGAAACTGCGCCCGGTCATGCTCCGGTTATCTTAAACTAAAGCGTTGGGGCAGGGAGGGAATCCGAAGCGCATCATAACCTTTCGGTAAGGTAAGTTGACCTAGTCTTCATTGAGGTTTAGGCAGATGATTTAACAGGCGCGTTTTGAGGCGCGTTTTCATTGCCCGGAGGTTGCTATATGCGGAGTCCCAACTTTGTCCCAAATTATTCGGGAAAGATGCATACCTTCTGATATTCCTTAAATAAAAAAGAGCGATTTCGTCGTTACCGGTCATGTGAAATCGCTCGGTTTGCGCGTATAGCAAGGGATAACGAAGGTTTTTGAATTCATCGCAAAGCATTAAATTTTTTAAATAAAATCAGTGATGTGGGAGATTGCGCCTATCGATAGGGTTGATATATGATTGCTGCAGATTGGTTCGGCGCCCCAAGATGGGGCTTGAAAAAGAAAGCCTTTTCATAAAAAGCCGAATCGATTTATCAATGGAAAGACCAATGGAATTTTAGCTCGCAAAGGAAAGTAGTAATGGACGTATCTGCGCGTAAAAAATTAGTGTCTGAATACCTGAGCAAACTCGCTGGAAAACAGGATTTGGACGACTCAGTCGACATCTTCGAAACAGGTCTGGTTAACTCCCTGGCCGCTATCCAATTAATCTCCTTTCTCGAAAAAAACTTCAGAATCAAGGTAGAGATTGACGACCTTGATAACGCCAACTTTTGTAGTATTCAGGCTGTCTGTAATTTCTTGGAGAGAAAGGCGGTGGTAAATGCTTAACCGTTTTCTATCGCCTTCTCAAAACCAGTGGCTGCACGCCTTCGAACAGTTTTCCGCCGATGAAGTCGCGCCTTATGCCGATGAGTGGGATCTACATGAGGCGACCCCCGCCTCGGTAGTGAAAAAACTCGCCCATAACGGCTGGCTGGGTGGCCTGGCGAAAGAGGAAAGCGGCGGCCTTGGCTTCGACGCCACCACTTTCGGGCTTCTTAACATGGCGATCGGGGCGGGAAGCGGCTCACTGACGGGCTTGCTGAACGTGCACTCAATGGTGTTGAAAACCATTGAGGAATGGGGAACGCCGGAGCAAAAGCAACAGTATCTGACGCCGCTGGTTAAAGGCGAGATCATTGGCGCGTTCGCGCAAACCGAGGTCGGCGCTGGAGGCGATTCAAAGAACCTGTCGACGCAGTTTGTCGACGACGGCGAAGCCCTGCTGGTCAACGGACAAAAGACCTGGATCACGTTCGCTCAGATCGCGGATCTGTTTCTGGTGTTCGGTAAATATCAGGGGCTGGACACCGCCGTTCTGATTCCCAAAGAGACGCCAGGATTCACTATCACCGCCAAGAAAAACATGCTTGGCTTCAAGAGCGCCTATCTGGCGGTGCTCGACTTTGTCGACGTGCGGATTCCCAAGTCGCACATCATCGGGAAACCGGGCTTCGGCCAGAACCTCATCTCCAACAGCGCTCTGGACTACGGCCGCATCAGCGTGGCCTGGGCGGCGCTAGGCGTTCAACAAGCGGCGCTGGCGGCCTCCGCGCGCAGAGCCAACGCCCGCTCCACCTTTGGTGCGCTGCTAGCGGACCAAGGCATCATTCGCGGCTATCTGGCGGAAATGTCCAGTAGTCTGCTTGCCTCCCAACTCATTTGCCTGTCAGCGACAAAAGCCAAGGAATCCCGGGACGAAGACGCCCTGGAGCAGATTCTTCAGGCCAAGCTTTTTGCATCACATGAAGCCGGTACAGCGGCGGCCAAAGCCGTCCAGATTCACGGCGGCCATGGCTGCGATGAGAGTAACGGCGTCAGCCGTCTCTATCGGGATGCGAAAATTTTGCAGGTCGTCGAAGGCAGCAATGAACTGCAAAAAATGCTGATCGGCAAGGAAGTATGTAATCGATACAGCTATAGCGCTGTATAGACTATTTCATAATCCGCTTCTCACCATTTCTATCCTCCAGGCTTGAGACCCAGGGTCTCGGCTGACGGATGCCTGTCGCCTTGGGTTCGTCTGTAACCCCGGGCGCGCTATGGCTCAGGAGCGACACAGCCAGCAATCAAAGGACTCCGGCTCTATGGACACTGGTCGACTTATTACTGATTTTTTCGAGGACACGGCGCGAGACAACCCCAATCCGGCGATACGCTGGGGCAAGGGGGAGACTCTATCCTGGCGCGAACTGCATGAGCGCGCGCGGCTACTGGCTCAATATCTGACTGATGAGCGTGACCTGCGCCAGGGCGAATGCGTCGCCATTGGCCTGGAGCGAAGTCCGGCGTTTGTGGTGGCGGCCTACGCCGTGCTGCTTGCAGGCGGCGTTTATTTCCCTCTGGATGCGAAAACGCCGGTTGCCCGCATGGCTTCCATGTTGCAGACGGCGCAGTGTCGCGTTGCGTTTTGCAGCGCCGCCCAGGCTGGCCAGATTTCCCAGGCGGGACCGGATCTGGCGCTGATTCTGGCGGAGCGGCTGGAGGATATTTATGTATGCAAACCTGAAATAGACGCGATGCGGAATGCGCCGCAATTGCAGGCGTCGGACCCGGCTTATCTGATCTTTACGTCCGGCACGACAGGAACCCCGAAAGGGGTGCTGGTCAATCACGGCGCGTTTATCAACCGTCTGCAATGGCATCAACAACACAGTGCGATGACGGCGTCGGACATCATTCTGCAGCGCACCGCGCTGACCTTTGACGTGTCTCTGTGGGAACTGTTCCTGCCTGCGTTAAACGGCGCCAGTCACTATTTGTTGCGCCCAGGTCTGGAGTCTTTTCCCAGAGGCATCGTGGCGGCGCTGCAAAGTGAAAATATCACCGTGGCGCACTTTGTGCCCAGCCTGCTCAAGCCGGTGCTGCAGGAGTTGCAGCATGCGGCGACCACTTTGCGCAGTGTCTATGTCAGCGGCGAGTCGCTACAGGCCAGTCTGGTCGAACAGTTCCAGGCGCAGTTCGGCTCTAGCTGTCTGCTGACTAACCTGTATGGTCCGACGGAAGCGGCTATCGACGTCAGTTACTACGATTGCGTCGCACCTGCGTCGAAAAACGTGCCCATCGGACAGGCGCTTACCGGTTGCGAGTTATACATTGTCGACCCGGAAACATTAGCGCTGAAAGGGGATATGGAGCAGGGAGAAATCGCCATTGGCGGAATTTGTCTGGCTGAAGGTTACTACAACCGTCAGGACTTGACGGACAAAGCCTTTGTTTTTCACCCAGAGTTGCAACAACGTATTTATCTGACCGGCGACCTGGGATGGCGTGAAGACGGAGATCTGTTTTTCTGTCAGGGACGCAAGGACACCCAGGTGAAACTACGCGGGCTGCGCATCGAGTTAGGCGAGATAGAACATCATCTGCTCAATCATCCAACGATTACGGAAGCGGTCGCCTGTGTGGTGGACGATGAAGAAGGCGAACAATGGCTGGTCGCCGCCATCGTTACAACGGGAGAAACCCTGGAAGCGCAGGAGCTGCGCCAATTCCTCGCAGCGCAAATGCCTGCCTATATGTTGCCGACCCGATTCTGGCAGGCCGGTAAGTTGCCCCGATCCAGCTCCGGCAAACTCAACCGTAAATCCATTGCGGACAGCATGCGAGACCACTTCTTTGCGGAGGCGGTGGCGTAACTTATGAATAAGCTGACATTTGAGTTGTCCCGGTCGCAACAGACCGTTTTCAAGATGGAAGCCTTTCATTTGTCCGGGCGGCGCTTTTATCTGGGCGGCGTGGCGCGCATGCATGGCGGTCTGATGCTGGAGCGTCTGGCGCTGGCGGCTGAAGCGGTCGTTCACGCCGAGGATGTCTTCCGCATTGGCTTTGTCGCCGATGCGTCCGACACGCAGTGGCGGGGCGTGCGTCATGAGGCGCCACTGGCGGACGTGCAAAAGGTGGATTTCAGCCAGCATCCTGATCCGGAACAGGCGTTCTCCCAGTGGGCCGAGCGTCAGCTGCTGCTGGAAGAGGATCTGTCGCGAACGCCGATCCGCGTCTTCGCCGTCCAGTATCGCGACCAGCAATCCGGCTGGTTCGTGAAGGCCCACCACGCCGCGGCAGACGGCGCCGCGCTGGCGTTATTAATGGAGCGTCTGGCGGCGGCGCTGGAAGGCGACGCCTGTGGGCAGGTCGGGAGCCCTGCTTTTTCCGTCATGGCGGAGCGGGAGCAGGAGTACGAAGCGTCTCCACGGTGGCGCAGGGACGCGGAATACTGGCGCAGCCTGTTCGGCGAATCCGCTCCCGCCGCTCTGCAAAGCAGCCGCCAGCCCATTGGCGACTACCGGGGCGGGGAAGCGCGCAGCAGGCGCGTGCGCCTGTCTTTGCGCGCCGATCAGAATGCATTGCTGGGTCAGTTCAGAGCGGGCGGCGGTTCCGTGTTCCGTTTGTTTTTCGCCGCCGTCGCCTATGCGCAAATGGTGGTGGAAGACGGCGATGCGGTCCTGGTGCAGGCGCCGATGTTGAACCGCTGGAGCGAGGACGAAAAACGCGCCATTGCGATGGCCGTGGCGCCAGTGCTGGTTCCGGTATCCCGTGCGGCGGGCGAGACCGTGGCGGACTGCTATCGCGTCCTGCGCAAGGGGCTGCAAAAAGCCCTGGCGCATTCCCGATACGCCCCCGGCGCGCGCTGGGGAGACTTCGCCTCACAAGACTGGAAACGGGTCATTCCTGCGTTCGGCGTGTCCTATCAGACCGGCGCGTTTCAGCCTTCCGTCTCTGGCGCGCAAGTGGAAATCGACCATTTGCAGGCGGTGGAAGCGCTGTTCGCCACCCTACATATTCATGATCGCTTCGAGGATGGAAGCATCACGCTGGAAGCGGATTTTCGTCGCCAGTGGTCGGAGCCTCAATGCCGCGCCTTTCTGCAGACGGTAGTGGACTACGCCATGGAAGCGGCTGAGGAAGTGATGACCGCCGCGGAAACAATATGTAAAACGCATAAAACACATAAAACGCGTAAAACCCACGAGACGGAAGCTGCGCAGTCCGTTGCAGAAACCATGACGCCTATTGGCGCGCGCATTCGGGACGCTTTCCAGCGTTACTCCGACCACCTGTTATTCAGCGCAGGCCCGGATGACGCTCCTATTTATTACCGCCAGGGCTGGGACTGGATGTGCGGGCTGCGCGAACACCTTCGTCAGCAGCGCGGCGGCGACGATCGGCCCGTCATGATTCTTGGGCGCCGCACGCCGGCGACAGTGCTGGCGTATCTGGCGTGCCTGATCGATAACATCACCGTGGTTCCTGTTTGTCCCACGACGCCCGCGGCCAGGCTGTTAACTATCGCCCGAAATTCCGGGGCGTCTCTGTGCCTGTACGTAGCGCCTGATCAGAGTCTGGCGGAAAGCCTGGAACTGCCGTTGGCGCTGCTGGACATGTCCATTCCGCTGGAATGGTCGACTCACAAGGCGTCAGAGTCATCGGTTTGGTCCGCAACAACGGCGCCGACGCCGGACGCCCTAACGGACGCAGTCCAGGATAAACCAGCTTATATCCTGTACACCTCAGGCTCGACGGGAGAGCCCAAAGGCGTGGCGATTTCTCCTGTGGCGCTGGCGCATTACGCCGTGGCGGCCGCCAAGGCTTACGCGGGAGAGCAGCCGTTCAATACGCCGTTGTTCACCTCCTTTGGATTCGACCTCACGCAGACCAGCATTCTGGTTCCTGTTCTGTCCGGCGGGTTTATGCAGCCTCATGAACAGGATATTCGCGATAACCCCGCGTTACTGCGGACGCTGCTGGCCGACGAACGCTTGTCCGGGGTGAAATGCACGCCCTCCCATTTGTCTCTGCTCACGGAGCACAGCGTTCCGCGGCGCCACCCGCTGACCTTTGTGGTCGGCGGCGAAAACCTGTCCGAGGGGCTGGTGCGGCAGGCGTTGCGCGTTTTCCCCGCCGGCAGCTGCGTGGTGAATGAATACGGTCCTACCGAAGCGACGGTGGGCTGCTGCATTCATACCCGTCACAGTTCGACTGTAGCCGCCGAAGACAGCGGAGGCGTCACGCCCATTGGCGCGCCGCTTGGCGCTGCGCTGATGTCGGTGCGCGACGCCAGAGGCGAGCCCATGCCGCAAGGATTTCAGGGCGAGTTATGGATCGGCGGCCCGGTGCTGGCGGAGGGTTACCTCAACAACCCCATGCAGACTGACGCCAAATTCGTGCGCAGTCGTCAGGACGGACATCGCTGGTATCGCTCCGGCGACCTGGGCGTAAAAGACGCCCAGGGCCAGCTGCACTGTCTCGGGCGCATCGATGAAGAATTCAAGGTGCGCGGTTATCGCATTCATCCCACGGAAATCGAAAAAGCGGTGGAAAGCGCGCTGGCGGCGCTGGGTGCGGAGGATCGCCAGGGCAAAATAAAAGCGTTGAAGCTGGCGGCCGCCAACGCCTCGCATGCGTCGGACGGGGCAGGCGAGAGTCGCGAGCTGGTGGCGCTGTGCAGCAGCGAACCGATCCCTCACGACGACCCGGATTTTCAGGCGCGCCTGCAGGACAGACTTCCCGACGCCTGGCTGCCCGGCCTGTATTGCACGGTGGAGCCCTGGCCGGTCAACGCCAACGGCAAAGTGGATATGAAGGCGCTGACGGCGGCGGCTCACAGCGCCCTGGCGGCGACGCTGACGCCCTCGCGCAGCATCGGCGGGCAGAACGCCGACGCCGCACAAACCTATTCGCTGCCTGAGTGGTTGAATGACGACTTTTTCGCGCCGATCTGGCCCCAGGGCGTGGACCTGAAGGCGTCGTTCCTGGCGCTGGGGGGCGACTCGATCAAAGCCATCCGTCTGGCGGCGCTGCTTGCGAAGCAGGGCGTCCGCGTCGGCGCAGGGGGGCTGTTGTCCATGGCCGCCCTGGGCGCCGTGCTGGAGAAAGCCTGCGCTAACAGTCAGACGCAGAATGCCGGTGAGGCCATCGCCATTGAGGACGTCGATGCGAACTGGATCACCCATCTGCCCAGCGTGCGCTGGATGCGGGAGCAAGGCTTTCACTATCCGAATCGCCTGCAACAGGGGGTGACCCTGGCGGCGCCGTCGTCCCTGACGCCGGAGCGCATTCACGCCGCCGTTCAGGCGGTGCAGGCGCGTCATAAAATCTTTGCGCTAAGAACCAACGCCGACCTTAGCGCCTGTCATTTTGAGTCCGCCTCAACCTCGCTGGCCGTACATGAACTGGCGATAGGGGAGTCGCTCATGGCGCGGTTGCGTAAGTTGCAGGGCGCAGTCAGCCTGCAACATCAGCCCAGCGTTCATGAAATTGTTTACGACCCTGCGTCGGACCAGAACTATCTGATCTGGGTGTGCCATCACCTGATTTGCGACGTGCATTCCTGGATCTATTTACTGGACGAACTGGATCAGGCCCTGAGCGACGCGACTACCGCCAGCGGAGAAGTAGAGGCTGGCGCGTTCCTGTGGGGGAAATGGTTGCGCGATCACGGCGGTGCGGCGCAAATGGCGCACTGCGGGGAGGCAACAGCGACGGCGGAGCCGGTCAGATTGACGCTGACGCTGTCGGGCGCGGACATTCAGGACATGGAGCGGCGGCTTAAGGCGGAGCGCACCCAGTTGCTCGCCGCCGCGCTGATGGCGGCGCTGGATGAAGACAACGCCAGTCCGGCGCAGCCTGTGGCGCTGTTTGAACATCACGGTCGCGTTTTTTCGGAAGCGAACGTTCCCCACGAATGGGACGGCGCGCTGGCCAATGCGGTGGGCTGGTTCACTGGCTTTCATCAGGTGAGCCTGAATCCGCTTGCGCAAGGCGCGTCGGCGCAGTTGCGAGAGATCAAGTCCCGTTGTTGCGACGGACGCCAGAACTGGTTCCGTCACCTGAGCGCGCAGATTCAGCGAGTCAGACCTTTGCTCTGTATCAACGATATTGGCGGTGGACTGAGCGGGCAGTGGCGTCACTTCACGCTGACGCCGGCGTTGTCCGGGGGCTTCCGCCATCCGCAGGAACGCAGTGTGGCCGACTTCGACCTGCTGGTGTTTGACGAGCGCGAGTCCGGTGCGGTTTGCGTGGAATTGCGTCTAGGCGTTCCCGGCGCCAGCGAGGCGCGCGCCATCCAGTACCTGACGCAACTGAACGCCGGACTGTCAGCCTGGCGCGATGCACTGCTGGGCGAGGGCGACGCGATTTCTGCCGCGCCGTCCGTCCTGCTTCCCTCGGATTTTCCCTTTTGCCAGCTCTCACAGACGGAGCTGGATCTCATCATTAACGGAGCCGCAGTATGAGAACCGCTATGGATTCAGCTAAAACCGTCTTTCTTTTTCCCGGAGTGGGCGCCCAGCAGCCGGATATGTTCGCCGAATTCCTGGTCTATCCCGAGTATCGGGAGCGCCTGCAGGAAGTGTCGGAGCTGTCCCAGGTCAACCTGCAGGAGGTGATTCACGGCGAGCGCCGCGACGCGCTGAAACAGGTGCGCATCGCTCAGTTGGCGCTGACGGCGACCACCGTCGCCATCGCCGATATATTGCGCAAGCACGGCGGGCTGGTTCCCGATTTCGTGATGGGACACAGCCTGGGGCAATATCCCGCCATGTGCGCCGCCGGCTATCTGGATCTGGCTACGCTCACTCAGGTGGTCAATCTGCGTTCCGAAATCGTCGAGGCCTGCGCGCGTCAGTTTGATCAAGGCGAAATGTGCTGGGTGCTGCACGCCCCCGCCGCGACTGTCGCACAGGAAGTGGAGAAGGCGAGAGCAGAGGACGGGGTGAATATCTATATCTCCGCCATAGACGCCTTCGATCAGGCGACGGTCTCTGGAGAAATGGCGGAGATTCGACGTTTTGCGCCCCGGATGGAGGCTTTGGGCGGTCTGCTGTATCCCCTGAAGATCGGCGGACCTTTCCACTCTCCGCTGATGGCGGAGGCGCGTGCGCAACTGGAGCGCGAGCTGGACTTCCTGCCGACCGCGCAACCGGTCGAGCAGCTGTCCCGCCTGGTCTGTAATGTGAGCGGCGCGGAAACGCCGGCGGCGGAGATAAAAACGTCCATCCTGCAACACCTGACGTCGCCGGTGCAGTGGTTGCGGAGTTTGCAGTATGTGGCGCAAAACGGCGTCACCCGTTATCTGGAAATTTCCCCTAAATCCGTCCTGAGTTATCTTACCCAGCGCGCGAACCTGCCTATGCAATCGGTTTGTGAACCGCAGGACCTGTTCGCCTTCGCACAAACGATGAGCGCGCCGCAGAATCGCCGCGAGCAGTTTCTGCAACGCTGCTGTTATCACTTGTACAGCGCGAAACTGCCGGTTCTGGATGATCCCGGCGCCCTGCAACAGCTGCGACGCATCAGAAACGAAGTAAAGGAGACGCTGGCTGATGCGGACCGCCATCAGGATCAAGACGACAGACAGGCCGCCTTCATCCACGCCCGCACTCAGCAGTGGCTGAACATTATCGAAGACGCCGGAGCCGTCTCTCTGGCCATCGACAAGCGTAGGCTGCAGCACCTTTATGACGCGGCGGAGCGCTGCGCATGAAGTCGTCAAACTACATTGAGGAGTTGCTGCAGGCGACTCCGCAAGCGAGTGGTTTGCTGTTTCATGCGTTGAAGGACGGCAACAGCGCCTATCACATTGGCGTGTCCTTTACTCTGAACACGCCGGCGAGCCAGACGGAGATTGGCGACCTGTGGCGGCGAATCCAGGCGGCGCAGCCCGCTCTGCGATCCGTCTTCCTGTGGCGTGGCCTGCGCACGCCGCATCAGGCGGTGTACGCGGCGCCCCGCATTGCTTTGGACTATTCGCCTCTCGCTGCGTCAGACCACAAAGCCCGCTGTCTCGACTGGCTGGCGCAGTCCAAGGCGCGGCCGTTTGAGCTGGACGCCGAAGTGTTCCGCATCACCTGCCTGCATGACGTTGCAGCAGGAACGCTGAGCATCGCTTTCTGTTTCCATCACATACTGATGGATGGCTGGAGCAGTTCATTGCTGGTCTCCCTGTGGATGCAGGGCCTGCGTGGCCAGCCTATCCCGCCGCTGGCGTCGCGGCTGTATTCGCAGCAGCTTTGGAAAGGGCTTGACCCGGAAGCGCTGCAACGCAGTCGGGAGTATTGGCGCGATGCGTTGCAGGACGCTGACGACAGGGATGTGGCCGTCACCACAAAATTATTGGATGAACCCCTGTTCCGTCGTGCGACATCAAAATCAAACCCTGACGACGCGCCGCTCGCAGAGATTACCGCAAAAGCCGGGCGTTTGTGGCCGCAAGAGCGTAAGGCGGAGATTGAGGCGCTGTGCCGTCGCGCCGGCGTGACGCCAGCGAGTTTTGTGTACCTGTGTTGGGCGCTGACCTTAAGCAAACTTACCTTTCAGAAAACCGTGGCGTTCGGCTGCGCGTTTTCCGGGCGCGAGGCGGCGTTGGCGCAGAATGCAGAGCAGCAGCCGTTGGGACTGTTCACCAACACGACGCCGCTGTTGCTGACCCTGGACGGGGCCTGGACTCTGGAAAAGGCGCTGCGCGCGATGTTCCAGACCTTGCAGCGCACTCAGGCCCACGAAAAAACGCCGCCGTTGCTGATCCGTGAAATCGCGGGTCAGAGAGAAGAGTTGTATGACTCGTTGGTCGTGTTCGACAACTATCCTATCGACCCCAGTTTGCAGGACGCGTCCTACGTCACCAGCCTGACCGATCTGCATACCGAGGAAACCACCCATTTCGGCCTGACCCTCACAGTTTCCGGCGCGGACGCCTGGAAAGTCGAGTTAAGCGCGGGCGAAACCTTCAGCGGCGATCCCGCTGCAGTGACCGCGGCGTTTCACGCCTTCGACAGCCTGGCGGCGGATCTGGTCGCGCAGGCGGACGACGCGCCGATTGCGGACTGCCTGTTACAGCTGGTCCCGGATCAGGCGCAGGCGTGCCATCTGGTGGCGGGAGCGACCACGGCAACGGCGGACATCAACGCCGCCTTGCAGGGTATCCGTCAACGTCTGATCGAGGCGCCGCATCACGTCGGACTGATCGACGGCGAACGCCGCATCAGCCACCGCGAACTGGCGCAACGCATCGCCGGCGTGCAGGCGCAATTAGCGCGCGCCGGCTTTGTGGTCGGCGACCGGGTAGGCGTGCATGCGCCGAAAGGCGAGGGATCGACGGTGGCGATTCTGGCGATCCTGTTCAGCGGCGGCAGCTACTTTTATCTCAACCCGAAAGACCCGACGTCGCGCAAGCAGACCTTATTGGAGCTGGCAGGCTGCGGCATCGTGCTGTGCGACGCGGCTCTGATCGCCGAATTAGGCGCGGATAGCGGCTGTCTTCTATTGGAAATAGAGGCGTCGCTGGCGACGCAAACGGACAGCAATGTCCCGTCCCCACTGCCGGCGTTTTGGTCGCAACGGCGTCCCGAAGACGAGTTTTATTTTATTTTCACCTCCGGCACCACCGGCGCGCCCAAAGGCATCTCCATTCGCAACGAGTCCGTCGCGAATCTGCTGGACTGGTTCATTGGTGAAACCGGCCTCACCCAGGCGGACCGGGTGCTGGGACTGACGGATCTGAATTTCGATCCCAGCGTGGAAGACCTGTTTGGCAGCCTCTGCGTGGGCGCTACGCTGATATACCCCGCGCCACTGGTTTTACAGGACCGCACGGCGTTTATCCGCATGATGCAGGAGACAGAGGCGACCCTGGTCAATTTCATCCCCGGCGCCATTGCGCCGTTGCTGGAAGACGCTCCCATACTGCCCGCCATGCGGTTGTGGATCTTTGGCGGGGAAGAACTGCCGTTGCGCTTGCGGGATCAGCTGCTGGGCCAGGGATATGCGGTGAGCAACCATTATGGCCCCAGCGAGACGACCGTGGACTGCCTGAGCGCCAGACAAACGCCGGATACGGCGGTCGCCATCGGCTGGCCTATTCAGAACGTCGTCGCCTATTGCGCGGACATATTCGGCAAGCCGCTGCCTCCCGGCGTACGCGGCGAACTCTGGGTGGCGGGGCGCGCAGTGGCCCGAGGGTACGCCACAAACGCGGTCGAGACCGCCAGAGCCTTCGTCAACTATCAGGATCAAAGTTTCTATCGCACCGGAGATGCGGTGACTTTTTCTCCGGCGAGCGGATTCAACTATCTGGGACGCATCGACGATCAGGTGAAAATCAACGGCGTGCGCATAGAACCCCGCGAGCTGGAGCGGGTGGTGGAAACCATGGCGGAGGTGCAGGCCAGTTGTCTGCTGCCGGTCCGCGGCCCGGGCGGGAAGCGGCAATGGCGGCTGTTCGTCGACAGCGCTGCGCCAGCGGCGCAACTGGAGCCCCGTGTTCGCGAGCACATTCGCCGACATCTGCCGGAGTCCTGGACCCCGTCGCGAATTCTGGCGGTGAATGGTTTTGCGCGTACGCTCACCGGCAAGATCGACCGCCGGCGGCTGCTCGATATCGCCGACCGACAGGCCCGGGAAGACGCCCAGACGGCGGCTGCGCAGGCGCCGCTGACAGACCCGGTGGAGGCGCAGGTGCAGGCGGTCTGGCGTGACATTCTGGAGACCCCGGTAGTGGCGTCGGACATCAACTTTTTCGACGCCGGCGGCGACTCCATCAAAATTATTACCCTGCAATCGCAACTGCAGCAACGATTCGCCCGGGACATTGGCGTGGCGGTTATTTTTGAGCATCCGACCATCGCCTCCTTCGCCGCCTGGATCAGGCGCAGCGAAGCGTCCGCAGAGCATACCGGCGCGCAGACGGACCCGGCTGACGCCGGCGCTGCGTCCACCCAGGCACATATCCTGTCATCCGCCCGTTCCGGCAAGAACCGGCTGGCCGACAGACGGCGTAAAGTAAAAGGAAGTTCAGTATCATGAAGCGAGAATTTAGCGGTAACGAAGTCGCCATAATTGGTATTTCCTGCCGATTCCCCCAAAGCCCCGACTGGCGCGCGTTCTGGCGCAATCTTCTGGCGGGCCGCGAGCTGGTGTCATTTTTTTCCAGGGACGAACTGTTGGCCGCCGGCGCGCCATCCGAGCTCATCGACCTGCCCAACTACGTGCCGGCCAAAGCCGCGCTTGAGGATGCGGAGTGCTTTGATTATGAGTTCTTCGGCTATTCGCAGCGGGAAGCCCAGAAAATGGACCCGCAATTGCGGGTGCTGCACGAAGTCAGCTACAACGCCTTTCTCGACGCCGGGCTGAATCCTGGCGCGTCCTCTCTTAACGCCGGCGTGTTCATCGGTTCGACGCTGAACATGGAGCGGCTGGAGCAGTTCGCGGGCGCCAGTCAGGACATCGCGGAAATGTTCGACGTCGGCAACTACAACGACCCCGCCGCTTTCGCCACGCAGATCGCCTATCGAATGAAACTGCAGGGACCGGCGGTGCATGTGCAGACCGCCTGTTCAACCTCGCTTTCCGCCGTGCACCTGGCCTGCAAATCCTTGCTGGCGGGAGAGTGCGACATGGCGCTGGCTGGCGGCGCCTGCATTACGGACCCGGTGGCGGGGGGCTACCTGTACCAGAACGGCATGATCCTGTCGCCGGACGGTCACTGTAAGACTTTCTCGGATCAGGGCCAGGGCACGGTCAACGGCAATGGCGTGGGGGTGGTGTTGCTGAAGCTTTTGGAAGACGCTTTGGCGGACGGCGATCCGATTCATGCGGTGATCCTGGAGTCCGCCATGAACAACGACGGCGCTCGCAAGGTGAGCTTTGAAGCCCCCAGCGTGCAGGGGCAGGCGGATGTCATTTCCCAGGTGTATCAACTGGCGGATATTCCGTTCTCCAGTCTGGGCATGATCGAAGCCCACGGCACCGCCACGGTGCTTGGCGACCCCATAGAAATCCAGGCGTTGAACAAAGCGGCGCAAGCGTTGACGCCGCCGGAGCAACTGGCGCAGTTTCGTTGCGCCATCGGCAGCGTAAAATCCAACATGGGGCATCTGGATGCGGCGGCGGGCGTCGCCGGTCTGATTAAGGCCGCCTTGAGCGTTCGCTACGGCAAAATTCCCCCCACACTGCATTTCGATAAGCCCAATCCCCATCTGGAGCTGGATAAAACCCCTTTCTGGGCCCCGACCCAGGCGGCGGACTGGCCCTCCGCACAGCCCATTCGCCGGGCGGGAGTCAGCTCATTCGGCATCGGCGGCACCAACGTGCATGTATTGCTAGAGCAACCGCCGCGCATCGAGGATCTGGACGCAGCCAACTCCGTGGAGACAGCGGTGAAGACCGCCGAGACACAGACGGCGCAGCGGCATATCCTGCCGTTGTCGGCGTCGTCGCCGGCGGCGCTGGCCCGTTTGGCGCAAGCCTACGCTTTGCATCTGGACCTGGACCTTGCAGAGGGCGGCGCGGATCTGTCGCTAATCGCCCGGCAGTTGCAGGACAACCGCAGCGAGTATGCCTCTCGCGCGGCCTTTGTCGCCACCGACGGCGCGGACTGGAAGCAGCAACTGGACGCATGGCAATGGACGGACGGCGCCGAGATGCCCAGAGACGAGCAGGTCTGGCTGTTCCCGGGTCAGGGATCGCAATCCGCGCAAATGGGGCTGCGTCTGGCGGCGGAATTTCCCGAATTCGGCGAACTGTATTTCCGTCTGCTGGAGCAGGCGGCGCAATTGCTGATCACAGAATTGGGCGCACAGCCCGGCGCTGAGCGGGATGTCCTGATCGAACGCCTCAAGCAGCCGGAATCCCTGTCGACGCTGTATCTACAACCGCTGATTTATGCGCTGCAAACCGCCCTGGGCGTCTGGTTGCGCGAGATGGGCTGTCAACCGGCGGCGTTGTGCGGCTTCAGTCTGGGTGAATTCGCCGCGGCGGCAGTCGCAGGCGTTTTCACCCCGGAAGAGGGGATGGCGCTGGTGGTCGCCCGCGCGAGGTTGATGGACGCCACGCCCAAAGGCGCAGTGTTCGCCGTGAGCTGCAAGCAAGGCTTTGACGACCCGTTGCCGGCTGAGCTGTGGCGGGTTGCAGAACTGAGTCCGGGAACCTGGACGTTGGCGACCTCGGAGGAGGGCGCTGCGTCGGCGGAAGCCTGGCTGACGCGTCAGGGACTGACATTTAAACGTGTGGCGGTGTCCCACGCCTTCCATACGCCGTTGATCGAACCGGCGGCGCGGGCGTTCGGCGAATTGCTGCAATCCTGCGCGCTACAACCGGCGCAGTGCGTCATTTTCTCAACCGCCACGGGACGCAAGCTCGACGAGAGCGACATGTGCGATCCGCAATACTGGGTGCGGCAAATGCTGTCGCCGGTGCAGTGGGGCGCGGCGCTGGCGGAAGTGAATGCGGCGTTTCCTGATGCGCTCTATACGCAAATCGGAACCGGCGTGGATTTGTTGCAGCATGCGCGTAAATGGCTGCGTCTGCAGGCGTCAAGATTGACGCCAAGTCTGGGCGCCGCGGGCGTGGAGCAAGAGGCGACGGCGCTACGCCAGTTCATCGCCAAAGCCTGGTCCCAGGGCGTGCGCATCGCCTGGTCGCAGCTGTACCCACAGCAGGCGCGGGATCAAGAGAGCCTGCGCAGCCATCTGCCCGGGCACGCCTTTGAGCGTCGCGTCTGCGCGCCGCTGGCGAGCGCTGTTGCGGCGGCTCCCAGGCAGAACGCCGACACGGTAGCCTCATTGTTCTTTGGTTCGCATTTTTATGGACAGGAATGGGAAAGCATTGGCGCGCAACCGCCCGAACGTTTGGCGATGGATGAAACCCCGGATACCTGGATTATCTGTCGTCAATTGACGCAACGAGAGCGGGATCTGGCGCAGGCGCTGGAAACCCACAACCAGCGCTGCGGTGTGATCGAGTACGGCGAGTGGCGAGGCGATTTCAGCAATATCCATGCTGAGTTGCAGGACTGGCTGACGCAGCAGGGGTTGCGGGCGTCCGCGGCGATGGACGTGATTGTCACCGGGTTGCTGGATGACCTGGACGCCACACAGGCGCAATTCTGGGCGTTCTGGCTGCCGGTGGCGCTGGCCAGGTGGAGCGCGGCGCAGCCGTCCTCGCCAAAATTAAGACTGGTATTTCCTACCGTCGGCATGGCGGCCTGGGAGGGAACGGAAACCCCGAGCGCGGAAAAAAGCCAGTTGCTGGGCCCATTGCTGATTGCGCCGGAAGAATACACGGATCTGTCAGCCCTGTGCATAGACCTGACGAGCGGACAGGCGGACGGGGAAAGCGTCGCCTTGGCTCTAAAACCCTGGCTGGAAAACGGCTGGCGCGGCGGCCAGTTCTATTGCTTGCGACGCGATGCGTTCTGGCGTCGACGTGTGAGCGCACGGATACAGGAGCAACCTCTGGCGCGCGCGCTCCCAGACATCAGCCGTAACAGCTGGGTGCTCATCACCGGCGCCAATGGCGGCATGGGCGCGGCGATTGCGGAGCATCTGGCGGAGGTCTACCACTGTCATCTGCTGTTGCTGGTACGTAAGTCTTTACCGCCGCGACGGGACTGGTCGGCGGAGATCGCCGGTCAGAGCGCCAACGCTGAGTTTCTGCAATGGGTGCTGAACCTTGAATGCAAAGGCGGCCGCGTCACCTTGCTGCAGGGAGATCTTGGCGACGAAGCGACCCTGAACAAGGCTTTCGCGCCGGTGTTCCAGCTCGCGGCGCAGGGCGTTGGCGTCGACTATGTGTTCCATACCGCCGGTCGCGGCGAAGGCGCCATGATGCAGATGCGCTCGGAGGCGGAATCCCTCGCCACCCTGGCGCCGAAAGTCACGGGAACCCGTTTCCTGTGCGACAACCTGGAGCGGCTGGGGAAACCGACAATGTTGCTGTTCTCCAGTCTGGGCAATTTACTGCCGAAGGAAAAGGTCGGGCAGGTCGCCTATGTGGCGGCCAACGCCTGTCTGGAGGCTTACGCAGAGCAGGTGCGCCGACGGGGCGGCCGCGCCCTGGCCATCGCCTGGGACGACTGGGCGGAATCCGGCATGGCGACGCGATCGGCGCAGCAACTGGACGCCGCCCTCAAACAGCCTGTGCGGTCCGAAGCGGAGCATGCCTTGCTGTGGCGCCGCCCTCTGGACGCCAGGCGGGACTGGTGGCTGGACGAGCACCGCATGGACGCCGCCACAACGGTGATGCCGGCCATGGGCATGGTGACCTTGGCCCATCGCGCCGTCGCTGAGCAAGGGCTGGCGCAACGGTTTTCTCTGCACGGCGTCGCCATTGAAAGGCCGCTGGTGGTGCAGGACGGAGTGGCGTTAGACGTGGCGGTGGCGTTTTCCGATGACCGCGCCGCTTTCACGATTTTCTCCGGCGTTGGCGCATTCTCCACCGAGTCCTGGACCCGCCACGCAACCGGCAAAATCCGCCTTGACGACAGCGCGATTTCATCGCAACAGGCGGGCCCGGAGCCAATTGGTGGCAAGGAGTCAGTGGGTGACGAGGAGCCCGTTGGGCGGAGGGAGCCTCTGTTCCGCGCTCGTGATGGCGTCGGCGTCAGCCCCAACGGCGCGCTGGCCTTCGGACCGCGCTGGCGCAATGTGATTGCGGTGGATCGCGTCGCCCCCGACGCCGTCGCCGTGCAATTGCAGTTACCGGCGGCTTATCAGGGCGAGGCGGCGACGGAGGGTCTGCATGTCGCATTGCTGGACACCGCCACCCTGATCGCCTCTCCGGAGCAGGAGGACGCGCAATATGCGCCGGTGTCCATCGGCGCGTTCACGCAGTATGCGCCCATGGGCGACCGGGTCAGAAGCTGGGTGCAGGTCAGCGATCTGGGCGCCGGCAAATTGCTACAGGTGAAAATCTATTCGGATACGAACGCCTTGTTGGTGGCGATCGACGATCTGCTGCTGGTGGATGCGTCGGAGGCGTTACGCAGTAATGACTCGGCCCGTCATGCCGTCATGCGTTTACGCAATGGCGACGCCCGCGACGGCAATTTCGCCTTCGAATCCCGCCAGGAGCAGCGCCGGGAGCCGGGCCCGCTGGAGGTGGAGATTCAAGTCAGGGCGGCGGGACTTAACTTCAAGGATGTCTTGATCGCCCTGGGAGTTTTACCCGCGCCGTCCGACCCGAGCATGACCTTCGGCCAGGAAGCGGCGGGCGTCGTCACTCGGGTCGGCGCGGAGGTGACGAAAGTTCGCGTCGGCGACCGCGTGATGTGCGCGGGGCATAGCTGCCTGGCGGAGCACGTCATCATGCCGGAGAGAGTAGTGGCTCTTATCCCCCCAGTGCTCGGATATCAGCAGGCCGCCGGTGTCCCTGTCGCGTTCACCACCGCCTGGATCGCTCTGAAGCATGCCGCCAATCTCAAACGGGGCGAACGCATACTGATCCATTCCGCCGCTGGCGGTGTGGGCATGGCGGCCATGCAGATCGCGCTGCATCTGGGCGCGGAAGTCTGGGTCACCGCCGGTACGGAAGAGAAACGCAATCTGCTGGTGAGTCTGGGCGCCAAGGGCGCCGCCAATTCCCGCACGCGGGAGTTTGGCGAGGCGTTCCGACGTCAGCTCGGCGACAGACCGTTCCAGGTGATACTCAACGCGCTGGCGGGAGAACTTCTGGAAGAAAGCGTGTTTCTATTAGCGCCGCAAGGTCGTTTTCTGGAGCTTGGCCTGCGGGACATCCTGCAGGATTGGAAGCTGGGATTGTCGATTTTTGCGGAAGGCGGCAGTTTCCACGCAGTGCAAGCCGGGGCGGAGCATCCTGCTTACAAAGAAGCCTGGGCTGAGGTCGTGGCGCTGCTGGAGCGGGAGGCGCTGAGACCGCTGCCCACCAAAGCCTACGCCGCCAGAGACATCGCCGACGCGTTTCAGTTTATGGCCCAGGGCCGGCACATCGGAAAGATCGTCATTGCGATGGAGACGCGTTCGGAGGAGCGAAGCTTCGCCGCCAAACTGCGGGAAGAGGGCCTGTCGAACCAGGAAGGTACGCAAATTGCCTTGGCGATGGCGACCCTGGCGCGCCAGACCTCATCGTCTTTTGCCGCTGTCTCCAAACTGCCGATCGGCGTCGTGCTGGAGAAACAACTGAGCACTCAGCAGATGCTGTTCAGCGCCAGCGCTTCCCAGGGCGCGCCGGACGCCGCCGATGAGGCGGAATCTCTGGCGGGGGCAGACGCGGAAACGCTGCTGACGGCGATGCGCGCCATGCTGGAAAGCTTCCTGGGCACGGACGGGCTGGATGTGGACGCCAGCTTCTTCAACCTGGGGGCGACCTCACTGGATCTGATCCAGTTCGCCAAGCGGCTGGAGCAAAGGCTTGCCCGTGAGATTCCGGTGGCCCTGCTGTTTAAAGCCGCCTCCCTGCGTGAGCTGAGCAAGGAACTGGCGCCGGCGGAGTCTGCGTCGGTCGATCCTGCGCCGTCCGCACAGGCGGACCTTGGCGACAAGCGACGGGCGTTGCAGGCTCGCCGTAAGTTGCGGGGCGCGACCCAGCGTCAGGAGAGCGAAGTCAATGAATAATGTCGGCTTAATCCGCATTGGCGTTCTTCTGATCAGCCTCCTGTTTGCGTTGACGGGGCGCGCGTTCGCCGACATGGCGAGCGTCAAGCCCGCGGCGGATCTGGCGCAGACGGTCAGCGAGCTGACCCGGCGCTGGGACGCGTCGCAGATCCCCACCGGGGGACTGAGCGTGGTCGTCAATGGCCAGGCGCACACGCTGCGTCTGGGTGAGCAGGAAGCCGGCGTATTCGAACTGGCTTCCTGCTCGAAAGCCTTCACCGGCCTGTTGATCGCCGTGTTGGAGCAGGAAGGCGCGTTGAGCCGGCAGGATGCGATCACACGCTGGATTCCGGAGCTGAATCAGCGCCCGGAATTGGGATATTCCGCCATTCGCCTGAATAATCTGCTGTTTCATAGCAGTGGCCTGTCCGGGGATACCCTGGACCTGCTGCGTCCCAGCGACGCCGCCAACGCTCTGGAGCAATTGCCGGGCTTGTTGCGGGACACGCCGCTGACTTATCCGGTTGGCGCCAAAGAGGAGTACGCCACGCTGAACTACAGCCTGTTGGGGCTGGCGGCGGAACGGGCGACGGGGAAATCCTTCGCGACCCTGTTACGGGAGAAAATCTTTCTGCCCCTGGGCATGAAGGACACCTTCGTGGAAGGCGACCCCGCCGCCACCGCGCCGCGCATACCGGGCTATAAGCTCAGCTTTACCGTCGCCAGACCGTATGAAGCGCCGCGCTATCTGCAAAACACTCCGGCGGGATATATCCTCAGTACGCCGGAGGACATGGCGCGGTGGTTGCAGTTTCTGCTGCAGCCGCCGCCCAAACCAAGCGACGCGCGTCTGGACGTCCTGCAATGGGCGTTGCAGCAGGCGAAACGTCCCTATGGCGGCGACAGCGACTCTGGCTACGCCTACGGGTGGGATGTCGAGGCGGGCGCCACCACCAGTTGGAGTCATCCGGGACAGAACCCCAACGCCGGCGCCTATGTGGCGTTCGACCCGCAAACCGGAGTCGGCGTTGCGCTGCTGGGCAACAGCAACAGCCCGCAAGTGATTCAGCTGGGCCGGGCGGTCTTCGAACACCTGCGCGGCGCGTCGCCGCAGCCTCTGCCGGAGCGCTTCGCCGCAGATACGGGAGACTGGGGCGCGACCGTCGCCGCCGTGGTTTTCTGGTTGTGCGCGCTGCTGACGCTGCCTGTACTGCGGCGTCTGCAAACGCGTTCCGCGGAGCCGGTGGATGGCGAAGCCAAGGGCTCCCAGGTAGGCGCGGACATTGTGCAGGAAAGTTTCGTGCAGTCTGCGGAAAGGGTGAGCTGGCGCGCATTCCTGGGACGCCTGCTGGTGCTGAACGTCGCGCTGGCGTCGGTGCTGATAATCGCGCCCCCTCTTACCCTGGGACTGGGATGGGCGAACCTGCTGGTGTGGGGCCCAACAAGCCTGCTGGCGGCGGCGGCGGGACTGGTTGTCTGCGTCAACGCTCTGAGCCTGTTCTTTTTCCAGGCGTCCCGTCACAGCGAACAGTTCGACAGCAAAACCTTTTCGTCGCTGATGATCGCCAAAGTGGTCGGCCTGACGGTGGTTTCCGGTCTGCTCAACTCGGCGCTGGTGTTGTGCATCATCCAGGCGATTGACAGCCCGGCGGCCAATCTGGCCTACAGCGCGGCGCTGTTGTTCAACTGCATCTATTTCTATATTTCCGCCCGCAAGGCCGCGGAACTGCAGATTATGCGATTCGGCCACGCCTTCGTGCAGGGCTGGCGCATGGAGATCATTCGTAAGCTGCTGGAGTCGGATTATAAAAGCGTTGAACGCCTGTCCCCCGGCAAAATCCAGTCTGTGGTGGGTGAAGATTCCCAGGAGCTGGCCAAAAGCGTGCTCGCCTTTGTGCCGTTCTTCGCCAACCTGCTGACGATTGTGTTTCTGTTCGCCTATCTGATGGCGTTCAAATCCGCGATGGCGACCTCCATTCTGCTGGCCTGCGCGGTTCCCATGATTGGCCTGTACTACTACGTGTCCGAGCGCGCCAACCGCATCATGCCGCAGGCGTTGCAGACCCGCAGTGAGTTCATGGACACCGTCGAAGACCTGCAGAAGGGCTACAAAGGGCTGCGTCGTGAAGCGGTGAAGCGCAGTTTTTACCGCCATGCCCAGGCGGTGTCAGACCGCTTCAAGGCGTTGCGAATTCAATATGATCGCGGATTCTTGAGCGCGTTCTTCATCGGCGAGTCATTGCTGACGGTGCTGCTGGTGGCGGTGGCCTTGCTGTTTCCGTTGCTGATTTCCCAGTTCGACGGAGCGGCGTCGAAAGAGTATCTGATCATCCTGCTGTATCTGATCGGACCCCTGAACGCGGTCATGTCGGCGATGCCCGAACTGGTGCGGCTGCGCAGTCTGATGCGCAACATGGTGGCGTTCAGTCAGTCCATTCAGAGCGCCGAGTCCGGCGCGGCGGGCGCGTCTCTGCAACCGGTCAAAACCCTGCAACTGGACGGCGTTCGCTTCAACTATCCCGCGCCGGGCGGGGAAAGCGAATGCTTCGGGGTCGGGCCGGTCTCCATGACGGCGGAAAGCGGCAAGGCCTACTTCCTGACAGGCGGCAACGGCTCCGGCAAGAGCACCCTGGCGATGATTCTGGCGGGCCTCTACGCCCCCGCCCAGGGCGCGCTCAGGATAGACGGCGTCGAGGTGTCGCAAAGCCAGTTGCTGGAGCACACCCGCGCCATATTCAGCGACAACTGGCTGTTCAAGCGGGTATACGATCCCGCCCTGATCACGGCGCGGGACGCTATCAACCGCAACATTGCGCTGCTGGGAATGGCGGATAAGTCCACGCTGCTGGACGACGGCGCCTTCGACAACATCAAGCTGTCCACTGGGCAGCGTAAACGCCTCTCGTTGGCCATGCTGCTGGCGGACCCCAGTCCGGTGGTGGTGCTGGATGAATGGGCCGCGGACCAGGACCCGCGCTCCAAATCCCGGTTCTACAAGGAATGGGTCCCTATGTTGAAAGCCCAGGGACGCATCGTTTTTGTCGTGACCCATGATGATGAGTATTTTTCCGAGGCGGACGCCCTGATCACCATGAAAAACGGTCAACTTATTGAGTTTAAAGAAGATAGTTATGTTTACTAAATCGTTGTTAGACAGTAATTCTGGCCATCTCGACCAAACCGACCCGGGTACGGACGCCGTCGCGGACGATTGCGTGCACGATCTGTTCGAGCGTCAGGCGGCGCGCACCCCGGATGCCGTTGCGCTGCGTTTTGGCGCGCAAACCCTGACCTATGATGCGCTGAACCGCCGCGCCAACAGGCTGGCGCATGAACTGCGCCGGCGTTATGGCGACGAACTCGCGGTAGTGGGCGTCTGCCTGGATCGCGGCATAGACGCTATCGTCGCTGTTATCGCCGCGTTAAAAGCCGGAGCCGCCTATGCGCCGGTGGATATGAGTTATCCGCTTGAGCGTCAGGCCTATATTCTGCGCGACTCCAATGTCTCGGTGGTGATTTCCAGCGGCGAGATTATCCGCACGCTGCCCGAAACCTTCGCCTTCCTGGATATGGACGCCTATGACTTTTCCGGCGACGCAAACGACGACGAGGCGCAGAATCCACCCCGCGCCTGCACGCCGGAGGATCTGGCGTACCTTATCTATACCTCCGGCTCCACGGGCGCGCCCAAAGGCGTGTGCATGCCCCACAAAGCCCTGGTGAACTTATTGGTCTGGCAGATTCGCGAGCAGGGCGATTACGCGGGCAAGAAAACCCTGCAGTTTTCCCCGCTGAGTTTTGATGTGTCGTTCCAGGAAATCTTCGCCACGCTGGCCAGCGGCGGTGAGCTGGTGTTGATGGCCAATGAACTGCGTCTGGACCCTGTGGCGCTGTTATCATTGATTGAGTCGCAGCAGGCGCAACGGATATTCCTGCCCTATGTTGCGCTGAACAGCCTGGCGTTGGCGGCGGTGGCGGAGGATCGCTATCCCGGCGGGCTGCTTGATGTAGTGACCGCCGGCGAGCAGCTGGTGATCACTCCCGCCATCAGGCAATTCTTCAGCGCTTTACCCAACTGCCGTCTGCATAACCACTACGGTCCGTCGGAAAGCCATGTGGTGACGTCGCACACGCTGAGCGGACATCCCCGGCAATGGCCGGATCTGCCCTCAGTGGGGGCGGCCATCGATCAGGTTGAGCTGTATGTGCTGGACGAGAACAACCGTCCGCTACAGGACGAAGCGCCGGGTGAGCTGTGCATCGGCGGGCTGCAACTCGCCTATGGTTACCATCAGCGTCCGCAGGAGACCGCCGCCCGGTTCGTCGATATCGATGTGGACGGCGGCGGGCCGCGACGTCTGTATCGCACAGGGGATCTGGCGCGATGGCGGCCGGACGGGCTGCTGGACATTCTGGGTCGCATCGACTTTCAGGTCAAAATACGCGGCTACCGGGTTGAACTGGGTGAAGTCGAAGCCATGCTGATGCGGCATCCGGCGGTGCGCGATGCGGTCGTGGTGGCGCAGGGAGAGGATGCGGACAGCAAATGTCTGGCGGCTTTCGTGCTGGTTTCGGAGCGTGCGCAGCAACGCCAGACGTCAGAAGGCGTTCAGGAAAGCATTCGCCGTTATATGCAGGAGCAGGCGCCGGACTACATGAGGCCCGCTGCGGTGGTCATCATGGAGCGTTTCCCGTTATCCGCCAGCGGCAAGGTCGACCGTAAAGCCTTTCCGGTCATCGCCCACAGGGCTGCGAACAACGGCGACGCCACGCCTCCAGAAACTGCGCTGGAGCGCCTGCTGGCGGAGGTCTGGAGCGAACTGCTGGGGGGGCAGGACATCGGCCGCAATGCGCACTTTTTTAACCTGGGCGGCCACTCACTGCTTATCGTAAAAATGATGCTGGCGCTGCGTCGTCGCGGCTTCATCGTGGATGCGCACACCCTGTATCAGCACCCGGTCCTGGCGGATCTGGCGACGCAGCTGCGGCGGTTTGATCCGCAGCAGGGGGCGGCGACTTCGGCGGCGAACGAAACCCGGCCGACGTTGTGGTCGCAACTGAGTCTGGAGGAACAGACCGCCATCGCCGCCGTCACGGGCGGACCCGCCAATATCAAGGACGTCTGTCCTTTGGGGCCGCTGCAGCAGGGCATGTTCTATCATGCTCTCGCCAATCCGGCGGCGGACCCTTATGTGTTATGGCAGGCGACCCGGTTCGCCAGCGCTGTTCTGTTGCATGGCTATCTGGATGCGTTGCGCAACACTATCTCCCGGCACGACGCTTTCCGCGTCAGTATTGCCTATGAAGGGCTGACGCAACCGCTGCAGGTGGTTTGGCGAGAGGTGCCGTTGGCCGTAGAGGAAGTGCATGCGGAACGGGAGGGCGAAGACGCCGTGACCGCCCTGAAGCGACGCTGCGCTACGTCCGCGCAACGCTTCGATATCGCCAGGGCGCCCCTGCAGCGTTGTTATTACTGCTATGACGCCCAGAACGGGCAATGGGTGTTGCTGCACCTGCTGCACCACTTGGCCGTGGACCACGCCACTGTAGAAAAAATGCTGCAGGAGATAGAAGCGCAAATGCTGGGGCGGCCGCTTGCGCCGGCGTCCGCCGTGTCGTTCTCCGAAACCCGGTCCGGCCTGTATTCCGATGTCGACGTTGAGGGGCGCAAAGCCTTCTTCGACGACATGCTGCAGGACTATGAACCGGGGCCGGCTCCCCTTGGCCTGGAACAGTATCTGACCGGCGAGGATGCGGTTACGGAAGCCTGGCGCTCGCTTTCTCCGGCGCAATCCGCGCAGATACGGCGGCAGGCCAGGGCGCACGGCGTCAGCGTCGCGGCGATTATTCATCTGGCCTGGGCGCAGGTAGTGGGCAGCCTGAGCGGGCGTGATGACGTGGTGTTCGGCACGGTGCTGCTGGGTCGCATGTTCGCCGGCGACGAAGCGGAAAGCGCCATGGGGCAGTTCATCAACACGCTGCCGATTCGTCTGCGCCTGGGCTCGCTGCCGGTGCTGGAAGGATTGTGGAACGCCCAGGACAGGCTGATGCAACTGGTGAAACATGAACAGGCCTCCCTGGCGCAGGCGCAAAAGTCCGCGCAGATTCAGGGCGAGACGCCATTGTTCACGACCATGTTGAACTACCGTCACAGTGACGTGCGCAACGTTCCGTCAGCGGACCCGTTTCAGGCCCTCAATCCCTCCGCTGTGGCGGGCGTCAGCTACTCCGGCGTGATGGAGCGCACCACCTATCCAGTGTCGGTGAATGTGGACGATTTTGGCGATGATTTTGTGGTCAACGCGCAGGTGGCGCTGGGACATGATCCGGAGCGGGTGTGCGACTTTTTTGAGACGGCGCTGCGGGAAATCGTCGACGCCCTGGAGGCGGCCCCTGAAACCCGACTTGGCCGCCTGAGCGCCATGCCCGAGCAGGAACGTGATCTGGTGGTGCGGCGCTGGAATCAGACCCAGGCCGACTTTCCCAGTGAGGCCTGTCTGCACTGGCTGATCGAAGCGCAGGCGGCGCGCACGCCGGACGCGGTAGCGGTGGAGTTCGGCGAAGAGGCGTTGACCTATGCGCAATTGAACCGTAGCGCCAATCAACTGGCGCGCTATCTGAGGGAAGATGTGGGCGTCGGGCCGGACGCCATCGTTGGCGTCTGCGTGGAGCGCAGCCTGGAGATGGTGACGGCCTTGCTGGCGGTGTTGAAAGCCGGCGCCGCCTATGCGCCTCTGGACCCGCATTATCCCGGCGACCGTCTCGACTACATGCTGCGCGACGCCGCTCCGAAGGCGGTGCTGACTCACGCTCAGGCGCCCGCGGACGTTAATGCGCTGCTGGCGGCCTATGCCGTAGAGCGCGACGCGCGACTGATTGACCTCAACGCAACGGCGGCCTGGGAGCAAAAGCGCAACGTAGATCTGAGCCGCGAAGAAACGGCGGTGAACGCCTCTCATCTGGCGTATGTCATTTACACATCCGGGTCCACCGGGCGCCCGAAAGGCGTGATGAACGAACATCGCGGCGTGGTGAACCGTTTGACCTGGATGCAGAAGGCCCACGCTTTGACGGCGGAGGATGCGGTGCTGCAAAAAACGCCGTTCAGCTTCGATGTCTCCGTGTGGGAATTCTTCTGGCCGTTGATGTACGGCGCGCGCCTGGTGGTGGCGAAGCCGGAGGGGCACAAGGACCCGGTGTATCTGAGTGACCTGATTCGCGCCCGTCGCGTCACCACCCTGCATTTCGTGCCATCCATGCTGTCGCCGTTTCTGGATCAGGCGGCGGCCAGCGTCAGCGACAGCCTGCGCCATGTGTTTTGCAGCGGCGAAGCCTTGCCTGCTCAAAGCGTGCGCCGGTTTCGGGAGCGATTCCCCGGCGTTGAACTCTATAACCTGTATGGACCGACCGAGGCCGCCATTGACGTGACGGTCTGGGATTGCGTGGGCAATGAGGTCGGCGCGACGGTTCCCATCGGTCGCCCGATCGACAACATCCGCCTCTATATTCTCGATCCGCACCGTCAACCCTGTCCGGTCGGGGTCGTTGGCGAGTTGTATATCGCTGGCGTGGGCGTGGCGCGGGGCTATCTGAATCAACCCGAGCTGACCGCCGAAAAATTCGTCGCCGCGCCGTTCTGCGCTGATGCGGGGCGCGCCATGTATCGCACGGGCGATCTGGCCCGTTTTCTACCTGATGGCGATATTGAGTACCTGGGACGCAATGACTTTCAGGTCAAGCTGCGCGGTTTTCGCATTGAGCTGGGCGAGGTGGAGGCGGCGATTGCGTCCCACGCCAGCGTCAAGGAATGCGTGGCGCTGGTGCGCGAAGATGCGCCGGGAGACGCCCGTCTGGTCGCCTATATCACGGCGGCGCCACTGGCCCTGGCGAACGCCGAAGACATGGACGCTCAGGCAGACGCGTTGAATCTTGCGCTGCGGGAACATCTGCAAGACCGCCTGCCGGCGTTCATGATTCCTTCCAACTTTATCTGGCTGGCGACTATGCCCGTCACCAGCAATGGCAAACTGGATCGCAAAGCGTTGCCGGCGCCGTCTTTCAGCGCCGCGGCTCCTTCTGAGGCGCTAGCGCCCAGAGACGGGGTGGAGGCGAGGCTGGCGCAACTGTGGCGCGCTCTACTCAACACCGACGCCATTGGCCGTCAAACGCACTTTTTCGAAGCTGGCGGACACTCCTTGTTGGCGGTGGCGCTGATGGCGGGCATTCAGCGGGAGTTCAATCTCGCTTTGTCCCTGAGCGCGATCGTGGCGCATCTGGATTTGGAAAGTCAGGCTAAATTGATCGAAGCAGAATTGGTCCGTTCTCAGGCGGAACAGACTGCGGACGCGCAATCAGCGACATTCATGTCAGCGTCAACTACGCCGCCTGCTTCGACTCAGTCGCCAGCGTCCACTCAATCGTCAACCCGGGGCATCCGGGCGCTGCCTGCGCAAAGGGCGATTTACAAGGCGGTGAAACTGCATCCCGGCGATCTCAGCAACAACAGTTTCGTGGCGCTGGCGTTTGATGCGGAGCCGGATCTGAAACTACTGCGCAACCTGCTGCAAACGGCGTTTTCACGCCATGAGAGTCTCAGCGCGCAGTTTACGCTGGCGGAAGGTGAGCTTTTCCTGCGCCCCGCCAAACGCTTCCTGTTTCGTCTGGAAAAACGGCAAAGCCTGGGGAGTCTGGAAGAGGATGTGCGCGACTTTGTGCGGCCGTTTTCTCTGGAAGATGGCGTAAACGTACGCGGTCGCTGGGTGTCCGATGCACAGGGCGGCGTGTTGTTGCTGGATTTCTCTCATGCCTGCATTGACGGCTCGGGACTGACCCAGGTTCTGCATGAGCTGACGACGGACGCCCCTCAGTCCGACGCCGGCGGCGATCTGAGCGCGTACTCCGAGTTGTTCTACAGCCCGGCTTTCGCCGCTCAGCGACGCACGCACGCGGATTACTGGCTGGCGCAACTGCAGGGCTGGGCGCCGACGTCGCCGGCGGTCGCTGCTCAACCGCGCACCGGCGCCTGGCTGGTCTCTGTGGGCGCCGACTGCAAGGCGCGTATCGAAGCGCTGACCGCCAGACTGAAGATCAGCGTTCCGGAATACTTCATGGCGGTGTTCACCCAGTTCAAGAGCGGGCTCGACCAGCAGGCGGAGCAACTGGTCTCCATGATCTTCCACGGCCGCGACAATCTGGCGCAACAGACGGTCATCGCGCCGCTGATGACCCTGTTGCCTGTGCGGGTGGCCATGGCGTCGGAGCAGGGGAGCGGCTTGTTGCAAGAGGTGTCCGCGGCGGTTCGCGAGGCCTGTCGCCATTACCTGTACGATGCGGAAAACCTCGGCGCCCGTCATCCTGACCTGTCCAGAGAGGCGCTGTATCCCTCCGCCTTTTTCGGCTACTTCAATAAAGACGGCTTTACCGGCCGCATCGCCGGAGTCCCTTGTCGCCAGCTTGAGCTGGCCGGCGTGGCCGGAGCGCAGTCGCAGTGGAGCCTGACCTGCGAGGTGGCGGAACATGACGCCGGTTTTGACATCCGGCTGGAGGCGTTGGCGTATCGCGCCGAGGCGGCGCAGGAAGACTGGGGCGCCCGCTTCCAGCAGGCATTGCGACGCATCCTGGAAGGCGAGTCTACGGAACAATGAAACGGGTTCTGATAAAAAACCACGTACTAGCAGGCAAACACGGATAAGCAGAAAGACATGGAGAAGCAGTAAAACATGGAAATGCTCACGAATGATCCCATTGCAATGAATGCAAGGAAACAGGCGTTCAAAGCCTATGTCCGCCAGCAGTTGGCGGCGGACTATCAGGAGTGCCCGTTTTTTGTGATGGCGCAGGCGACGCCTGAGGCGGACGCGACGACGACCATTACCTGCGCGCTTCCTGAGGCGCTTAACCGCCGGATTTACGCGATGGCGTCCGCCTCTCCGTTGCATCGGTTATCGCTGTTCTCCGCCTGTATCAAGCATCTGGCGTTTGTGCACAGTCGCGAGTCCCTGGGCGCGCTGAACTGGGCGATAGGCGCAGGAGAGCTGGGGCAAGGTCCGAATGACGGCCTTTACGTCATTCCCGCCCAGTGGCGGCTGACGGAAACAGAATTGGCGCAGCGGGTCAAACAACTGATCGGCGCGGAGCTGAGGCAGTGGAAGCAGGTCGCCGGATTGGTCGCTGGTCTGTCGCCGCAAAGCGCGTCCGGCGACATGTCGGCGGGGCCGCAGGTGCTGGTGGGATATTCGGAAACGGGCGTCCCCTGCGCAGGCGTTGACGCTTCTCAGTACAGGCTTTGTATTGGCGTTGAGGCGCGCCCCGAAGCGACCCGACTGCATCTGTGTTTCAACCCGAATCAGGTGGACCCGGCGCTGGCGCAGTTGCTGCTTGAGCGCCTGCGGACGCTGATGGAGGCGATGGCGTTCGACCCGGGCGGCGTGCTCGCGTCCATGCCCTGGATTCCAGCGGCGGAACAGGCGCGCATTGACGCGCTGTCTACCCCTGCGCCGGCCCGGCCGCTGCGCTATCGCAATGTCGCCGAAGCCGTTGCGGCGGCGACCCGCGATAGAGGTGACTGGGTGTTTCTGGAATGCGACGAACGGACGGTTAACTTTCACCAGTTGCGGGCCTACACGGAGACATTGCTCCAAAGTCCCAAGTGGCCCCAGTGGGGTGCGTTGGGAGACTGTGTGCTGATCGTCGGCGCGAAAGGGGTGGAAACCACGCTGGCGGCGATGGCCTGTATGCAAATTGGCAAGCCGTTTTGTCTGCAGTCACATATCACTCCTGTCGAACAGCTGCTCGATATCGCCAGGACGCATCAGACACAAACTGTACTGCTGGATGCCGGCTGTGAAAATCTGCAGGCGGGCTTCCTCGCCCTGGGTTGTCGGACACTGTTATTGCCGGAGTATGCGGGGGAGACCGTGGCGTCAGCGCCAACTCTCAATACGGAAGAGGCGTTGAGCAAGGGGTTGGCCGCACAATCGGACGACGCGCTGTGCGTGGTGTTCACCTCCGGCAGCGAAGGTAAGCCCAAAGGTTGCCTCAACACGCACAGGGCGTTGCTCAATATCTGCCAGGAAAAACGGGCGCTTTACCCAACCCAAAACTCCCGGGTCGCTTCTCTGGCCAATCATACGTTTGATTACTTTGTCCTGGAGTGCGTGCTGGCGTTGACCGAAGACGTGGTGATCGTTATCGCTCCAGAGACGGTGCGTGCGGACGCGACGAAGTGCGCTGAATTTCTGCGTGAAAAACACATCGACCTGATGTTCACCACAACCGTGCTGGCGGAAGACATCATGGCGCTGGGCGATATTCCTGGCCTGCGACAATTGTATTTCGGCGGTGAGAGTCTCCGCGCTTTTCAGAAGCACAACTATGCGCTGTTTAATGTCTATGGGCCGAGTGAGACCGGCGTACTTACGACCTGTCAGCAAATCCAGGACGATGGTCAGAAGATAACCATCGGCAAGCCATTTAATGGTTACCAATGCGTGGTGGTGTTTCCCGATACGATGCAGCCCTGTCCTATAGGCGCGCCAGGAGAGCTGTTAATCGGCGGCGCGGGGGTGGGGCTGGGTTATCTGAGTCGGCCTGATCTGAGCGAAAAAGCGTTTTTACAGCTGAATACAGGGTGTTTGCAAGGACGTTACTACCGCAGCGGCGATCTGTGTTGCTGGAATGCGGACGGCGAACTGGAGATTCTGGGACGCAAAGACCGTCAGTTGAAGGTAAATGGCTTCCGCGTGGAGCTGGACGCCATAGAAAAAGCCGTATTGGGCCTGCCGGGCGTCTCTCAGGCGGCGGTGATCGGCATGGCCGACAGCCGTGGTCATGCGCGCCTGGGCGCGTTCATCGTGGCTGGGGAAGAGAAGCTATCCGAGCGCAATCTGCGTGAGGCGCTGCTCTTGCGGATGCCTGCTTACATGATTCCCAGTCAGATTATTCTGACGTCGGAACTGCCCATGAACCGCAACGGCAAGCTTGATCGTCAAAAACTGAAACAGGCGCTCAGTGACGCTGCAGTCGATGCGGGGACTCGTCCGCAGGGGCCGACTCAAGAGTGGCTGGCGGGGTGCTGGGCCCGCCATCTTGAGTTGGACGTCACGGCTATTGGCGCGAATCAAAGCTTTTTCGCTTTAGGCGGACACTCTTTGCGCGCAGGCAGAGTGCTGGCGGAAATACAGCAGGAATTCGGTCAGGTAGTCTCACTGTTGGAGTTCTTTAAGCACGACGCTATCGCCAGCCTGGCGGCGCTGATAGACGACCGCTCAGGCGGACAGCAGGCCAACGCTGCGGACACTTTTTCCAGGCTGTTGGACAAGGCGGCCAGTGGCGTGGATCAGGGCGCGCTATCCCCTCAGGAAGCGCGGTTGTACGCGCAGTACCGTCTGCATCCCGACTCGATGGCTTATGTATTGGAGATGGATATACCCATACCTCAGGAAGTCCGGAGCGAGGCCGTGACGCAAGCGCTACAGGCCTTGATTGACCGCCATGATATGTTGCGCACGCGTTACCCTCTTGATGGACGGGGGACGCCCTTCGCGGAAGCGCTTCCCCAGCTCTACGCCGAGCAAATATTGAACGCCTCTGACGAGGCATGGACGCAGGCGTTTGCTTTGGAGCAGGGGCCGTTACTGCGAGCCCGCCTGATGGAGCCGCAAACGCTGCGGGCTTGTTTACGTTTGCAAGTCCACCACATTCTGCTGGACAAGCCGTCTCTGGAGATACTCAAGCTTGAGTTCGAGCAGCTTTTGCGCGGGGAGCAGCCGTCTTTACCCGGCCTGAACTACCGCAACTATGCGCAGGCGTTGGCGGACGCCCGTCAGCAACCGCTCTGGGAAGAAGCGCAGACGTTCTGGAAAGATTATCTTGAGGGTCTCGACTTTGATCCCTTCGGTCATGGCGCGGTGAATGACGATGACGGGGTGAAATATACCTCCTGGTCTCTGGCCGCAACCGAGTTGGCGGCGGTTAAGCGTCTATGCGCCCGCCACAATGTCACGCCGGCGGTATTCTTTCTGGGAATTTGGGGGCTGGCCGTAGCGCGGGAAGGCCGTAGCGACGCGTTTTCTATTTCCGTGGCGAACGCCTTTCGTCCGCCGCAGGCGCAAAACACCGTAGGCATGTTCGTGTCTCTGGCGCCTTGCGCGTTTCGCTTTGATCGCGACGCAGAAGGGTTTGACGCTTACCTCAAATCTCTGGCGGAAGCGCAGTGGCGGGCGACGGAACGTCTGTTTTTCCCGGTGGAGGAAGTATTTGCGTTACTGCGTCACGACCCCAGAATGTTTGGCTCCAATCCGCTGCTAAATGTCGCCTATTCCTATTTCGACTCTGTCGAGGCCAGCGATGCGACTGCAGAAGGCGACGATGTCGGCAAGGAAGCTCACGGACCGTTAAATCTCACGGTGCTGCACGCCGAGGAGAGTTGCCGGCTGACGTTGGAGTATCAGGCGTCCGCTTTGCCGGAAGAGCGCATGGAGAAACTTGCTGCGAGCTATCGCGATATTCTGCGACAAACGTTGGGCGCCGACTCAGCCCCGTCGCTGCAGGACCTGCTTGTATCCGCCGCCCAGGCGTTCCGGCCTGCGCAACGGCGTGAAGCGTATCGCTCCATTGAAGATATTTTACGCGATGGTTTTCTGACCCTGGGCGATCGCCCCGCCGTGATTGACGACGAAGGCGAGCTGAGTTGGGCCGAGTTCGCGTCACTGACCGGGAGCTATGCGGAGCGTCTGAACCGTCCAGAGATTCGGCGCGCACTGATCCAAGGCCGTCCCGGACGCCGGTTGCAGGCGTTTCTGGCGGCGTGTTTCCTGACGCGAACCACTTATCTCGCCCTGGAGGAGGGAACGCCACAAGCCCGTGTAGAGGAAGTGATTCGCCATGGGCAGCCGGATATCGTGCTGAATGCGGACGATGAGATCGCCGCCAAAGACGTCGACTGGCGCCAGTTTGCGAGCCTGAAGTCCATGGAGACCAATCCCATCGCGTGGATACTGTACAGCTCAGGCACCACAGGTCGCCCCAAAGGCATTTGCGTTGCGGCGCAGACCGTCGCGCAATATCTGGACTCGCTGGTCCGCACGCTGAACCTGCAACCCGGGGCGCGTGTGACCCAGCAGTTTTCCCCCAGCTTTGACGGCTATCTGGAAGAAGTGCTGCTGGCCTGGGCGCTGCAGGGAACCAGTCTTGTGACGGACCGCTACAGTCTGCTCGACGAACGCAGGGCGAAAGCGTTTCTGGCGCAGCGTCGTCCCGATGTGATTTCTGCGGCGCCGGCGCTGTTTTCCGCCTGGAACCGCATGGAGAACCTGGAGCCGCTCCCTAAAGTGTGCATCAGCGGAGGAGACTTTCTCGCCCTCGGCGATATCGACCGCCTGTTGGAGCGCACCCAGATCTGGAACAGTTATGGCCCGACGGAAACCTGTATCGCCGTCTCCATGGCGAACTGCGCGGATATGGATTCGGCGCCGATGCTGTCCATCGGCGCGCCTCTCGATCATGTCGCCTTCGCCGTGATCGACCCCCAAGGGCGTCGCCTGCGTCCAGGTCAATGGGGCGAGCTGTTGATCTACGGAGACTTTGCGCAGCATGGCTACCTGAATGAGGCCGAGCTGACTGCGCAGAAGTTCGGGAGCGATGATCAGGGCGTGTATTTCCGCACCGGCGATATGGCCATGGTGGACGCCAGTGGCCAGTGTTTCCTGAAAGGACGTATGGACGACAGCTGCAAGGTGCGAGGCAATTTTATCGGTCTTGGCGAGCTGGAGAGCCGGGCGGGACAACATCCCGGCGTGATCGCGGCGGGGGCGGCGGTGGCGCTGGCGGGAACGCCGGAGGCCTGCCTGGTGCTGGCGATAGAAGGCGATGAAGACGGCGGAGCGGGACTGCAGGCGCATCTGGCGCGGCATTACCCGCGCTCGCATCTGCCTTCCGCCATCTTCCCGGTTGCGCGTTTGCCTCGCACCGAAACCGGCAAACTGGATCGGGCGCAAATCGTCGCTCTGTTTCAGGCGTGGCGTGAACGCGCGCAGGCAGCGCCGGACGCCACGGACCCGGCCTGGGACGGAGAGCTAGGGGAACTGGCGGCGTGCTGGCGTGAATGTTTGGGTTTCCAGGGCGCATTGACGCCGGATTCGGACTTTTTCCAGGTGTCCGGGTCGTCTTTGAGCGCAGTGCGTCTGGCCAGCCAGATCGAGAGGCGGTTCGGCGTCCCTTTCAGTCCGGTGGATGCGTTTCGCCACGCCACCCTGGCCGCCCAGCGGGCCCTGATCGCAACCCGTCGCCAGTCCCAACCCATGGTGGAGGGATGTCTGCAGGAGCGCTTGCTGAATGCGGACGACGCCAGACTTCCCAAGTGGGTGCTGCTGCCTCCCGCGTTGGGTGGATTGGTTGAGCTGCAAGGGCTGGCGGATGCGTTGGCGGGGTCCGTGACGCTATCGGTGCTGGCCCTGGAGCCCGGCGCGGCCGTCGATCTTTCTGCAGAGGCGTTGCAGACGGCGCTGGCGGACGCCTTATCGGCGCTGGCCGCAGCGCATCGAGAAACGCCTGCGCGTCCCCTGTGGCTGGGCGGCTATTCCCTGGGGGCGGAAATGCTGGCGGCGTTGCTGACCCAGCGTCCGGAATTAGGCCAGGACGTTGAGCAGCTGGTGTTTCTTGATCCCAACCTGCAAACCAGCGTGTTCGACGGGCCGGCGCTGTATGCGGAGTTCCTGGCGTTGTTCCGGGATATCGCCGCGTCCGCTGAAGACAGTGAGACAGCAAAAGCGCTGGCGGTGATCGAAGACGAAGCGGCGCTGCGGGAAGCCTCGCCATCCCTGTTTATGGAGTGGCGTTACTACCGGTTGCAGCATCAGCTCATCCAGCCCACGCGCTTCCCTGAGCGTTTGTCGGCGTCCCCTTTGAATTGTATCCCGACGCGGGTGTTTCTCTCCGACGACGCCGATGAGAAAAGCGCCGCCGCGTTGCAGCGTTCTGCGCCGGCGAATGCGCTGATACGACGCCTGCACGGGGATCACGTTGAGTTTTTGCGCAGGTTGGGCGCCGATGACGTGTCGCCCGCAAATTTCTCCCTGGCGCAGCCCGTTTCGGCAAGTCAGCCCGAGCCGGTTTAGTAATCAGGGGCGCAGCAAGGACCACAAGGATTTATATCAGACGACCTCGTCTGAGAGTTTAACAAGGTATGGAATTATGAGTGTTGTAGAAATTAGAGAAGATCTGGATATCGCCGTTATCGGCCTGGCGGGTCGCTTTCCCGGTTCCGACAACTGTCATGAGTATTGGCGCAACCTGCTCATGGGCGTGGACGGCATTTCTCATTTTACCGACGAAGAACTGCTCAAGGCCGGGCACGACGCCAACAAGATACGCAACAAGGACTTCGTGGCCGCCAACGGCGTGCTGGGCGGCGCGCAGTATTTCGATGCGGAGTTCTTCGGATACAGCCAGGCGGAGGCGGCGTTGATGGACCCGCAAACCCGGCTGATGCTGGAGTGCGTGTGGCATGCGCTGGAGAACGCCGGCGTCGACCCCGACAAACGCGGACGCAGCATCGGTCTGTTTCTGGGGGCGCGCAGCACCGTGCAGTGGACCATGCAGGCCATGCTGTCCGAACAGGTGGATAATGTAGGCGGTTTTCTGGCGTCGCAATTGGCCAATAAAGACGCCATGAGCACGATGATTTCCTGGAAACTGGGGCTGCAAGGGCCGAGCTTCACCATGCAGACCGCCTGTTCGACGAGTCTGGTCAGCATTCATCAGGCGGTGCAAAGTCTGTTGAACGGCGAATGCGATTTCGCCGTGGCGGGGGGCGTCAGCCTGTTGTTGCCGCAACAGAATGGACATCTCTATCAGGAGGGCATGCTGTTCTCCAAAGACGGCAAAACTCGCGCGTTTGACGCCGACGCCAGCGGCAGCGTGTTCGGCAGCGGCCTGGGCGCGGTGGTGTTGCGCCGGGCGGGGGACGCTATCGCCGACAACGACCCCATCTGGGCGATTCTCAAAGGCTCCGCCATTAACAACGACGGCGCCCGCAAAGTAGGCTACACCGCCCCCAGCGTGAAAGGGCAGGCGGAGGTGATTCGCGCCGCCCTGCAATTGGCGGAAGTGGACGCCGCCGACGTGGATTTCATCGAGTGCCACGGCACCGCCACTGGATTGGGGGACAGCATTGAGTTCATGGCCTTGCGCGAGGTGTTCGCTGAGAGCGGCGCTGACAGCGACACGCCGAACCAGTGCGCGCTGGGCGCGGTTAAAAGCAATATCGGCCATCTGGACTCCGCCGCCGGGGTCGCCGGATTCATCAAGACGGTGCTGGCGCTCAAACACGGCGTGATTCCGCCGACGTTGCATTTCCAGCGTCCCAATCCGCAACTGGATTTTGAAAAGTCGTCCTTCTATGTCAATACAGAGGCGGAACTCTGGCCGTCACAGGACGGCAAGCTGCGCACCGGCGGCGTCAGCAGTTTCGGCATTGGCGGAACCAACGCCCATATCGTGCTGCAGGAATATGCGCCAGCGCCGACGAAGAAAGCTGTCGAAAAAGAGCAGGGAGAACCGCTGTTCTTCCCTTTTTCCGCTATCAACTCAGCGTCGTTGACGCAGCATCTGGAAGCCCTGTCCCAGTGGCTGGTGACGCAGGAGAATCCTGATCTTCGCGCGCTCTCCCTTACGCTGAGCAAACGTCACAGCTTTCCCTGTCGGGCGCTGCTGGCGGCGGACTCCCAATTCGGCTTAATGCGGGAAATCGAACGCTATCTGGCGCTCGCAGAGGATGGCGATACGCCGTCTCTGATCCGTTCGACCCTGGCGTCACTGGCGCCGGAGACCCTGAATGGGAGACAGGCTCCCCTTGATAACGAAGGCATCGAAAAGTGGCTCACAGGCACCGCAAAGGCGTTGCCGTCGTCACTATTCGGCGATCAATCCATAGCGCCCCTGAAGGATGTTCCGGGTTACGCTTTCGCCCGTGAAGATCACGGCGCAGGCCATGTCTCGGATAAAACCTGGGGACGTATCGCGGACGTTCTGTCGGCGCCGGAAGGCGGCAATCTCTCCAAAAACGCGGCGGGCATGCTGACGCCATTCTGGAAACCCGTACGTCTTCGCAAAACCCAAGCGCAACCCGGAGCCCGGCGCGTGCTGCTCGCCCCGACTTCGACAGAGGCGCTGACCGCAGGGCTCTCCCGGCATGATATCGAAGTGCTGGACGGTAACCCCTTATGTTCAGTGCAATTGCGCAGCGCATTGATGGAGTTGGCCGCAGGCGCGTGCCGCGAACAATCCCTGATGCTGGCGCTGGCGTTTCCCGCGGACGGCCTGTCAATGAATACGGAGTCCCTGCAGGCGCTTGCTGAACTGGGCAGGGCGCTGACGGACGAGGATTTTTCAGGGTATGCGTCCGTACATATTTATTTGCTGGCGCCTTCCTTTTTAGCCGTGGACGACCCGCAGCAGGAAGCCGATCAGGTGCTGACGGCCGCCGCGTTGAAATCCCTGGCGTTGGTGGCGCCTCAGGAGATACCCGGCATCGCGTGCGCCTGTGTGGAGATTTGCAATCCCAGTGAGAGATGGACGCCGGCGGCGCTCGCCAGCGTGTTGGCGTCTCCCATGCATGGGCCTTTGAAGCTGAGCGAAGAAGGATTGTTTGTCGAGGATTTTCGCTGTCCTGACGCAGACGAAAACGAGGTGCTGGAGGCGTCGAGTTTTACTGGCGGGACCTTCGTGATTACCGGCGCGGGGGGCAGAATGGCCAGAGCGATGGCGAAAACCCTCGCCCAGCGCTTTCAGGGGCGACTGGCTCTGATCAGCCGTCAGCCAGCGGACTCTCCCGCCATGCAAGACCTGCGGCAGGAACTGACGGCGGCCGGCGCTGGCGCGGTGGAAGTGTTTCCCTATGCGCTGGAATCAGAAAGCGACGCCCTGGCGCTGTTTGAGAGCATTCGCCAGCGTCTGGGCGAAATACAGGTGGTGATTCACGCCGCTGGGGTGACGGATGGCGATTCCTTTGCGCCGCTCGCCCAGCTCGACGCAGATCGCTATCTGGCTCAACTTGGGCCGAAAGCGCGGGTTGCGCAGACGCTGGCGCAGGTGTTCGAAAGCGTGCCTGTGGAGACCTGTTTTGTCACCTCTTCCATGTCCGCGTTTTTCGGTGGAATCGCCCATGCGCCTTATGCGGCCGCGAACCTGTTTCTGGATGGCTGGAGCCAACGGCGCAACAACCGGCTGGCGGCGACCCGCTGGGTGACGGTGAACTGGGAGACCATCCACTTCGAGGAAGCGTCGCCAAAAGACGCCAACGACTGGGGCGCCAACGAAACGGCGCTGCTGGGAGCGGAGTTTCCCGCCTTGTTCGAACGCAGTTTGCGCGAGTTCGACCGTGAGGATCAAAAGATCTTCTCCGCCGGACAGTTTAGCGATCGTTTATACGCCTGGGGCGGTCGGCGCCCGGCGAACGGCGAGGGACAGGCTTCGACCTCGGTCAACAGCATTAAGCTGAAGCCGCGGCCGGCGACCGTGGCGGCGGCGTTTACAGCGCCCGGCAATACATTGCAGGAAGAGATTGCGGCCATCTGGAGCGGCATCCTCGGCGTGGAAGGCGTAGGGATCGACGATCGTTTCATGGAGCTGGGCGGCGATAGTCTCAAAACTATCGTGATGGCGGAAAAAGTGTATAAAAAGCTGGGTAAACGGATTGCTATCCAGGACTTTTTCGCGCAGCCGACTATTCGCGAAATCGAACGTCAGTGTCTGCTGGAGCAGGAGGATGTCAAAGTCCCTGCGCTGGACATTGATCCCGCCGCGCCCATCTTGGCGAGCGCGGATCAGGAACTGCTTTACATGCATCAGACCACCTTTCAGGACGCCAGCTATAACATGCCGGTGGCCTTTGAATGTCCCGCATCATACAGCCCTACAGATATTGCGGCGGCGATTGAGCAGGTGGCTGACAGGCATCTGGTGCTGAAGTGCCTGTTCAAGCGACAGGGCGCCAACCTGATGATGGAACCCCAGGTCCAGGCCAAAACCAGTCTGGCGGTATTCGAACCCGCCGCGGCGGAGGCGGAGAATCGGGCTCGCCTGGAGCAGTTCGCCGGCATGCCGTTCGATCTGCACACCATGCTGCCTATTCGCGCCATGATGATAACCAGCCCCGGCGCCGGGCGGCCGCATCAAGTGTTGATCGTCGTCCATCATATTGTTTGTGATGCGGTGTCCCTCGGCATTCTCGCAGACGATTTGCAGAACTTCCTCGCCGGGCGTTCGCCGGCGCCTTTGGAATACAGCTACGCCGCGTTCCGTCAGGTGCGACAGGCGTCTGAAAATGAGGAAAAAATCCGCAAGGACAAAGCGTTCTGGCTCGCCAACTTATTACCCTTGCCGGCGCCGCTGGCGTTGCCGCGGGTGGACGGTTGCGATGACGGCGATGAATCCGGGCGCAATCGGGGCGCGACGCTGATCCAGGCGCTGCCCCGGCAGATCAGCGAGGACGTCAAACATCTGTGCGAGGACCTGGGTCTGCCGACCTTTACGTTCTTCCTCGGTGCGTTTGGCGTGCTGATGAGCAAGATCGCCCGCACGGAATCGTTACTGCTTGGCGTTCCAGTTACCGGACGCACGCAGCCGGAAGAAATGCAACTGGTCGGGTATCTGGTCAACATGCTCGCCCTCAAGATTGAGCCGGAGGCGGAGTTCCCGGTGGCGGATTATCTGCTGGATCTGAACGAACAGTGGTCTGAGTGCGCGCCTTATCAAACCTATCCCATGAGCGCGCTTTTACAGGACTTGAGCGCGGAATCCTATTGTCAGCATCGCCAGGGTAAACACCCTCTGTTCGATGTGGTTTTCGGGTATTTGCCGCAAAGCCTCAACGGCGCAGCGGAAGATAGCCAGAGCGCAGGATTGTCGCGACTGGATATCGGCTCGGATACTGCGAAGTTTGATCTGGTGCTGGAGGTGTCTGAAACCCGGGAGGGCTTCGATTGCACTATCCAATATCGCAATCACATGTTTGACCAGACGACGATACAAGCGATGTTCCAATACTACTTCGAACTGTTGGGGGCCATCCTCGCGGACCCGGAAACAGAAGTGCAGGACTTACTGCAAAATCTCGATTACCAACCCGTCCAATCTGACGCTGTGCAAACGGCGGACAGGGATGTGGACTTAGAATTTGATTTTTAGGGAAGGGCGGTTATGAGTTTTATTGGCGATATATGCAATGCGCTGGGCGATGTGGCGTTATGGGCTTATGAAGAAGCCAGCATCTATCGGCGCAAACGGGAAACGCAGCCGTTGATTGAAGAGAGCGAGGCGGCGTCGCGTCTGCAAGGGGCGGATTACCGTCAGGTGGAGAAAGTGTCGGGTATTGACTCGGCGGCGTTCAGTGAGCGCTATCTGATGCGCAATGAACCCGTGATTGTCACAGATGGATTGCAGGACTGGCCGGCGCAGCAACTTTGGAACTTCGACTTCTTTTGTGAAGAGTTCGGCGACCTGTCCGTACGCTTGCAGGATGCGGGATTCAAACCAAAAGACAATGTCGAGTTGCGCGCCTACCTGAAGCAGATTGCTACGCTTCCTGAGGTGGAGCTGGGGTGTATGAGCAATGACCTGGACTACCTGCGCTATACCTACGACTCCTTCCTCAAGCACCTGTTGTTTACCTGGGGATTTGGTCATCGCGTGAAAACGCAGTCGTTCAGCTTCCTCGCGTTTCAGCGCATTCAGCGGCACTGGAGCCGACCTTATTTTCTACCGCAGAGCGGCTACCGGATTCCCTGGGTGCAGATGGGCTCTTTAGAGCCTAACAAGCGGATGTGTCAGGACTGGGGACTCTATTTCTCCGCGCCTGGCGCCTGCACCCGTCTGCATGTGGACGGTATGCGCACCAACGCCGTGTTGTGTCAGGTGGTGGGAAAAAAGGCGGGATGGATTTTTTCTTCGTCGCTGGAAGGCTCCGCCAGAACCCTTGCGGAAGGACGATCTTTCCCCGATTCGCCCGCCGCCGCCAATGAGCCTGGCGGACAAGCGGACAGGATTTGGCGTTTCGATCTGGAGCCAGGGGAGATCATGCTGATTCCTAAAGGGCTGCCCCATGAGGTGCACACCCTCTCGCCCAGCATTTCCCTGACTTACAACTTCGTCACCAGCCCAGAGTACGACGACTATTTTAAATTCAAAAGCGCGCGCGGTCCGGGATGGATTGCCGGCGCTCCCATTGCGGCAGCGTCGGCGTTCAAGTCGGTATATCAGAAGCGCGCCATTTCCGGGATTGACGCCAGGGAGGAAGTGAGCCTTGTCTGATTCAGTCTTGTTTGCTGCGAAAAACAGGCCGGATGCCGACGCGCAATTGCTGTTTATGCATCATGCGGGAGGCTCCAGTTACACCTATATGCAACTGGCGCAGAATCTGTCCGATTCGATTGAAGTCTATTGCCTTGAGCTAGCGGGAAGAGGCGCGCGATTTCTGGAGCCTCTTAACGCCGACGCCGAGGCAGTCCTTGAGGAGATTCTCGACGCCATCGGGCGATTGCAACTGGGGCGCGATAAGCCGTTGATGATATGCGGTCACAGCCTGGGCGCGGAGCTGGCTTACCAGACCGCCCATCGCCTCAGAAGCGAGGCGCCGGAAATACGCCTGGGAGTGATGCTCTCCGCGCGCGGCTACATCGATCCTGTTGACCTGCGCGGAAGACCTCGGGAGTCGCTGTCCGATGACGAGATCCTGCGTTTGCTGGAGCAGTACGAAGGGACGCCGCCCGAGGTGCTGGCGGACCCTGAGTTGCGGTCTTATGTGATTGGCGTGATGCGCAATGATCTAACGCTGTTGGCGGCCCTGGCCGGCATGCCGAAGCCGCCGCTGGATGTTCATGGGTTTATCGCGGGAGGAGACAGCGATAATCGCGTGCCGGTGTCCCGCCTGGCGGGATGGCGGCGGGCGTTCGCTGCGCCGCTGACGCAGCGGGTGTTCACCGGCGGCCATTTTTATCTGTTCTCCGATAATCAGGCGGCGCCATGGATTGAAGCGCGGGTCAGCGAGTTAGCGGGCTTGCAGGACAGTCGCGCCTGCGCGGCGCCGAGCAGTGATAAACAGGACCTGACATCACAGGTATTGTGATTGAGTGATTGGCGGACCAGACGGAAGCGACCTGTCCGCCGAATTAATGACAACGAAGTCGAGAGAGAAGTATGTCTGTATTTTCATCAACGATAATGGATTTTTGGATGACCCCTTTTACAAATGGGGAAGTTTTGCTGCAAACCGGGAGCCTGACGGTGATCGCCAATGCGACGTTGCCGGAGGAACGACGGCTGATGATGCTGGAACTGTCGGACGGGCGCGTCATGGCGGTCATGACGCCGGCGATGGCGGATAAGCTGGGCGTCTATCAGCTGGACGCCTTGTCGGCGACGGTTCTGCGCCAGGCATTGCAGGACGCGGGAGTGGTTCTGCATGGCGCCGATGAGATCTTATATTTCTCTGCGCAGGATAAAGAAACACTGATGCAGGAAGCCGCAGAAGGCGACATCCGCCCGCTAAACATTGAGGATGAGGCCGTTTTCGCTGAATTTCAGGCGTCAGCAACAGAGCAGGACCTGGATGACGCTTACGTTGAACTGGATCACTGGGAGGTCTGCGGCGCGTTTATCGGCGACAGCCTGGTTTGCGCCGCCAGCATGTATCCCTGGGACAGCTATCCCGGCGACGACTCGCGCATCGCCGACCTGGGCGTGCTGACGCTGTCGCCTTTCAGAGGAAAAGGCTACGCCCGCAGAGTCGTGCGCGCGATTTGCAGACGCGCCAGTGAGAGGGGGTATGAACCGCAATACCGTTGTCAGTTCGATAACCTGGCGTCGGCGTCATTGGCGAAGGCGGTTGGGCTGACCTGGTTTGGAAAGTGGGAAGTGATCTCGCCGGATTCCGCCGACTGATCAAGGGCGACGAACTGGTGAGTAAACCAAAACAGATGAGTCAACGGAAAACAGATTTTTAAAGCACAACAAGGAAGAAGTTTGTATGTCAAAACTAAACATTGCCGTGATCGGCGGCGGTAACATCGGCTCCAGCCTGGCGTTTGATTGCGCACTGCGCGGCCATCATGTCGTCGTGGTTGAAAAAGACGAGCCGTCCTGCGAGCAAAGTCGGGCGCGCGTGCTGGAGACGGCGGGATACGCGCCGTTGTTCAGCCCACTGGCGAAAGGGAAGAAACCACAGGATATTCTGGACAACATTCGCTGGACGAATGAGCTGAGCGCGATTTCTGATTGCGCGTTCGTGGTGGAGAATATCCCGGAAAACATCGAGCTTAAACAGGCGCTGTATACCCGCATGGCCGAGTTTATTGCGCCCAACGCCGTTCTGGCGGCCAACACCTCCTGTATTCCCATCACCAAGCTGGGGTCTTTTCATAAAACGTCGGCGCAGGTTATCGGCGTTCACTTCATGAACCCGGTTTACCTGAAGCATACCGTGGAAGTGATACTGGGCCTGAATACCTCAGAGCAAACCAAAGACCGCTGCCTGGAAATGCTGGCGATGCTGGGCAAAAAAGCGGTAGTGGTGAAAGACGGCCCTGGTTTTGTCTCCAACCGCATCTCCCACCTGTTCATGAATGAAGCGGCGTTCGCCATTCAGGACGGCATCGCGCAGCCTGCGGATGTAGACGCCATTTTCAAGGAGTGCTTCGGTCATAAAATGGGGCCGCTGGAGACGGCGGACCTGATCGGCGTCGACACCGTGGTGAACTCGCTGGATGTGCTTTATCAGACCTTTCAGGATTCGAAGTACCGGGTCTGTCCGTTAATGCGCAGCATGGTGGATGCGGGCCATTTGGGTCGCAAGACTGGCAAGGGGTTTTACTCTTACTGACTTTTCTTCTTACCAGCATTGCTCTCTAACGCGACAAGCCGCGGAAGACAGGGCCTGCCCCGCGCAGGTCCCGTCGCTTAACCTGAAATTCAGGCGCCCAATAGCGTTTGCTCAATCTGCTGCAAATAGCTGCTCGGGAGAGCCGGGTAGTCCCAGATGAAGAGACCGCCAATGCCGTTTTGCGTCACCTGATCAAGGAAGTAGGTCAGGTTCTGCTGATTCAATCCGGCAGGCGTCAGCGCCAGTATCACCTGCTTGGCGGGAACGCCGTTGGATATGGTGCGTTTAATGGCCGGGCCGACATTGGCCTCTATATCGCTCATGCTCCACATGGCTTCGGCGTAGCACATCAGGCAGAAGCGGTTGACCGCGCCTGATTGCGCCATGGTTTGCACGGCCTGATTAATTTTAGTTCCCTCGCTGGAGGCGCTGGGGTTGTTGTAATCCCAGCCAGCGAGAAAGGTGTAACTGCATTCTTTGTTGAGCGATTTCAGCTTGCTCATCGTCTCAACCAGCATGTCCACGTTCATGTAGCACTCGTCATCAAAATCCACGCCGGCCCAGTTTTTGGTTTGGGTGGCATTGACGATGGCGCTCACTTCCGTCGCGTTCTGGGGCATGTTGTTCGGCGTGCAGCCACCGCCGCCGTAGGTCCAAAGCACTTTGCCTGATCCGCCAGGCGCAGCAGTCGTGTCCGGACTCCACCCCGGAGACTGAGGCGTGCCGGTCGTTAGCCCGGAAAGGTTGGTCACCATGCCGTACATGGTGTAAGAAAAAGACTGAGGAGAAGAATCTGCAGGGTTTTGCGTCCAGCCGCCAATCACATAGTCGCTCATAGCAATTTCCTTATTCCAGTGATAGAACAAAACAACCCGACTCCATCAGCTTAGTCCAAATCCATCGCCCCGGCAGGAGAGCCGTTATTGCTCCTGTGACAGCGTAATTTGCAACAGATTATTTTTATTAGATATTTATATAAGGCGCGCACTGCCAAGGCGAATTTATAACCAATTGTTATGAGGCGCTATGTATGAAAAGACCTGCAAAAAGTTAAAAAATAATTATGTATCCGTAATCTAATTGATACATATCTGATTTATTGTGTTTTTAAAAGATAAAAAGAGAACGCTGCATATATAAGCGATTGTAACGTCCATAAAAAAAATGGAATAAAGCGGTAAAAACAAAGACGCGCTGGCCTGCTTAAAGTCAAATACAGCGCGGATTATTCGGTGGTTTCGGGGGCGATGGTATTAAGTACTGATGACGTTGTCCGAACAGTGGTAGACCCTGTCCAGGCAGGCGATTCAACGGATGCAGGCTGGATTCGGAACGCTTTATCACATCGCTCGATATCTTGATCACCCAATGAAAAATCGCGTAACGGTTGTTGGACTTTTATTGTGTCAACAGTTGTTTTCTTTTTATACGAATGAGTATTATTCATGTCGGCGACGTCGTATTTCTATTATGAGTCGTAATAGTTAGAAACTTTGTATCGCCTATGGAAATGGACCTCAACCCAATAAAACAAGGAGTTAAACATGAATCCTTTTAGAGGGGCAGTCCTGGCGACAACGCTTTCGGCAGTGAGTATGGGCGTTAGCGCCAGCACACTGGTTTTTGATTTTTCCGGAAGCGTCGACCTGACTTTTGACCCGAATTATCACAGCCAGCAAACGATTGACGAATATACTGACATATTCATGGAGGATGCATCCTACGCGACGTTCCTCGGTCAGATTATTCTTCCCAACTTCGATAATTACCTGACTGGTACGCACCAGGTGAGCCTCAACTCCAATGGCCTGAATCTGGCGATTGTGAGCGGCATGCTTGGCGGTATTGAAGGGACCCGTCAAGAGGCGCCGGATGGCGTCACCTGGACTCCCGACAGCACCCAGGACGGCGACAGCGGCGTATTGACCATCGTAGACGGCAACATTACCAGCTTTCAATGGTATGCGGGCCCGGCGAACGAAGGCATTATCGGCGCTTATAACAGCAGCGTTTTTGATGGATGGAAAACCAAGCTGGGCGAGATCAACCTCAACCTGAATGGCGCCACGGATTCTATCTTGATCGGTGACGTTTACTTCGCTTCCAATCAGTTCGGCGCAGCCGCCGTAACCATGGTTCCCGAAGCCGACGCCTACGCCATGTGGATGGCCGGCCTGGGCATCGTGGGCTACGTGGCCCGTCGACGCAGCCAGAAAGCGTAAGCTTTCACTTTGTAGTTTGCAGACAATTTGTCGTTCACTGACAGATAGGTCGCTAGCAGACAAATAGACGGACGTTATTTGTCTGACGGATTGATAGTCTGAAACCTAAGCGGGAGACATGGGCGACCAATACTCCCGCTCTCATAGGCGGCTGCGCGTCGCCGACCCAATATCCAAATATTAAGGCGACGGCTCGTGCGCAATAGGGCTAGTCAACGGCGATGCCGCAGACCTCCAGTTCCTTGCCAATGACTCTGAGCAAGTCAGTCAGACGCCCGTAATAAACATAAAACTCCTCCGCGCCGACATACCCCTTCAAACGCTCCAGCGCATCACTGGCGGAGATAATCAGCCGCCGAACCTGGACGGGGGTGTCCGGTCGTGCTTTGAGATCCTGCAGTTGCTTGCGCTTGGCGTCGATAACCTGATGCTTGGGGGCGTCGCACACGTTGTCGTCAATGAGCAGCTGGCGCCAGTCGCCGTCAATCAAAGATTGAGTCATCCTTTTTGTTCTCCCTAATCACAGCTCTTTGTGGTCCCTAATGGCCTGTTTTGTTGTTCAACTGCTTAACCTAACCAGTCTAGCTCATCTCGCTCCGATGTGGAGTCATTGCGCAAACCTCTATTCTCAACGCGGCCCGCCACGAAGAGGCTGCGGGCTTGCAACCAACTCCGCCGAATTATCCTGATTTCGTAATATAAGCATCCTATTTCGTAATAGTAAGGAAACGGAATCTCCTCTAGAATGGCCTTCGCTTTGTGCTACACAGACGCCATCCAGGGATCTTGGATTTTCCGTCGCTTGAAGCGTGCGTCATGGCTTCGATTCTTTTCATTCAGGTCATTCACGACTTCAGCGCAGGGTGTTCGGCGTCTGCCTTAAAATTCTTTGGAGCGCAGGATCGCGTTCTTTATGTGAGTGACGAATTCAAATGTTCTGTCCGATCAAACCTACCGCATGGATTACAGCGGGCTTGTCATTGTTATACTGCACGGCGGCGCAGGGTAAAGTCGGCGACGCCTGGGAATTCAGCGCAGGCAGCCTTTTGCGTCATGAAGACAACCTGTTCCGGTCGACCTCCGATAACGAAAGAAATGAGCAGATTGTTTCCACCTTCGCGGCGGTCAGCGGCGAGCAGGCGATCTCCCGCCAGAACCTGAAACTGGACGCCCGGTTTTCCGATAACCGCTACCATCATTACGACTACCTGGATTACTCCGCCTGGGAGGCCGAAGCAGCCTGGGACTGGCTGGCCACCAGCCGACTGCAGGGCGTGCTCGGCGCCGACTACAACGAATCCATCAACAGCTTCGCCGACTTTTCCGGAACCGAGCAGAATATCCGCACCCTTCGTCGCTATTACCTGGACGCGGACTGGCGTGTCGCCGGGGGCTGGAAGCTACTGGCCGGCGGCGCCCACTATCAACAGGAAAACAGCTCCCTGTATCGCGTTGAAGGGGACTATCAATCTGATTCTCTCGAACTGGGCATGGGATATGAGGCGCCCTCCGGCAGCAATGTTTCCGTCTCGCTGCGCAAGACAGACGGCGATTACGCCAATCGCGTCATCAGCACGACGGACCGTGTGGATTCCGGTTTCGAACAGAGTCTTGCGGAAATGCGCTTCCTGTGGATGTTCAGCGGTAAATCAAAAATCCGCGGCAACCTTGGCTATGTCGAACGCGAACACGATCACTACGGCGAGCGGGACTATCAAGGCGCCATTGGCGGGCTGAGTCTGGATTATCAATGGACAGGATCAACCCGTGTGACCGCGGCGGTCGAACAGAATCTGGTGTCCTATCAAAGCTCGCCGGTTACGGATGTCGGTAAAGTGATGACCAGTCAGGCTTACTATAACAGCAGTTATTATCGGCGACGTCTGGTCTCTATCGGGCCACTGTGGCGCTACTCCGCCAAAGTGAGTCTGCATGCCCGCTGGCGCTATGAAGAAAGGGACTATCAGGGCGGTTTGCTGACCGGACTGGATGGGCGTAAAGATCGCTTGCAAACGCTGGTTTTAGGGGGCGATTGGAGCCCCGTCAACTGCGTCCTGATAGGCGCGGCGTTGCAGCGGGAGAGGCGTGCTTCGAACCAGGCGAACGCAGATTTCAACAGCGATATGGCGACCCTGTCGTTAACCTTTACTTTTTAGTGAGAATCACTATCACTGGAAATTTTTTAGGTTTAGTATGTAGCCCACATGTAGGAATGTGTAACTGTGTGGTCAATCGCGCCGCACATATTAACTAAAGGATTTAGCAATGTTTCTCCATAGAACTTCCTATCCGAAGTTTGTCTTTCTGGCCGCCCTGACGGGTTCTTTGGCCGGGTGCGGCGGCGCAGGCGAGGCGACGGACGCAACCCAGGTAGTCGCCAAAGTCAACGGTTCGGAAATTTCTATTCATCAGCTTAACGCCATACTCGCCAAGCAGCCTTCTCAGGGCGTCAGTTCCGACATGGCGCGGGCGCAGGCGTTGGATGAGCTGGTGGAGCAGCAAGTCGCCTACGACAAAGCGGTAGAGCTTAAATTGGACCGCAGTCCCGATGTGGTCATGGCGATTGAATCCATGAAGAAAAGCATCATCGCCCGCGCGTATCTGCAACAGGTGATTGGCGCGCTGTCGCAGCCTTCTCAGGAAGACATTCACCAATATTACGAAGAACATCCCGCGTTATTCGCTGAGCGCAAGCTGTACAGCCTGCAGGAAGTCGCCATTGAGCCGCGGCAGGAACTGCTTGCGCCACTTAATGAAAAAGTTAATAACGCCCAACAACTGGAAGACATCGTTTCCTGGCTGAAATCAGAGGGCGTGCAATACCGCGTCAATGCGGCGAACCGCTCCGCGGAGCAGATCGGTCTGGAATTGTTGACCCAGGTAGCCGGGCTGGAAGACGGCGCGATGACCTTGTTCCAGGGCCCCAACAATTATTTGGTCGTCAGAGTGGCGGCCTCGCAGGAAAGACCGGTGTCGGAAGAAGACGCCAAGCCCCGCATTACACAATATCTTCATAATCTGAAGGTACAAAAAACCGTTACCGAAGAAGTCGAGCGCTTAAAACACAGCGCCGCCATTGAGTATGTCGGCGACTTCAAGCGGCTCGCCATCCCTGCCGCAGGCGGGGAGGCAGGCGTGGAGATAGGAACTGAAAACAGCGGCGTCGAGGGCGGAGAGGATATCCGCAATGCCGACGCCGTTTCTTTACAACTGGGAAGTGATGCGTAACGGCGACTAAAAACATGGAAGCTTTATTTTCTTACGTCATGCAATTGACGCAAATGCGAACAAAGATAGTGCTGGGTCTGTTGACGCTGATCCTGTTTACGCCAGTCCGGGCGGAGGTCGCCGGCCTGAATTACCGCCTGGCCCCTGGGGACGCGATTCGCATCAACGTATTTCAACAACCGGACCTGACTCTGGATACCCGTATTTCTGAAAACGGAAGTATTACTTACCCGCTGATCGGCAGCCTGCAATTGGGTGGCGAAACCCTGGCGGCGGCGGAACAACAAATCGCCGCAGGTTTGCGTCAAGGCAAGTACGTGAAAGACCCGCAGGTCACCATTACGCTGCTGGAAATTCGCGGCAATCAGGTTTCGGTGTTGGGGCAGGTAAGCCGCCCCGGCCGCTTTCCTTTGGAGACGCAAAAGACCCGGCTTTCCGACGTATTGGCGATGGCCGGCGGCGTCACCGATTCAGGCTCTGACATTGTCGTGGTGTCAGGGATTCGCGAAGGCAGGCCGTTCCACAGAGAGGTGGATTTCCCCGCCATCTTCGCCCAGGGGGAGCGCAACGCTAACATCCTGGTGGCTGGCGGCGATGTGATCTTTGTGGATAAGGCCCCGGTGTATTACATCTACGGCGAGGTGCAGCGTCCCGGTGTCTATCGGGTCGAACGCAACATGACCGTACAACAGGCTCTGGCCCAGGGCGGGGGAGTCAGCCTGCGCGGCACCGACAATGGCATCAAGGTGTATCGCAAGGACGCCAAAGGCGATGTGGAGTTGAAAGAATCGGAGCTGTACGACCTCGTGCGCGCCGATGACGTTATCTACATTCGCGAAAGTTTGTTCTAGGAAAGATCTGTTCCAGGAAAGATAAGTAATGACCTTGAAACATGTATTACTGGTTCTGTGGGCGCGGCGCTGGGTAGTGCTGAGCGTCCTGCTGGCCACGATAACGACCACCGCCGTGGTCAGCCTGCTCATTCCCAAAGAATACACCGCCTCCACCACTGTGGTGCTGGACGTGCAGACCCCCGACCGCATTGTCGGCATGGTGCTGCCGGGCATGATGTCGCCGGGTTATATGGCGACGCAGATGGATATCATCACCAGCGATCGCGTCGCCCAGGGCGTAGTGCGCCTGCTGAAACTGGACGAAAACCCGGAAACCCGCGACAAGTGGCTGGAGGAAACCGGCGGCCAGGGAACCATCGCCGTGTGGATGGCGCCGGGTCTGAAGAAAAATCTGGAAGTCAGTCCCGCCCGGGAAAGCAATGTCATCAGCGTGGAGTTCAGCGCCACGGACCCTAGATTCGCCGCCACCGCCGCCAACGCGTTTGCACAAGCCTATATCGACACCACGATCGATCTGCGGGCGGAGCCGGCGAGAAAATACGCCGCCTGGTTTGAGCAGCAATACGAAACCCAGCGCGAGCGCCTGCAAAGAGCGCAAAAGGCGCTGTCTAATTTTCAACAGGAAACCGGCATTGTAGTGACCAATGATCGCCTGGATTTCGAAAACCAGAAACTGGGCGAGCTGACCGCGCAGTTGAGTCTGGCCCTGGCGGAAGGCACGGATTCCTCCAGCAAGCAGGGCTTCAACCAGGGTAGCGACACGCTGCCGGAAATCATGCGCAATCCGCTGATCATCCAGCTCAAAACCGACATTGCGCGTATGGAGTCGCGACTGCAGGAGTTGTCCGAAGACTATGGCGTCAACCATCCGCAATACAAAAGCGCCGCGTCCGAACTGGCCAGCATGAAATCCCGTCTGCGCATGGAAACCGCCAAGATCGCGGAATCCATTTCCACCGTGGGGCGCGTCAGCAAAGCCAAACAGGCGGAACTGAAAGAAGCCATCGAAGAACAGAAAAAGAAAATGCTGGAGCTGAAAAGTCAGCACGACCAGATTCAGATTCTGTCCCATCAGGTGGAAACCGCGCAGCGTGATTTCGACGCCATCAGTCAGCGTCTCACGCAAAGTCAGCTGGAGGCGCAAACGGTGCAGACCAATGTCTCCGTATTAACGCCGGCGTCGCCGCCCCTCAAGCACAGCAAGCCCATGTTGTTTCTCAATCTTGTTATCGCGGTGATGCTGGGAGGACTATTGTCTGTCGGCGCGGCGCTGATTCTGGAATTACGCAACCCTAGGGTGCGCTCTGTAGAAGATCTGCAATCCGCACTTGGCGTTCCCGTATTGGCGCAATTGAGTAAAGCGCCGGTATCCATGACGAAGAAAAAAGAAGGGAAGACCGATACCGCCAGACCGTCGGGACTGAAGAACGGCGCGATGGCGGGCGGCTCTTATCCATTGGCGGGAGAAGCCTGATGAACATGGAAGCTCTAAACCTCAGCAGTCATTCGCCATCTATTGGCGCCATATTGATCGACAGCGGGCGTCTGGAGCCCGCCGCTGCGGAGCAGATTCTGCGTTTGCAGCAAAGCAAGCCCGGTCTGCGTTTTGGCGACGCCGCCATGCAACTGGGTTTGTTGGACGACCAGGATATTCAGTTCGCGTTGTCGCAGCAGTTTGTTTACTCCTATTTGCAGGCGTCCGACGACCGCATCAGTCAGGAAGTGGTCGCCGCGTTCAACCCGTTCAGTCATATCGTCGAGCAACTGCGTGCGCTGCGCAGCCAATTGCTGCTGCGCTGGTTTGACGCGCAGAACGGGCGCAAAGCCTTGTCCGTGGTCAGCGCCAATCATGGCGAAGGCCGCAGTTTTGTCGCCGCCAATCTGGCGGTGGTGTTCTCGCAACTGGGAGAGCGCACGTTGATTGTGGACGCCGATCTGCGTACGCCGCGGCAGCATGAGCTGTTCAAGCGCGCCAATAAATTTGGTTTTTCTACGGTGCTGGCTGATCGCATTCCCTGGCGGGAGGCGGTGAGACGGATTGAAGGCCTGCAGGGGCTGTTTCTGATGACCGCCGGGGCGATTCCGCCCAATCCCCAGGAGCTGCTCAGCCGACCGCGTTTCCCCAGTCTGATGGAGGAATTGAAGGCGCACTACGACATCGTCATCTTCGACACTCCGCCAGGAGCGTCGGTCTCCGACGCGCAGCCGATTTCCGCCCAGGCGGGCGGGGCGCTGGTGGTGGCGAGCCAGCACAAAACTGACGTCAGAGGCCTTAAATCCCTGGTGGCGAATCTGGAGCAAAACGGCGTCGCCATCGCCGGGAGTCTATTAAACAAAACCTGACACTCACGCGCGCGAAGCACTGAAACATCATGCAGCAGACGATCACCCGACCCCATATTCCGGCGATTAGCGAATGGTCGCCCGTACTATTAGGCGTTGTCGTGCTTTATCTGCCCACCTACTACGATCTGGCCGGTTCTTTGTGGGCGTCGGGTGAGCAGGGGCATGAGCCGATTATTCTCACTCTGGTGCTGTGGTTTTTCTGGAAAAAACGCCAGGACATTCACCGGCTTGAGTTCGCTCCCGCCTCCCTGGAAGGCGGCGTCGCCCTGGGCGGCGGCCTGATTTTATATGTGTTGGGGCGGTCGCAGGACATTTTGCTGTTCGAAGTGGGCTCGCAGATTCCAGTGGTTGCAGGACTGCTTCTGCTGCTGCGAGGTCGCGAAGCAGTGAAAATGATGTGGTTTCCGCTGCTGTTCATGATTTTTATGGCGCCCTTGCCGGGACCGCTGGTCAGCGCGCTGACGCTGCCCATGAAAACCGCGGTGTCCTGGTCCGTGGATCAGGTGCTTTACTGGGCGGGCTATCCGGTATCCCGATCAGGAGTGATTCTGCAGGTCGGCCAATACCGCCTGCTGATCGCCGACGCCTGCGCGGGATTGCATACCTTGTTTACGCTGGAGGCGATGGGGCTGTTCTATCTGCACATCGTGCGCCACGAATCGATCTGGCGTAACGTCGCCCTTGCCATCGCCATTGTTCCGATTTCATTTGTCGCCAATTTCATCAGGGTGCTGGCGCTGACCTTGATCACCTATCACTACGGCGATGAGGCGGGGCAGGGCTTTCTGCATGGATTCGCCGGCATCGTGCTGTTTGTCAGCGCGTTGTTGCTCATTATTGGCGTCGACTCGATTCTGCATCTGGCGCTGAAACCGGCGACAAGGAGGAGACAGGCCAATGCGTAATCACAAGACCAGTCTGATCGCCTGCGCGGCCATGGTGATTTCGGCGGTGTCGGCGTATGCCCTGACGCCGAGGGAAATGCTCTCGGATCACATCGCCAAAGTGAAGCTGGATGCAATGATTCCTGAAGTGTTCGGCGGGTGGCGCGAAGTCACGCACTCCACTAACCAAATCGTCGATCCGCAGACCCGGGAGACGATCAATCGCATTTATAACCAGACGCTGTCCCGTACCTACGTAGACGAATCGGGTTACCGAGTAATGGTTTCCATTGCATACGGCGAAGACCAGCGCGACGCCATTCAGATGCACTATCCGGAAGTCTGCTATCCGGCCCAGGGTTTCACTTTGGCGGACAAGACCTCCGGGCTGTTGCAGACCGATTATGGCCAGATTCGCATCACCCGTCTGTTGACGTCGCAGGGGCAGCGCCATGAACCGGTGACTTATTGGGCGACGGTGGGGGAGAAGGTGATCGCCAACAAGGTCGATAAAAAATTGAAGGAGGTCAGTTACGGCTTCCGTGGTTACATTCCGGATGGACTGCTATTTCGCGTGTCCTCCGTGGATAAAGATTCCCTGCGCGCGTTTCAGAAACAGCGGGAGCTGGTGGACGCGCTTTTAACGGAAATATCGCCAGCGTCGCGACAGCGTCTGGCGGGTTTGACTCAGTAAGGATTCACATAACAGGTTGACGCATTAAATAACCGGAAGGACTCTTACTTTTAATCGAAAGGATGTTCGATGATTTTCAGTCAGCAGTTGCAAGCCGGCGCAGGCAGCGCGTTGGTATTTTTTGAGCGATACGGGGTGGAGGCGCTGATCATTCTGGGGGCGCTGGGCGCCGCCGTTGTATTCGGCGTGGTCGCCTCCACCGGCAACCTGTTGCTGGCGGGTCTGGCGGCGGGCATGATCGTCGGCCTGCTGGCGTTCGCCAACGCCGCCATCACCCTGTGGTTGATCCTATTTTTGGGTCTGTTCGTAGCTGGCCTGGCGCCCATCTGGGCGGAAGGCCTGAGCAAGAAAGCAGTGTGGGGCATTTCCGTGCTGGGGCTTATTCTGTTCCTCAGCGCCGCCTCGCGCCGCCTGCTCAATCCCGGCAGCGCCGAAAAGCAGCCGCTGTTTATCTGGCTGGCGCTGGTGTTCGTCGGCTACGCCTTATTAAACGGTGCGGCGCAATCGACGCTCTTCGAACTCGCCAGCGGATTCAAACGCTACTTTCAGGTCATGGGCGTCTGTTTCGCACTGGCCTGGCTAAGTTTTTCCCGCGCGGACATGGATCGCTGGGTGCGGCTGTTCGCGGCGCTGGTGATCGTGCAATTGCCGTTCGCGCTCTATGAGCTGCTCAAGCTCGTGCCTGTCAGGGAAAGCCTGCAATACGCCTATCCCGGCATGATCCCCATCGACGTAGTAGCCGGCACTTTCGGCGCAACCCGCTACGCCGGCGGCGCCAACGCCGAAATGGCGAGCTTTCTGGTCATCGCTCTGGGCTTTCTGCTGGCCAGACGCAGCGAAAAGCTGATATCGCCGCGCCACTTTGCAGTCCTGGGGCTGTTCGCTCTGACGCCGCTGTTCCTCGGTGAAACCAAGGTCGTGGTGATTTTTCTGCCGGTGATGTTCGTCACCCTGTATGGCCGGGAGTTGTTGAGAAAGCCCCACCTGGCGGTGCTGGCGTTGATCGTCGGCGCGCTGCTGACACTGGGCGCCGCCTACGCCTATCTGCAACTGGTGAAGGCGCAGAGCCTGTCGGAAATGCTGTCCGACACCATGGCCTACAACATGGGTGACAAGGGCTACGGTGGCTACTATTTGAATCGCCTCACCGGGTTGCTGTTCTGGTTCCATCAGCAAGGCCTGCATGACCCCGTCTCTTTCTTCTTCGGCTGCGGCATCGGCTCCGCCCACGACGCCACCGGCGGAACCATTGCGCTGCGTTATCCGGGCTTCGGGGTCAGCCTCACGGCATTGTCTTCCTTGTTGTGGGAGCAGGGGCTGCTGGGCTCTCTGCTGTTCTACGGCGTATTAGTGTCGGCCTGGCTGACCGCCGGCAGGATGCGCGCCGCGAGATTTGGTCGCCGGATCATGGCGGACGCCGCCGGCATCCAGGCGGCGCTGAGTCTTTGCATGATCTATCCGGTTTATCGCAGCACCTTGCTGGAGGGTTTGCCCTTTCAGATTCTGTTCTGGGGCATGCTGGGGTATCTGGCGTGGCTTTACCGTGAATCCCGACGTACGGAGGAGGCGGCATGAGTCATCCTTATTCACGTCAGGCGCTGATTTCCGGCACGAAGAAGTTCCTGTCCGGCAAAGTTATCTCTGCCTTGTTGACCCTCGGCATTCTGTTGGTGACGGTGCGTTTGCTGCCGGTGACGGAATACGGCGCCTACGTCACTCTGCTGGCCATGACGGAAATTGGCCGTTCCCTGGCGCAACTGGGGCTGGCCTGGCTCACTGCGCGACAGCTTCCTGAATATCGCCTCAAGGCGGATGGTCCTCGTTTGATTGGGTTTTGCCGCCGCGTCGTGGCATGGCAAAGCGCGGCGCTAATTGCCTGCGCCTTGTTATTCGCAGGACTGATGGATGCTTATCTCAGTTGGGCGGGGCTGGAGGCGTTCCGACCCGCCGCACTGGTATTTCTGGGCGTCTTTCTGGTGGAAGGCGTTGGCCGTTTCCTGCGGGAGGCGGTGCTCGGGCCGCTGCTGTTGCAGGGCGGTATTCGCGCCAGCATGGTGGGGCGGCAGCTGCTTTATCTGGCTGGGTTGCTCGTACTGTGGCGGCTTTCCGGTTCCGGCCTTGCCCAACCAATACTAATACTTTTACCGTCGGCGCAAACCCTGGCGCAGCCTGGGATGGGTCTCTATGCGGTGGTGTTGATCGAACTGGCGGCGTCCGCATTTGGAACCGCCGTCGCGCTGGCGTGCCTGATCAAATTCTGTCGCTCGATGCGCGGATTACAGGGGGAGGCGGGCTGGACGGAGCCGTCCATTCGCCAGCAATGGTGGCTATCCCTGCACATGTATTTCGCGCACTTGCTGACCCTGCTGTACAGCCCACAGGCGCTGGTCAATCTGCTGCAGAAATACCTGGGGCCGGAGGCCTCCGCGGTGTTCGGCTTTCTGCGCACCTTGAATGACCAGATTGCGCGCTACCTGCCGGCGTCGCTGCTGTTCAGCCTGATCCGGCCGAAACTGGTGGCGGTCTACGTCAACGGCGGCGGCGCCCCTGAGCTGAGTCGCCTGACCAATTCCGCCGGCAAAGTCAGTCTGGTGATACTGCTGCCGTTGGTGTCCGTGGCGGCGGTATTCGGCGACGAACTTATTCAGCTTATTTCCGGCGGCAAATTCAGCGACTCCGGCTACCTGTTCTTCGGATTCCTGTTGTGCCTGATCCCATACAGCCAGCGGCTTTTACTGGAAACCGCCGCCGTGACGATGGATCAGGCCAACCTGTGTAAATGGGGCGCAGCCCTGGGCTTGATCACGTTGCCCAGCCTGTGGGCGCTGTTGCACCTGGGCATCGGCGTGTGGGCGGCGGTGATCGCCATCGGGCTGGGACATGTGCTGTTTAACAGCTTCATCATCGCGGGCCTCAAGCAGCGGTGCGACTACGCCTTCGACTGGCTCAATCAGACCAAACTCATTCTGGCCATGGCGGTGGCGATCATTCCCGGCGCGATCAGCCCGGACGTTTCGGTCGCGGCGCTCGGCGCCGGCCTTATTCCATTGCTGGGTTATTCACTGCTGATCGTTGGCGCTTTCGTGGTGTCAGTGTGGTTGCTCCGGCCTTTCACCGTAGAGGAGACAGGATTGTTGAAATCGCTAGTTAAGAGAGGCGCGCGCACGGCATGAGAACGATGAGACTGCTTTATCTGACGCCTGGGTTGTTCCCCGCCCGACGAGTGGATGTGGGCCTGCTTTTTGGCGACGGTTTACCCCGCCATGGCGTGTATTCCGACATTGTCGCGTTTCGCAAACCCGGCGCGCAGGAACAGGAGGAGGCCTGGGGCGGCGGCGAGGCGATTCTGGCGGTCCCGCCGCGCCGACTCAAACATCTCGCCGTATTCATGCATATGTTCAAGGCGCTGGCGCAGTCCCGACGCGACCGGCATGACGGCGTACAGGTGCGGGATATGCCCTTTATCGCGTTAATGGCGCTGATATTCGCCCGTCTCAAAGGCATGCCGTTCCTGTACTGGTGCTCTTATCCCTATCCGGAAGGCCAGATAGACCGCGCCCGCCGGGCCACCGGTTTGAAGAAGCTCGCTTCGCTGCCTTTGCTGTTGCGCGGACTGCTGGGACGCTTTGTTCTGTATCGGCTCGTGCTGAGTCGGGCGGATCATATCTTTGTGCAGTCGGAACGAATGAAACGGGACATGGCGGACCGTGGCGCGCCCGCCGAGCGCATGACCTCGGTTCCCATGGGTGTGGATCTGGAGCGCATGCAGGCTTCCGTAACGGCTTTTGATGCGGACGCCACAGACGATGTCAGCGTCGATAAGCGCATGCGGGGCCGACGCGCGCTGATTTATCTGGGCAGCCTGGATTACGTGCGCAATATCGAAACCCTGTTTGAAATGGCGTCGCTGTTGCGCTGGCGCCTTCCCAATATTGTGCTGCTGATCGTCGGCGACACCCATGATCAACAGCACAAGGCGTGGCTGCAGGAGCGGGCGCGCCAGTTGGGCGTCGACGATATTCTGATCTGGACCGGCTGGCTGCCGATTCAGGAAGCCTGGCGCTACATTCGCCAGGCGGAAGTGGGCTTGTCGCCCATTCCCCGGGGCGAGCTGCTTGACTGCTCCTCGCCGACCAAACTGATCGAATACATGGCGCTGGGCGTGCCCGTCGTCTGTAACGACAACCCGGACCAGCAAATGGTGATCGAGCAATCCGGCGCCGGACTTTGCGTTCCCTATACTGCGGAAGACTTTGCGAACGCGGCGGAAACGCTGCTCAAGGAAGCGCCGGAAACGCGCCGGCAAAGAATGGAGAACGCCATTCGCTACCTAAGAACCCACAGGGACTATCCAGTCATTGCAAGGAAATTGGCTGGAACCTACTTCACCATCCATGAGAAAGCCTGTCACGAGGCTCTGAAGCAAGGAAGTTGAAATCATGACCCCGATTTTTTTACCTCTTATCGGTCAATACCAGAACATCGGCGACATCATCCTGAGACGCCCGTTAGCCAAGTGGCTGCAGGGCGATTCGCGATTGCATGTGTTTACCGGCGACGCTCCCGCCGGCTATACCGAGGCGCTGCAGTTGCGCCCGGACGATCACGTCTATACTTCGTTTCTGTCCTGGTATCGCGCCGGTATGGAAGCCAGTCGGCGCCAGAAAAGCATCTATCTGTTCAAGCCCGGAGAAATTCAGTTGAGTCTGAAAGGCATGAAGGAGCACCTTGGCGTGCTGCCTATGGCGAAACGCTTCAAGGCGCGCGGCGGCAGCGTCGCGCGTCTGGGCTCTGGCGTGCGTAATTTCTCCAGCTTCTATCGCCGCCTGATAACGCCTTCGCTGAAAGTCTCCGATCTCACTTACTGGCGCGATCAGGGCTCTTTCCAATACCTGGGACACGGCGGCGTGATGCCGGATCTGGCATTTGCGGAGGGCGGCGAACTCAGCCGGATTTCCTCCATGGAGAACCGTCGCTATCTGATTGTGTCCATGCGCGGCGACCGGCCGGCGCCCAACGACGCCTGGCGGAAGGCCGTCCGCGAATTTGCGCAGAAACACCACCTGGAAATCATGGCGGTGACTCAGGTGCTGATGGACTCCGCGCGCTCCCGCGAGCTGGCCGGCAGCCTGGGCGGACAGGTTCTGGACTGGGACGGCCATGACCATATGCAGCAGGAGCAGCGTTTGCGGGATGTCTATCGGCGCGCGGCGCTGGTAGTCAGCGACCGCCTCCACGTGCTCATCGCCGCCTATACGGAAGGCGCCGCGCCGGCGGGTCTGACCACGGATAATTCCAGCAAGGTGGACCGGCACTTTGAGGCCATTGGACTGAAAGGCGTGGGGCAAAGCGCCGCGACCTGGTCTGCGGAGCGCATCGGCCAGTTTCTGGAGGATACGCTGCGACAGCGGGAAAGTTATCTGAATACGCTGGGGCAGGCCAGGGCGTCCCTGGACGGAATCCGCAAAGAGCTGGTGTCTTTCGTGGAGGCGGTGCGGAGGCGTGAAGCATGAGCGTAAACAAGTCGACGCCCGTGGTATGGCACGTAGGGCGACATGGCGAGGTGGCGGGCGGTATGACCCAGGTGATCAACGCCTACCTGAACTGGCCGTTTGAAAACCTCAAAGTCGAAGTGATTCCGTCTCGGGACGGCTCCAAAGGCGTCAAAGCGCTGGGACTGTATTTCAGCGCCATGTGGAGAATTCTGCGCCTGCGTGGACGCAGAACCAAGGACGCCATAGTGGTGCATTTGTCCCAGGACGGTTCTTTCGTACGTGAGGGCAGTTTGCTCACCCTGGCGCAACTGCTGGGCTTTGGGGTGGTCGCGCAGTTACACGGCAGTCGTTTCGCCGAGTTCAGTCGGCGTTATCCGAAACTAGTGCGTTTTGTCCTTTCGCGGGCGAATTATGTTCATGTTCTGAGTGAAGAGACTCGCGCTATCGTGGCCCAAACCCTGGCGCCGGAGCGCATTGTGTATATCCCCAATGCGGTGGCCACCGGCAGGCCGGGCGACAAGGAGAAGCTGGCGGTGTTCGGCGGCGGCGTCACCTATCGCAAAGGCGTAGATGTGCTGGCGCAGGCCTGGGAAGAGTTGCAGGCTGAGGGCGATGTCGATCCGACGCTTAACGTCGGCGCCTGGAAGCTGGTTATCGCCGGGCCGATCATTGATGCGGGCGTGGTTCCCGAGACGCTGCGCAACGCTGAATTCGTGGGGGGCCTGTCCCATCAGGCGCTCATGGATCTGCTGGACCGCGCCGCCATTGCAGTGCTGCCTTCCAGAGACGAGGCGATGCCGATGTTTATTCTGGAGGCGCTGGCGCGGCATTGTTGTGTGATCTCGACGCCGGTGGGCGGCATCGCCAATGTATTGAGCGATGGCCGAGGCCTGCTGGCGCCGGCGGGGGATATTCAGGAATTGCGCCGGGCTTTGCGCTACGCGATCAGCGATGATGACGCGCGCGCGGAACTGGCGGCAAGGGGACACGCCAGCTTTGCGGATACTTTTTCCGCAAAGGTGGTGTACCCCAAACTGGCGACGCTGTGGTTGAGCATCGTCAACCGGCCCAGGGCCGGAAATCTGTCTCAAAAAAGGAACTTTCAGGGAATGACAGGAGAATAAAAATGAAAAAAATACTTTTAGTCGCCTCAGGTGGGGGACACTGGGTGCAACTACAAAGACTGCGCGGCGCGTTTGAGGACCACAAACTGTTATGGATGACCACCGTAAAGGACTACAGTTCTCCTCACAACGAGCCCTGTTTTATCGTGCAGGACGCCAACATGTGGAACAAACTGGCGCTGCTGAAAATGTTCCTGCAGGTGGCGTGGGTCATGCTCAAGACCCGACCGGATATTGTCGTCACCACCGGCGCGGCGCCCGGGTTCGCCGCTATTCTGTATGGTCGACTCTTAGGAGCGCGCACGATCTGGATAGACAGTATCGCCAACGGCGAGGCTCTGTCCCAGTCCGGCGCCAAAGTCGGCAGATGGGCGCATGTCTGGCTGACCCAATGGGAGCATCTGAGCAAGCCCAGCGGGCCACATTACTGGGGGGCCGTGCTGTGATTTTCGCAACCGTAGGCACTCAACTTGCGTTTGATCGCATGATCAGCGCACTGGACGACTGGGCGGGGCGCAATCAGGACGTAGTGGTCTATGCGCAGACCGGACCGGCGGAATACATGCCGCAACACATGGGATTTGCGGACTTTCTCGCCCCAGGCAAGGTGACCGACTACATGCGCGAGGCGGAGCTGATCGTCTCGCACGCGGGCATGGGCTCCATCATTACCGCCATGTATTTGCGCAAGCCGGTGATCATCATGCCGCGCAAAGCGTCTCTGGGCGAACACCGCAATGAGCATCAAATGGCCACCGCGAAATGGCTGGCCAACCGCAAGGGCATCATTGTGGCCTGGGAGGCGTCGGATTTGCCGCGCCTTCTGGACCGGCGCGCGCAGCTGGAATCCGGCCCTGCGATCTCCGAAGTGGCGGATGGCGCTTTGGTTAAAAAGCTGTCACGTTACATTCAGTCCCTGCAATGACGACTACTATTAATAAGGTCAGACTAACTAACAGGAGTCATTCCGCTAGGAGAAACCTACAGCCACCTCAACATAATCCGCCCGCCGGCGCGACGCAGCGCCGGACATCGAGCAGCCGCGTAAGCGTGTTCCGGCGAGCGCCGTTTAGAGCATCAGTTGTCCGCCGCGAAGTGGCTGGCCAACCGGAAAAGCATTATCGGGCCTGAACGACTTCGACTTATCCAAGCATTGGTGGAGGTCCCCGTCATTGCAATCGGGCCCTTTTCTATCCGTGGTCGCGGATGAACCTTTGGTTAATACACTGCCAAGCCGTACTCGGTCGCTGCGGAGCAGCGCCATTTTTTTAGTCAGTCTAACCAATAGGAGTCAGAGTGCTTATGGACAGGCCGACAGCCAACTCGACCAATTCGCCCGACGTTGCCAAACGACGGGCGCTTCTACTTACCGCTCTGGGGTGTTTACTTCCGCCCCTTGATTCGGTCCAGGCGGAAACGCCGCAACTGGACTGGTTTTGGTCATGTAACGACGGAAATCGGGTCGTTTTCAGCTCGGACTTCAACGAAGGCTTATATTTTCAGGACATCCAGCCGGGCAAAACCGCAGAGCCCAAACTAGGCACCAATCAGTTTTCCTGCGTACGCAATTGGACCAATGAACAGAAAACCACCATGGGATTTGGCGGCGCGTTCATCAACTATGAAGGCGGCGACCTCACCGAACGCTGGGCGCAAGTGCAGCCAGCGCTGGATAACCCCAATAACAAGGTGCTCGCTTTCGCGTTGAAAAAACCCAACGTCAATAACGAGAAAGGCAGAGTGCAGTTAGACGTCACTGGCAAGACCGGCTTTAAAGAGTTAAAGCTGAAGGTGCGCATGTATCTGAGCAACAGCTTCAGCATGCTGCGGACCTACCCGAAAACCATTGACTGGCTGTCCCTGTCCTCCTGGTGGAACAATCCTCATTGGGATGGCAATCCTTATCCGTTTGTGGTCAGTGTGAATATCAACAAACCCAGCATAAAGGAGGGGCAGAATCAGCTACGTTTCGCCATACGGGCGCGCACGTTCAATCAGACCACACAGAAGTGGGACGACGCGCTATGGCGTGAAGTCAACCAGACTTTTGAAGTCCCCGTGGGACAGTGGATATCTCTTGAGTACACCTTTATTGAGGGGGATGCGGAGACTGGACGTTTCCAGATGACCGCGGCGCTGGACAATCAGGCGCCCCAGACTATTTTCGACATTCACAATTACACCCGCCATCCTCTCGATCCCTCTCCGGATGGCATCAGTATTATCAGCCCCATGAAACTCTATACTTCTGCGGAGTTGATTGATTACGTCACCGCCAACGGTGGGCTGCTGACGATTCAGTGGGATGATATGAAGATGATCGGCTGCAACTCGCTTGCGGATTGTGAGCCCGATCCGTCCATTCCGGAAAAAGTCAGGATGGCGATTCCCAAAAGACCCAGTCTGGAGTTGGATTAGCGGAAGGATTCAATAGCGGTTCGCCGAGCCTGTCTCGGCAGACTCGGCGAACCCATTCAGTAACGTCTTTATTATCTTCTTTATTGCTTCGCTTCTCTCACTTCACTTTGCTTGCTTTACTTTTTTCTTACTTTACAAAATTTGCCTGCGTCATCTACGTCTGGACTGCAGCTGCGGACAAACTCACTCCCATTGCACCTTGGGCAGTTCTTCCTTGTAGTTATCAAAGCGATTGCTGAGGGAAAGTTTGTCGGTCGTCCGTGACGCCACGTGCAGGCAGCGATTCAGCATGGCGGGCCAGAGTGGGCGATATAAATCGAGGGTGGCCACGTCGCTCAGGCCTTTCGGCAGTGTTTTCCATAGGGGCGAGAGCAGGGAAAAGCTGTTGAACTTGCGCACGTCCAGAGACATGAAGGTGCGGAAGACGTCGAAGAAGACGAAAGGCTGCACCGGTGTGAAGAACTGACTCGCCATTACACAGCCTCCATGGGTGATCCAGCGCCCGCTGCGCCCGTACAGCGCTTCATACAGGAATATTTTCTTCCAGCCGTCGCAGTTGAAACGCGCCGTGGCGGCATGGAAGTTGTTCAACAACAATTCTTTGCCGGCGGCGTCTAACTGACGGTAGCGATAACGGATCAGGTCTTCCGGTGTGATGAAACGGAACATCAGGGAAGGGAAGATACGGAACAACGTCCCCCAGGTGGACTCGATGTTAAAGTAATACCCCCTTTGCAAGGTGCCCCCCAGATAGCCGTCGACGAACAGGTTGCCGTCGCCCCATGCTTCATAGAAGTGACGGTACACCACCAGCAGCTCGGAGAGCGGGCGCGACACCAACCCTTTGAACATTTTCTCGCCCAGTTGTTGCGAAAGTTTAGGATAACTGAGATCGAGCAGAGAAAACTCACGGTAGTCATCGAAGAAGCCGGCGAACTTACGGGCGACGGGGCGGTCGCCGGTATTGGCCGGTCCGTAGGTGTACCCGTAATGAGTCTTGCCGAGAGACAGCAAATACCGGGAGTCCAGTCCGCCGCTCAAAGGCAGAATCTTTTTGCGGTCGCCAAAGATCCCCATGCCTTTGCGCATCTTTTCATTGACGTTGTGCAGGTCGCCGGAGCCGTTCAGGTAATCGAAATAGAACGACGTGCGGTCACGGGACATAATCGCGCCCACTTCCAGTCGCTCGACGCCTTTGAACAGGGTATAGCCGCCAAACAGGTGTCGCTTGATATTCAGGATGTTTTGCAGCACCGGGTCCACGTCCTTGTCGTCCGCGATATAGCAAGGCGCAGGCGCGACACGCAGCGTTTCGGACTGCACATCCTGAAAGTGCGGAACCAGCGCGAAGGGATCGGTCACCAGATAGTATTCGCCGCCGGTTTCGATATAGAACAGGTAACTGCCGGCTTCGATCAGGGAGCACACCGCGGTGCGTTCCTCTTCCGTCTCCGCTCGGAAGAAGGCGCGGGCGAACTCGCTGATATTGCCTAAACGTCCGTTGAAGACGAAGTGTCCGCAGCCCACCGCCAGCGAGCGCGACGCTTCATCGGCGTAGGCGACGCCCTCTGGCCAGTTGGCGCGATGCACATCCACTAAAATGTGGGCGCCAAGTGGGGAGTCGAACTCATGTATGTCCGAGGGAGCGCCGATCGAAGAAGAAAATAACTCTACCTCGGCTTTCGCGTTGGTAACGTTAATGTACAGGCCTTTCATTGCAAATATCTCTCAAATAAGTGGGAGGTCATATCCATTGCGCGGCGCCCGGATGATGTTCCAGGTCCGGTTTCAGTATGCATATTCGTCCTTGTAGACCATGCCAACAGTCATCAGGATGATTTTCAGGTCCAACGCCAGCGACCAGTTGCGCAGGTAGTCGAGATCGAATTCGATCCGCGCCTGCATGCGCTCCAGGGTTTGTGTTTCGCCCCGCAAACCGTTGACCTGAGCCCAACCGGTGATGCCCGGCCGAACTTTGTGGCGAACCATGTAGCCTTTGATGAGCTTGCGATATTGCTCGTTGTGCGCCACCGCATGAGGACGGGGACCGACAATGCTCATCCTGCCTTGCAGCACATTGATGAATTGCGGCAGTTCATCCAATGAGGTTTTGCGCAGGAAACCACCGATAGGCGTGAGCCGCTTATCGCCGTTTTGCGCTTGTTTGATGACATCGCCGTCTTCACAGACGGTCATGGAGCGGAATTTGTAGACGATGATTTCCTCGCCATCCAAACCGTAACGACGCTGCTTGAAAATAACGGGGCCAGGCGAACTGACTTTCACCATCACCGCGATCACCGCCAACACCGGCGCGATCATCACCAGAATCAACGCGGAAAGCACAATATCGCTCCAACGCTTGATCAAGCCATTGACGCCCCGGAACGGCGTATCGCAGACAGAGACGACCGGCATGCCGGTAACCTGGTAGACGTTGCCCTGGATCAGCTTGGTCACGAACATATCGGGAATAAACGATATCGATGCGGTGGTGTCGCCCAGGCTATCGAGAATCGCCAGAATGCGAGGCTGCGTTGTCATGGGCAGCGACAGATAAATACTGTTTATGCGCTGCTCCTTGCAGTAGTCGTATAGCTCAGAAAAGTCCCCCAACACCGGCCAGTCGGCGCCTTTGGGCAGTCGGTCCGCCGTTCGGTCATCGAAAAAGCCCAGAATTTCGACGTTGTAATAGGGGCTGCGGGACAGGCGCTTGGCCAGTTCCAGCCCCTGTTCATTCATGCCCACGATGACCACTTTCTGTCGATCGCCGCGCAGTTGCAGCAATACCGTGAAGTAGCGGAACGCGAGGTGCGCGCTGACTTGTAAAGCGGGGCCGATCCACAGCCAGTGAAGAATGGTGGACAGTGAGAACAAGTCGATCGATCGCGTGGCGTAGCCTAAAGACAGAATCAAAAAGGCGATGACGAACCAGCTCAACAGTATGTCGACGAGACAACGGCTCAGGGGTTGGTGCAGTCGCGACTGCCCGGGGAAGGCGACGCAGAATGCAAATAGCGCGGAGATCATCGAGGGCGCTTCAATGGCGTCTTCGAATAAATAACTCACCAGCAATATGCTGATGAACAGGGCGAGGGGGTCTAACAGCGCCTCGCAAAACTGATGCAGATTTTTACGGCCAAAGCCGATCTTCATTGATCGTTGCAGGTTGTCCATGTGTACCTCTAATCCTTGTGTACATCTAATCCTTTACTTCCTTGGTTCTTTGTCCTATCGAAAGAGCGTGAGTCTCCTCTAGGGTCCGGAGGTGGGAGGGCTGGGAACAAATGTTCGCGGGCCCCAAAAAGGCGGCGTCAGGCGTCGCAGTGAAAGTCTGTGTCTGTTCATCGTGTTAACGTGCGTCTGCGCCCGGGGTATGATAGTTTCCATTTATACCGAGCCAATATGTCCTTTTAATTTCAACAAGTTAAAAACTTTCGCAGGGAATCCAGCGCGTCCATGCCTTCTTTCTATGAACAGCTAAAAGAAAGAGTCGCCGTTACTTACACTTCAATGATAATCATTCTCGGGATTATACTCGTTTTTGTCTTTACATGGTTAAAAAACGGTGAATTTTGGCATGTATCGAGTCATGCCATGTTGCAGTGGGGCGCCAACGTCAGCCCGGCGACGCAGAACGGACAATGGTGGCGACTGGGTACGGCGGTTTTTCTCCACTTCGGCATTATCCACCTGACGCTGAACGTCTGGGCGCTGTGGGATGGGGGACAGTGGGTGGAGCGCATGTACGGGCATACGCGATTTTTACTCATCTTTATAACGTCCGGGCTTGTCGGCAATCTATTTTCCCTCACTTTCCATGGTGTCAGTGTCGTCTCCGCAGGCGCTTCGGGAGGCATATTCGGCGTGTACGGGGCGTTACTCAGTTACCTCTGGCTGAATAGAACCCGCGTGCCTTTGATTGAGTTCCGCTGGATCTTTTTCGGCGCCGCCATTTTCTCCCTGCTCACCATCCTCTTTGGTTTTCTGGTGGACGGCATCGACAACGCCGCTCACGGAGGAGGGCTCATTACTGGCCTGGTTCTGGGAGCGCTGCTGATTCCCCGCGACGCGCGCCAACTTTCTCCGCTCAGTCTAGCATGCGTCACAATAATGGCTAGCGCGGCCATTATTGCATTGTGGGTATCTCTGCCTGAGCCCGCTTAGCGGCAATAAGGGCCCTGAGTTATTACGTATAAACAAACGCCCAACTATTAATTACTAATTACCGAGTAACGTTTTAATCTCCATTCATCGCCAGTGACGCCGTTTGCTGTAGCCAGCGCTGGCGCAGGGTCTGCGTTGATTTGATCACCGGCCCAAACGCGCTGATTTTGACGGGTTTGACGCCGCAGAATTCCAACACGGTTTTCTTCATCATCTTATGACTGGGTGCGCCATAAACCAGTTTGTAATACCAGGGCGGCGTATCCATCGTGACCAGCAGGCGTGCGGTTTTGCCCGCCAGCAGTGGCTGCGGAAAGGAGGCCCCTTTTTCAAATCGGAATGCAAAACCTGGCAACAGAGTGCGATCCAGTGCGCCCTTCATCAGGGCGGGAACGCCACCCCACCAGACGGGATACGCCATCACTAGATGATCCGCCTCCTGGATCTGCGCCTGCAAGCGTATTAAATCCGGCTCTAAGGGGGTAATAACGTCATAACCGGAAGCCAGATTCGGGTCGAAAGTTAACTCACCCAGATTCACCCTGCTAACCGAAAACCCTGCTTCTTCTGCGACGCTTGCGTACTGCTGAGACAGCGCGCCAGTGAGTCCGCCGTTTTTAGGACTGCCGTTGAGCACCAGTATTTTCTTCATCTACTACCTCCAAACACTTAATCAGATATCCGTTTGATGGCGCAGATGCTAAACCCTGTCCTTAGGGGCAGAGTCAACAACGACAGGATGAGTTTTGCAGATCTTCCTGAAGCTGCCTGAGGCGCTTGTCCAGACTTTGCATCGCCTGCATTTCTTCGTGTAGCGTTTGCCGTTTCATCTTGACCATGGCTATCGCCGCATCGAAGGGAAAGCCGTCGGATACATTGACGTCCTCAACCAGTTTTTTGAGTTCGGACAATTTGAATCCAAGCGACTGGGCCTGCTTGATCAGCGTGACCGCTTCCACGTCATCGTCAGAGTAAACGCGGTATTTCTCTCTGCGCTGGGGCTCAGGCAACAGACCCAACGTTTCATAGTGGCGAATGGCCTTCGGCGTGGTTCCTGTCAATTTCGCCAACTTGCCGATATACATGTGCAGCGGTCTCCTGAAATCTACGTGATAGCGAGTATTCTATGCTTGTTCGGCATAGAGATGAGGCTGAAAGTTCAGGATTTCGAGTAGGGGTCGCGTGACCAAGGTTGGCGCGGCGAAAAATTAACGGAAAAGAAGTGATTAACGAGTGAACGCCATGAGTTTTACGACAAAGCGGACAATCCTGTTTGGAGACTGTGACCCAGCCGGGATTGTCTATACGCCCTGTATCTCGTATTTCGTGATAGAGGCGGTGCACGAATTCCTGACCCATAAACTTGGCGCGCCGGGAATCCGTGAGATATTGGACATGGGCATTCTGCCGCCGGCGCGGGCGCTTTCCATTGAGTTTCTTGCGCCCATGGCCTGGGACGATGTCATCGACATTAGCGTTAGATGCAAAGAACTGACCACGACCTCATTCAGCTTTCTGGTTGAAGCCCGCAACCATGCCGATGAATTCAGCTTTCGCGCGACTTTAACCCAGGTCGCCATATCTCCCGAAAGCAAAAGACCTGTGCCGCTTCCGCAACGTCTACGGGAAGCCTTGAGCGCGACTTAGGTTCAGCGCGTAAATTCTGCATATTGTCTGGCGCACTGGTCGTGAATGGCGTGCAAAGCCATCGCATAAACAGAGCGGTCAGGGCCGCTTCGTTTATCCGACTTTTCAAAATAATCGATTAACTTAATCGAAATAATTGAACCATTTCTCCAGACGCCCTTCTAACAGGTGCTCATGTTAGTCAATAAAAACAACAAGCTGCATGAGAAACCTAAGAAGTTAATTATTTGGAGATGTACACGTGAAAATACGTGAAATAATTGTAGGTACGGGCATAGCTGTGACCTCCCAGATGGCGTTTGCTGACATACCGGCCGGCTTGTTTAACCTTGCCGGCAAGGACAGCGGTCTGTGCTTTCAAAGTAACGCAACGATGGGATTGGTGCAGTTGGCCTGCTCAGCGGACTCCCTGTTATGGAACGCTCGTCAGAATCCTGATGGGAGTTACCAACTGACTACTACGGTAGAGAACCGGGAGTACTGTATTAACGTGCCGGGCGTCGCCGGAGCGGACGTCAAGCTGGGCGATTGCCAGGCTGCAAGACCGCTGAATATCGCGCCTTTAAGGGACGGTTACCGGATAACTGAGGCGGGGACAGAGCTCTGTCTGAATATCGCAGGCAATCGACTCACTAACGGGGCGAAGCTGGTGCAATTCGGCTGCACGACCGGGGACAACGAAAAGTTCGACCTCAAACCGGCCGCGAAAACAGTGGTTGGTGAATGGAGCGACACTTTCGAGCTGGGCCTGGTGGCGATTGCCTCGGCGATCCTGCCCAACGGGCAGCTGGTGTTCTGGTCGGGTTCCACGCCGATCAGTTTTCATGGCGATGACGTCACCTATACCGGCACGTTCAATCCCAAAGACGGAGAACTTTCTCAGTATTTGGTGAAAGATACCTACGAGATGTTCTGCCCGGCCACGGTCATGGATCGGGATGGCTCGCTGCTGATCATGGGCGGCGGAGGCGACCAGTCCAAACGCAAGTATGTGGTGACCTACAACTCAGACACCAACAAATGGAACCGGGAAAACGATCTGGTGAAAGCGCGTTGGTATAACAGCGCCGTTATCCTGGGCGACGGCTCTGTCTTCACAACCGGTGGCGACGGGGATAACTCTTACTCCCTTTTTGATAACGCCAAGGGAGAAATCTGGAATCCAGACACTCGCAGTTTCAGGTATTTGAGCAATACCAGGGACATTGGTTACGACAAGATTGAAACCATTATTGATATCGACGGCAGACAAAACAGTGATTACGGCCTGGCCCGTGGGCAGTATTACCGTAAACTCGCCGTCATGCATGACGGTAGCATTCTGGAATACGCGCCCTACAAGAACTTCGTGCGCCACACTGTTGAAGGCGAGGGCAGCTCCACGCTGACCGGCCAGGGACGTGAGGATGGACCGAAGTACATTCAGGGCGCCACCAATGTTCAGTACAGCGCGGACAAGCTGCTGCTAATGGGCGGAAACGCCCGGTTCGGTGTTGAAGACTATAAAGATGATCAGGCGGAAATTAACGTCAGTGAGTCACTGTATTCCGTCTATGAAATCGACCTGAAAACCGGAGAATCCGTGCGCAAGGAAAACATGCACCATCCCAGGTATTACGCCAACTCGGTAGTGATGCCGGATGGCGGCGTTTTCACGGTGGGCGGTTCCCGGGACAGCCACTTGTTCGATACCAGCGAAGCGGTATATACGCCGGAAATATACGATCCAGCTAACGATGAATGGACGGAAGTCGCTCAGCATCAGGACCCCAGGGACTACCACTCAACTGCAGTGCTGCTTCCTGACGGCAGAATCTGGGTCGCCGGCGGCGGCGCGTGTGGCGCAAGTTGTAAGTTCAACTACACCACAGCGGAAATCTACAGCCCTCCGTACCTGTTCAAAGGCGATCGTCCGGAAATCTCCCTGGTCGACAATGGGCCGACGGGATATAACGGAAAAATCGGCTATAACAAGGCATTCGACCTTAGCTCTAAACAAACCATCAGCTCCGTTGCGCTGATCCGCTTGTCTGCGGTCACCCACTCTTCCAATACCGATCAGCGACGCATCGAATTGGAACTGGACGCCATGGGCAATAACTATTACCGACTGACTACGCCGCTGAACTCCAATATTGCGCCTCCAGGCTACTACATGCTGTTCGCACTCAATGAGAACGGCGTACCTTCTGAAGCTAAAATGGTGAAGTTGGATAATTCACTATAGGGGACTCCATAGGAGCAATTAGTCCACATTTTATTCATTGAAAAATGAAGCAAAGGCCAGTCTCATGCTGGCCTTTTTCCGTAATACTTTATTTATATAGAGGCTTCTCAGCATGTCTGAGAGCTGAATTGCTACACTTTTGCTAAAGACAGCGTCCAGATAGGTTTCAGATATGAAGTTGCTGGCGGTTTTTCTCTTTGTTCTTCTGACATTCAGGGCTCATGGCTCTGAGGCCTTCAAGGTTGTGGTTCCCGCCTCACAGTCCATTCACGACACCCGCTACACGGACTTAATGGAACTGTTAACCGTTGCGCTGGATAAAACCACCTCAAGATTTGGCGCCTATAACTTGTCGGAAGCCTCCTTTGTGATGTCGGAGGCGCGTTATATTGTGGAACTGAGACGTAAAGACTCCGTTGTTAATGTTATCTGGAGTTCCACCAGCAAAGACAAAGAGGCGGATTTTATCCCCATCCGCATCCCCTTGAGAAAGGGGTTGCTTGGCTATCGTATCAGTCTTATCGCCAAGGACTCGCAGTCGAAATTTGATAATCTGAAGACGCTTGATGACCTGCGCGGTTTAACCGTTGGTCAGGGATTGGGGTGGGGGGATGTGGCGCTGTATGAGAAAAACGGCTTCCATGTCATAACCGCCAGCAGCTACGACGGGCTTTTTAAAATGCTAGTGCAGCGGCGCTTTGATCACTTTCCACGAGGCATTAATGAGGTTTTCCCCGAATATAAAACGCGGCGTGACGAGCTACCGCATTTGGCGATAGAACAGCAGACTCTGATTTATTACCCCTGGCCCTATTACTTTTTTGTTTCCAGGTACGCGCCTGAGCTTGCCCAGCGCATCGAAGTCGGATTAACCCTGATGATCGCCGACAAATCGTTTGACGAAATATTCTTCAAACATCATGGAAAAGCGATTAAAGACGCCAGATTGACTGAGCGGAGGACCTTCCTGTTAGATAATCCGTTTTTGCCTTCGGAAACTCCATTGGGAAATAAAGCGCTTTGGTATGACCCTTTAGGCTTGATGTCGCATTATCAGCATAATTAATGAACTGTCGGCGAGCTTCTCTTCATATATATACATTGAGCGCCCGCATAATAGCCATTGGTTTTCGGATAGACAGTGGCTTGCGGGCGGCGTAAATAACTTTTCAGTGTTTATGGTTGCGTATCAAAAACCAAAACGCCTTCCGGTATCTGAACCCAGTCTTGTTTTTCACTGACCCAGACGTGAATGGTTGGGTTAATAATGCTTGTGTCAGAGAGGGTGGATGGTTTCAGCATTATATGCGAGGGATTGCTCGGATTGTAATGATATATATGATTGGCGCATACCGCACAGAACTTGGCTGAGCAGGTATTTCCACTGGCCGCGACTCGGCTCCACTCGTTCATTTCACCGCGAATATCAAGGGCGTCTGACTCAATCATGGCAGTGAGGCTGAACGCGCTGGTCGACAGCTTTTGGCATTGCTTGCAGTGGCAGGCCGCTACAGCAATTGGAGGCTTGGATAGCGTGTAGGTAACCTGTCCGCATTGGCAGGAACCATTGATTGGATATTCCATTGGCGAGAACCTCTATATCTTATTTTGTTATCACAATGACACAGGACTTTATCATAACATTATTTCGAAATAGCTCTACTCATTGGTTGCAGTTATTTTAAATGATTAAGTTAATTTAAATTCATTCGAGAAATGCCTGCGCATAGTATTTTAAAAGTTGATAGATGCTGTTCTTGTGTATCAGTTTGTACAAGTGCAAAAAAGTATTAATAAAGACGGGTTGTATATTTGTTTTTAATAGCTCCGAGCTCTCTAATGAAAGCCACTTAATATCAAGCTCTGCGTAATAGTGGGCAGGCTTATGTCAGGAGCGATTATGTTAAATGATAAGGCGCAGGCGGCGCTTGATGGATGGATAAACGCGGCGGGGCCCATTGGCGATAAATTACTGGGGGTGTCGGAAGCAAGCTGGGCGGAAGTGCGTAGCCACTATATGAACGCCTTGAACAAGCTCTTCCCCGTCACGGAAAAGGTCGACATAGAGCCGGTGAACATGGGGGGCGTTGCGGGAATAGTTGTTACGCCTGAAAAGGTGTTGGATAACCGCACACTGTTGTACATACACGGAGGCGGCTATGTTCATGGCGGAATAAAGGGATACGAGGGACTTGCCGCGAGATACGCCACTTGGCTGGGCGCCAGAGTGTATGTGCCGGACTATCGGCAGGCCCCGGAACATGGGTTTCCAACCCCCATTAACGACGTATTTACCGCATACAGATACCTGCTGGAATCCGGCGTCGCTCCTCAATCACTGGCGCTTTCCGGCGACTCCGCCGGCGGCGCCATGGTCGTCACCACGATGATCAAGGCGCGCAATGCCGGGTTGCCGCAACCCGTCGCAGGCGCGGCGCTTTCACCCTGGGCCAACCTGACCCTCAGCGGCGCATCGGCGCAGGATCGGGACGGCCTGGACCCGCTGGTGACGGTGGCGATGTTAAAGCGACTTGCACGTACGTTTTTGGGTGACGCGCTGGCGACAGATCCAGACGCCTCACCGGTATTCGCCGATGTACGGGGAATCGCGCCGACACTGATTCAAATTGGTGAAAACGAAGTGATGTTAAGCGACGCCATCCGTCTGGCGTCACATCTGGGAGAAAACCGGGTGCGGGTCAATCTGGAAGTCTGGCCCGGTATGTTCCATGTCTGGCATCTCTTCTCAGGATTCATGCCTGAAGCCGCGCAGGCATTAATGAATGCCGTGAACTTTCTGGATCATGAGCTGACTCAGGCAAAGAACCGCTAGTCGCTCAAATGCACGGCCACCGTACGACAACCAATATGACGACTTATATAAGGGAACTATCCATGATTTTAATTAGACGTTCTTTGCTCAAAATGGGAATAGCAGGCCTGATCGCACCTCAAATCGCCTTCGCGAAATCGACCCAAGACGCCTCGCGTTCTTTCGATGCGTGGCGGGAGAAATTTGAATCAAGCATTCAACCGCGCATGCATGCCGCTCATGTGGCGGGAACTTCCGTCGCGATCATGTCCAGAGACCGCGGCACGCTTTATTCCTCGTCCTTTGGTTACGCCGATATCGGTAAGGGGCGCAAGCTCACCGTCGACACGCCCATGCATCTGGCGTCAATCAGCAAGTTATTCACCGCCACCGCGCTGGTGCAATTATTTGAGCGTGAAAGGCTCGATCTGGACTCTGATGTGAACGAGTACATCGACTTTGCAGTCAGAAATCCACATCGTCTACATGATCCCATCACGCCACGTCACCTCCTCACGCACACGTCCAGCATTTCCGATGAAGGGCATGGAGATCCTTCCTACGAGGGCGATCCCAGACAAAGTCTGGACAGTTTTCTGAAAAATTATCTGGTGAAAGGAGGGGACGCTTACACGCCTGAGGGGTCTTATAGTCGGGCGCGGCCGGGACAAAAGTGGGATTACTGCAATGTGGCGATGGCGCTGGCGGGATATGTGATCGAGTGCGTTAGCGGCCAGCCCTTTGCTTCATACGTGGAAAGAAACGTGCTTGAACCTCTTGGAATCTGGAACGCCCATTGGTATCTGCGACAGTTCGACCCTGACGTACTCGCCAAACCTTATGATTATCAGAACGGCGACCTGGTTGAATTGCCGCAACAAGGCTATCCGGATGTGCCCGCCGGCATGCTGCGCTGTTCGGTGGCGGATCTTAGTAAAGCCGTGCGCGCCATGATCGGCGGCGAAAACAGCAGAGACATCCTGTCGCCAAGAGCCCCCAGGGAAATGCTGCGGCGACAGGTCAAACCCACGGTATACCCCTATCAAGGCCTGGGCTGGATCTTGGAAGGCGTCAATGAACGACAGTTCGTAGGGCACAGCGGCCGAGACCTGGGCGCCGCCAATATCCTGATTCTGACCGAAGACCTGAGCCACGGTGTGTTCGTTCTGATCAACTCGGAACTCGATGAAGACGGCGAAGCATTTCGCAGTGCGCTGGTGGAAGAGTTATTGGTGGGAGCGTCACTGGCGGTTTGATTTGTTTAGAATGGCGTGTCCTGTATATGAGGCGTGGAAGGCGGGCGCCTCAAAGCTTGAACTCTGATCCACATTCGAAAACGCCTTTGTACATGGCAGTCCTTTTATGAGCCGGCAGTGGCTAGTGAGTGTAGCTGCGTACCTCTAAAGGGGAGTGCGGGGATACCCAATAGTAGGTATTGATAAGGATTTCGTTAAAAACTAGCTTTTAGTGTGAGTCGTGAAAGTTTCTCATTTAAAACTCAAACACTGGAGGTTGGTATGGGAAACGTCATCCTTGTCGATGAGTTTTGGCATAAGATTGGTGTACAGTGCAGCAGACAAGACGCCGTATCTTGCATCAATGCAAAGCTCAATCTCCTCAGAGGCATAGAGTCTGCTAGCGTGTTATCGCCGACGACTCTGAATCGCGTCAGAGTCTGCGAAAATTGGCTGGAAAATCTTAAGCGCTGCTGGCTGGAAAACAAAACCCTTGCTGATGATTGCGCCGACTGCGTCATCTTCCACAGTATTGCAACCCAGGAACTCGTAACCCTTGAGAAGATGCTCAAACAAGCATTGACGCTCTCTACACTAAGCGAGTCATCCTAGCTCTTTTAAGCTGCCGGAAGCAGCTCCTGCTACCTGATACAGGCGTTCACGCTAAAAATCTACTGTCTGTCTCCCGCCGGATTAATCCGAATCTCTCCATCACCCGTACCACCATGTTAGCTTGAAGAAACCGCCTCTGCCGGCACGTTACAAACTATGAGGGTAATGTGCGAGGCAACACTTTGCGCACGAAGGGACAGAGAAAGTGAACAGGTAGTATGCATGTTTCAACATTTTGTTGACGATCACTGGCGGAATATCAGCGACGAGAAGGCTGCCTCAATTGATGCGATAACCGAATGCATAGCCGCCAAGCTGCTCAAGCTGAAAGAGCTACATGTGGTTGCAGACTATCTTCCGAATGTAACGGATCAAGCAACCAAGTGTGTATGGGCCTTACAGACGCTCAATTCCCTGATTGGGAGCACTGGTTATAGTAAGTTTTATCTGTATGCTGAATATGAGCTGACAAGGCTGGATGACTTGCTCTGTAATGAAAGTAAGACGTGAAGTGATCAGGGTTAACTGCTCCCTCCCAATGCTTTTCAACAATTGACCCACTTTCTTCCGTAGAGCCAACAAGTATTCCTCGTAACGCAACGCACTTTAACAAAGCCCCCTGGCGGTTTGACCTGGTCGTGAATGAATCAGCGGCATGCGAGGGGACCGATAAATCACTTTGCAGATCAGGCTGCAGCGCTTACTATTTTTTTCCCAATAGTGATTAGTGAGACAGCTCCAATGAGTGATGCATTTATTATCGCCGGTAAGTTACACCTGTCTGAATCCGAGTATGAGGCGTGGCTGGCCTCACCTGCGGCTGGCGTCGACTCTGTATCGGACTGGGATGCGATGTATCGCAATTGGTATTGGAGTGACAAGACGCCCCGGATCGACTGGGAGCCTGCTTCTGCGACCACGGAACAGGCTCTGTCTAATGTGCTTAAGTTGGCCATGGGCGGGCCTTACTTTGTTCTGTTGAAATACGAGGCCGATGCAGAAGCATTTCGCTTTTTTGTAATGTCGGTGATGGGACCGGATGAACGCTTAGCGGAAAAGTTAATGGCGCTGCTAAGATCCACCTCTGCGTTTAAAACCGCCAATACGTCGGATGTGGTTCTATACTGGCCCGAACTGAGCGGAGTAATCGACTTTGAAGGCATGTTGTCAGTGGCCCTGGTGAACCCCCAGGCAAGCCAGTTCGCCGACATGACTCAGCTCAAGGCAGCGGGGCTTGATGAGAAAAAAATTACCGCCAACTACAAAGACCTCGAATCCTGGTATGGCGACTTCATCAGTAACAACCAGGCTAATCGCTGGCAGTCGCCGGAGTTTGTGGATGCTCGGTTTTTGTGAGGAATAGTTTATAACTCTTTCTCTCCATGGAAATGTATTGTTATCTAAGGAATTGATGCTGATGGGAATTGATATTTTCGGACAAATTGACCCAAACAACCTTGAGAAATACTACGAGGGAACGGTTGTAATTAATGGCGTAGAAGTAGAGGTTGATCTCAACTTAGAGTCCGACGAATTGGAAAAAGGTGATTTTGAAGTCATCTCGACGTTTGTAGATTCTCTGGAGAGCTATGCAAACCGTGCTTTTTCAGCCATATCAAATGATTTTGACCAAGGAGAAGAGTCAGAGGCGGCGAGATTTTATCTACAACATCATCTTGATGCATTTTCAGAAGAAGAGACTAAAGCTGTTTTTGGTAACACGCCGATTAATAAAGAGTCTTTCATGAAGGCGCTATCGCTTCATAGGATCGGCCTGTATCCAGAGGACGAAGAAGCTTTCGCAGTCTTTGATGTCCAGTTTTCAGCAGACATCACTCACTATTTGCTGGCGGTCGTTTTTAACTTAGCAGGTCAGGTGACTTATATTTCCGTTGAAAGTTGAAATAAATACCGTTGAGTTATTTGGCGGCATATCAAAGCGCCGCGATGTTGCTTGTACTCAAGAAGGTCCCAACGCTTTCATCATTACATCGGATAGCCTTTCCAAGTAAGCGTTATCGGCCTTCTGTCGAGTAATAATCATGCGCCAGTAGATGAGTGCGCCAAACATGTCCGCCGCGATATCAAAATCAGTATCCGCAGATAGCTCATTACGAGCGCTGGCGCGTTTCAGTATTTCCTTGGCTCGCGCTCTCCGTTGCACCTGCAACTCTGATCGGATGGCGGCGGCGAGTTCAGGCGTTCGCGGCATCTCTGCGTGAAGGTCTGGAAGTATGCGAGAGACAAGAGGGTGCCTCAGAAGCCGCCGTAAACTCTTTAAAAGCGCCAGGATATCACCGCGCAAGTTACCCGTGTCTGGCGCTACCGCCAGGCTGGTTCCTACACGGGTAAGAACATCATTCACCATCGCCAGTTTCGATGGCCAGCGCCGATAGATTGCAGCCTTGCCCACTCCTGCTTGCTTCGCCACCGCTTCCATGGTCAGGGCCGCATAGCCTGTTTTCGCCCACACCTGGAATAAAGCTCGTTCAATCGCCTGAGTGACTGCCTCCTGCTTCACTGCCGCGCCGGAAAGGCGACGGCGGTTTTTATTTTCGTCGAGACGGTTGCGTTCCATTGAATATCTCTAGTAAGGTTTTGTCGATGATACGATACCGTTCCAACGATGAGCAAGGAGTTACAGATAATGGTTGATCGCACCGCAGGTTTCGCTCGCTTCTCAGATATGCTCAAACATTCTCTCGGTTCGCTTGTGGACCAGACCGCAGAGGATTTTGTAGCGATGATGGCCCCTGACGGCGTTATGGAGTTCCCCTATGCGCCAGCTGACAGCGTGCGAGAAATAAAGGGACGTGTGGCGCTTTCCTCATACTTATCCAGGCTGGGTGATATTCTTGCCGTCGACAGACTGAGCGAGCCCCAGATACATCACACATTGACTCCAAATGTGGTGATTCTGGAGTTCGAATGTGCAGGACGCGCACTCAAGACCCAGCGTCCTTACTATCAACGTTATATATCCGTGATTACAGTTCGCGATGGGATGATTGAACGCTACGTTGATTACTGGAATCCTCTTGTGGCGCTCGACGCGTTGGGGAACCTCGCACCTCTGCAAGGCGAAGTGGAGAACAAGCTATGAGGACAGTGCTTTTAACTGGAGGTACGGGAAAGACCGGTAGACGCATTGCTTCCAGACTGGCCTCCGCCGATGTCAGAGTTAGATTGGCGGCGCGTTCTATAACCGTTGTAGAGTCTTGCGATAGCACATTGTTTGATTGGAGCGACGCCAGCACTTTTGAGGCGGCGCTTTCCCAAGTCGATGCAGTCTACCTGCTCGCCCCCTCAAATGTCAGTGAGCCTTTGGAAGCGATGCGCCCCTTTATCGACCTTGCGATTAAGAACGGCGTGCGTCGTTTCGTGTTACTCAGCGCATCGTCATTGCCTAGGGGGGGGCCAATGCTTGGCGCCGTTCATCAATATCTGGCGGAAAACGCGCCGGAATGGGCAGTATTACGTCCTTCCTGGTTTATGCAGAACTTTTCCGAGCAACAACATCTACTGACAATCAGGGACGAAGGGGCGATATATTCAGCAACAGGAGACGGCCGCATACCTTTTATAGATGCGGGAGATATCGCAGCAGTAGCCGCTGCAGCGCTAACTCAACGGGAGCCGATGAATAGAGACTTAATTCTGACGGGACCTCAGCTCATGACCTACACTGATGCAGCGAGAATAATTTCCACAGCTATTGGTCGTCCTGTCAAACATGTGATGTTGACGGAGCGGCAGTTGAAGGAAAGATATGAACGCATAGGGATGACGCCTGAATACGCCAGTCTTCTATCCTCATTGGATACCGCTATAGCGGGAGGCGCTGAAGAACGTCTTACTTGCGAAGTTGAAGACGCTACTGATCGCCCGCCAAGAACATTTAGTGATTTTGCAGTAGAAAGTAAGTTGAGCTGGAAGAGGGCGGAGATGCCTCTGATATAGGTCGCTCCGCCCTGAGAGGCGACGAATGTTGTCGCAAAAATCCATATATGGCTGGATCAAACTTACAACGAAAAGGGACTTTTACGATAACTATGGGTTATTCAGAGTTTCCCTAAAAACAGGACTTAAGATCAGTGAATAGCAATAAGTTAAAATCAAGCTATGAATTTTCAATTGCGCCAAACTCTGTTTTGGCGCTAGACCTTGAGGGCACATTGATCTCGAATGCGATGAGTCAAATTCCTCGGCCCAACTTACACCCATTCTTGACAAACTGTAAGCAGGCATTCCAACGCATTGTTATTTTTACAGCCATTAACGAAGAACGGTTTCGCAAAATAGCAATATTACTTTCAGACGAAGGGGCAGCCCCTGAATGGTTTAAAGACCTTGAATATATCAATTGGAGCGGCGAACACAAAGATCTAAATTTCATACCAAACTCAAACATGAGCCGCACCATCTTAGTTGATGATAGAGTTGAGTATATCCAGCCCTCTCAAATAGATTACTGGCTATATATACCTGAGTTCGCTCCTCCGTACCCCGGCGCCGACAATGAATTGAACTTGCTATGGGAAAAGCTTCTGAAACGTCATAGCGATTTAATGAAATAGACAACATTAAAATGCTCTCACCGATCAGATGACGCACTTCGAGGCGACTGATAGAAACATGAAATAGGTGGAGCCCTGTCAAAACATCGTACTGTCGGAGTAACAAATAAGCTTATTTCAAAATTATTTACGCACGACTGTCGAAATGGGATGTCGCTGAACGACTACTCTGTGATTGCAACAAAGGGTTTGCGCCCAACAAATAAGGAGAGCAGAGATGACCAACCTCATTACCTGTCTGTGGTTTGACCACGGTGAAGCCAGCAAGGCGGCTGAGTTCTATGCCGCCACTTTTCCCGACAGTCATGTCGGCCGAGTCAACATGGCTCCCGGCGATTTTCCTGGCGGTCGGGAAGGAACAGAGTTGACCGTCGAGTTCACGGTGCTCGGGCGACAGTTTGTTGGTCTGAACGGCGGTCCGGTGTTCACTCCCAATGAATCCGTCAGCTTCATGGTCGTGACGGAGAATCAGGAAGAAACAGATCGTTATTGGAACGCCATTATCGAAAATGGCGGCGCGGAGAGCGCCTGCGGCTGGTGTAAAGACCGTTGGGGGTATTCGTGGCAGATCACGCCGAGACGACTGCTTGATCTGACCACAAGCTCCAACCCGATCGAGGCGAAGCGCGCGTTCGACGCGATGATGACCATGAAGAAGATCGATATCGCCGCACTCGACGCGGCAGTGGCGGATATCTCCTGAGCGCCCGAAAGGCTCCGCCAACCTGATGGAAAGGCAGGGCGGAGTCTCGGCAACGCAGACACAAATAGTCGACACAAATAAAAGAGAAGGAATGGGAAATAAAGGAGTAGGGGGGGATCAAGCTTTCCCCCGTATCCCCTTGTATTCACCCAGACACCAGTTCGTTAAGGTTTTTAAATACTCTTCTCCCGCATCTTCAGATGAAAAGTGGGAGGCGTTTTCAAAGATGACGAGTTTGCTCAAGGGGATGTGCGATGCAAGATAGTCGGCGTTGCTGACGTCAACGAACGGGTCGAGTTTTCCCCAGGTAACCAAAGTAGGAACCGAAATGCTCCGCAGGCGTTCCTGAATCCAGGGAAGATCCTGAGCATAGGCGCCAAAGAAGCTCATGGCGCAACGATGACTCTGCAGGTCATGGGTTATCTGGTAATACTCTCGAATTGCATTTTTTGTTGGCCGATAGCGCTTGTAACCTTCTTTCACTGCGACCATAAAGTTAGTCTTCATAACCGCCTTTCTATTTAGCCCTTTCGCAAGCCATCTGACGAAACCTGATTTGATGACCGCCGTCAAAATGGGGGACATTTTGGGCGGATAACTGCCAGGACCGTCAAAAATATTAATACTCTCGAAGCGTTCAGGATGACCAATAACGGCCGCAAGTGTTGTCGGCACGCCCACATCGGGGCCAATCAGGTGCGCTTTCTGAATGCCAAAGTGGTCCATTATGTCGATGACGGCTTGCCCCAGTTTTCTCGGCGACATATCGCTCTCTTCCGCTTTGGTAAGCCCGAATCCAGGAATGTCGAAGGCAAGCAGATCAAAGTCATGGGAGAGCCTTTCCCAAAAACTCTCCCAGATGCGGATGCTTTGAGGTAAACCGTTAAGCAGCACCAAAGTGGGCGCATTCTCTTTAACGTGACGTACATACCGAACGTTAAACTTGCCGACAGCTACGTATTTGGGGGTAAAAAAATCGATTCCAGATTCTGCGCGGCGTGTTGCATATTCATTTAGCGCCAGGTTAAGTAGAGATTGAGTCATAAAATTGTCTTCATGTAGGTTACTAATGTGTACTAACATACAGAAAAGAATTTTGGACAACAATTAGGCACTAAAATCTGCCCTAGTTACCTTTTGATAACCTGTGAGTGAAGAGCAATGAGCACCAAGACCAAAAACGGCAAGCGAGTTTTTCTGCAAAATGAAGACTGTCCGATTCGAAATGTGGTCAGTCAGGTAGGGGATAAATGGTCGATGCTGATCTTATTCAGCCTCGTTGAAGGGCCTGATCGCTTCAATTCGCTGAAAACCAGAATCGAAGGTATTTCTCAGCGCATGCTGACGCAAACCTTGAGAGATCTGGAGCGGGATGGATACGTTAACCGCACGGTTTATCCAGAAGTCCCGGTAAAGGTGGAGTATGAACTGACCCCGCTGGGAGAAGGCCTGGCCAAGTCACTCTGGAAACTGGTTTCATGGGCCAACACACACCATGATGAAATACGCAGCGCTCGGCAGGAGTATGATCGGGATAATGGTTAGATTTTGCAGCCGCGTTCCACATAAATCAGAAATCACAGGTCCGTCGAATTCTGTGTCAGATGTTCAAACAGAAAATCCACCGCCAGTTTAACTTTGGGTATCTGATATCTGGCATGTAAGTACATCAGGTAGAGGCTTGCCTCAGTTCCACGGCGCACCGATATGGGCCGATTCAGATCGATAGGAATGAGCTCGCCTCGATTGACGTACCTCTCAAGTCCCCATTCAGGCAGCAATACAAGACCTCGATGCTGGCAGGCCATTGCCACCAGCGTGGCGCCATCGTTACTGATCATGAGTGGTGAAATTGGCAGTTCATACCAGCCATCAGCGTCCTGGCCGTACCATTTCAAAACGGAACTTGGTCCACGGTAGAGCAGGGCGGGGTGATCCTGCAGATCCTCCAGTGTGCGAGGCGTTCCATTTCTTTTTAAATACTCTGGAGACGCGGCAAGAAGATAATTGTGACTGTGGATTTTGCGAGCGACCACCCGCTCTTGAGTTAAAAGACTGCTACGAATGGCGATATCAATACTATCGCGCCCCATTTCCACCACTGCGTCACTGAAATGCAGGTCCAGAAGAATATCGGGATAACGTTCATTGAAAGCGATGACGGCAGGCAGCAGCAATTGGCTGAAACTTGGCATGGCGCTAATGCGTAATGTGCCGCTTGGCGTTCTGCTGTGCAGACTGACCATTTCCTCAGCGTCATCAAGCTGGGCCACTCCCGTGCGCACTTTTTCAACATAAATCAAGCCAATCTCCGTCAGCCGCACAGTACGGGTTGTACGGTGAAGCAATTCCACTCCCAGGTCCGCTTCCAGATCGGCGATGCGGCGGGAGATGGAAGAAGCTGGTACGCCGAATGACTTCGCCGCCCGTGAAAAACTCAGGGTATCCGCTACCTTGAGCAGGTACTGCATGGCTCTTAGCTTGTCCATCGCGTGTTCTCATACTGTGATTATTGTCATTAAGACAAAAGTCATTTCAGCATTCAACCTGTTCTGCGGCAGATGGGTTTGACCTAGGATGGTTAGAAACCATCATGAACTCAAACAGAGAGATAATTATGAAAATTTTATTAGTGTTGACCTCACATGACCGGCTTGGAGATACAGGCCACAAGACGGGATTCTGGCTGGAGGAGTTCGCGGCTCCTTATTATGCGTTTAAGGATGCGGGCGCCACGATAACTCTGGCGTCTCCGGCCGGCGGCCAACCGCCCATCGATCCCAAAAGCGATGAGCCGGGCGCCCAAACCGCAGCGACGGAACGCTTTCATCAAGACCAGGAAGCCCAGCAACTGCTGGCGGCGACCGTCCCCCTGGCGTCTGTCGACAGCGCAGACTTTGACGCTGTTTTCTATCCGGGCGGACATGGTCCTCTTTGGGACCTGGCTAATGATGCAAACTCCATTTCTCTCATCGAAACATTTACGCAAGCTGGCAAGCCAGTCGGGCTGGTTTGTCATGCCCCAGGCGCGCTGATCAAAGTACGCGACGAAAAAGGAAATCCTTTGATCGCCGGCCGTAAAGTCACAGGCTTCTCTAACAGTGAAGAGGACGCCGTAGGATTAACTTCTGTCGTATCGTTCTTAATTGAAGACGAGTTCCAACGCCTGGGAGGCCATTATGAGAAAGGCGCTGACTGGCAGTCTCACGTTGTTACCGACGGCCTCCTGGTCACCGGACAAAACCCCGCCAGCTCCGAAGGTACAGCCAAGGCTTTAATGGCTTTATTGAAGTGACGCAGTGAAGTAGTGGAAGGATGAAGGAATGAATGGATGAAAAGCGCCAGATCGGGTGAGGGCGCTTCATAGCTAGGTATCAAGCAGGTAAAACCAAGATGAAAGTAGGCGTAATTGGCGCAACAGGCATGCTAGGTCACCATACGGCCGCCGCGTTGCTCGCCAGAGGACATGAAGTCGTTGTCATTCACCGCAAAGACTCAGATCTCAGCAAGATCGAAGATCTGCATTTTGAGGCAAGAATCGGCGATCTTCGCGATGTAGAAACCCTGGCGGGCGCCATGCGCGGGCTCGATGCGGTGATCAATTGCGCCGGCTATTATCCTACAACGCCAAAGCCCTGGCGGCGGGATGTGGAATTGGCCTTAGCTCAGGAAAAGGTGTTTTATCAGGCCTGCAAAGTTTCCAAGGTGAAAAGGATCGTTTATGTGGGAGGCTCCATCGCCTTGCCAAAAAATCCCACAGGCGAACCTGCTGGCGAAGACCAGAGTTACTCCGGCCAACCGCAAAATAAAAACGCCTATGTACAGGCGAAATGGGCAATGGATGATTTGGCGCTAAAAATGGCGGCGGAAGGGTTGCCGGTCTGTATCGCCATTCCGTCAATGACCTTCGGCGAGTATGACTATGGACCCAGCACCGGACAGTTTCTGCTCGGGATTGTCAATCAGACGCTGCCTGCCTATGTGGAGGGAAATCGCAATTGCATCTACGCGGGCGATGCAGGTTTGGGCATCGCCCTGGTGTGCGAAAAAGGCAGGGTCGGGGAGCGGTATCTATTGACCAATGAAAACATCGCCATGTCGAATCTGGCTTCGAAAGTCGTGGATATCGGTAATTCATTGTTCTTCAGCGTAAACCTGCAAGACGGGAAAATTACCAGACCTAAAATCATCCCGTTAACGGTGGTGAAGGCTTTGGCGAAGATTCAAAGGATTAGATACCGGTACTTTAACGGGTCCACGCCAAAAATTACGGATACTGCAATCGCAGTCATGTCATCCGGACAGTTTTTATCAGGAGACAAGGCGAAGAGAGAACTCGGCTTTGAAGCATCCGTCTCACTGGATGACGCCGTGAAGCGGACGCTCTTATGGTTTAAGTCGGTTGGCTATATCAACGCCTCTCGTGGTGAACGCGGGTCTACATAGAAAACAATTTAGGGAGCAACTCTCACAACAGCCCAAGGCCACTAACTTAAATGTTACGAATTTAGGGGGGCGACTGAGATTCCGCCAGATATAATGAGTAAAAAGGTTATAAGTGACTCTGGGCGGAAGTGATACATGAAATACGATGGGCTAAAAGCCGGAATATTCATCGACAATGACAATTTGATCTATGGACAGGATCGCGAGGGGCTGGACTACAACGCCATCATAAAGTTTGTGGAAGACCTGGGGATGCTTGTCATTCGAGCCAATACCTACATGGCGGTTGATGAAGACAGGGAACAGAAAGACGCCAAATATCGGCAGGAGCAACGAAAACACCGCAGTGATATCCGTAATGCTGGATTCAGGGTGTTTGAGAAACCCTTGAAAAAGTACCAGCAAGAAGACGGAACCGTATACGCAAAAGGCAATGTAGACCTGGAACTGGCCGTAGACGCCTTGCTCCAGACCGACAATCTTGACTATGTGCTACTGGGAAGTGGAGATGGCGACTTCTGCCGCGTGGTGTCTGCATTACAGCACAAGGGCAAAAAGGTGGAAGCCTTTGCTTTCGACAATATTTCCACTGAACTGAGTCAAGGCGTGGATGCGTTTTACCGCCCGGATGGCGAACATGGCCATAAGATCCACGGTTTTCTGAAAAAAAATCAAGCCGCCCTCAAACAACCAACCAAGGCGGAAAAGAAAGAGAAGGTCACAACGCCTATTCGTGAGATCGCCACCATCAAGGCGGGCTCCTGGAGAGAAGACAAAGGCTTTGGTTTCTTAACGGTTAAAGATGAATCCGGAAAAACGAGCGACCTCTTTTTCCATGTATCACATGTCCGGTTTTCTGGAGGAACTCGCCCCACAAACTCTGAGATGACAACTATTGCAAAAAGCGGGTGTCAGCTGGAGTTTGAACGCGGAACAAGTGAAAAAGGCAACAAAACCTGCGCCGTAAAGATCATTCCTGTATCAGCGGAAGGAGAATTCGTTGAATATCTTTCTTTGCGGGATATAAGCTCCAGAGTGCTTGCCTAATCGCAAAAAAAGCGAACCAGGGCGGCACACAAGGCGCCGCCTATACAAGCCAGCCCCGCCTTAACTTGTAACGGTTTCGTTAATACTCATGGTAACAAGCCCAATAGCGAATAGTATTAACACCTCTCGTGAAACAATTTGGGCATGCCCCAGAGTTCACGCTACTGCCACAATTCAGCGAGATAACGCTACTCTTGTTGCTGGGAGCGGCTCAGCATCTGAAAGACTTTCTCAATTGCGAATGATATGCGTTAGAATGTCATCTTGCATCATATACCCTGCATGGCTAAGTAGGTAGTCAAGCTACAGATGACGTCCAAAAGGGAAAGCCATACAGGTTTTCGTTAGAGAAGCCCTGCCAAGATCAAGAAGAAATACAACCATATAGATAGGTGCTTAATTGTTTGTTACTGCTAAATATATGCCGGAATTTGAGCGTGTATAGTATGAAAATAACAAAACGCTTATGTGACAAACGCTCCTGGGTTTCTATATGTATTTTCTGCCTGCTTGGTTCGTTTTTTCCGTATAGATATGCGCTTGCGGAGCATACAGTGGGCGATGCGGCGAGGGATATACAGACGCAGACTTATCTGCTGCAAGATACTGATCCAAACTTGTCAATTGAAGACGTCGTTCATCGCATGGATAAGCGATCAATACCTTGGTCGGAAAAATATAGCCTTGGTTATCTCAGAGATACAACCTGGTTTAAAGTAACCATTGATTCCGGTCATATCACAGAGAATGAGCGTTTGCTCTATTTGCGCTTTCTGATTTCTCCAGAGCGAATTACCCTCTATTATCAGGGCCTGGACGGCCAGTGGCGAACAGAAGAATCAGGTAACGCCCTCAGTTTTCGTGTCTGGCCGGTCCATAATACTCAGTCGACATTTCGCATTGATAATAAACTGCCCCATTCTTCCGCACTGTATTTCCGTATGCAGGGGGCGAATCCCCATATCATCGCCTACGATATCTTCGATGCCGCCAGTCTGGAGTATCGTAGTGTGTTAGAGAACTGGTTTTGGGGCCTGTTAATGGGCATTGCGTTGTTTGCCGTGTTTTACAACATCGGACTATGGATATACTCCCATAACAGCGCATTCATGTATTTTGTTTTATTTTGCGCTGCTTCGTTATTGTGGGATGTATTCTTTCTGGGATACTACCGGTATTTTCTGCCGAACTTCTCTAATAACCTGTTATACCTGTCTTGCTTATATACTTCTGTTGCGCTGGTGGGATTTTCCATTATTCAATTTATGCGCAGCTTCACTAACTTTAATCATCTGGCTCCGCGACTGGACAGAGTACTGAAGTATGCGGCCTGGTCCTGGATAGGACCACTGACAATGATCTTTGTGGCGGCGGACCATCCTGCGACGGCAACGGTCATTACCATCGTAGGGTTCGCCACCTGTCTGCTGGCGATGTTGGGAATTGGCGTCGGACTTTATAAAAAAGACGATTCGACCAGACTATTGGCGATCGCCTGGATTCCTGGGTTGATCGTTGGCGCTATTTCAACGCCAACTTACGCAGGAAGCCTGCCTTCCACCTGGATTAACGCATACATGATGTCCCTAGGCTCCACTGTCAGCATTATTCTGTTCTCCTATGTATTGGGACAGAAAGTCAATCGCATGCGTCATGAGCGCGATAGGTTACAGGCGGAAGAATATCAACGAGTCGTGCAGGTATCGGAGCGGCTACAGGAAGTTGACCGTTTGAAAGACGATTTCCTGGCGAAGACATCCCATGAACTGCGCACGCCCTTGCATGGCATGATTGGTCTGGCGGGCATGCTGCTGAAACAGCCGCATATTAACGATGCGACATTAAACCGAACTCTGGGGTTGATGATTCAAAGCGGTCAACGCCTGACGACTCTGGTGAACGACATTCTCGACTTTTCCAAAATACGCAGCGGCGCCTTAAGCCTCGATAAGAAACCTGTTGCTATCCAGGATGCAGCTGAACTGGTATTGGCGTTGATCAGGCCGTTGAGCCTGGATAAGCCGGTGACATTGAATACAGATATTGATCGTACGCTGCCATCGGTATCTTGCGATGAGGACCGTATACAACAGGTACTGTTCAACCTGATAAACAATGCGATCAAATTTACTCAGAAGGGGAATATTGAACTCAGCATTCATCGCACCGACGACAAATGGGTGGAAGTTGCTGTGACGGACACCGGAATGGGCATCGACGAGGAGGAAATGGAGGGGATTTTCAACCCATTTCAGCAGGGACGACGCGCATTGCAGGCGCATATTCCCGGCACGGGCATTGGATTGGCTTTGACGCGCCAGATAATTGAACTACATGGCTCTGCGCTGAAAGTGGAATCCATAGTTGGGCGCGGTAGCCGCTTCAGCTTTAAGCTCCCGTTCGCCGGCGCAGCACCCGCGCCTCTGGAATCGCTGGCTCTGCGGCCTGCGCAAACAGTGGTATCCGACGCCATATCCGCGCCAATCAAAGAGGAAACTGCGCCTGAAGCCGATAGTCAGACAAAGCGAGCCACAGTTCTGGTGGTGGATGACGATGCCATCAATCGTTCCATTGTCGAAGGACTGCTGCCGCCTTCCCACTATCATGTGATTTCTTTGCCGGGCGGCGCTGAGCTGTTGGAATATCTGGAGGCGAGGCGCTCCTGCGATTTGATTCTGTTGGACGTGATGATGCCGGGCCTGAATGGCTTCGAAGCATGCGAACGGATTCGACGCACTCGCGACCCACTGACATTGCCGATTATTTTCCTGTCTGCGAAGGGACAGGTTGATGATATACGGCATGGCTTCGCCTTGGGTGGTAACGACTATCTGGTGAAACCCTTTTCGGCGGACGAGCTGGTAATACGCATTGAGCATCAGCTTAAAACCCTGCAAACCCGACAATTATTCGACTCTCTGTACCAGATCGCCAATCAGGTCGGCAAGCTTAAATCCGTCGATAAAGCCATCCATGCTGTAGCGGATCACCTGCAGAATCAGTTCGCCCTGGATGGCGTCATCGCAGTGGCGGAAGGGGAAACGCTGCTGCAAAGCGGTCTGATGGCGAGTAAAAGCGAGGCGGCGATCAAGCTGTTGTCTACGGAGTTGGAAGAACTGACCAACGATGATGAGCAGGGCGCCTTTGCGTTCCTGGACAGTAATAACTCATCGCCATTTTGCCTTGCTTTACGTCGCACAATGGGAGAACAGGCCAGTCTGCGCCACTGGCTGTTATTACTGTGGGGGCAAGAACCGCTCAACTTTATCCTACTGACGAAGTCAATCGCTGCCGGGGGCCTGTCGGCAGTTGAAAGTCACTACATTCGGAGCCTGCATGAGCAAGCGCAACGCAACTTTAGGCAGAGTAAAGAGCTGATTGCGGACGCCTACCTATTCGATGCCGTAAACCGCCTGGAACAAAATCTGAACGTGATTGTATTCGTTCAGTCAGCGCCGCCATATTGTACTGTGTACGACAATTGCGGCAGAAAAGACGGTTTTGACGTGCGCGCCAACTTATCCTCACTGGGGATGTATTTTGACGATAGTCACCTCATCCAGATCCATCGCAGCTATATGATCAATCCGCTATTTGCCGAGAGCGTAGCGCGTCACGAACGTGATTATCAGTTAGTACTGAAAGACGCGTCCGGTAAGGAGATAACGCTGCCTGTCGCCAGAGCGCGGGTAAAAGTACTACGTCAGAAGTTGGCGCACTTGTTTACTTAGGCCCCCTGAAAACGGCTCCGAACCTGATGTCAGATTCATACAACCTGTTGTTGTGACACTTTGCTACACTGCCGCTAGCGGGTACGAAAAGCGGGAGGGCGCAGTGGCGAAAGACAACAAGACGCAAAGTCAACGATTCAAACCAGATTGTAATTTGACGACGCCTTCCATTAGCGCCGATGTGTACGCGCGGAGGATGAAGGACTATGTGCGTGAAGCCGTTTTGCGCGAAGATAAATTTTACGAACACAACTGTTTGACCATCTCGATTACCCCGACATTCAGGTTGAACAACCTGGAACTGACTAAAATGCGTGAGATGGAAGAGGGTAGTGGTTGTTTCCAATTCACCAACAGCAGTCGTCGAATTCGCATATCCCCACAGCAAGAAGGCTATCCCATCGGGGTCGAAAACTTACCTGAAAATGCTCAATCATTGCTACAACAACTAGGCATCAAATGGAAGCTTGCAGAAGCGCAACACTGCGAATGGCACTTTGAGTTTCCATGGGTGATATACGCTTACCTGCTGAATAAAGAGTTGAGAGGATTAAGGGAAGAGTTCATACGCCTGAATCAGCAGCATATCGATATCGACATTGGGCCCTCGTTGCGGGCGTTTAACGACAAATATCTTGAAAAGGCGCTTCGTAAGCGATTTTCCAAACTGGCGGACAAGCCAGATTTGCTACACGCTATTTTGGATCACTATGTAGCTGACGATGTATGGAAAACAAAGCTGTTCCAAATCAGCACGGGCCTGTTCAATTACAGGCTGGACGTTTACTTTGAGGCCCTGGCCAAGGAGATGGCGTCCCATATCTCGGCCGCTGCAGAAGAGGATAACGGAGTAACGCGCATCCTGTTGGATCGACCAGAGTTGTTTCAACAGCCAATGACATATCGTCTATACCGGCGTCATGGCGAGACGCAGAATGGCGATATCAGCGCCTGCTGCGTCCTGATGCCAAGTCATTACGACGAGGAAGTGGGCGATTTCTATCTAGCGGAGCTCAAGCAGATCACTCGCAAAGTCAAAAAACCTTTAAGTTGGTATGACTCTAAGACGCTGCTTGGCGTTATTTATGACGTGCTTTGTCTGAATGTTTTCTATCCCGCTTTAGCCTCCACCGGGGTCTGCGATACCGACATACAATGGTGTGAAGGCGATGATGACTATGATACCGCATGGATTCGCCAACGCCTCGCCAAACATAAGAAGAAAATAGTTAAGGATTGGGATGCTGAAACTGTGGCGAAAGTTCTGGACTATGTGGTGGAAAACGACGCAATCAAAGGTCGGGTTCTGGCGTCGATATTCGAACTCTGACGCCTGCTGCATACCTGATATTCAGCCAGGCGTCACTCACAGAGCCCTTACAATTTCTTTAAGCGCACATTACCTGTAATGGATTATTTTTGTGGAAAAATGCGGATGGAGCATGCCCTAGAATTTTCTTGTAAGTGTTGCTGAAGTGAGGCAAATCAACAAACCCTGCGTAATGCGCGGCGTCTGTAATATTTTGACTTTCACCATAGCCTTTGAAAAAAGCTTTTATACGGCAGCACTGTTTAAATTTACTGAATGAGAGACCATAGGATTTCTTAAATAAACGCATAAAATGGTGCTCAGACAACCCCAACATAGTCGCCACTTCTTTATTGGTCAGTGTATCAGCGGGATCATTCAATACCCACAACATAGCCTTACGGATGCGATGGTCCATAGACAACTTTGGCAAACTACCCTGAGACAGGAATTGATCCAGGCGCGCACGACAGCATGAGTTTTCAGGACGCTCAGCGTAGATATACTGCAATTGTGAGACAAAGTCATTCTCACAATGGAATTCACACCATATATTATTAACTGTTTCAAACAGAAAGTGATCCTTTATAAACTGTTTCCCTGCGCCGAAACAATCCAATGTAATGATGGCGGTAAGATAATTGTTGAAGTCTATATTGATGGCCTGTCGCTGAGGAACAACCAGCACCTTGGCGTTACCGGGCGCTGAGGAACAGGGGGTTGTAAACGTAATACTCCCTTCCAGACTGACAATTAGCAAGTCAGCGGAATGATTTATCCGATACTGCTTATATTCGCTTGTGATCAGGAGTGCTTGGTCCTGCCATAAATAAGCAATAGAAGTATTATCCTTAACTGGTTTACTCACGAGATTACACCTTTCATTCTTAATGAGCCGCAGTTCTCTGCGCTGAGGTTGCTGGTCTAATCCGGATACTAAGTGCGCGGTGGCCTGCTGGGGATGACATTGTCAGAAATGGCGCTGACGAATCAAATATATCTCAATAAAAACAAATTGTTACATCATTTTCCGTGGGGCTGACATGTTAGAAATGGTCCCAATAAAAGGTGCGAGTGAGGCTCAGTCATCACTAAGAGAGCCATAAGAGAAGGCCAGGGTGAGCTGTTCTGGAAGTGGAAGTAAAAAATTCAGGCGAGAGGTGGAGCGTTCTTCCTATAAGCAAGCAGGTAAGAATGAGTTAATTATGAAAGACCTGCCAGCAGTTTTCTGAGATGGGTCTTTGTTGCTGATGAACTATACTTTTCTCTTGCGTATCTGGCGCATGAAGACGCCATTTTTATATAGTAATCAGAGTGATCATAAAACTTAGTAATCTCATCCGCCCATTGCGTGATTTCATTATTATTAACAGGATATCGAGTTGTCGCATTTAGACTTTCAGACAAGGGAATAACAACACCATAGTCACCTACAATTTCAGGCAGAGCGCCTCTGTCGGAAACAATCACTGGCGTCCCATTCAACATGGCCTCCATCGCAACCCTTCCAGCTGCTTCACATACCACTGACGGCATAATAACCAATTTGGCATGCGTATATATCTGCCTGGAAGGCACTGAAGACTGAGAAATAAATATATTCTCATAATCCGAAATATTGAAATTCATTTTCTCCGCTACTGCAGATAGCTGTTGTAAAGAAGCCCTTCCTTCAACAATAAGCACAGGTATGTCCGGCCGCTTTTGAGCTATAAATTCCAATAATCTGATAAACAAAAACAGTCCTTTGGCGGGTTCTGGATTCACCATTGTAAGAAACAGTTTTTCTCCTTCATCTGCAATGACTTCGCTTTCAATCAAAGGAGGATAAATCACTGACATTCGCTCTCGATACTTTGGGTATTGGGTCGCCAGGTAATCGCTGGGAACAATGAAATGATCCACATAATCCAAATGCGTTTGTTGATAAGCAAGATTGTGCAAAGTGAACAGCACTTTGCATTCTCTGTCTTGCGCATATTTCCTAAGCTCCCGTTCGACAGGCGTATCGCCGAAGGTAAGCAAAAAGCGTGGGCGATGTTGCTGCATCAGCGTTTCTGCTTTCTGTTTGAATTTCACAACCGTCTCTGCCTCGGCGCCTTGTCGTGCAGAGATAAACTCAAAGAAAACGCCGCTTTGGATCAGGCCTTCATTAGCTGATCCTGGTCGCCATCCCAGGGACTGGAGGAAATTTTCGTGCTCCTGGTCGTGACGCAGGCATTCCGTCGCGGTGGTGCTCAGGCAAGTCACTCGCCACCCCAGCTGCGCTAATAAAATTGCGAAATGGCGGGTGGAGTGCGCGGCTCCACTGGAGGGATCGAATGGAGATTGCTGGATAAGAATAAGAAGATTGCCGTTACTCATGATCCACTCGGGAGAGGAGGAGGTTGGGTCTGCTCAAATGGCAAACCCAACATCGTTATTGCCTTATTGGATATGCATTACTTGCCCGCGTTGCTGCGACGTCTGCCGCGACGCGCCAGACTCAGAGAGGCGAAGCTCAAGCCAAGCAAGGCCAGATGAGAGGGCTCAGGCACCTCGGAAATATCTCCAGTTGGCGTTACATTCACGCCGACATCGATGGAGTGATCTGGAATAGTGACATGCAGATAGTCATTCATATCCAGCTCAGATGACGGAGCCTGCCATTGAAAAGACAACACCACAGCCCAGTGATAATTTCCAGCTACATCCACGGCAGCGGTTTGCGTGGCGCCGTTAACGCCGGTATGGCCGTTTTCCGCGGTTCCGTAACCAGGAGTGATTGCGCTGTTGTAATAAGTGTACTCACCGTTAGCCGCTACAGGTTTCCCCCAGCTTTCAGGGACCAAGGCGGCCTGCAGCAACCAGGATATGGAATTATCTGAGTCCAGGTCGATATCAAACTCGTAATCCAGGCTCAGAAAATCGCCGGCAGACAGCGCACGGGTGTCGCCTGTCCACATAAAAGCCATGCCCTGTACGCCTTCTGGATTGCGATCCACACCGACGCCATACATGCTGGCCTCTCCATACAGCTTAAGTCCATCGCCCAGCTTTTCCTGTCTGATATAGCCCTGACCACGAGGCGCTCCCTCACAAAACGTCTTGTCTTCATCCGTGCATATGGGCGGCAAGTCGGAAACGCCGGAAAATGCCCGGCTAAAGCGACCGGAAGACGCCCAGAAACCGACATGGCTGGAGTCCAGATCCAGATCTGTACTGTTGATGATACCTGCGGAGGCTGTATCCGCGATGGTGAGTCCGCCTGCGCCGATCGCCGCAATCGCTGCGAATGAGGTTGCGCCCTGTTTTACCAGGAGCTTCGCTTTATCTGTAAAGGTTGACATAGGTTAATACTTCCCCTGTTTGACAGTCTTTTTAATCATTTGCCGCAGGCATTCTAAATACTGCTTTGGTGGGTGGCTTGTATAAAGCTGATGTTGATTTGAACAACTTAAACTGACGAGACCTTTTTCCAGGAACCGGCAAACTAGGTTCGTTTTATACAATCCCGCGACAGAGAGACTGAATATACTGGCGATTCACGATAAACCGATTGAGGTTGAACAGTGATGGATAAGGCCATAATCACACCTATATATCTGCCAATTACACGGCTGCCATTGGGAAGAGGAGAGTTGTGTTGGCCTCTCTAGATATGAAACCATGAACACGCCCGCACGTCAGGTTGGCCTGATTCCTATGCGCCAGGGGCCCTGGTTCCCGGGCTTTATAAGCAGCATGCCTATTGGAAGACCGGAATCTATTCGTCGACTTTCACAGGCTTTGGCTTCAGATAAGTTAATTGCGTTGATCGGCGTTCGCGATCCAGAAGGAGAAGTGAAATCCGTCCGGGATCTCTATTCAATCGGTTCCCTGGTTTATGTGGAAGATGCGTTCAACCGGGGCGATGGCGTTTACCTGGCGTTGATGCGAGGCCTTTGCCGGATCAAAGTGCATAGCCTTAACACTGCGACCGGTACAGCCACGGTCGTCGAGGCGTCGGATGACTCATCGCAGAGTCCCCCAATTGAGAGTATGAAAAGAGAGTTAAGCGAACGCCTGTTAGTCCTTTGTCAAAAGGCCAAACTGGAGAATTGCGAAACCTGGATAATCAGGCAGCTTGACGGTAACCGTTCGGCGTCAGGCATGAGCGATCTGGATGTCATCCTGGGGGCGGCGCTGAATTGCCTGCGTGGCGCTCCAGAGATTTTTCAACCGTCGCAACAACTACAGGCGTTGCAACGCTGGCATGACGTGCTTGCCAGACCGTCTCCTGAAGAGCGCTTTCAACATGCACTGGCGGAGCTGGATGGCTTGATTGAGAGCCTGTGCGTAAATGAGATATCAAAAGAGAATTAGGGAACCTCTGAAAAACTACCTGCGGAGCCATCTGAAGGGTAGATCCTGGCGGTCTCTAAACTGAAGGCGTGTATGCGATACACAAATATTGGCTTGTTAGCTATGGAGCTCTAATGGATTTATTTAAAAAGCTTTTTGGGAAAAAAATTGCTGACGTAATTGTTCCCAAACAAAGTGAAGAAGAGAAAAAATATAACGAATTACTAATGGAGTGTTTTTTAGAGGTACAAGAAAAAAATAAAATTCTTCATGAGAAGTATGGAATTGGTTCACATGAACGCTGGGATTTGGACCAGGATGTAGGAGATTTGGAATTTTCTAATAATGGCGAAATTGTGGTCAAATGTAAGATTGTAATTCTAGGCTCATATTCAAGCGTGTCGGAATCGTGGATGTGGGGGTGGGCGAATGACACTTTGAGCAGCTACTTAACTGACGAAACGCTAAAAATCAAAGAGTACGGTGAAGCCAATAGAGTCATGGATTTAACAGATTCTCAAACTTACGCCACTGAGGGCGAAGCATGGGGTCTGGGCTCATATGGCTGCCGCATTTTAGACGGCATGGGCATTTACAAAGGACCAACAGGAAATGGTTTTGTGCTGATGATGATAAAGTCAGTCCACGAAACAAGCACAGCCAATTAAAAGAGTCTAAGACCTCCAACCTAAATATTACGAATGATGAATCCGGAAAAACGAGCGATCTCTTTTTCCGTTTTTCACATGCCCGATTTTCTGGGGGAAGTCGCCTCACAAACTCTGAGATGACAACTATTGCAAAAAGTGGGTGTCAGCTGGAGAGCGCTGTTAGTGTTTGACGTTTTTTGATATCCGAAAAATATTTTTTTCCACTTCTGACATCCTCCACTATAGTAATTCAATCTAATAAAGTTCTTCTTTGAAGAAAGTTTAGATTTGTGCGCCACGAATCTTTGAGCAGTGATCGCGTGCCACTCTTTGTGATTTGCAATCTATCTGAATGCGTCCAAGGAGGCGACGACCATGATTGGAATCGTTCGGCGGAGTCTGGCTAAGGCATTTGATAACCCATCGTTGTTTCGAACCAGGACTGTTGGAGTTCTGGTCAATCTAATTCTGCTTACATTGGTTTTGCCTGTTCAGGCGGAAACCAGGCGCAGCATCTCGAACCCTCCATTGCTTGAACTCAAAAAGAGCGCGCCTCTGACGACCAACAACTTAAAGTCGATACCCATGTCAGGGTCGCCCAGGGTTGGTACTGAACGACAATTGGATCTCAATATCGTCTATACCGACAGTCGCCTGTACAATCCGGCCACTGGTCGTGATGACAATGTCCGCCTTCGCAGTTATGTGGGAACTGACACCAGTCCAACCCGTCCCTATGTCGCTCCGACGATTGAGGTAACACCCGGTGATACGGTGCGTGTGACGCTGAATAATAAACTGCCTGCTGATTCAAGCTGCATCAAACACGACGATGACGTTAATAAACCCCATTGTTTTAACGGCACGAACCTGCATACCCACGGTCTGTGGATTAGTCCCACGGGAAACAGCGACAATGTTCTGCTGAAAATCAATCCCGGCGTCAGTTTTCAGTATGAATACAATATCCCGCCTGATCACCCAGCTGGGACATTTTGGTACCACACGCATTTGCACGGATCAACCGCACTGCAGGTTTCCAGTGGGATGGCGGGCGCCTTGATCATGCGCGGCGATCGTCCGCCATCTGAAACCAGCAATGGAGATATCGATACGCTGTTGAAAGACAGTGAAGGAAAAAGCTTCCCAGAACGTATCCTGGTGCTGCAACAGATACAGTACGCATGCCTGGATAATAACGGCCAAATCGCAGAAGACACAGATGGCAATGTCTTGTGGGAGTGTCCCGCGGACGTCGAAAATCCAGTCTACGGCGTTGAATCCTACGATCAATTCGGCCCCGGCTCCTGGGCGGATTCCGGTCGTTACACAAGCATCAATGGCGTCGTTTTGCCAATCTTCACCGCCAAGGCCGGGGAGACTGAACGCTGGAGAATGATTCATGCAGGCGTTCGCGATACCATCAGCCTGGAATTCCGCAAATTAAAGTCGAGCATCGCTGAAAGCAGCATAAATACTCTTAACGCGAAGGATGCGGAACTTTATATCAACAATAACTGCACGGGCGATGCGATTCCCTATCATGTTATCGCCGATGACGGACTGACTCGCGCCGCCGCTTGGCAAACTAAGTTGTCTACCTTGCAGCCCGGCTATCGCGCCGATGCATTGGTGGTCTTCCCCGATGCAGGTAGTTACTGTGTCATCGATACCTCAGCTCAGGCAGCGGCCAGTGTTTCCCGGACTGTAGAAAGCAGACAGCTATTGGGGTTGGTAACGGTAGCGCCGGGCGAGACAGTACGCGACATCCACGAATACCTGAAGAAAAGCTTGGTCGCCTCCGCAAAAAAACAAATGCCGATTTCAGTTCAAGACGCTGTTGTAGCTGACTTGCAGAATGATTTGAAATTTACCAGGTTCACACCTCATCCAGATATTGCTGAGAATGAAGTCACTGGTAAGCAGGAGCTGACATTTTTTATTGATACCACCACGGACGATACGAAATTTGAAGTCAGCAACTTTGTAGGTATGTCGAAAACGGACCCAGGCATGCCAATCGACCCGAATCCTTATGATCCCGAGCGCATAGACCGGCTTTTGACCTTAGATGGTGTGGATGAATGGACATTGGAATCCCAGTTCGTGAGTCATCCGTTCCATATCCATGTTAATCCTTTCCAGATTGTGAAAATCCTTGACCCAAATGGTCGGGACGTCAGTGCGCCCGGCGTTGTTGACGACGCCAGCGGAACCATAGATCCCCAATACCCAGGATTGAAAGGGGTGTGGAAGGATACCTTGTGGGTGAAAAGTCTTATTTCAAAAGCCGGACAGGCGCCAAAGGGCATCTACACTCTGGTGGTGCGAACCCGATACCAGCGCTATATCGGCGAATATGTTCTGCATTGTCACATCCTTGACCATGAGGATCAGGGAATGATGCAGAACGTCAGCATTGTCCTGTCGGACGGCCAGGGCGGTTCTGTGGCCTCGGGCCATCACTGATTGATCCAGGCTGCAAGGGTTGATTGACTCGTGCCAATCTTGGGCTTCGACCCTGCGTCCTGCTCTTCCAGGAGGGGATAAATATGTCAGAGCAAGAAAGATCTGCCAGCGGTTACCAAAGGGTGCGGGATATTCTGGAAGCCGCAGCCCAAAGCAGTGATGCCGATTATGGCGGGCTTGGTCGATTCTGGGATTGTGGTGTTGAGGCGTTGAAATCCGCCAAGGTGCACGGCATCGCAATGATTGCGCCTGAGGCTCCTAAATCCTGTTGTGGAAAGGTCATCGTAGACGAGTCTTATCACCGCAGTGAAGCATCTGGATTGATCCAGGGGTTGCGGGGGACGACGCCTTTCGATGGCAGCAGATTTCCACCATTACCTTGGGGTGGCCAACGTGTGGCGGAGAGTGATATTCAATTTATTGCAAGCTGGATTGATGCAGGCTGTCCCGATGAAGGGGAGTCTTCAATCTCAGATCCCATTCTGGTTAATCTGAAGGCGGAAGGCGCGACGCCAATCCGCGTCAAGGATAACGCTGAATTTGGTCTCGCGCCTATCGGCTTCCAGCGCGCCACTCGCCCGGGCGAACTGAAGCAAAGGGTAAATCTTGATTGCCTGCCTGAACAGGACCTGGAGCAGTTGAGGAATGCGTTTCGCATTCTCTATGATTTGAACAAGTGGCCAGAAGATCGTCGCAGTTACAATAATCAGGCGCTAATCCATCAAAATCACTGCCAGCATGGCTGGGAGCGATTTCTGACCTGGCACCGGGCCTATCTCTACGAATTTGAACAGAACATTCAGGATTTCTGTCCCAATCTCACTCTGCCTTATTGGGACTGGACGATGCCGCAGTATCGACCTGAGCAGCCGGAAAAAGGCTGGATTCTTCCCAAGTCTTTTCAGGCTTTCCTGACGGTGGATGCGGTCAAAACTCTGCTCACCCGATTGCATCCAAAGCCAACTCCAGAACAAGAAACACAATTCTACGCGTTAGCAGAACCACGACAGTATTTTGTTTCCCAAACGACTTTCTTTCAGTACGTATACAACAATATTGGCTATACACATATCACGCCGGATGTCGCCAATTCCAATCGACATGCCATGATCGATGCATTGTTACAATCGAATGCGCTGTGGTATCCGCTGCGCTACTCCGCGGAATACAACAAGAACGGCGCCAGTGGCACTATTAACGAAGTCATCCATTATCACTACCCCTCGGCCAGGGATATTCAGGAGATCATGTCGCTGAATAATTTTCGTGATTTCGGTGGAGGTAGTATTTACGACGCGGCGTTCGGATTTTTAGACCAAAATCCCCACAACACAATGCATATCTGGACCGGCGGGATGAATCCATATGCGCAAGGCAAAGGCAGTTACCAGGAGAGTACAAAAGGCTCCGCTACCGCGACAGTGAGCCAACTTGCCGAACACCGCAACCTGTTAGTGAAGGCGGGCGGACGTCGTTTCCACTCCCGCTCTGACCTTTATGAACAGCCTCCTTACGGGGATATGTTCAGTAACTTAACCGCATCCTACGATCCGGTATTCTGGCCCATTCATGTCAATGTGGATCGCCTTTGGTGGGAATGGCAAAAGCAACACCCCCATTCCAATCCTGAAGAGTTGGACGCCATCCTTTCTCCCTGGAATTATACCCAGCGCGACACGCTCAACATCTCCCGCTTTGGGTATGAGTACGTGTTGAATACCTGTTTCATTCCGGTTGGTCTGGATACCACGGTGAATCGCTTTGTGTCGCAATCAATACCTGTGCCGGAAAGGACGCAGGACTTTCGCAAGGCAGAGGTGCGGTTGCATTGGGTGCCGCAGCTGGATCGCTCCTGTTTTATTCGTGTTTTCCTCAATGAGCCGGGCGCCAATGCGTATACGGATTGGCGTAACAACCCGCATTACGCAGGTTATCTATCGATCTTCGGTCATGGCGCCTGCTATGGCGGTCCCGGCCATTGCGCCGCGCCGCCGCCACGGGCCCGTGATTATGATCACCGGACTCCAAATCATAACGCCCCACGCAATTATCGCGTCGACGTGACCGAATGCGCTCGTCGCATGCTCGATTCCTCAGAATCGCTGCAAATCACCTTAGTGGTGATTGGTAGCGATTACGAAGAGGAAATCGATTTACTCAAACTGGAAGGCGTGTCCTTAAACTTCCTGGACTAATAACGGGAGACACACATTGTGAGCACCTATAAAATCCATCCAGGAATCGGCATTGCGCGCCTGGGAAACAGTGAAACTGAATTCTATGTCGGCCCAGATGTTCCCGCCGGGTTACCAATGGAGTGTGATGCTCAAGGCAACACCATTGTTGCGCCTGATGGTTCAGGTCCGTTACTGGTTAAGACATTCAAGGATAGCGAAGGTCGTATCAAGAGGCAGGCGGCACGATTTCAGGTGTTTGTCTATGATGACGAAAACCCTGATGGCAAGCCGCTAAACATCGGTGACAAGGTTTTTGGAGGGGGCAATCACGGCGTCCTGATCGATATTCAGTGGCGGGTCTACCTGGCAAACAAAAAAGCCTCCTGGTATGAGTTTAAGCAACGACAGGGCGAGCACGGTTACGCCCCCAATGCCGCCCGTCGCAATGCGGATGTAAGCGACCGTGATCGGCTGATTATTGATCCCGGCCCTCGTATCGTCGATACCAGCAGCCGGCGCCGCGCCAGTTTTGATCGTAGTGGCGATGGCGCTTACGCCACTACATTCCCGCCCGAGGATATACTTCCTCACGGCATTGATACCCTGGGGGATATTCTCACCGATGACGAGGGTCGTTTACTGGTATTGGGCGGACACGGCCACTCAGGAAGTGAAAAAGCGGGTCCTGGCGAACCGCATATCAGTGATTACGCCAACAATGACGGCTGGTACGATGACACATCCGACGGTCCGGTGATGGCGCGACTGATCATGTACTCTGAGCAGGTAGGGCAGAACCGGTACATCGATGTTGATTATCCTGCCTGGGTCATTGTGGGTTACCCTCGTTTCGTTCCGCAGATCCTTGATATGGTTACTATGGAAGATGTGCTTTATGACATGTATCTCAGGGAGTTTGCGTACGACACATCACTCTATGGTGAACTGGGTGATTTTGATCAACCCGCCAAAGTTTCTCCCCGCGATCCTGAGGCGCTCAGGCTCTGGAAGGCAGGCAGACTGACCTGGAATCGGGAATTCAGGCCCTGGTTCTACCGCGATATCTGGCCAATCCTGTTTCGCCCCAATGAATTCATTTATTTGTCTGACATTCTGGCGCAATCCAATTTTCCCCATGACCAGGAGCGGCGGGGCACGTTTAATCCCTGTCTGCTGGGGCAAACCCCCAAGTACTTCGAGACCAGGGAACAATTGAAAGCCGCAGCAAAACATCCCAATCCCACCACACAGTCCTGTTTGCGGGCTGAAAACCCGGATAATCCATCAATGGCGGCCCAGGGTAAGCTGGCCAGACAGGCGCAGCAAGGTGAAGCCAATGTCGAGGCCTGGCGTGGCCCCCATCTGGATGAGGACGGGATGACAGAGATTCAGGACAAGAAGGGAAGGTGGGTATTGGACCCTTTCAGTCCTATGCGGCATTTCCTGTTCGACCTGCTACGACGTGGCGGTGAGGAAAATGAGTTCAAGCTGGAAGACAAAGTCGGTAGCCGAGTACACAATTTGCCGCTGATGCCATTGTTGTGTGGCGATAATCCGATTACCGATGTCGTCGCCGCCAAATTTCTGCGACTCACCGACTACCAGTTGTTTGTGCTGCGGCAATGGGCGGAAGGCTGCTTCATCAACGAAATGGAAGAAGGTTGGCTGGATCCCAAAACCTATCCGGTATTTCTGCCATATGCCGCAATTCCTGCGCCTTCAACTGGGCGGGAGCTGGATCGTTATGTGATGTCTGGCGTACTGGGCGGCGCGTTTTGTCCAGGTGGGGAAGTGGGCTGGGTTATGCGCAATCCATCCATCTATCGAGAGCCCTACCGAATCAAGGCGGATAGGGGGTGGTCCGATTTTCTGCAGACCGCTGCAGAGGCCAACGCCAAACACGCCAGCCTGCTGGATGACAAGACGTTTGCAATCAGTGAGCCGCTCAGTCAGGACAGTAATTTCGATACTGGCCTGCAGCCTGGCGATCTGACCAAATCAATGGCGCAGCCCTGGCAGGCGGACTTCAATGAGTGTACTACCCAGACCATCAACATCACCTATGCCGACTGGAATAACCTTTATGCCAGTAGTGAAAGTGATTCGCGACTTAAAAAAGAAGAGATGACTTGGGAGACCTTGTGGTGGCCAGCGCACCGGCCGCTACAGTCGAATCAGTTGATCGGCTTCGATAAGGATGGAAATCCGCAATTGACCTGGACCACCTGGAGTCAAGGTGTTCAGCAGACCAATGCCGGGGATTTTAAAATGGTGAGCGAGTGGAGCAAGCTCGGTTTCATCATTCGCAATCCTAATCTGCCTCCCAGCAGCGCCTTCACACCCAGTACCGGGCCGGACGACCGCTATTACAGTGTGGAAGCCGAATAGGTAACGCAATATTGAGATCATTGAGGATGCGATGCAATCTTTGAGTGGCGCTATTGGTGTTCCGGGTTGGTCACTAACACTTTATGCGGTAGAAGCAGGATGAAAGAAAGCGCCTGGGATGTATTCATCGCAGGCACCGGTCCTGCAGGTTCTGCGACGGCGCTTTCTCTTGCCGCTATTGCACCGGAATTGCGTGTCTGCATGGCAAATGCAGGCCTGGATGATCCGTTTCGCGTTGGTGAGTCAGTGCCACCCTTGTTGCAACAGTTACTGGCGCCGTTGGGGCTATGGGACAGCTTCCTGCGCGAACGACATTCACCGACCTTTCGTACGTTAAGCGCCTGGGGGCGTCCGTATCTGGAAGGAAATGAATTCTTCCTGCAGGTGCATAATACCGGCTGGCGTATTGATCGCATGCGATTCGATCGTTGGCTGGCGGCAGAAGCGGAACAGCGCGGCGCTACCGTTGTTCCGGCAAAAGTGCATGCCCTGGCGCGAGAGAAAACCTGCTGGCGAGTTAACTGCGGTGAAGGGGGCTTTCATACCGCTCGCTGCGTGGTGGACGCCACCGGGCGAGGCGCATTTTTGATGCGCATGACGGGCGTGAAAGCCACGGCCTATGAACGTCAGGTTGCGTGTGTGAGATTTTTTCAAGAAACAGCAGATACCGATCAGCCGGGCAGGGATGCAACCGTTGTTGAAGCGTTTGAGCATGGTTGGTGGTATAGCGCGGGAACACCTGGCGGGCAGCGGGTAGTGGCCATGATGACGGATAGCGATCAGGTGCGCCACTTAGGCGCCGCGAGGGAGGGCATCTGGCGACAAATGCTGGCGCAGACAACTTACGTCCGTCCGTTGGTCGGAACAGAAACCCCTCTCGGTCCACTACGCATTTGGCCGGCTGGGTCTCGATGTATCAAAGGTTTTTTGCCTGATGGCCTGATACCCGTTGGTGACGCAATGTCCTGTTTTGACCCGCTGTCGTCGCAAGGTATTTTAAAGGCGCTCCGTTCCGGCGTCTTGGCATCTTATGCGATTGCAGACAGCCTGGTTTATCGACGCAATGATCGTGGCTACGCCCAGTATGGAGCGCTGATGCGGCGGGAGTTCGATTCCTATCGGGAGATTCAGCAAAAATACTATCGCCAGGAGCAACGCTGGCCGGATTCACCATTCTGGCGACGACGACATCTCACTTCCATTAACGTGGCTAAAGCCTGATCACGCTGGATCAAACGTCTTCATCCGCCCTTAGCGTGTTGAGGGAACCCTGGCTTGGGGCGGAAAGTAAATGGGTTGTTGTGGGGCACGGCGCCAATCATATTCCGCCGCCAGTGCGGCCGCTTCAGCCACTGATCGTCCTGCAAGTCGTGACACCAGATAAAAAGCCATGTCCGTTCCTGCGGATACTCCGGCGGAGGTAACAACAGTGATTATGATTTAATTAGGGTTGCTGGTGTAATAGATAGCCACCCAAAATATCAATACTAAAACTAGCGCACGAGAAAGCATGTTTCACCTGCCTACTTCAGCATGCTTACGCTTATACATAAAAGATAAAATAGATGGAGCACCGATTAAGAACCATATGGCTATAGCTGCATCAAATATCATACACCCCCAAGAAGAGGATGGCATAAATGGCCATATAGGATTTCCATAAGCATGGTGAAGCACATCCCATACAGAATGAAGCAACCATCCCATTCCAACCCATCTTATATTTTTTAGTCCTAACAAGCCTATTCCTGTCATTATAAAGACGAAAGGCAGCTCCCATACCCCAAATCCACCTCCAGACAAATAAGCAGATCCAGCTCCACTTATCAATAAACTATTAAGTTGCTGCCGTAGCTTTGGCGGCAATAGAGACATAACTATTATGAATGGCAATGCACTCAACAAAGGGCCAACATGAAAGGCCAAAGGGTATTCATAGACAGGCATTTTTAGCTCCTTATTGCTATTGATTAGCGGTTAATTCTGCCTGATTATAAAAAACCTTCCAGTGGCTTAAATGACAGCAAACAAAGGATTTATGACAAAACAACAATCCCTCCATAAAATCGCCCTCCTTGTTTTCGATGGGGTAGCCATTGGCGATGTATCGGTCCCTATTAGCCTGTTTCCCTATGCAGTAAACCGAGCTGGCTCTCCGATCTATACCGTTGGCATCTGTAGTAGTACAGAACGATTACAGACAGGTTTCTTGACAATAGCCGCGCCGAATGACCTGTCATGGGCTTTATCTGCGGACACCCTTATAGTTCCAGGTGTTGATGATCTTGAAACAGCTATACCAAGCGAGCTAATTGACATCATTCAGAAGGCATGGGTAAAGGGGGTTAGAATCGTTTCCTTGTGTACGGGGGCGTTTATTTTGGCTCAAGCTGGAATTTTAGACGGAGCCAAAGCCACTACACATTGGAAAGCGACAAATGAGTTTGTTAAACGCTTTAAAAAAATCAAGTTCGTTCCGGATGTATTGTATGTAGACAACGGCCAAATACTTACTTCTGCAGGCGCAACCGCCGCATTCGATTTATGTCTTCACTTAATTAGAGAAGATTGCGGGAATGAAGTCGCTGCGACAATTGCAGATCTAGCCATGGTCCCAATGGAAAGAGCAGGTATTCAACCCCAGTTAAGTCATTCAAGCCTCTTATCTGAAAATGATCCCATTACCAAGATTCTTGCATGGATTGAAGAAAACATAGAGCGCTCTTTTTCACTAAATGATATTTCCAATAAATTCAACTTAAGCACACGAACCTTAACACGGCTATTTATTGGTTCGGTTGGCTTGCCACCAGCTAAGTGGATTACGATGGCTCGCATAAGAAAGGCAAAGAGCCTTCTTGAAAACACCAATTTATCAATAGACATTATTGCAGAAGCGGTAGGTTATAGTTCAGCAGAGGTATTTAGAGAAAACTTTAGAAAGGCTTCCAAGTTCAGCCCATCCACTTATCGACGTATTTACCATCGCGACATTTGGAGCGAATAGCTTATTGTCATTTTCTAGCGGCTATTACGCCTGGGTAAGCAGCCTCACTAGACAGGCTTGATTAAGCGGTTCTGGTTGGAGTCAGGAGGGGTGTACGGATATCGCAAAATCCATAGTGATTTGCGACGAGATGGATATATCAAGATATGTGAATAGCGCTCAATCAAAACAAATGTCCACTAATGTCAATTAGTGGACATTGCATGTGTGACGAATATTACTGCTCACAAGGCTTTATTCGCGTTCACCACGCAAAATCCCCAAATTCACCAACCGCCAAACGATTCAATGCAAATGACCTGACCAGGCCAATTATCTTTCACCAGCAAAAGTTATTAAGATCCCTCACATGATTCACGCCCGCACCAGCGATGGTGATTGAGGCCAACACGCACATAAAGGAGAAATTATTCGTGTTTGATCATGTCGTATTTGGAGTCAGTAATTATGCTGTCAGCAAAGCATTTTACCTCCAGGCGCTGACACCACTCGGCGTCACTGTTGTTCAGGAAGGTCCGCTTGGCATCGAGTTCAGCACAGACGGTAAGTCTTCACTGTGTCTATTCGAGGCCAAGGAAAAACCCGCACATCTACATCTGGCTTTCATCGCCAAAGACCGTCAGCAAGTCGCGGATTTTTATCAGGCGGCTCTGGAAGCTGGCGGCAAGGACAATGGAGCACCTGGTTTGCGTCCTCAATATCACGCGAGTTATTACGCAGCATTTGTTATTGATCCGGACGGACACAACATCGAAGCTGTCTGCCATGAGCCCGAGGCTTAGTCTTAAAGAGTCGACATGAGGGATCTTAATAACTGAGGCGCTATATCCACAGACGCCTCTGTCTCGCTATGCACACCCATGAATGCGCATAATATATATTATGTTAAATTGGATATTGGGATTACGAATGGCGTGTCGGCGTTTCTGTTTGTCATGACAACCCCACAGGCTTTGGCCCTTTCGAATCGCTCTTCTGTTAAAGGCTGTTCGTCGTTCACAACAAGCCATATCTGATTTCCAATTTCCAAACTCGTTGATCACGCCTTTAGATTGCGATACCAAAACAAAGCCGTTTCTCCCGCGTTTTCGCTGTTTGCATAAAGCATCCGATCAAAACCTTCCAGCCTGTATCCTGCACGAGCATATAGCTTGCATGCTGCTGGATTGGTTGACTGGGTTTCCAGGCGAATGAAACGGAAACCCTGTTCTTGCGCCCATTCTTCTGTAGCGCCAAGTAGAATCATACCTACGCCTTGGCCGCGTGCGTTACGGTCGACGGCTATCTCCGCAATTTCCGCCATGCCATTCCAACTCTCAACGATCAGAGCGAAACCGACCGACAGAACGGATTTTTTCTACGTCATCATATGGAGAGACAATCTCATGCGTGATTTCGAAGGAAAAGTCGCATGACTCCAGCTCATCAGTGGAAATGGCGGTTACAAGCGAAATGTGGGGATTTGGGTCTGGTCTCATTGCCGCAACAATATGTGGCGTCGGTAACGTTGTCTACTTTGGATTGAATTAAGGGGAATTGAACAAGGGGATATGGCTCGCCATAACCAGCAGAGACAAGCCCCCCACTCTAATCACACTCCAGCCTCTGCCCAGAGAGCACTAACCCCCGGCCTGATTAATCAACACCGACGGGGTCAAAACCTGGGGCAAGGTCAACGGTGTACCTGTCCCTTGTTTATACCATAGATAGAGAGGCACACCGGATCGGCCATGTTGGGACAGGAATTCGGTTATCTTGCTATCGCCGCTGGTCCAGTCGCCGACCATGGTGACGACGTTGCTTTGCTTAAATGCTTCTTTTACGTCTTTTTGATCGATGGAGGTCTTTTCATTTACCTTGCAGGTCAGGCACCAATCGGCGGTGAAATACAGAAACACATCTTGTTTTTCACGCAATGCGCTCAGCTGATCCTGATTAAACGCAACCGCTTCTGAGGCTTCTTTCTGCTCAAGTTGTGAAGAGGCATGAGTGGGCGATATCCAGCTGATCACCGCCAATAAAGGCAATAGCGTTAATGAGATAGCGGGCCACCACTCTCCTCGACGTTGCGATTGTTGCCATAAACCGGTTATCCATAAACCAAACGCCGACAACATCGCAGCTGCGAGCACGGACAAAACATAATCGTTGTTTGATTGGCGCATCAAAACCCAGATTAAGCCAATGACCGTCACAAACATCGGCAGAGAAAGTACGCGTCTGGCTGTCGTCATCCAGGCGCCGGGCTTCGGTAAGTGTGCGCGTAATGCGGGAATAAAACTCACCAACAACAACGGTAATGCCATGCCAAAACCCAGGCCCGCAAAGATCGTAAATGCGATGCCGGCGGGCAACACCAAGGCCGCCCCCAAAGCGGTCGCCATGAAAGGCCCCGTGCAAGGTGTAGCGATAAATGCGGCTAAAACTCCGGTCCAAAAGTCGCCAATCGGACCTTTTTTATCTTGCAGCCGAGACCCGGAAGTCATGGTTCCGATTTCAAAGAGGCCAGCTAAATTGAATCCAATGGCGCTCATTAAGACAATCAACGCTGCGATCACCGCTGGGCTCTGGAGCTGAAACGCCCAGCCGATTTGATGCCCCAGCGCTCGCAGGCCCAGGATCACGCCGCCCAATAACACACATACCAGGACAGCGCCAAACGTATACGCAACAGCGCCGGACCTGGCGTCTTTTTCAGATTCCTGATGCGTAAGGCTTAATATCTTCAAACTTAATATAGGAAATACGCAGGGCATGATGTTGAGCAGTAAACCGCCCAGAATTGCGCCGAAAAAGGCCGTGGCGCCCAGAAGCCACGTATTTTTGATCGATGAATCGCTGCGGTTGTTTTTCGCTTCAGATAGTAAGGCCGCGCGCTCGGATTTATCCGCCTCAAAACTCAGCGCTATGCCGTTATCCAGCACCAGGACGCCCTGAAATCGTTCACCCAGCTCATCGCCCGCTTGCGTTTGCATGCGAAGAACATCGCCGTCATGGGAGAGAGTCTGCTTGGCGTTATTTGCAATCGTATGATTAATGACGGGATAGATATGAGCGTTATCACTTTCAATTGCGCTCGGTAGCGGCAAGGCGAGATAAAACTCTCCGTTTTCAACGGAAAACCGTCCTTTGGCGCCCAGTGGTTTGGCTAACTTTTGTCGCCATTGAGCGAATTTATGCGCGCGATCTTCGGAAACGCGCCCGTCACCGACAACCAGCGTGGTTTCAACCTGTTGCTGTTCAGGCAGGCACACAGAGGGACTGCAAACCAGATAACTGACATCGAGTTTTATGGGAAGTGAGCTTCCCTCCGCAACGCTGTTATCAATCTTTACCCGTGTCAGCAGCGTGAACTCGCCGGGATAAACGTAGTTCATGATATCAGCGGTTAACAGCTGGCTTGGGGCCGGGTATTGCATCTCCCCTACTGTCACGCCATCCGGAAGCTGCCAGCTAAACTTGGTTGGAAAACCTGCGTCGCCAGGGTTAAGCCAATAGCCATGCCAGCCTTGTTGGGGCGTCATTGTTAACGCCAGCTCCAGCGTGCCGCCAGCGGCAGGGTGATCTGATTCCAGCGCAATAGCGATCGAAAGCAGGCGCTGATTTTCCAGTGGTTCATTCGCTATGGCTTGTTGCGAACATAGCAAGACAACCAACCAAGTCGTCACTAATTGCATGAAGAGTTTCATTCAGCGCCTGCTTCCTATACTTTCTGTTAGATCAGCTATTTCCCGTTAGTTCAGCTATTTCTGGTTAATTCAGCCTATTTGAAGGATGAAATAGTTTGTAAGGTGATATCGAAATCCTCATCCTGGATCGAAGATTTCAGGCTAATAACCCCGTTAGGCTCAATGACGGTGATAGTGGGTATTTGATTGACGCCAAATTGCTTAAACAGCTCTCCGTCGTCATCGAATACGATTGGTGGGATGGCGGCATAGCTCTTGCGATAATCTTTAAGGTCGGCAGCCGACGTCCATAGGTTGCTCGAAACGGTCACCCACTGCACATCGGTCGATTTGGATTTGCTTTCCAGCAGTTCGCGAACCTGAGTGCAGGCTTTTGAGGTCTTGGGTTCCGTTTCCTCTAGATACCATTCACACCATGGCGCGAAGAACACAACAGCCACTTTTTTGCTGTTTGACGTGTTAAAACGAAAATTTAGCGCTTGCTCATCAATGGTTGAGAAAGACACATCCTGCGCCGTATCTCCTTTTTTATAACCTTCATCGTTGAGCGCCAGGTCAGGGTTGTTGAGTGGTTTTTCAGCAGGCTTTTCCGCGACGACGCTATCCAGCGCCTGATGGAGCGTCTGATCATCTTTATGTCCGAAATAGGCGAACTCGCCTTTTTTATCGATTAACACGTGCTGAGGGGTAACGCGTAATTGAAAGGCGCGCGCCAACTCCCCGTTGTCGATGGTGATTGGCATGGTCAATCCCACCTTTTTACGAAACTCAGTAACGGATTCCAGGGTGTCGCTTATCCCTGTATTGATCGCAACGACCTGAATTTTATCGCCGTACTTTTTGTAGATCTCTTCAAAGCCCTGCATCTGTTCACGACAAGGTCCGCACCAAGTCGCCCAGAATTTGAGATAAACGGGCTTATCGCCGTAAATTTGAGCAAGATCGATCGTTCCGCCGTCAATATCCTTGATCTTGAATGTCGGCGCCGGCGCGCCCAACAGTGACTCACCGGCAACCTTAGCCCGTCGCTCGCCTTCGGCGGCATAATCCGCGTCTTCCGCATAGCCGGCTTGAGAAAACACACTCAGATATAGCGCAATCAACGGTATTTTCATCAAGCCTTTAAGTTGTACTCGCATGGTAATTTTCCTGGTCTTTATTAATCAGGCATGCGCCTGATGATTAAACGTAAAAGTTTGGAGATCGGAATCCGGGTAACTAGATATACATTTCATCAACGCTGGAAATCGCGTTGGGTACGGCGGATGTGCGGGTCAGCGGATCGTGCGTGCCATCAACCCGCACGATATTCACATCGGTGACGCCGATGTATTCAAACGCCACTTTTACATAGGGGGTAAACTGGTCATGACTGACAAAGGGGCCGCTTGAAAAGACGCTTCCGCTCGCCATGACGACGTACACTTTTTTATCCTGAACCAACCCTACCTTGCCGCCCGCTTCCGTAAACTTGAAGGTCCGCCCTGCTCTGGTGACATGGTCAAACCAGGCCTTTAACACAGAGGGCAATCCCAGATTCCACATCGGTGACGACAGGACGATCAGTTCGCTGGCGAACAGCATGTCGATCATTTTGTCTGAAAGTTTGACGGCGTTTTGTTGCTGCTCGGTCCGTTCTTCAGGCCTGGTAAAGAAGGCTTCAATCGTGAATCCGTCCAGATGCGGCAAGGGTTCTTGCGACAGGTCGAGCACATGTTCATTGATATCCGGGTATTTCATTTTCAGGCGGTCGACAAGGTAGTCGGACACTTCCCTCGACGCGGAACCATATAGATTTGGACTCACTTTGATGTGCAAGAGATTCATACTACTCACCTTCGGGATCAGGATATCTATGACAGCTAGAGGCCAGACAACGATAAGGCGCTATACGGGTCGTCCCGGACGCCAATCAACCTGGCGGACTGGTGATGAATTATGGGGAAAAATGACGTATTTTAAGGGTACAAAATTCGTATTTTTAAGTAGGACATAGGGTGGGCTACAAAGATATCTATGATCGCTTTATAAACGCCATACATAGTGGCGATCTGAAGCCCGGCGAGCGGGCGCCCTCCATACGCAACCTGGCGCAAGAGCTGGGCGTCGCCAAAAAAACCGTTGAGTCGGCGTATGATATTTTGATTGGCGAGGGTTACCTTGTCAGTCGTGGACCCAGGGGAACCCTCGTTAACCCGGATTTGGTCATCGATGCCGCTTACCGGAATCATGCGCCAAACAAGCTTGATGACCCGGATTTAAGAAAGATCGTGGATTTTCGGGATGCGCGGGGATTCTTTCAGCTCGGCATTCCGTCGCTGGATGAGTTTCCATATAAAAAGTGGCTGCTTCTATCAGGAAAAGTGGCCCGTTCCATGACCTATGAGGACATGAACCATCCGTCTGTGATGGGACACCTCCCCCTTCGGCAGGCGATCGCAAACTACCTGAATATTTCACGGGGCATAGACTGCTCCGCAGACCAGATCTTCATCACCAATGGCTATAACTCCAGTCTTAGGCTTATCTTTGAGGCGATAGCGTCAAACCACGATAAAGTCGTTTTTGAAGAACCTGGGTACTTCTTTGGTCAAAAGCTGTTAGAGAGACGCGTCCCAACCCTCTTCTATGCGCCCGTGGATTCGGACGGCCTCAACGTCGACTTTCTGGCCGCCCATCATAACGATGCGAAATTTGTCGTCACCACACCCTCCCATCAAAGCCCGCTTACCGTCAGCCTGTCTTTACCGAGACGGCATCAGTTACTGAACTGGGCGCAAGAGAATCAAGCGTGGATCATCGAAGATGACTACGACGGGGAGTTCCACTTTGCCCGCAAGAATATTCCCTCGTTAAAAAGCCTGGATGTCTTTGATCGGGTGATCTACGTGGGAACCTTCAGCAAGACCATCATGCCGTCATTACGTACCGCCTATGTGGTGATCCCCAAAGCCGTGCTGCCACAGTTCTACGAAACGGCGGAAATGGTTGAGACAGGATTGCCGCTGCTTCCGCAGAAAATTCTGGAGTCATTTATATCCTCCGGCGCTTTCTACAAGCACCTTAAGCGCATGCGATCTCTGTATGAATCCAGAAGAAGAATGGTGCATGACGCCTTCATGGAAATGTATGGCGACTACTTCGATATGCCGCTTCAGAACGGCGGCATGCATATTGTCGCCTTCCTGAAACACGGAGCCAAAGACAGAGAGCTTTGCAATATCTGGCAGTCGCATAATCTGCAGGTGCTGCCGCTTTCAATGTGGTACGCCCAGAAGAAAGACAGGAAATACGGACTGGTCATTGGTTACACCAATATCAAATCCAAAGAAGACGCCCTCTCCGCCTTGCGCCTCCCCTATCAACAGACGCTGGAGTTAGTTGCCTAGTGGTTAGGTGGCTAGTATTTAGACTGCTATAATTACCTTCATCGATTACTCTTCAAACATCCAGGCCTGTAACACTGACCGTTTTTATCTCCCTATGGACGTTACAGCGCAACATAGCTCGGCCGTTGGGCGAACCAAACACCCCTGACCCAGTGTTTCGCGCCCTTTGGAGGCTCCCATGAAGCGAATAAGACTAGCGTTGCTAGGCGCACTTCTAATAACCACTAATGTAACGGCTGATGAAATTTCTTTTCTGACTCATAACGTGGAAGGACAGGTTTATACCGACCAGGCTGGTGAACTTAGAGGCATAAAGCATTCCGGCAAAAGAGCCTTCAATATCGAAGTCGTTAGAGAATTGATGCTGACAATGAAGCATTCCACTAAGTTTCAAGAAGTCCCCTTCGCCAGAGGCATGCAGATGGTCACGAAAAACAATGACCTGGCGATGTTTAATGTCAGCAGAACTCCAGATAGGGAAAACATGGTTAAATGGGTTGGCCCCATTCAGAAAGAAGAAGATTATTTTTATGAAATGAAGTCGGCTCCAACAGGCATATCAAAATTAGAAGACGCCAGAAAAGTTTCCTCAATATGCGTTCTAAATGGCGCAATACATCACAAAATCCTTAACAGCTATCACTTTAATAACATCTATACCAACGTAAGCTATGTTGGCTGTTTCAATATGCTGAAGAAAGGCAGGGTTGATTTAACAGTGTCGGCCTCAAGCACAGTATTAAGCAAGTTAAAAGAAGCGGAAATATCGCCAGATCAAATTCAGCAAACGCCAGTGGTGCTGTTAGTATCAGAAGGATATATTGCTTTTTCCAACAACATCCCTGACGAAACCGTTGATAAGTGGCAACAAGCCCTTGATCGCCTAAAGGACTCTGGCGAGTATGAAAAACTCTACCAACTCTATTTTTTACCTGATGATTGAGACACCCGGCAGTCACAATGCCTGCTTGGCGCCACCGTGTCCCTCCGCGAAAAGAAC